>CANMDH010000014.1 GCA_947496555.1 uncultured Aquimarina sp. | reverse complement strand
TTGTCGTTATTACAATTTACTGCTTAACAGCAGTATGCACAACTCTTTTTTTAGTTAATCAAAATGCACAACGGGTTGATTAATATATCTCTAAAGAACGAATTTGTGTTTAGTTTCTATATTTAAAATCAATACTTTAACATAGCTTTTTGTTAAAGTTATGTATTGATAGCATTCCGATTAATATGGCTTGAGTGACCTCACCCTTCGAGGGCCTCAGGGTTCGAACTATCATTGGGGGCTGAGGCTCTCGAAGCCCCAATATCACGATATGCCATCGACAAACCTGGTAATGCGTCCATATCCCCTCTCATCAATGCCTCTTTCTTTGCCCTAGACCAACCCTGTACTTGTTTTTCTCTATAAAATGCAGTATCAATTCTATTATACTTTTCATAATACAATAGCTTTAAAGGCAACCTTTTTTTGGTATGATTGGCTCCTTCACCATTTTGATGTTGAATAAGCCTTTTCTCTAAATCTTTTGTGCTTCCCGTATAGTAACTACCATCACTACATTCTAAAATATACATGTAACCGATCAAATCTTAGTCTTTAAATTATTTATGATTTACAATGATAAGAGCAGTTAGTTTCATTTTTTGAAACTGGGGAATTTAATTGGGTTCTTTTGCTACCAGGTTCTTGAGCGTTTCGAAGGATATGATCCAATTAAATTTTGTTTTTCATTTGATCGGATATAATATTTGAGAGCTAGGCGTAGCCGAAGTCCGCTTTCACTTCGAGAGCCTCAGTAATCGCTTCTTTCTATTTTTATTTTGATCCAGACTCGAGGGCTGAGGCTCTCGAAGCCCGGGTATTCGGTTTCAGATTCAGCGTTCAAGAGTACTTCGGAAAGCTCAGCATAATGCCTCACCCTTCGAATAAAATTGCCTATTTTGGTATCTCTATTAGAAACACCAACGTATGCACACAAATGTATTGATCACAGGAGCAAGTCAAGGTATTGGTTTGGCCCTTGCCAAACTTTTTCTCGAACAGGATTATCATGTGATAGGTACCAGCCGTACGGGTTCTATTTCAATTGATCATCCCAATTTTACTCCTATTGCTTTGGATCTTTCAAAAAATGAAAGTATTCCGCAAGCATATAAACAGATTAAAGATTTAGGAATCACCATTGATATCTTAATTAATAATGCGGGAATTGGACCGGATTTAAATTTTACATTACCCGCAGAAGTCTCTTACAGAAATACTTTTGAAGTAAATACAACGGGAACCGTATTCTTTACAGAACAAATACTGGCTTTAGTAAATCCCAATGGAAAGATCATTAATATTTCTTCCAAAATGGGATCTATTACGTTATGTGAACCCTCCTGCTCGGTGGCGTATCGCATGTCTAAAGCGGCATTAAATATGTATAGCAAGATTTTGGTGAATCGACTTAACGGAACACCCAAAGTAGCTGTAATTCATCCGGGATGGGTACGTACTATGATTTCCGGAGATGATACATCGGGTCGTCTTTCTCCGGAACAATCCGCCAAAGGAATATTTGATTTTGTAACCGGTGATTTTAAGAATGGTATGTTTTGGAATGTTGAGACTAAATCTGAAATTCCCTGGTAAACACTTGCTAATGAACTCGGATGATACGCATACATCACGTCAACTTACCGAACATTTCTTTAGGAATGAATACGGGAAAATAGTTTCAGTCATTACACGGTATATTGGGACCAATAATGTAGAAACTGCCGAAGACATTGTACAAGAAACCTTACTGAAAGCAGTAGACCACTGGCAGCAACATGGCATCCCAGAAAACCCACAGGCATGGTTATATACGACTGCAAAAAATCGTACGCTCAATATTCTAAAACGAAAAAAGTATCAAACCCAATACGAATCTCAATACAAGCAAAAGAACACTCATGCCGAGTTAGAGGATCTACAAATTTCTGAAGAATTGATTAGTGACGAACAGCTTAAAATGATGTTTGTGTGTTGCTATCCCTCTATTTCGGAAAACTCTCAAATTGCGTTGATGCTGAAGATTCTTTGCGGATTTAGTATTGCTGAAATTGCCAGTGCATTTTTTACTTCTACCGAAACGATCAACAAACGATTAGTACGAGGACGAAAACAATTACGAGAAGCTAATATATCCTTTGAAACTTCGGCTACTGCCATAGATAATCTTGGCATCGTTCTTAAGACCATTTATTTGCTTTTTAATGAAGGGTATAGTCCCTCACAACAAAACAAAGTGATACGGTATGATCTATGTCTTGAAGCGATTCGTTTGGCAGAAATATTGGCCAATAACAAAACTGTAAAAGAAAAAACCGAAGTCTATGCCCTACTCGCTTTGATGTATCTGAATGCTGCTCGTTTTGAAGCAAGAGTCGAAGACGGAACCCTGGTCGAAATGCATCAGCAAAATAGACAAAAGTGGAACGCATCTTTAATCAATACCGGCATCCACTATCTAAACCAAACGACTAAAAGTGATGTTGTATCCATATATCAGATTCTAGCCACTATTTCGGGTCATCATTGTATTGCTACTAGCTTTGAAGCCACTAATTGGGCAGAAATTCTATCCCTATATGACAGTTTGTTGGTTTTACAGGATACTCCCCTGGTACGATTAAATAGAAGCATTCCGTTGGCCAAGGTGAAAGGTAATCAAGCAAGTATACAAGAATTAAAAGTATTAGAGAATGCATCTGATATAGGGAATCATTACCTTTTTCATGCTACGCTGGCAGAGTTTTATATACAGGAAAAGCAATCCGAACTTGCGCGCAGGCATTTACAAGAGGGGATTTCCTTATCTATAAACAAAAGGGATGTAGAACTTTTAGAAAAAAAATTAAAAAAACTTGTCCCTATTCAATAAATCCAATTGTTGTAAGGGTATAAATCATAAAAAACAGAACAATGAAAGAATTCATGTTATTTATTAAAAGTGAAGAGTCGCCTAAAGCCGACCTTTCTCCCGAACAATTACAACAACACATCGAAAAAGTGGGTAGTTACATCAAAGGATTAATGGAAGAAGGTCGAATGAAATCTGCGCAACCCCTGGAGATGGAAGGTCGTATCTTATCGTATAAAGATGGTAAGATCATCGATGGCCCATATAACGAAACCAAAGAAATTATTTCTGGCTACTATCATTTGCTAGCAAAGGATCTAGATGAAGCTATCGAAATCACAAAGCAAGACCCAAGATTTGAAGAAGGCATCTGGCGTATCGAAGTACGACCTATTAAAAAGGTAGAAGGGATTAATTAAAAAAACCTGGTAATTGCCTAATAATAAAAAGGTTACCCTAAAAAGTAAATTTCCTGTCATCTCGAGCGGAGTCGAGAGATAATTATTCCGAATGTTTAATACATTTCGACTACGCTCAATGTGACAGTTTATTTAGACGCACTTTTTAGGGCAACCTCTTTTTATTTTCAAAGTAATAATATCAAACCTAAGGTCAAGCGTTACTCATCTATTTTCAAAGTATTTCCGGGGATCCAATGCTTATGTTCGTCGGTATAATAGAGATATGAACAGTTAGCAGGTGCTTGGTATGTTCCGGGTATATCGGCTTTTAGATCCAAAGCAATGGTTTTAAATTCGGCTGGTGCAAATTCTCTCCAATAGAAAACCAGGTAGTTTTCAAACACCTCATAATACGCCACTTCTTTTCGTTCTACCAATTCCTTTAGTTGCCAAGGTTGTGGTGTTGTCCCCGATGGGATCCCAACAATGGCCATCGGCATTCCTACACCGCGGGTAGATCTATTGTTAACTTCTACAGTCATTCTTACATTGTCTCCTACCTTGTATGGTTGATCCAAAATAGTAGTCTTTAGCTCTAACTTACATTCTTTGGAAGTATCCGGCAGCGGGCTGTCCCAACGAATATTCATCTCGTACGGAAACGTAATTTCCGGATCACTAAAGCTAACGGTAACCGTTTGTTCTCCTTCTTTAATATAGTTCTGTAACCCACCAATCACTACCTGACCTTTGTCATTCGTCTTTAATTTTTCGGTTAGTTTTTTGCCATTAAGTGTAAGCTGTATTGCTTGATTCTTGTTTAGTAATTTATTTTTTTGGCCTTTGGTATACTCGATCAATGCTCTAAGCGCTGTTGCGGTGGCTTGTGTGGATCCAAATCTTCCATTTTTTCGTTTACTTACCAGATATTCAATTCCTTTAGAGATCAGTATTTCATCTTTTTCCTGTGCTTTCATCAATGCTAAAATGGTAAATGCTGCAGTTTCTATAGCTTTAGAATCACCGTTAGAACGAGTAATCGTATTTTCGACAGGTAATCCTTTAAAACCATACCTTTCGATATTTTGGGTAATGGCTTCTAATAAACGATTACCATTCTCTGGTTTGTTAAGATTATAACTTGCCGCTGCCAGTAGTGCCATACGATAAGTGTCATTGCTCTGTACTGCCTTTGCATATGTTGTATCGTATTCTTTTTCTAAAGAAACATCAATTCCGGCTTCACTAATTGCATACACAATATAAGCATCTGCAACTGCTGCGGGCGAACTAGCAAAACTGTCATACCCTTGCTTACTTTTCTTAAATCCTCCCTTGCCATCTCTTCGGCTCATAAGCCAATCAACGGTTCTATTGATCATCTTTTGATCTACTTTGGGATAGATCTCCTTCATTTCAGTAAATTCTAATACCCCATAGGCGGTCAAGGTTTCATGTGGTGGCGTTTTTCCAAACCATTCGAATCCTCCTACTTTGGTTTCAAAACCAATAAGCCGTTTGTAGCCTTCTTCAATATATTTCATGGCCTTGGCGGTAATCTCGGGATTACTTTTACCCGTTTCTTTAAGGTATTTTAAAACCACGATGTTAGGATAGGTACTCGACGAGGTTTGTTCAAAACATCCATACGGTTGTCTGATTAGCGATTCTATACCATTCATTACATCCCCAACGATATCTGTATAAATGGTGAAATCGGCCGTAAGACTATTGGCTACAATATGATTTACCTCAAAACTATAGGATTCATTTTTTGATCCTGAAACAGAAACTTGTGTTGGGAAATATGGGCTTATTACGGCTACTTCTTTAGTCACCTTGTCCTTATAATCTCCTGCTGTAGCCGAAACGGTGATATTGCTATTTTTATTCAATTCTTTAGGAACCACAGTAACATGAATACGTTTTGTACTATTGGCCGATAGGTTGATATCAGAAACTATGGGCTTTAACAACCGGAGACCTTTGGGAAGATCAAGATCTAATGAAGCTTCTATTGCTTCTGAAGATTCATTTTTGATAATCACAGGCAATGCAATCGTATCATGAAGCGCCATATAATTGGGAGCTTTAAAATCGATCGATAATAGCTTTTTGGTACTATAATCTTTTTCTTTACGCCCTACCAAACCATTGTAACCTATACCTTCGGCAGTGATTTTAAAAGAAGTGATCGCATCAGAATTATAAAAGGATATATTAGCTTCTCCCTGATCATTGGTTTGGACCACGGGATTCCAATAAATAGTTTTTCTAAAATCCTTACGTTCTTCTGGTAGTACCTTACTATCATATACCGGAACATAAAATGCCCTGGGAGTGTAATTAGTTAATGAACGCTGCTTATATAGATGATGATAGGTGTAATTATTGAATTTTGGGTTGTTTAATTTCTTCTTTCCCCAATTATATAGGTGTTTTTTATGCTTCGAAGCTATCACAAGTACTCCGTTAGCACCTCGGTAGCCATATAGCGCCGTGGCAACCGCATCTTTTAATACGGTTACCGATTCGATCAGGCCAGGATCAAGTTCATTCACAGCTTCCAATGGTACCGGAACTCCATCCACAACGTAAAGCGGTTGATTATTACCGGATACACTATTTGCTCCCCGTATACTTATTTTTGCAGCATTTCCATAGATTCCATCGGCATTGGTTATCTGTACTCCAGAAACTCTGCCCTGTAACATTTGGACTACGCTATTAGCTGGCTCGATCGCTTCTGATTTTATAGTGACAATACTCCCCGATATCATTTTCCTTTGCTGGATTCCGTAACCCACAATCACTATTTCTTCAAGTTCTGAGCTGCTCTCTTCCATAGCTATTGAAGCTACTTCGGCTTTCTTTTTGATAGTTTTTTTAAGAGGTTGTTCTACCGCGGTAAATCCCCTAATACGAATGGCGTCTTTAAGAGCATCATTTCCGTTCTTTCGTTTGTTATCAATATCATACCCTTTTTTAACCGTAGTATCTACAATACGCAATGCCTTTTGATCATCGGTATAAGCAATAATGATGTACGAGCTTGACGGTCCCAACTTGCACGAAAAACTTCCTTTGCTATCCGTATCCAACACCAAGACTTTATTACCATTTTGATCAAAGATCAACAAATGGGCTTTTACGGGCCTTCCTTTTCTATCTACTACGGTTCCTTTATGGATAGCTTCTCGTTCTGGTAGGTAGAATGCGTTATCACGATTTACCTTTGTAGTATATAGATAATCCCTCCAACCATGGGTAAGCATAACATAATCCAATGCTTTTGTGGCTTTGGGTTCTGTAGGGTCAAAATAAAACACAGGCTTATGTATTGTACCTTTTAACTCAGACGACATCAAAAAATAGGATTCGATATGGTCCTGTTTATCATCGGCAAAAGAAAGTAATTTGTTATCGGCAACAGCCAACGATAGATTAGCGGGAATTGGAGTGCCTTTGCTATCGGTGGTTTTGATTTTCACGGCTACTTTTTCTCTGGTTTTATAGTTCTCCTTATCGGTAGTTATTTCTACATTTAGTTTCTTTTGTGGATTAAGAAAGACCAATCGCTCGGCAATAGGTGTCTTACCAGAATCCAATATTGTAAATCGGGTGATCCCTATCGGAAAATCGGAAGTCGGAATCACAATGGTTTCTTGATCTTGAGTGATCTTTTGTGACCAAAGTATTTTTGATGGACTTGACACTTTGAGTCTATACGAATCTTTTATTGTTGAAAATATATGTACTACTGCATGCAGACTATCGGTTGATATAGAAAAACGAGTTCCTTCATTGTATACCTTTGGAAGTGTTATTTTCTTTTCTGAAGTAAATGGCGCTGTAACTTGTGCATAATAGGTAGTATTGGGTGCAGCTGATATTTCAAAACCTCCCATTCCATCATGATAGCTTTTAAAATTTGTTATAATCGTACCGTCTTCATCTATAATATTTCCTGAAATATCTACCGGTTTCCCAAACTCATTAATAGCTTTAAATGCAACTTGATTATTGGTACCGGCAATGATCTTTCCGCTTTCCGGAAAAAATTGAAGATCGATCGTATCTAACACTACTGGAATGCTTCGTGATATGGATTCTGTAGATCCACCATAGGGAAGAAATACCGTAAGCACAACATCAATAGTATTTAAATCTTTGGGGAGTATACATGTTGGTGTAGCTTTTCCTTTGATATCGGTGGTCGTTGTTCCAGAATGTATTTTTTTGCCTTTTACGGCAACTTCATAGGTAATCTCTTTGTTTGCTATTGGATTATTTTTAAGATCCTTTGCTTCAAAATTGGCAACGACTTCAGAAGATTTACCATAACCTTCTTTTTCAAACTTTAGAGAAAGAAGCGCATCCGGTTGTATTACTTTCTGAATGGTAATCTTTTTAGTAAAATACGCTTCTTCCCCATAGTTGCGCATCCAATTTGTATACATTTTCAAGGTATAGATGCCCCCTACCCAATCTTGTTGAGTATCAAAGTTACCATAGGCATATCCTTGATTGATTCCTATTTTTAGTTGCTTAACCACCGTTCCTTTAGGAGAAATAAGCTCGGCATACATCGCTTCACTTATTGAAGTGATCGTATGTGCCTGGTCTACCACATAGGATTTGAACCAAATAGTTTCTCCGGGAAAGTAAAATGGGCGATCGGTTTGTGTATAGATATCTTCAATTAGTGAATCATTGCTCTCATAGTTCATAAAAGAGACCATCACAATACATGCAGTAATTATTAGGGTTATATTTTGGATTTTAGGTATATATGTTCTCATGACTTTATAATTTTATTTGTAAACGGATTCCTATTTCACTGGTAATCGGAGTATTAAAAAACTGAAGACCTTGACTAGATGCCTGATCAAACAAGGAACTATAGGGTGACGCCCCCCGGTATTTAGTATAGGTAAATAAGTTGTTCCCGTAGACTCCAACATCCAGTTCGCGAATGAAACCTCTTTCTTCTTCTTTTTTAATACTATATGAAAGGGAAACAAATTTCAAGTTGATATAACTACCGTCTACAATAGCATCTTCTGCAACACCCTCGAAACCATATCGCACAAATCTATTTTCGGTAATCGGATTTGCGGGGTTGGCAAAATCAACCGTGTTCGTATTCGGTTGCCCTTGTTGATTAACTCCTTCAAATAAAAGACCCGTGATTAGACGCTCTTCTGCGGATTGTTGTGATGTACCAAGGTAATTCAGTACATTTTGGGTGCCATTCCATACATCTCCGCCTTTTTGGAAATCTACCAGGAAACTAAGCTGTAGTTTCTTCCAATAAAAACTATTAGAAAAACCAATAGAAAAATCTGGTGTAGGGTCTCCAATTATTTGGGGTTCTGAAGCTACCAATGGAAATCCCTGATCGTCTATAATCACATTATTTTGATCGTCTCTGGCATACGAGGAACCCACAAGCACTCCGGCGGGCTGTCCCGGAATCAAATTCTTTGATACTGTAGAGAATCCGGCAATTGGAATTCGTTCCTGATCCGTATAAATCTTATTTACATTATTTCTATACCATGTAAATACGATTCCTGGTACATAAGAAAAATCATTGTAACGGTATAATGATACATCCAGGTTTCCTTCAATCCCATAGGTATTGATATCAGCACTGTTTTGCAGTACGAAATTGCCTTGATCTAGTATCGGAAATACGCTTTTTTTGTTTGTGTTGTTGTAATAGGTAAGCCCAAGGTCAATCTCTCCACCAAATGCATGGAAACTTAACTGACTACTTAATGACAAACTTGTTTTTTCTTCCAATCGCAAGGCATCATTTACAAATAAATCATCGTTGGATACAAATGTCTGAATTTGTTCGGGAGCGGTATCTAAGCTATTGTGGCTTTGATTTGCGTAATACAAAGGAGTATCTTTTACATCAAAAGCTGTATTTGCCGAAATCTTAAAAACACGAAGCCAGTGGCTATCAAGATGGTTACTCAAATCAACATCTAACTGCAATTTGGGTAGCAACCATTTGTCATTTTGTATTGATGAACTATACGAAGTGTTGGATAGCCTTATTGTGGTATCCCAATCCGAAATTTCATAATTGACCGTGTTGATAAGCTGAATCGTGTTTCGACTAATCCTTTCCTTATTTGTATTGGTTACTGTTGCATCGCTAAATGAAAATGGTGAAAATCCAGTTTCTTCAGACAAGTCATATTTCAAATTTTTATAGTTATAATTGGCCGTAGCAATAAACTGAATTTCAGATTTGTTGTTTTCTTTCCTCAATGTAGCCGTTACAACTGCATTAAAAGCATTGGTGTCAAAGTTTTTATCACTACTAAATCCGTTAGCAAATCCAACTGTACCAGGAATTACCCCAAACTGTTGTTTGTTGGACGTGTATGTATGGTTGAGATTTCCATAAAGCGTTAGCTCATCAGACAACGTACTCGTATTCTGAATGCTGCTGGTTAGCACATCTTTTACGATCTTATTTCTATTGTTTTCTAGTAACCACAAAGGATTATTAATAGTATTGGGAGCAAAAGTCCGCTGTGTATTCGTATTTAATAAGGTTCCTTGTTTATTTTCAAAGCTTGCGGGAGTGGCCCAGTTGGTAAATAATACTGTATTTAAAAATCCATTAAGGTTTGGTTGATTATCGATCGTTTTAGCATAGGTAATAAAACTATTCCACTTTACCTTTTTATCGCTATTAGAAGGATTATTGTATCGCAGTGCTACTTCATGAAAACGACTATTTTCTTTATTAAAAATATCCCAGATTCTTTTATCTCGATATTCTAACCCTAAAAAATCTTTGTCTGTAGTTACATTAAAAAACAAGTTATTGGTTGTTTTTACCGCTGTTTCAAACAAATTGTTATCATAGGCAATAGCAGGGTTACCAATTCCATTACCTATGGGTACCAATCTTCCATTTTGATCATAAGGATACGCTGTACCATCAAATTCTAAACTTTGTAATCGAGGGCCATAAGAGAATCTTGTACCCGTTTCGGGTCCCAAAAATGTGTTTTGACCACCTTGCGGTTGCCCTTGACTAAAGGTATTTTGCAGTTCAGGTAAATTACGTTCCTTTACAAACTGTATTCCTGTTGTTGAAGTAAATCCAAGTTCATAAAATATATCGGGAGCAAAGTACGCAAGCTGTACTTTATTTTTATCATTTTGAACATCGATCCCCTTAATTCTATGATATTGAAAATAAGAACCTTTTTGATTATACCGATATGTACTATTTTCCATTTCTGGTACAGCAAAGCCGGTAGCTTGTTTTTTCTGTATGGCTTTGGCATAGGCATCGCTTAGTATATTGGATACTGCTTCCCTTTTGGTAATACTAACATTGTCATTTTCTCCAAACATTTCAGGAGTGACAACAATTTCTTTGTTACTAAAGCCCACATAACTGTAGACCAAAACATCACCCAACTTACAATTAATACTATACTTGCCATCAAAGTCGGTTTGAGCACCGGTGCTTGTTCCTTTTATCATAATCACTACTCCGGGGAGTGGCGCCCCATTATCATCAGTAAGCACTCCACTTAATGTGCGTTCTTGCGAAAACAAGGCCGAAGATTGTAGTAGCGTTATAAATAATACGGGTAAAGAAAATAGAAAGTTTTTCATAATTGATGGTTTTATTGATACTTAAAAGTAGCAGCCTCCTTTTGAATAGAAAACATAGAGTGAGGGAAACCATCTTTTGGATGAGGGAACGGTATTTAAACTACAAGTTAGTAATAGACTATTATTCTTAAAGTTTAATTAAACATTGATATAATCCTTTGGTATATATTTATATTGTTAAACAATTTTTAACTTCATTTATATAAAATTCATCAATCAATGCGTATCATCATGAAAAAACTCCTCATTCTATTATGTCTCGTAGGCTTATTAACTTCTTGTAAAAACACTCCTGAAACAACTTTAGAAACTCCAGACAAAACCAAATTAGTAGAATCTAGCCTTGTACCTATGGTCTATATCGAAGGAGATTCGACTTGGACTATTGAAGAACGTATGAAACACTACGGAGTCCCCGGTGTGAGCATTGCTGTAATCAATAATAATCAAATAGCATGGTCCAAAACATATGGCGTAGTTGATAAAGAGACTCAAGAACCCGTTACAAAGCAAACGTTATTTCAGGCGGGTTCGATAAGTAAACCAGTGGCAGCCTATGGTGCATTAAAAATGGTAGAACAAAACAAAATTAACCTGGATAAGGACGTTAATACCTATCTGCAATCCTGGAAAATACCAGACAGTGAATTCACCAAAGAAAAGAAAGTAGCACTTAAACACCTGGTTAGTCACTCTGGGGGATTAACCGTTCATGGCTTTTGGGGATATAGTCCAGATCTTCCGGTTCCTTCTTTAATAGAGGTATTGAATGGTACCGAACCCGCTAACTCACCCCCTATTTTTGTTGATAAAGTTCCTGAAGAGAGTTTTCGATATTCGGGAGGTGGATATACTGTAATGCAACAAATGATGATCGATATCGAAAAGAAATCTTTTCCAGAGATTATGGATGCATTGGTTCTTGATCCATTACAAATGGCCCATAGTACGTATGATCAACCATTAACCGGTGATCTATTAAAAATGGCTGCTACAGGCTATTTACCCAATGGAAATATGACCAAAGGAAAACGACATACCTATCCAGAAATGGCTGCAGCCGGATTATGGACCACTGCCGAAGATCTTGCCAGGTTTGCCATAAACATGCAACAATCCTTAAAAGGTGAAAATACGACGGTATTATCACAAAATATGATAACAAAAATGTTGACTCCC
Source organism: uncultured Aquimarina sp. (assembly GCA_947496555.1). Lineage (GTDB taxonomy): Bacteria > Bacteroidota > Bacteroidia > Flavobacteriales > Flavobacteriaceae > Aquimarina. The sequence continues at coordinate 102,168 of CANMDH010000014.1, read as the reverse complement.
TTTGTTGAGGATCACATCGGTTTGGGAATTTTTCTAAACAAGAAGAAAGATGAAACCTACTTTGGACATGGTGGATGGGACGAAGGTTTTTCTAGCGAATTAATCGCACACAAAGATAAAGGATACGGAGTTGTAGTGCTTACAAATTCCAATCATCCAGGGTTTATTTCAGAACTTATTAGATCGGTAGCACTTACCTACCAATGGGATGACTTTGTTACTACCTATACAAAATTGAAGACAGAAGAAACGACACTCGAAAAACTAGTGGGACGTTATTCTGTAAACAAAGATCGATACACCAAGGTATTTCATAAAGGAAATCAACTATTCAAGAAAAGTTTTGGTGAAGATGCTATAGAATTAGTTAAAATTTCTGATACAACCTATATAAGTAGGGAAAATGATCTCCCTATTCAGTTTAAAATAAATGAAGAAACGGGCAAAATGAACGTATTAGTTCATAACGCTAATAACGGGAAGGTCGAGACTACTCTAAATAGATTGAATGAAGATGAAAAACTTCCTATAGAATATCTGGAGGCAGGCAATTTTGAAGAAGGACTTAGCGCATATCAAGATATTATGAAAGCAGATCCAAAAGATCCCGCAATTAATGAGGGCAATATTAACGGATTAGGGTACGGTATCATGAACTCGGGTAACCTAAAGTTGGCCCGGGATGTATTTAAAGTAAATATGATGCTATACCCAAAAAGTTCTAATGTGTATGACAGCTATGCCGAAGTCTGCATGAATCTTGGTGAGATAGAGCTAGCCATAGAAAACTACAAAAAATCTTTTGCTATGGATCCCAAAAATACCAATGCCTTAAAAATGATTGAAAAGATGCAGAAAGAGAAAGAGGAAGCAAGTTGACATTTTCAATTATCTAAAAAAATGGAAATAGAGCTCAAAATAGCTACTCTAGAGGATCTGCTGGCAATGATAAAAGCAGGTGATGCCTTGTTTGATTATCTCATAAAACCAGAACGTGCTCAAGAATTCTTAAATGATCCAAGACACCATTTGATTTTGGCATACCATGAAGATCAGATTGTTGGTATGGCCTCGGGATTACATTATGTGCATCCCGATAAGGATCCGCAACTTTTTATAAATGAAGTAAGCGTGATCGAAGCCTTTCAAAATCAGAAAATTGCACGTAGATTGGTTAAATATCTTTGCGATTATGGAAAAAAACTAGGTTGCAAGGAGGCATGGATTGCTACAGAAAAATCAAATATCCCTGCGCAAAAAGCCTATTTGGCCGCTGGCGGGATTGAAAATCCTGAGGCTATCGTTCTATTTGAGTTTGATCTTAAACAATAAACAAAAGATATTTTTCTGTAATTTATAGAAAAATAGTTTCTTTGATGTATTGAGCAATTAACCAATTGTAACCAACCACTAAAAACTGAAATTATGAAACACATCCTAAGTGTGTTATTGTTTGCTATGCTATTGAATTCTTGTGCTGAAAAGAAAATACTATATACAAGTTATAACGAATACCCAACGCCTACTAATGCAGACTTATGGTTATCGTATAATAAAGAATCAACAACTTTTAGACTATGGTCCCCTACTGCCGATAAGGTTAAATTAAATTTATACAAAGAAGGGAATGCAGGGTTACCTCTCGAAACGCAGCAGCTAGAAATTGATCAAGATGGAATTTGGTCAATTATTATAAAAGGAGACCTTCATGGAAAATATTATACCTACCAGGTCATGATCGATGGAGAATGGCTCGAAGAAACTCCGGGAATCTATGCCCAAGCCGTTGGCGTGAACGGGAAAAGAGCTATGGTATTGGATTTTGACACGACAAATCCCAAAGGTTGGGAACAGGATCATGGTCCCGCTATTACTACTCCAAATGAAGCTATCATCTACGAATTGCACATTAGAGATATGACCATTCATCCCGAATCAGGTTCGAGTATGCCGGGTAAATACCTTGGACTGGTAGAAAAAGGAACCAAAGGACCACAAAATATAGCAACTGGTATTGATCATATAAAAGAAATGGGAATTACCCACGTACACTTATTGCCCACTTATGACCACTACGCTATCAACGAAGCCAAGTTAGACAGTGCACAATATAATTGGGGGTACGACCCACAAAATTATAATATTCCAGAAGGATCTTTCTCTTCAGACCCATACAAGGCTGAAGTAAGGATCAAAGAGTTTAAGCAAATGGTAAAATCATTTCATGACAATGGCATTGGTGTGATTCTGGATGTGGTCTATAATCATACCGGTAGAACTGAGAATTCGAATTTTAACCTCGAATCCCCGGGTTATTATTACAGACATTGGGAAAACGGTAAACTATCAGATGCATCTGCCTGCGGAAACGAAACAGCCTCTGATCGGGCAATGATGCGTAAATATATTTTAGAATCGGTAGCCTACTGGGCCAAAGAGTATCATCTAGACGGTTTTCGATTTGACCTTATGGGGATTCATGATATTACGACTATGAATGAAGTAGTTGAAACGGTTAAAAAAGTAAATCCTAATATTTTTGTATACGGCGAAGGCTGGACTGCGGCAGACTCTCCCCTTCCTGTTGATCAAAGAGCTCTAAAAAAGAATGTTACACAAATGCCAAAGATCACTGCTTTTAGTGATGATATTCGGGATGGACTAAAAGGGTCTGTTTTTGATGAAGAAAGTACTGGATTTGTAAGTGGTGCCAAGGATACCGAAGAATCCGTGAAGTTTGGAATTGTAGGTGCAATACAACATCCTCAAATAGATTATTCTGTGATTAATTATTCTAAAGCTCCGTGGGCCAATGAACCCTGGCAATCCATGTCGTACGTTTCTTGTCATGATAATCATACCATCTATGATAAGTTGAAGATATCACGCCAAGATGCAAGCGAAGAACAAATTATTGCCATGGGCAAATTAGCCAATGCTGTTGTAATGACCTCACAAGGAACTGCTTTTATGCATGCTGGCGCAGAAATGCTTAGGCATAAGAAAGGAGAACATAATTCATATAACCTACCTGATGAGATCAATCAAATTGATTGGAACTGGAAAGTCACCAATGAGAATGTAGTTGATTACTATAAAAATTTGATTGAGCTTAGAAAGGCACATCCAGCTTTCAGAATGACAAATGCAACCGATGTACAAAACAATCTGGAGTTCAAAACCGTAGAAAATGGTTTAATTAGTTATCAAATTAGCAATCATTCCAATGGTGATTCGTGGAAGAATGTTTATGTAATCTACAATGCGCAAACCAAACCTATCGATTATAAAATCAAAGGTGAATGGCAATTAGCCGTAATCGGTGATAATTTTGATCAGGAAGGATCCAAAACAATAAGCGAATCTGTTACAGTACCTGCCTTATCGATGTTAATTGCTTTTCAGAAGTAGTCGTTGATCATATGGTTAATTTTAAGTAATTTTAATATGATTATCCGTAATATGTAATTATGTAAATCTTTAGCGTCATTCCGAACCTGTCTGCATTACCGCAGGTAGGCAGGTTTATTTCGGAATCTCATTTTGGTCATAAACAATCAGTTATAATGAGAACCTGAAACGAGTTCAGGTTGACGATTATGGTATATGATATATTACGGATATTCAAAAATTTAATATTTAAAATTATTGATAAGAATGAAAACCTATTATCTTTTATATAGTCTGTTTACTTTTTTAATTGCTTTTTCCTGCAATCAAAAGAGCAGTGAATTTTCTAAAGAAGACCTGGAAACTCAGGAAGCTTTTATTAAACTCATAGATCTTACACATAATAATATCAATAAGCAGCATTTAATTGATTCTATTAAAACACTTAAACTACCTACTAAAGATCAGGTAATTAGGTCTTATGAGGATGGCGGTTATGTTGATAAGCCAATAGAACTTAGTGAAGAAGATCGTAGGATACTATTTTATCATGAGGTAATAGAACTTGGAAGAGCTGAAGCCGATGATTGCTTTTTACCTGCTGTTGATCATAATTTTTCGGTAGCCGATTTTACTTATAATATAGAGTACTGTATAAAAGAAATCTACCCTAAAATAAAAGATGAACTTTTGGCTAAATTCCCGAAAAGCTATACGATAAGCAATCAGTTATTTGCCGAACTAAATAGTTTATTATCTCCTCATGGAGTAGAAATGGGATTGGTAAACTTTCATGATGATCAGTTTTACTTCATCTTCTTTGATATAAAGAATAAAAAGAGAGTCTACAAAATTTTTGATACTTTAGGTATTCAAATAGGTAATCATAATACCTTATTTAGAGGCTACAGAAGATAATATCCAACAAAAGACAACACTGTGAAAAATAATCTTACAAGGCCATTTATATTTATTTTCCTTGTTACGCTAACCATTGGTAACGCTCAACAAATGAAAGATTCTATAATTAATGACAGTTCCTTTGTGATCAAAGAGAATCCTTTGGATTCATATCAAGGAACATTTAGAAATGAAAAACCTTACGAAGGGTATTTCAAAAAAGGTGATCCCGATTTTTTTACTGTGGATTATTATGAAAAAGGGATACCTATCTATCAATACTCTATTGATTTACTGCCTAGAGTAGAGCAAGAAGAAGTCCCACTAGATCTTAAATCTACCTATAAAGAAGGTAAAATAATAGATGGGCAAGAATATACAAAATACAAACATGGTTTTATCACCAAAAACCTTAAGAATGGTGTGTTGGAAAGCTTTATCCAAGATATTTTTGCTATTCATTATTATAATAGAGTGGACTTCATAAAAGAAAATGATACTATTTTAATCTCTAACCTTAAAGAGAAGGGTTATAAGGTCAAAATATTCCTAAAAAATAATGCTTGGATTACCCAGTTATTACACAATGATCAAATATTTTTTCATCGCGAAGAAGTTGAACATACCGCTACTGTTTTTCCAAAAAACTGTGAAGTAAGTTTATATACAAAAGACAGTATCAAACATGGTTTAGCTTTTAGATACGATCAAAATAACCCTGCTCTATTTTCTGATACCGAGATAAACAAGAATATTCTGGATAAACTTGATATCCCTACTACAAAGGATCTTGATGCTGGTTTTGAAAATATTCTAACATTACTGATCGAAACCAATGGTTTTTCTGACGAAATTTCTATGGAAGAAAGGCCCGTGTTTATGGGTTATTTTAATACCGATAACAATGGTATGATTAAAGACGGGATACGATACCTAGAGAATAAAGAAGATACCCTATATCGCATTTATGAAAATGGAAAAATAATCCAGGAAGAAAAAACAACTGTTACAGATTTTCAGCAGATTTTGAGTGATTACTTTAAGAAGAAGAAGGGGTAGACTTGAAAATTAATCAAACAATGAAATATGACATTATAACAAACACTCCTCCTGATCCATCAGAATTACAGGATCTTTTTATGCAAACCAGTTGGGCCAAGGATAGAACTATAGAAGGGATCAAACTTCTACTGGCACATACTCAAAACTATGTACTAGTTAAGGATGGATCACGTCTTATTGGTTTTGGGCGGGCATTATCCGACGGAATTTATCGGGCAGTATTGGATGATATTGTGGTAGACGAAAAATATAGAAAACAAGGTATCGGTAATTGTATTGTAAAAGAATTATTAAGCCAATTGGAAGAGGTAGAACAAGTTTTTTTAAACACCAAACCAGAATTAGAGCACTTTTATAATACTCATGGATTCTCAAAATCCAAAGCATTCGCTATGGGATTGGGTTAAAAAGCCGTTTCGTTTGATCGCAATTACAATGTTAATAAACTGTAACATTGGGCATATTCTTTCATCTTTAAGGTATTAAAACCAATAGTGATGAAAAACTTACATCTTATTCTTCTGGCAATTATAATAACCAGTTGCAATAATCAAACAGAAACCGTAGAAAAGTCGGAACATTCAGAACTAAAGAGTCCTTCTTATTTTTTTCCATCAAAACGCGCTCAGGTTTTAATGGTAGGGTCTTTCCATTTTGCTTATCCGGGCTTAGATGATTATAAAACATCTGAGGATGACAAAATAGATGTTTTAAAAGAACCTAAAAAGTCTGAGCTTACCGACTTAATAGAATACATTAAAAAATTTAAACCAAACAAAATTGCAGTCGAGGCCAAACCTTCATGGCAAGCTGGAAAAAAATATCGAGAATATAAAACCGGAAAACATAATGACAAACGTGATGAACGCTATCAGATTGGTATGCGTGTGGCACAAGCCTTTAAACTGGATACACTTTATAGTATAGATGCCCACTCACTCCAAAGGGATTTGGCCAAAAAAGATTCGGTTTTAGTAGACTCTTTGTTCGAAAATATCATCTGGGACACCCCAGATCCTTATTGGGACATGGCTGAAAAATGGTTGAATTATAACGATCAGCTTATCAAAGAGATTCCATTACTTGACTATTTTAAGTACATGAACAGTCGTGAATACCATCAATATGGATATGGTGTATATCTTTCAGGTTCATTTTCTACTGGTAATGGTCAGGGAGCTGATAGACTATCAATATGGTGGTATAATCGTAATTTACGCATTTTTTCAAAAATTATAAATATCACCGAAAGTGAAGAAGATCGTATTTTGTTGGTTGTAGGAAACGGTCATGCAGCTGTATTACGACAACTCTTTGAATCTTCACCACAATACGATCTTATAGAATTTGATAGTTTGTAACTGGATTACTCTTCCGCTTTTACATCAGAATATTAGTCTTTTACAAAATAAAATGAAAAAGAAAAGGTTATCTATATATCGTCCCTCTCTCTGCTAAAGAGAAATAATATGGAAAGAATATCTAGATTAGTAAGTATTGCATTAGTATCAATAGTATTGTTTCATTGTTGTAACAGTGATGATACAACCGACCCAGATCCCGATACTGGAGGAGAACCAGTAGATGCCACCACTACATTAATTAGCACTCTAAGTATCCCTTGGGAATTAACCTGGGGGCCAGATAATTTTTTATGGGTTACAGAGCGTAGCGGAAAAATAAGTAGGATCAACCCAGATACTGGAGATCAAGATGAAGTACTAGTAATTAGTGAGGTAGAACAAATACAAGAAAGTGGGTTGTTAGGTTTGGTGCATCATCCCAACTTCGACACAAATCCTTTTGTTTATGCGGTGTATACTTATGAAGGAACAAGCAGTTTGTTAGAAAAACTAGTTCGTTTTAGTTATAATAACAACACCTTATCAAACGAAACCACTTTGCTTGATGAGATTCCTGCCAATTCTATTCATAATGGCTCACGGCTTATTATAACTGCAGATCAAAAATTATTAATGACAACAGGGGATGCCGGAGATACAAATCTTTCACAAAACACCAATTCTCTTGGCGGCAAGATTTTAAGATTGAATTTGGATGGAAGTGTTCCTAATGATAATCCAATCACGGGAAGTTACATCTATAGCTATGGACATAGAAATCCACAAGGGTTAACATTACATCCTAATGGTACTATATACAGCTCAGAACATGGACCAAGCACTGATGACGAGATAAACCGTATCGAAATTGGTAAAAATTATGGCTGGCCAAATGTAAGAGGCGTAATAGATACTCCTAATGAAGAAAGTTTTGCCAATACCACAGAGACGGTTGAATCTATTTTTAACTGGACACCTACTATAGCCCCTTCAGATCTTATTTTCTACACAAGTGATCGAATTCCGCAGTGGACCAATAAATTAGTAATGACTGTCTTGAAAAATAAGCAGATCATTGCGTTGACTCTTAATAATGATGGTACTGCTATTACTAGCGAAGAAGTATTTTTTGATGATGCTTTCGGACGACTTCGGGATATTGCCGTTTCTCCTACAGGACGTATATTTATTGCTACCAACGGAGATTCTTACGGAGACACCAGTAATACACACCGTATTATTGAAATTAATAGAATCGAGCAGTAATAAATTCTGCCAAGCATAAACTTTCTTTTATTTCTATTATCCTCATAATATCTAAAAAGTATATCTTTAGGCTTGCAAATTATGGAGATAATAGAAATAAAACAGTTTGATGAGTTATTAGAGGCATTCGAGAGTCAGAAGGCCGGTCAAAATTTTGTTTACCGTGGTGTTTCAAATTCAAAATACCAACTCATTACCTCATTAGGACGATGTGAATCTGCAATGGGTAAGCCTATTGAACGTCTAGAATTGCGACTTACCAAATTATTCAAAGAATCTTCGATTCCGTATCTTGAGCATAAACCCAATAACGAATTAGAATGGCTAGCCGTAGCGCAGCATTATGGCTTACCCACTCGATTATTAGATTGGAGCTATAATCCTTTGGTCTCCACCTATTTTGCAGTAGAAACTAGCCCGGCCAATGACAGTGCTATTTATATACTTTCTGGCTGTTCTACTATACAAGATCCAGATAAAACGAATCCATACAAGTTGGATAAGGTTTATAAATACAGGCCTCCATATATTTCTGCCAGAATTCAAAATCAATCAGGTTTATTTACTGTCCATCATACTCCCGATATTCCTTTTGAACATGATAAATTAAAAAAAGTAATTATTCCGAAAGAGTTGAAATCCGCTATCAAAAAAACGTTGTTTAAATATGGGGTAAACCAAAGATTAATCTATCCAGGTTTAGAAGGAGTTGCAAGAGATTTAAAATGGCTAGAGACCAATATGTTTTAAGTACAATTTCGGGATACATTTGTTAAAATCCTGTTTTTCAAGTGTTAATTACAACTTTTTTTTGGTTAGATTACGGTTTTTCCGTAGTTTAGTGTACCCCTTTTTAAAATTGACAGCTTATGCACAGAACTACTATGGAGCAACAGTTTAATGCTCAACACTTAGATGAAAAGTATAGAGACATCTGGAATCGTGGCATTCACCTCTTCACCATCAACGATCAAAATCGAGATTTTTACTATAGTATTTTTTACATTGATCTATTATTTGCCGAAGTTATTTACAATAAACTAACAGGTGAAATAATAACCATAAAAAGCTTTGCTGACAAGGCCAAAATGATGTTTTATCTGCGAGAGGATTTCTCTTAAGCTATCTACTTCGGTACCAAATATTCAATACTAATCCGGTTATTACCAGTAGCGTTCCTAATAAGCTTAGCCAAGGATAACTATCAGAAAATAAAAATACGCCAGCGACCATGGTAAAAATAACCTCTACATATTTTAGAGAAACTATTTTATTGGTGGCTTGCGATTGAAACGCTTTGGTCATAAATAATTGTCCAAAATATCCAAAGACTCCCAGACTAAGTAGTATTATCCATTCAATCCCAATGGGTGTAGTCCAGTTAAACAATGATAGCATACCCCCCACTACCAAGGAAATCCACATAAAGTAATTTACGATAACCACCGGATGATCCCCATGCCCTATTTTATTAATTATAACATATACTATTCCACTAAAAAGTGCAGAACCTAATACCAACAATAATCCAAAGGAGTCTATATTGGGATCGAACCCTTTGATCATTAATACCCCTCCAAAAGCCATTAGAAAAAATAGCCATTGTATAGATTTTACACGTTCTCTTAGGAAGAAAACAGCCAAAACAGTTGCGAAAATAGGAGAAATATATCGTAAAGAAACTGCTGAACCAATAGGCAAATAATTCACAGACACGAAAAACAATGCCATCGAAGCTACACCGGCCAGTCCCCTATAGATCAATAATTTTTTTTGATTTCCAAAAATGGGAATCTTATGCCACAACAGGTAACTCATGGTAAAAAACAACGAACCAAAAGCTCTAAACAAAACTAGCTGTCCGCCACCAAAATGAGATAGGTGCTTAACGGTTAAATTCATTGCTGTAAATGATACAGCACTTAGGAGCATGAAGTATATAGCTTTTTTCATTTATTAAATTAAGAAGGGATCAAAGATCTAACCTAAACGCTTTAGCCAATTTAGCTGCTTGTTCGTTGGGAATTCCAGCATTTTTTGCATATTGTTTCCAGTTTGATATCACTTCTGTGATTTTTTGCACACTTTCTTTATGATTCTTATAGCTTATTTTGTCTGCAACCTTAATCATATCCTGCATTACAAACTCATCTCGCTTACCATTTACAGACATCTGGTGCATACTAGTCCATATCCCCAAAGGATTATATGAATACGTAACATCATAAGCTGGCGAAAGTTTCCAAACACCTCGCTTATCCATCAAAAAAGAAATATTCTTAGTATGATCATCCTGATTACGCGCAATGACATTAAATAACATTCTTTTATATAGTTGGACTGCATCAGTATGTGGTAACCGCAATTGGCGCATAATTTCAAATGCATTTTCATATGAATAGGCTCCAGGAGATTTGTAATCAAAATGTGCTAAAGAACATAATGTTTGCATATGTACTTTTTGATTATGCTCAATACGATCAAAACGTTTGGTCATAAAATGTGCCCGATCATGTTCTTCAAAAAGAATGGATTTTTCCATTTCAATTCCACAGTCCAAAGCCATCAGATAATATGCATATTCAATCCTACCGTATCCCATTGGATCCCCAAGTGAAGTATCATTCACACCATCAAATTTAAAAATATAATGTTCGAATCCTTTGGGTGCATTGGCTTGCCCAGATCGAATCTCATTGGTCTTTGAATTGTAGGATATAATCGCTTTTGCTCTTTGTCCCCCGGCAGAAGTACCTACTTTGATCAATTCAGTAAGATGTTCGGTTTCTGAGAGGTTCAGTTGTAACTTTTCACGGGTATTTAAAATCTTTTCTGCTAATTGTGCTAATTTACCTACCTCGAGTGCTGTTGTTTCTTTGTGTTCACCATTTTTTGCGGGTTGAAATTCTAAAGCTCCCATTCCTCTGGTACCAATATAACAGAGGCGATCCAGCGGAGTGAATTCTGACCTGGGAATGTTATTAAGAACCAACCATTGATTTATTAAGCGATTTCCAAAATCATCTGGCAATACATCTGATAACATCCCTGGTAATCCCTTATAAGTATCCTGATTTAGGTTAGGAAAACTATATATTTTCCTATCTGAAGACCGGATAGGCATATGTATAGGTGAAACATCCAGGTTCTTATTAAGAAAAGAAGGGAAAAATTCAAAAGATGCAAAGTTTCTTGTTTTGTCCCAACTTAAAGCCCCTAGTTCGTCTCCCCAAAGTGTAATTTTAATTACATCTACCATTTTGGATCTTGGTTTTTATTTTTTTTACTTATAGATGAGGCACGCTCACGTTCTTTACCTTTTAATTTCAAAAGTTCTATCGGGCTTATTCCTGGAGTTGGAAAAAGAGAATCCAACGCTTCTAGATCGTCAAATGCTCGTAATATCTGTATAAATGTCAGCAAAGTAGTTGTTTTGCCAGATTCAAAATTCTTAATTGTTTGTACATGAACACCAGCTCTTTTTGAGAGCGCTTCCTGAGTGATGTTTAGATTTAGTCGTCGCTGTCTTACCCTTTGGGTGAGCTCTAATAATACCTGTTCGTCCGTAAGGCTATTAAAATCCATAACTAAGAAATTATATATAAATTAATATACTTTAAACATATTATTTACCTTTATAGTATATTTTTATATACTTTATTATTAATAAATACAAAATTAGTGAAAGTCTATCTATTTATACGTTAAAATTAAATTAATTTTTCAAAGTACAATTATATATACTTAATTAATTGAATGTTCATACAAAATAATCATATTATAAACTAAAAGTTTAAATAAAATATATTAAATAATTGTAAAACAAACATTTACAGATAAAAATAATTTCGGAAACAGTAGGTTATTTACACGTTAACAAAAAAAACTTTAAGCACTCATTTCTATGGATTGGCATGATAATAGCACTTGTCTAAATATATTTTATTACTTTAGTTTTTTTAACCCCCAATCAATCTCATGAAAAAGCTGTTTCCCCTACTACTGCTTTTTTTAGCACAAATTGTCTGTTCACAGACCTACACCGTACTTGATTCTGTACAAAAGTCCCCTATTTCTTATGCTACTATTTCTTTTGGTAATGGAAATGGAACTTTTGCTGATGCCGATGGTAATTTTAGATTTTCCAAAAAGTGGTATCCGGATATAGACTCCTTATATATTTCTGCTTTGGGTCATAAAGAATTGGCACTTGCTACAGTATCACTACCGCAGCAAATATTACTTGTACAGGATGTGGCAGAATTAAAGGAAGTTGTGGTTACAGCAGAAAAGAAAAGAAAGTACAAGACAAAGAAATTAGCTTCAGAGGTGCACAATGACTATTTTAGATCCTGGTTGCCTACCGTAGAATCAGAAATTGCCGTTTTCTTTCCAAAAAGCTCGCAAAAACCAACAAAGATAGCTTCCGTTTATTTGCCTGTTAAAGTGGAGTCGTCAAATAGAAATGCTTCAAAAGATCAACCATTCTCTACACTCTTCAAGATGCAGTTTTATGGTAATGACAATAGTTTTCCAGGAAAACGTTTGCCATATGAAGACATTATTTTCAAGATAAACAATAGAGATAAATCTAATTTTGAACTGAACGTTTCAGAATATAAAGTGTATATTCCCAAAGAAGGGGTGTTCGTATCCATACAAGTCCTGGGATATGCCGATAAAGACGGAAAACTTCAACAAACAAAAAAATATCATGAAGTAGAAACCAGAAAGGGGATTGTTAAAGTTTCGACCACTTTTAGACCTTTATTACCCTTTACAGATAAAATAAACGGTTACAAAACCTTTACCCGAAGAATTTTTTATAAAAACAGAACCTGGCAGCGTTTTGATCCGGAATATAGTAAAAACAACAACCTAATAAAGAATAACAACACCAATTACGGCATGGGACTGAAGCTATATTTGTACGAAGAGTAAATTGACAAACATTTTTCGGTCTAATCCAGAAACGACCTTCTATTCTTATTAAATTGCACAGCTGCTTCATGAATAGATTCATGCTTTATTTTATTTTCAGCATATGCTACAGCGTCTGAAATGGTTAAATAATAATGTGCTACCCCCAGTTTATCAGTAAAACCAGATCGTTTAAGAAAATCCCTTACCGGACCAATAGTTCCAACCATTAACAATTGAACCCCTAGATCATCTAAATACTCATGAATATCTTCAAGAACATGCAACCCTGTACTATCGATATCATGCATATTGGTATTATCGAGTATCAAGAATTTGGGAGCTTGTTCTCGACTAGAAACATATTCTTGTATGGTATCTTTAAAAAAACTTGCATTACCAAAATACAATTGATTATCAAAACGAATAATCAAATACTCTTCTGATTGAACAGCATCGGGAAACCTATTAATATTTCGGTAATATGAAGTTCCCGGTATATTAACCAACTCTGCAATATGTGGGCGCGAACTGTAATATTGCAGAAACACAAACGAAAGAATAACTCCTATAAATATTCCATTCTCTACCCCAAAAATCAAAGTTCCAAAAAACGTGATGGTCATTACAATAAAATCTCGTCGCCGCAGCTTGAATAAGTATTTAGCTTCGCTATAATTAATCAACCCAAATACAGAGACCAATATAATGGCCGCTAATACTGCCTTTGGAATGTAATGAAAAAAAGAAGTGAGAAACAATACAGACAACAGCACCATTACCGCCGTAATGATAGACGACACGGTAGTTTTCCCTCCTGCTTCATCATTAATTGCCGTTCGACTATAACTGCCGGAAGAAGGTACTGCCTGAAAAAATGCTCCGATTACCTTAGCTATTCCTAAAGCAAATAATTCTTGATTTGGTCGAATCACATGATCACGATTTTTCATCTGCATTGATTTTGCAATACCAATACTACCAACATACCCAATAAAAGTAACTGTAAGAACAGATGGAATAAGAGCTATCATAGTTTCATAGCTCATTTCGGGAATCATAAATGATGGCAATCCTTTTGGAACTTCTTCAATAATTGCCACTCCCTTTTCATTCAATTCAAAAAAATAGGTAGCAACTGTTGCCAACACTAGAACAGTTAAAGCCCCAGGAAAGGCCTGTTTCCATTTTTTTAGGAGAATGATCACTGCTATAGAAATTATACAAATAGTAAAAGTAATCCAATTGGTATCCAAAAAATGACTAATAGCATATCCAATAGTTTCGTGTGTATATTTAAAATCAGGGATATCAAAACCAAGGCTCTCTTCAAGTTGGGAAACAATAATTATAATGGCAGCCGCCGAAATGAAACCAGAGATTACCGGTTGCGAAATTAGATTTACCAAAAACCCCATCTGCAATACACTCATTATTATCTGAAGAAGACCGATAAGAAGGCTTGCAAACAAGACAAGCTCGATAAATTTATCCGTAAAAGGATCTGCTAATTGACTTACACCACTCATCACCAAAATAGCAGTAACAGCCACAGGACCTATACTTAATTGTCGTGAAGTACCGAAGAAAGCATATAAAATTAATGGCACCAAACATGCATACAACCCATAAATCGGTGGAACACCCATTAGTAATGCATAGGCAATAGCTTGAGGAATTAGTATTACTCCCACAGTTATACCCGCAATAATATCTTTTTTAAAAACAGATGTATTGTATTCTTTATTCGAAAAGAATTGAAAAACAGGAATTATTTTGTGTAGTGTTTTAACTTTTCTATTTTTTTTGTTGATCACGTAAATCTACAACAGTTGATAATTTATCCCAAAAGAATTTGTAATTCATGAAATCATTTCGATGTTTTATCTATTTTTGAAGACCAAGTATCATGTATTTTGATGTTCTAACATAGCTTAATGAACGAAACGCTACTACTAATACTACTTGCTATAATCGGATTTGTTGCCGGTGTAATTAATACTATGGCGGGCGGTGGCTCGTTACTAACATTACCCATGCTTATTTTTATGGGATTACCTCCTGCAGTTGCCAACGGTACAAACCGTATTGGGATCCTTATCCAAAGCATTACTTCGATAGCCGGTTTTAAAAGCAAAGGAATTCAACCCTCTTCCTTTGGATTATATTTAGGTATTTCAGCATTAATTGGATCTATTATCGGAGCCCAAATTGCAGTAGATATCAAAGGAGAAACTTTCAACAAAATTTTGGCCATTGTAATGGTTGTCGTCGTATTTTTTATGGTTTTTAAACCCAAAATAAAAATTGAAGATCTTATAGAAAGAACCACTGGAAAATATTTATGGCTATCTATACTGGCCTTTTTCTTCATTGGGATATATGGCGGTTTTATTCAAGCTGGGGTCGGAATATTCATTCTACTAGCATTGACTTCGATAAACTACATGAACCTAGTTGCTTCTAATGCTGTAAAAGTACTTGTAGTGTTTATTTATACCATCGCTGCACTGGCAATTTTTGCTTATAATCAGCAAATCGATTACCTATATGGTTTTGTTCTCGCCTTAGGGAATGCTACAGGAGGATGGATTGCAAGTAGATGGGCGGTAAAAAAAGGAGATGGCCTCGTAAAAATATTCCTAATCATTATGGTGATTGCAATGGCAATCAAATTGTGGTTAGACAGTTAGATCAAAGAAAAAAACCAAATACATATGTCTTTTATTGGTCTCAGATTTGGGTTCAAGACCCTGCAATTTTGTTGCAGTACTTTAGTAATTCGAAAAAAATTAGTTTTCAATTTCGTTAATAGTTAAAAGTTAATAGTTAAAAGTTAAAAGTTAATAGTTAATAGTTAAAAGTTAATAGTTATTTATATGTCGGTCCCTGATACTTGTAACCTAATAACTTTTAACAAATAACAAAAAAGCAATTTATTGCGTATCAAAACCTCTGCACTTTTAGTGCAGAGTGGTTTAGTTGAACGATTATTCTTATCTTTCTGGAGCTAATAAACACATAAATCGTCTTAAAATGAAACTTTACATCCCTGGTTTCTTATTAATTTGCTTGCTTCTTGCAAATTGTAAGTCACAAAAAAAAGAAGATTCCGAAGTAATTAATGAAACATTAGAAGAGAACGTTCAAGAAGTTTCAGAAAAGAAAGAAGATGACATTGTTATTGATCCAATTGGTCATGCCACTGCAATCATACAATGGAAAGAAAAAACCATTTATATTGACCCCAACGGCGGCGCAAAGGCTTTTGAGGGCAAAAAACCGGCCAATATTGTTCTTATTACAGATATACATGGCGACCACATGAATATTGATACACTGGATAGTCTAAATCTTTCCAAAGCAGAGGTCGTTGTGCCACAAGCAGTGGCAGAAAAACTTCCTGCAGCCTATACAGAGCGTCTTGTGATTATCAATAATGGAGAAACAAAAGAGATTCAGGGAATATCCATCGAGGCAATTCCTATGTACAACCTTAGAGAAGAAGCTCTGAAGTTTCATGATAAAGGAAGAGGAAATGGATACGTAATCACTCTGGATAAAGAACGAATTTACTTCTCTGGAGATACTGAGGACATTCCAGAAATGAGGGCTCTTAAATACATTGATAAAGCTTTTGTATGCATGAATCTTCCATATACCATGACAGTAGAAAGTGCTGCAGATGCCGTATTAGAGTTTAAACCAAAACAAGTATACCCTTATCATTATAGAGGAACTGAAGGACTGAGTGATGTTGATAAATTTAGGCAACTCGTTTCCAAAGACTCTACTATAGAAGTAGTGCAACTAAATTGGTATCCTGATATTTTGTAAATGTATATTGTAAGATATTACTATACCTTTTTTACACGAACAGCAATCATACCTTTGGGGCCTTTTTCAAGCTCAAAGCTAACTTTATCGTTTTCTACAACTTCTTGCATTAGACCATTAACATGAACAAAATAACGCTCTTGAGTTTCTTCGTCATTAATAAAACCATACCCTTTTGAGTCATTAAAAAAGGCTATCTTACCTTTTCGAACGGGATCAAAAGGTATTTTTTCACTTTTCGGAACGCCTATTTCTATATTCTCTGCTTTGATTTTTTTCTTTTTCGAGGGATCTGGCGCAGTATCCGTAGGAAAACCATTTTCATCAACGTAAGCAATCATACTATCCAAACCACTTCCTTTATTAGAATTTGCTTTGCGTTCTTCTTTCTTTTTTTGTTTTTCCTCGCGTTTTTTTTGTTTCTTTTTCTCTTTTTCTATTTTACTAAATGTCTGTTGTGATTTTGCCATTCGCCTTTATATATATTTATTAAATTTATTTTAATGATTGTCATCGAAATACTAAACGAATGATTGGGAAAAGGCAATTTGTAAGATTGGTTTACCGAATAATTTACCTAGCTGTTGCAATAACAGGTAACAGTTTACTTCTTAAAGTATAAAAATCTGCTGAAATCTTTACAAAGATAAGTCATCCTTTTTGATTTTTAAAACTGTTTTGTAAGTTGATCATTATTCAATAGACTTGTTATGAAACAAAGTAAATGCGTAATTTCGTCAAAATAAAATTCTTACGTAAAAAATTTTGAATGAAAGTTACTTCTGAAAAGCAACTTCTGCATCGACATTTTACTATTTACAAGCCCTATGGCTTTCTGAGTCAATTTGTGAACAACGGACAAAAACAAAACTCAAAAAGACTCTTGGGTGAGTTGTATGATTTCCCCAAGGGCACCATGGCCATTGGAAGACTAGATGAAAAATCCGAAGGATTACTTTTATTAACTACAGATGGCAAAGTAAGCAACCATATTTGTAGTGGTAAAATCGAAAAAGAATACTACGCACAAGTAAATGGGGACATTATTCCTGAAGCCATTGAAAATATGAAAAAAGGAGTAGAAATTGGTTTTAATGGTAAAAAATACACCACGGCTCCCTGTAAAGTATATAGGTTGGAGAGCACTCCAGAATTTCCAGAACGATCAAAAAAGATACGAGATGATCGACATGGCCCCACTAGCTGGGTTTCTATAACACTAAGAGAAGGGAAATTTCGTCAAGTTCGTAAAATGACTTCGGCTGTAGGGTTCCCAACGCTTAGGTTAGTGAGAGTGCGTGTGGGAAATATCCATTTAAATACCATGCAAGCTGGAGAAGTACAAGAACTACATGAAAGTAACATACCATAAAAAAGCGCTAAGATTAAAATATTTTAATCTTAGCGCTTCCTGATACGATTTCTTGTATTTAACTTGTTTTTCTTTTGGCCTTATTCTTGTTTTTTGAAACTTTCTTTCTTGCTTTTTTAGCCTGTTTAGCATTTCCGTTTACAGTTCTGCTTTTTTTACTACCGTCAGCTTTTTTTACTGCTGAAGCACGTTTTCTTGTTCCGTCGGCTTTTTTAACTCCAACAGATCTCTTCTTGGTCCCATTGGGTTTATTAACTCCCCCTGCTCTATATTTATCTCCATCGGCCTGTTTTACCCCTACACCTCTTTTTTTAGTTCCATCAGCCTTATTTACACCAGCTACTCTTTTTTTGGTTCCGTCGGCTTTATTTACTCCTGCTGCACGATATTTATCACCATCTGCCTGATTAACACCTACAGCTTTCTTTACATTCCCTTCTGCATCTTTTTTGGTTGCCTTTACTTTCTTATTACCTTCTGCATCTTCAGATTTAACAACACGTACTTTTTCTCCATCTTTGTTTACACCAACCTTTACTGTTCTTTCTTGTGCATATCCCATCATGGTGATTCCAAAAACCAATACAATTCCTAATACTTTATTCATTTTCATAATTCAGTTTTTTAATGTTACTACACCTTTAAGACCCATAAGTCTCAAAAAGGTTTAAAATAAAGTTAAAAAAAATATGATTTAATCAAAAAGAGACAATATTTCGTTCTTCAACTTATTGATTTGAGATCTATTAATAAACTCATTAACAGTTAAAGTAAGTGTTATCTTTTTAAAAGATTGTGTAGAAAACACAAGTTGAATATTTACACATTTATACCTAGAATTTACCAACCTGTTTTTTCCCTGTTTTTCTAAATAACGGTCTCTTGAAATTTCAGGAGTATCTTCGATAATAAGCCCTTCCACATATTGCGATTTTGAATTAAAAAGAATAATAGGAAGATTAAAATCTACTATACACCTTTCAAACAATATATCTAATTCAGGAATTACCGTTCTTAACTTTTCTTCAAAAGGTATATTCGCTTTCTGGAAATAATCTGAAACGTAGTTGGCATGATCCTTTATATTGGGAGGTGAAGCAACATTAACCATCATACCTGAAGAATAGTATACATGACAGTATTTGGATGTACCTCCTGCTCCTGCTTCACCACTCATCTGCTATTCATTTAATAGTTTTTGAAATAATTCAAGATACTGACCTACATGATAACCATCTGCCAATCCGTGATGTACGTGTACCGATACTGGTAAAGTCAGTTTTCCTTCAACTTTGGTATACTTTCCAAAAGAAATTTTAGGAACACTATCTTTAAATTGAAAATGTCTTGCGTGCGAAAGTCCTGTAAAATTGCACCATGGAATAGAAGAATAATGAATCGTATCTATTCGTTTGGCATTATCAGTATGCCTTAATCCTTTACTGTTTTTTACGGCTTCTATCTCTTTTTTAGATTCTGAAACAAACGTTCCAAAATCATCGTGATGCTCCATAAATGAAAACCCAAAGGTATGATCTTCTCTCCCTATGGTGGGTGATGCGTGAATTTTATCATACAAATACACATTATCATCTTCGATACGATATCTAAAAGCCTCAATACTATTTGCAGCCAATAATGATTTATGAAGATAGAATAGAAAATAGGGATATCCCAAATCTTCAATCTTTTGATACCCTTTTGTAAAATCTAAATTAGTGGTGATACCAAAAAATGGTTCGTCAAAACTACCAAAGAACTCAAAATGTTCTTTTCGGTTCCAGGTATCGAGTTCTAATTTGGTTTTCATCTGTTTATTTTATTGTTTCTTAATTGTCAGATGGAATTCGCCAATAATATCTCGGTTCGTATCAAAGTAATTGTAATGGCTCATTTCATGGTTTATAACACTTCTAACAGTTCACTTGCTTTGGTAAAACTTCTGAAATTAGGGTGATCAACTTCGCCATCGACCATTTCGTGAGCCCAGGTGGTGTGAAACGGAATATGAAATGCATGTGCACCAATATTAAGTACTGGAAGAATATCGGATTTCAAAGAATTACCTACCATCAAGAATTCATTTTCGGCTATATCCAGATGTCTTACTAACTTTTTATATTGTTTTTCTGTTTTATCAGATACGATTTCGATATGGTGAAAATGTCTTTCTAGCCCAGACTTGATCAATTTTCGTTCCTGATCGAGCAAATCACCTTTGGTGGCCATGACCAGCCTATATCGATTAGAAAGCTCTTCGAGTGTGCCATCGATCCCGTCAATAAGTTCTATAGGTTCCTGAAGCATTTGCTTCCCTTTTTCGATCAATTTTTCGACTAATCCAATTTTCATGCCTCCATTAGAAATAGTAATAGCCGCTTCAATCAAAGAAAGTGTAAAGGGTTTGATCCCATATCCATATAATGGCAAGTTCTTCATTTCAACATCAAAAAGTAGTTTACTCGCTTCTTCTCGTGACATATAATCCTCAAGAAGATCACATAATTCTTCTTCTGCTCTTCTGAATATAGTTTCATTGACCCAAAGGGTATCATCGGCATCAAAAGCAATTACTTTGATATTTTTTAATGGCATTTTTTTTAGTTTTTGAGTATTTGAGTAAACGACACCCAAATTCATAGATAAACAACATGTCGCACAAAGCAAAGCGCACTTACAACATACTACCTCACCAACTTCTTATACTTGATTCGTTTTGGCATCAAATCACCACCCAAACGTTTCTTTTTATTTTCTTCATAATCAGAGAAACTACCTTCAAAGAAATACACTTGAGAGTCTCCTTCAAAAGCCAAAATATGGGTACAGATACGATCTAGGAACCAACGGTCGTGAGAGATCACCACAGCGCATCCTGCAAAGTTCTCAAGACCTTCTTCTAGCGCTCTTAATGTATTGACATCTAAGTCATTAGTAGGCTCGTCTAAAAGTAACACATTACCTTCTTCTTTAAGGGTCATTGCCAAGTGTAACCTGTTGCGTTCACCCCCAGAAAGTGTTGATACTTTTTTATTTTGTTCGCTTCCTCCAAAATTAAAACGACTTAAATATGCTCTAGAATTAACTTCTTTACCTCCCATCATCACCAAATCCTGCTCGTCACTAAAATTTTGCCAAATAGATTTATCCGGGTCAATGTTAGAATGCGCTTGGTCTACGTAAGCTATTTTGGCAGTTTCTCCAACAGAAAATTCCCCTTTATCTGGAGTTTCCTCTCCCATAATCATTTTAAAGATTGTAGTTTTTCCTGCTCCATTAGGGCCAATAATCCCTACAATTCCCGCTTGAGGAAGTTTAAAATTAAGATCTTCATACAGAAGTTTATCTCCGTATGCTTTGCTGATCCCACATGCTTCTAATACATTAGTACCTAGACGCGGACCGTTAGGAATATAAATTTCGAGTTTTTCATCAAGCTGTTTTTGATCCTGACTCATCAATTTATCGTAATTCTTTAAACGTGCTTTTTGTTTAGTCTGTCTTCCTTTGGCACCTTGGCGTACCCATTCTAACTCTCTTTCTAAAGTTTTCTGACGTTTAGAGGCCGATTTGCTTTCTTGCGCTAATCGTTTAGATTTTTGGTCTAACCAAGAGGAATAATTTCCTTTCCATGGTATTCCTTCTCCTCTATCCAATTCTAATATCCAACCAGCAACATTATCTAAGAAATATCTATCATGTGTTACGGCAATAACAGTTCCTTTGTATTGCGCCAAATGATGCTCTAACCAGTGTACAGATTCTGCATCCAAATGGTTAGTTGGCTCATCTAATAATAAAACATCTGGTTCTTGCAGTAATAAACGACAAAGAGCTACTCTTCTTTTCTCTCCTCCAGATAATACTCCAATTTTTTTATCTGAATCCGGCGTTCTAAGTGCGTCCATTGCTATTTCTAGCTTGGTATCAAGTTCCCATGCATTGCTAGCATCAATCTGGTCTTGTAAGACTGCCTGCTTATCCATAAGCTTCTGCATTTTATCTGCATCGCTATACACTTCTTCTAGACCAAACATATCATTGATCTTATTGTATTCATCCAAAATAGCAACAGTCTCGGCTACACCTTCTTTAACTACTTCTAATACTGTTTTTTCTGGGTCCAATTGCGGTTCCTGTTCCAATAAACCAACAGAAAACCCTGAAGCAAATACCACATCACCCTGGTAATTCTTATCTACACCTGCAATAATCTTAAGCAAAGTAGATTTACCCGAACCATTAAGTCCCAAAATCCCAATTTTGGCACCATAGAAAAAACTTAAGTATATATTTTTAAGTACCTGAGTATTCGCACTTTTGTAGGTTTTTGTTACCCCGGACATTGAGAATATAACCTTTTTATCGTCTGACATAAGCCCTTAAATTATTAGTTTTTGAAAATATTGTCTTGAAAGATTACACTCTTCCTTTTAATGCATTAAACACCCATGCATTTGCTAGAAAACCAAGCCCAACAGCTGCAAAGCCCCATCCAGAAACATCTCTGTATCTAAATGCTCCTAAAGCGATCAGTCCTAACCCAGCAAGGATCATTATAAATGTAGCCCAGGCAAGTACCGTATTTTTATTCATTCCCATAAATTGTTATTTAGTTACTTTGGCAATGTATGTATAAACACAGCCAGATGCAAATATCGGTATTTTATCCCCAAAAAATATGCTTTCGGAGCAACGTTAATATATTAAAATAGCTTATCAACTGGATTACAGTTAATTAAAAATTAACTTTTATAAAAATAAAAACCAGCCAAAAGGTCTTCAGCTTAAAAGACTTTTGTAAGAATAAAAAGAATTTTATTTTTTCTTCTTTCCGTTCAATATTTACTGTTTTAAAATACTGTACATACAACTCTCTTTTTGTATTTTCGTGCAAATAATACACACAAATGCACAAATGGATATAAACTTCAATAAGAACGAAGATCACAATAAACTCTTGGTTTCCGAATTAAAACAAAAACTTGCCAAGGTTAAATTAGGGGGCGGCGAAAAAAGAATTCAAAAATTACACGCAAAAGGAAAAATGACCGCCAGAGAAAGAATTGATTATTTACTTGATAAAGGTTCAAAAAACATAGAGATCGGTTCTTTTGCCGGTCAGGATATGTATAAAGAACATGGTGGATGTCCTAGCGGAGGTGTAGTTGTAAAAATTGGGTATGTAAGTGGTAAACAATGTATAGTAGTGGCCAACGATGCTACGGTAAAAGCAGGGGCTTGGTTTCCGATTACTGGGAAGAAAAACCTACGAGCCCAAGAACTTTCTATAGAGAATAAGCTTCCAATTATTTATCTGGTGGATAGTGCTGGGGTATATCTACCAATGCAGGATGAGATTTTTCCTGACAAAGAACATTTTGGTAGAATTTTTCGTAATAACGCGGTGATGAGTAGTATGGGGATTACACAAATATCTGCTGTGATGGGAAGTTGTGTTGCTGGTGGAGCTTACCTTCCAATTATGAGTGACGAAGCATTGATTGTTGATAAAACCGGAAGTATTTTCTTAGCTGGAAGTTATTTGGTAAAGGCAGCTATAGGAGAAACCATTGATAACGAAACGCTTGGAGGGGCCACGACCCATTGCGAAATATCTGGAGTAACCGATTATAAGGCCAAAGATGATAAAGACGCTTTGGATACCATTAAAAACATCATGTCAAAAATTGGTGATTTTGAGAAAGCCGGGTTTAACAGAATTAAATCTACTAAACCTAAAGAAAATCCAGAAGAAATTTATGGGATTCTTCCTAAAGCTCGTAATGAGCAATATGATATGATGGAAATTATCAAACGGCTGGTGGATAATTCTGATTTTGAAGAATACAAAGCAGGTTACGGACAAACAATTCTTACAGGTTATGCCCGTATCGATGGTTGGGCAGTAGGTATCGTTGCTAACCAACGAAAGATTGTAAAAACTAAAAAAGGTGAAATGCAGTTTGGTGGAGTTATATACTCTGATTCTGCAGATAAGGCTACTCGATTTATTGCAAATTGTAATCAAAAGAAAATCCCTTTAGTATTTCTGCAAGATGTTACAGGATTTATGGTCGGGAGCAAAAGCGAACATGGCGGTATTATAAAAGACGGTGCTAAAATGGTAAATGCGGTTAGTAATAGTGTTGTTCCTAAATTCACAATTGTCATCGGAAACTCATATGGTGCCGGTAACTATGCCATGTGTGGTAAAGCATATGATCCAAGGTTAATTTATGCCTGGCCAAGTGCAGAACTGGCTGTTATGGGTGGTGCACAGGCGGCAAAAGTGTTACTTCAGATAGAAACCGCTTCTATGAAAAATAAAGGAGAACAATTATCTGAAGAAGATGAGAAAGCTCTTTACGATAAGATTAAAGCACGATACGACAAGCAAATTTCTCCCTATTATGCCGCAGCTCGGATTTGGACTGATGGCATTATTGATCCTCTAGAGACCAGAAAGGTGATCTCTATGGGAATAGAAGCAGCGAATCACTCCCCTATTGAAAAGAAGTTTAACTTAGGGGTTATCCAGGCATAATATTACATAAATGAAAATCTTTCAGATTATTTTAACTATTGCATTCGCGGTTGTTTTTTCAACTTTGAATGCACAATCTACTATCGAGAAGGCCAAAGAAATTGAGAAAGACCTACAGCGTTCTAAAGAATTAATGCAAAGAAACATAGACAGTGCTATGTTTTATGCCAATGAAGCATTGATTCAATCCAAGTCCGCTACAAATGACACCCTTTTGGCAAAGTCTCATTTACAAAAAAGTAGCGTGCTTATCTTTAAGAAAGGGTTTGACGAAGCTGATTCTATTCTTCAATACAATCTTACCAAACAACTACCAGAACATCTTAAAGGTCAAACATTGCATAATCTAGGTACCATTCAGTACTATAAGCAGGATTTTCAAAAAGCCTTAGATATCTACCTTCAAGCCGCAAAAGTGCTCGAAAAAGCTAAAAACTCAAAACAATTGGTAAATACATATACTAATATTGGGTCGATAAACGCTTCGCTGAAGAATTTTAAAAATGCGCAATTATACCTCGAGAGAGCACTCCCGCTAAGCGATTTCAATGAAATCCTACGCCTACAGATTCTTGTAAATCTTAGTAATATTTACAGGGAACAGAAGCTGAATAAAAAATACACAGACAATATTTTTGTAGCAGAAGAATTAGCAAAAAAATACAACGCGAAGAATATCCTTTCGGTAATTTATAACAATCTTTCTGATTATTATACCGATGAAGGTTCAGATTATGATATGGCTCTCGAATATGGAAAAAAAGCAATTTCTCTAAAAAAAGAATTAAAACAATACCCTACCCTTAATGTATCCTATAATAATGTTGGGCATTCTTATCTTAAAAAAGGAGAATATCGAAACGCCATCAAATATCTTGATAGTGCGGTTCCTGGTGCACAGGGGATTTTGAAAACCTATATTTACAATAATCTAAAGGAGTCTTATGTTGGCTTGAATGATTATAAAAATGCAATTCGATATGCAGATTTAAAAGATAGACACAAAGATTCTATTACCGAAGCAAAACAAAGAGAGAAAGTAGCAGAATTAACCGAAAAATTCGAATCAGAAAAGAAACAACAGCAAATTGATGTTCTAGATGCTCAAAATGAGGTGCAAGCACTTACAATTTCACAGCAAAAGTATCTACTAATTGTGCTGGTCGCCTTTGGATTGTTATTTTTGATTTTGGGTTATTTCGGATTTAAAAATTACAAAACCAAGCAACAACTCGACACCGTTTTGCTAAAGCAAAAACTTAGAAAAACGCAGCTTAATCCCCATTTCCTATTCAATGCGTTACAAAGTATCCAGAATTTTGTTCATAAAAATGATAAAGAAAAATCAAGCGCTTACCTTGCCAGTTACTCCAAACTAATTCGATTGATTCTTGAAAAATCTGATGAGAATTTTATTAGCGTTGCAGATGATAAGCTTGCTTTGGAGTCCTATCTTAATTTACAACAACTTACTCATAACAACTCTTTTTCATATCAAATTACTGTCGAAGAAAATGTAGACGATGATTTTGATCTACTCCCCTCTCTTATTACACAACCTTTTGTCGAAAATGCTGTTTTACATGGCATAAAAAACATTGAAGAAGGTTTCATTACTGTGGTATATAGAAAAGAAAACGATAGGCTCTATGTTTCGATCAAAGACAACGGAAAAGGTTTTGAAACCCAAACAGAAGAGTCCAAAAAACTTCATAAATCGATGAGTATGGGGATTATCAAAGAGCAATTAAAAAACCTGAGTAAAACATCAAATGGGTTTAGTGCAGATATCGCTGTTAATACTTCGGGTGTGGGTACAGAAATTACCTTACAATTCACAGCGGCATAAATAAATGTATAGTATCTTTATGGTATGAGTGCAATTTCTTGTTTTATCGTTGAAGATAATCCACAGGCATACGAGTATGCCTCCTCCATTATAAAAAAACATAGGGATATTGATCTTTTAGGTAATTCTGACACAATTCAAGAAGCTGCAGATCTTGTTAAAAAACTTCAACCCGATTTCATCATTCTGGATGTATTTCTTACCGATGGTGATGCTTTCGAGTTTTTAGCTATGTTCGATAAGATCGATTTCAAAATAATATTCACCACTTCATTTGCCAAATATGCGTTGGATGCTTTCAAATTTAGTGCATTAGATTACCTTCTAAAACCTTATGCTAAGGAAGAATTGATAAGTGCTCTTGATAAAGTTTCAGAAGATATCCATAAAGAAAATTATCAACTTCAATTACAAACTTTGCTTCAAAACCTAAATAATAAAGAAACTTCAAAAAAAATAGTACTCAAAAATGCCGATGCACTTCACGTTGTGAAAACAGAAGATATCTTGTATGCCAAAGCAGATAATAATTATACAACCTTTCTGTTAACCAATGATAAAGAAATATTAGTATCTAAACCGTTAAAATCTTTTGATGAAAAGTTGACACCTCATAATTTTTTTCGCGTTCATCAAAGTTTCCTAATCAATCTTTCTCACATCTCTTCTTTTAATAAACGAAATGAAGAAGTGATCCTTAAAGAGATTCATACCATTCCTGTAGCCCAAAGTAGAAAAAGAAATTTGATCGATTTTATAGAGAGCCAAAACTAAATTCTCATTAAGCTCTTAAGAATACTAAAAGCTTGCCTTCAAATTCTCATTTCAAAAAAATCTATTCCTTAATAAAAGTAACTTAGTTCGTAGAACTAATTTTTACACATATCATTAAAGGGCAAAAGCAATGAAAAAAACGATCTTATTACTTCTATCAATATCTTTATTTGTTTCCTGCGGAAAGGACAAGAAAAATGATGGAGAGCCTGGATTATTTGAAGCCATTGAAGGTATTTCAGATCTAAATAAAATGGCAGAAGAGGCAGAAGAAATTGAGGAAGAAAGTGATAAACTTTTAAAAGCAACCCCTATCTCTAATGAAGAATTGAAGGCCTTTCTTCCAGAAACCCTTGCTGGGTTTCCAAGAAAAAAATTCTCTGTAGGTAATCAATTTATGACCGATGTTGCTATGGCAGAAGCAGAATATGAAAATGAGAATGGCAATATGGTTTCTTTATCGGTTATGGATGGCGCTGGAGAAACCGGAAGTGCCATGATCACACTTGCTCGTTTGGGCTTTGCCAGAGATTTTGAAGAACAAAGTGATCGCGGGTATAAAAAGTCTATAACTATTGATGGATACAAGGCAATCGAAGAAGTGAAAAAAGATGACTATGATAATAGCGAAAACTCAAAAATTGATCTGCTAATCGCAAAACGTTTCATGGTTACATTAGAAGGTGAAATGGCGGTTGATCAATTGAAGAAAGCCGTCAATCAACTAGATCTTAAAACTCTTGAAAAAAAGGCCAACTAATTACATTTATCACACAATTTAAATCTTATTACTTAAAATTATCAAGCAAAAATGAGGGGAATACTTCAATTATTAATAATTCTATTTTCAATATACACTTTTGGGCAAAAAGATGTTCCCAACAGTAAGGATAGTGATTATCTAACCAGGTATCCTGGATCCTGGATTACAAAATATCATCAAAATAACTATAACAAGTACACTATTGCATTAGGAAAAGAAAGAGGTAACATTCCTGGGAAAATCTATTCTCTAAAGAATATTAAAACCATAGAAGGAAAAATTACAGCCATTGAATATAAATTACCCGATGGTAGTTCTCAACTGCAATTGCACAAAAATTATGAGAATGCTCTTAAAAAAGATGGGTACAAAATCCTATTTAATTGCTATCGCGAAGACTGTAATGCCAACGGATACTCTGTAGCTACACAACTTTCTGAGGGTAGGTATATTCCTGAAATAAGATCTGGTAATGCTTTTCTAAGCTATAATTCGTCTTATATAGTAGGCGAAAAAGAGGTGAATGATAAAAAGGTAACCATCGCTGTAATGACTGGGTACTCTGAAAGTTCACCTTCTGCAGGTACCGCATGCAGAATAGATGTTATAGAATCTGCAGCGCTCGACTTATCAAAAGTTTCTGTAAAAGATATAGAAAGTAAAATCAAAAGAGATGGAAAAATAGCTTTGTACGGTATTCAATTCGAATTTAATAGTGCCACTATTCAATCTGAATCTACCGAAACTCTAAAAATCATAGCAGAATTCTTAAAGACCAATCCTAAAATCAATGTTTTTGTCGTTGGACATACCGATAATGTAGGTAGTTATGAAAAAAACCTAACATTATCACAACAGCGATCAGAGGCGGTAGCTAATAAATTGGCAGAAACCTATCATATTTCTTCCTCTCGATTAACACCAAAAGGTGTCGCCATGGTTTCTCCAGTATCCACCAATGACACTGATGAAGGAAGAAAACAAAACAGAAGAGTAGAAATCGTAAAAAAATAATCTCTAATTATTTACTAAAGAAAAGAGAGAAAATCATCAACATATTTAACAAAAAGGAAAATGAAAAAAGTAATAGCAATAGTATCCATATTCTTCTTATTCTTAACATTTCAATCATGTTATGTTATGAAGAAATCCGATCAGTTTTTCGGAATAGAAACTTCTACAAATAACACCTTATACCTTATTGACATCTCTGGTAGTATGGAAGGTATCGACGAAGGCTCTATAAAGGATCAAGTAATGCGCGAGGCGGGAAATAAAGCGGGAAGTGCGGTAAGCAATGCTATTGGAGGAAAAATTGGTAGTATTCTTGGAAAACAAGTGACCAAACAAGCCACAAAACTTGGAGCAGTAAAGCGAAAATTGATTCCGGCAATAAAAGGATTACCTGATGGGAAAAAATTTGCAGTGTTTGCATATAATAATGATGTTACCAAGCAATCTGTAGAACTTAGAATAGCAAGTAATATGTCACGAACCTCTGCTAATATATTTGTAGAAAACCTAAAAGCCGGCGGAGGCACCAATACTTCTGTAGGCCTAGTTGAAGCATTGTCAACTCCAGGAGTTCAGGAAATTGTATTAATGAGCGATGGACTTCCTAATGGCGGTCCTGAAGCCGTATTGGAAGAAATACGAAGAGTAAATACCAATAATATTATTATTCATACCATTGCCTTTGGCGAAGATGCAGATCATAACTTTATGAGAACCCTAGCCCAAGAAAACAATGGTACATTTATTACTTCAAAAATGTGATGTTATGATTATGAGAATCAAAGTATTTATTTCTGCATTTTTTGTGCTCATTTGCTTCATTTTACCGCAAGCATCCTATACGCAAGAGTGTAATGCAGTACCTTTTATGAAAGAAGGAGCCATACTGGAGTATACAGACTATAATAGAAAAGGTAAAAAAGAAGGAGCTTCTACTCACGAAACAATTTCTATTTCTGGAGAGAACAACAATCTTTCAGCGATTATAAAAGCAACGGTAACCGATAAAAAAGACGAAGAAACTTTTAGTACAGAATATAAAGCAAATTGCAATAATGGATTGTTTAGTTTAGATATGCTTAGATTTTTCAATTTTGATAAACTTTCTGAACATAATAAAAATAATCTTAGCTTAGAAATCGATGGAGATGTTTTGGAATTTCCTGTTGGGATGAAACCCGGAGATCATCTAGATGATGGAAATATATCAATCAAAGTTAACAGTGATTCTTTTACCTTGGTCACAATGACTTTCAAGGTATTTAATCGTGAGATTGTTGGAGAAGAGCAAATTTCTACATCGGCAGGAACCTTTATGTGCCAAAAAGTGAAATTTGATTTTGAATCCAAATTCGGAATAATTAATATAAAAGGTACTGGCGTAGAATGGTATTACAAAGACGTGGTTGTGGTGCGGTCAGAATCATATAATAAAAAAGGTAAGCTATTGGAATATCATGAATTAACCGGAATACAGTAAAACAAAAAATTAGGATTTAATCCCCCACGAGTATACAAAATAGAAAATTGTAATTGTGGGGGGTTTTGTTTTCTTTGAGTCTAAAGGTCTTTATTGGTTTTATCACTTATCATTTAACACCTCATTTTGTTCAATTTACTAATATAACAATATGATTTAATGGATATTGAGATTATATTTATAAGGAATATCCATTGAAAATATTCTGAAATAATATCAACTTAAATTTACTGAATCATGTTAAATAAAATTTCGAAATTAGAAGGAGCGACAAGATTAAGAAAAGAAGAACAAAAATCAATTAATGGAGGATTTGACCCTATATGCCCTCAGTTTAGAGCGTGTTGGAGTGATCGTGACTGCCCATGTGGGGGTTGTGGTGTCACAGTCAATGGTTTTTACATACCAGATCTGTGTGCTTTTTAAAGTATGAAAAAGTATGCGTTCTAAAGATTTCAGACAAAAAATCTGTTAAACTAACCACTTCTTAGTATCTTTAAAGTCATAGCCCTAATATCAAAACATACACTTTGGTATTAGGGTTTTGCTTTTAATTAAAGAACTCATGAAAACAATCTTTGCTAAGATTTTACATTCAGTACTAATAGTATTCTTTATCTTTTTGTATGGTTGTAATAATACCAAGAAAGTAGTCTTTGAAACTCCGGTTGACACTTCATCAAGAAAAATAGGTTTTCAAATTAAGCAAACATATCAGTTAAAAGATATTGGTGTTTATGCCAGCAATGAGTTTGATGGTGCTCGGTTAAATGGGTTTCAGAAATTAAATGACTCTACTGCTTTGGTTATTATAAATCCTGAAAACACACCCATAAATAATAGTGCATACTATGCCTTCAAAACTTGGAGCGATACTACAAGACCCTTTTATTTTAAGTTCCGGTACCCAGAAGGATTTAAACATCGATATTTTCCAAAACTAAAAACAGAAAACACCTGGATACCGATAGATTCTACCAAGGTAACGGGAGATAGTATCAATACCACAATACAAGTTAACTTGACTAAAAATCCATTATTAATAGCTGCCCAAGAAATACAATCATCTAGCGACGTTAAGAAATGGTATACTGATCTTGCCAAAGACAAGGAAAGATATATTAGGCTAAGCATATATGGCAAAACAATATTAAATCGAGAGTTACCCGTTTTAGACATTTATAAAGGTGCTAAAGAAAATAAAGACATAATTGTACTGTTTACACGTCAACACCCTCCTGAGGTTACTGGTTATTTTGCATTTCAGAAATTTGTAGAAGCATTGATAAGTGATGATTCTGAAATTTCTAATGAATTTTTGAATACGTACCGAATATTGGCTTTTCCAATCTTAAATCCGGATGGCGTAGATTTAGGACATTGGCGGCACAATGCCAGTGGAATTGACACCAATAGAGACTGGTCGGCTTATCGACAACCCGAAATAAGGCAAACAGTAAGGTTTATCTCACAAACATTAAAGGATAGCAATTCAAGGATAATTTTAGGATTAGATTTTCACTCTACATGGTATGATATTTTTTATACCAATGAAACACGAGAGGGTACGACACTACCCTTTTTTATTGATTCTTGGTTTGCAGCATTGGAAAAAAACATTCCAGACTATAAAGTGAATGAAAAAGCTGGAAATAGTAAAAAACCCGTTTCCAAAGGGTGGCTTTTATATGGGCATAATGCAACCGGTTTAACTTATGAAATAGGTGATAATACACCAAGAGATCAAATTGAAATCATCGGAAAAACAACTGCTCAACAAATGATGAAGATTTTACTAAACAAGTAAATTATATACTTAATTCCGTTTCGGAATAGTAATTAGCTCGGTTTGTCTTTCGTTTACATATCTAAAACCATCTTTTCCCCAAAAACCAGCTTCTTCCAACATAATTCGCACATCTTTTTTCCATTCTGGAATGGTAACTGTTGTATTTAATTCGATAGCATATACCGTATTTTCGTACAATGGATAATCACCTGTTCCCGGAACGCCACCTTGAGAATCCCACATCCCAATAGTGGGACCCGAAGAATGTCCAAATAACCCTAGTGGATGTGTATAAATAGATGGTTTTAACCCTTCTGCTCTACCTTGCTCAAGTGATTTTAATAAAATCTCGTTTCCTGTTTTACCTGTTTCAAAATTAGAAATAAAAATATCCTGAACGTGATTACCATCGTTAAATGCTTTCTTTAAAAACTCTGGCGAAGTAATTTCATCATTTTTCAGGATATAAGCGTGTTGCTGGCAATCTGTATTAAGTCTCAAATATGTGATTCCAAAATCACAATGTATCAAATCTCCAGGCCTGATTATTTTATCTTTTGGCCTATCTGAAAAAGAAACAATATGGCTTTGCAAGCTTTCCCCGGTACGTTGTATATCCACCGTAGGATGAAACCATGTTTTTAACCCCATATTGGTCACTTTTTGACGCAACCACCATACGACATCATCGGTAGTAGTAGTTCCAGGCTGTATTACCGAGGTACTAAATGCTTCTGCAATAATATCATGTGTAATTTTCACCAACTCTTTGTAGATCTCCATTTCCTGTTCTGTACGAGTTTCAACCCAAGCAATTGCCAATTTTTCGGCAGAAGTAACTTTAGATTTATATTCGTCTGGCAACGTCTTCATAAAAGCCTCATAATCAGTTTTTACTATTCCATCTACTATGCCAAAATTTTCTGAATAATTAATTCCGATAGTCGAAGGATTTCTTTCTGATATGATATCAACTAAAGCTTTCCATTGATCCGGTTGTTTCTCTTTATCCCAAGCAGAATCAATATTCTTACCCACGTTATATCTTGCCACTGCTAATTTCTCGATGGTA
This sequence comes from uncultured Aquimarina sp., assembly GCA_947496555.1. Classification (GTDB taxonomy): domain Bacteria; phylum Bacteroidota; class Bacteroidia; order Flavobacteriales; family Flavobacteriaceae; genus Aquimarina. The sequence continues at coordinate 68,790 of CANMDH010000014.1, read as the reverse complement.
TTTTTTTCTTTATCCCTATAAAAAACCAAAATGGTCCTTCTTCGTGCATTTAACCAGGTAGCCGGTAACATTGTTTTAAGCACTGGATCTTCATTGTATTCTCTTGAAATCAAGATCCACATATCAAAGCCAGTTCGATCCATTAATTGAGGCAAAAGGTTATTAAAGCGATCTTCTAGAACCATATCAATCACTCCTGCTCTTTCTCGTTGCTGAAGAATTTGAGACTTTACTGTATAACTAATTAATAATAAGAGAAGCAAGATGTTTTTCATGATAAGAGCCTCTAAAATGCGTTGCGTTTCTAATGGAAACTAAATGTATCATAAAAAAACTAGTCAGCAAAATCTAGTTAACCAATAAAACTTTGTAGTAATAAAACAGAAAATCAATGTAGGTTTGTTAAGACCATGTCCAGGGTCTTTGCTCTTTGTACTTTACCATTATCCGTTTCTACAAACTGAGGGAGAAAATAAATTTCTTTAGGAATTTCATATTTGGTAAGCGTTTTAAGGTTACTTAAACCTTCTTGAAGGTTGGTTTTTGCAATCTTATCATAATCTCCTTCAATGATTAAGATTAGTCTATCACCTAGGGCATTATCAGGAGTACCAATAACAAAAAAACGATTTCCGATAAGCAATTGCAGCTTTGTTTCTATTTCTTCAGGATATAATTTGACACCGCCAGTATTGATCACATTATCGTAACGTCCCTTCCACAAAAACTTCTTATATGTTTTTAACTCTACCACATCATTGGTAACAATAGTTTGATCATTAAGCTGTGGTGCTTTGACAATTAAACAATTTCTTTCATCTACACCCAAGGAAATGTTTGGAAGTGCCTTAAAAAAACGAGCCTCTTTCTTATCTTTTTTCTTAGGGTTTACCCTGCGGGCGGCAATATGTGAAACTGTTTCGGTCATTCCATATGTCTCAAATATTTTTGTGCTTACGCCTTGTATTAGTTCCTTTAAGTTTTCTGAAACCGGCCCTCCTCCTACGATCAGTTTTTTAATTAAATGGAGTCTGTTTAATGAATTGTCCAATTGCAGTGGAACCATAGCGCAAAAATCATATTGTTTGTAAAGGGTATCCAACGGATTAGTCTTTGGGGGTACCAAATCAATTCTCCAACCTAATACCATAGCCCTTACGAGCATCATTTTTCCTGCAATATAATTTGCAGGCAGACATAGTAATGCAGTAGAATCTTCTTCAACTTTAAAAAATTTACCCGTAGCCTTCGCACTATTGATCATGTGTTCTTTTCGAACATTTATTTTTTTTGGTTTACCGGTAGAACCAGATGTTTTTACGACAATATGGTCCTTTTCGCTCAACCAATCGATCAAAAAATGTCCCACTTCTTGTTCATAAACTTCGCCTCCCTTAATAAAACTAAGGGCTATAAGCTTAATGCTTTCAGCATTTAAACCTTCATTACCGTTAATAGTAAATTTTTCGTGTATTTTGGGAATAGAAAATGTACTCATGATTGTGTATCCAAATTTCAATTTTATCTCATATAAACATGTTATCAAATTGTAAAAAGTACATTATAAATATATTATTAATTTACTGTACCAAGTAGTTTGTCTTTCCAATTGGTCCATTTATATTTTTTGGATAAAATAAAGAGAAAAAGAGGAAAAATAATAAGTACCGGAAACAATATTTCATATCCCGAACTTGGATCGGATACATCGATAAAGATAGAATCAGTTTGAAGTGCTGTCCAATCTGCGGTTACTAATAAAACAGTAACAAGATTATTTGCGGCATGAAACCCTAATGCCAATTCCAATCCTTCATCCATTAATGTAATAATACCTAAAAACAGGCCTGTTCCTATATAGTACACCATAATAATAGGTCCAATTTTACCAACCTCGGGATTTGAAATATGCATAACTCCAAAAAGAATAGAAGTAAACAGCAAGGCAATCAATTTGCTTTTTGTTGCTATACCAACTCCTTGCATCAAATACCCTCTGAAGAGGTATTCTTCAAAACTGGTTTGAATCGGAACCAATAAAACAGCAATAAGAGTAAGAATCAAAAATGGTTCTGGTTCAAAATTAATTTGGTAGGTATCAGGATACAAAAAATAAACAGCTAATGTTGAAATAATAATAAATGAAGACATTAAACCGAAGATAAAAAATATTCTACCCCAGTCTATTTTTTTTCTTGAAGTCGTAAGCGATAAAATACTTTGTTTGTGTACAAATTTTACCCAAAAAAGTAAGGCCGCCATAAATACTGCCATAAAAAGCATATTCTCTGCAAAAAATCTATTCTTTCCTTTTTTTATTATTTCTTGCTCCATTAGTGCAGTCATATCGATATTCATAACCACTACAAAAAGAAACTGAAGCCCCATAATACCAATAAATATTAGGGGTATCGGGAAGTATTTCCAGAGTCCTATTTTTCCTTGTTTTCCTTGTGCTATATACATATTTGTTTGTGTTGTTAATTTAAAAATTCACTAGCCATTTTGTTTGGTTATTATAAAGTAAAGCCCCATCATTTACCTGTAATGGAGATTGAAAGTTATTTGTAAAGAGACCTCCTGTTCCCAATCCCTGGGGCATTTTATTTTTTAGAGTATACGTATATTGAGCTATAGCGTTTAATCCAATATTACTTTCTAAAGCACTGGTGATCCACCAGCCTATATCAAGCTCCTCTGCCAAATTAATCCACTCTTTAGTTCCTTTAAACCCTCCTATTAAACTTGGTTTAAGAATGATGTATTGTGGTTGTATTGTTTGTAGCAGCTTTTTCTTTTCTGTTACATCAAAGACTCCAATTAATTCCTCGTCTAATGCAATGGGTAATGGAGTATTTTGGCACAGTATTGCCATTTCTTCAAACTGTCCTTGTTTAATAGGTTGCTCTATGCTATGCAAATCAAACTCAGAAAGTCGTTGTAATTTACCCAACGCTTCTTGAGGAGAGAAAGCACCATTGGCATCAACTCGAAGTTCGATCACTTCTGATGAAAATTGTGATCGGATATAGCTTAACAAATCAAGTTCAGTTTGAAAATCAATGGCTCCTATTTTCATTTTAATACAATCAAAACCCTGATCTAGCTTTTCCTCTATCTGTTGTTTCATAAATTCCTTATCTCCCATCCAAATAAGACCATTGATAGAAATAGGATCTTCATTTCTGGTAAATGCAGAGGGAAATAATAAAAAAGGCGAATCACTTTCTAAAGACTTAAATGCCATCTCTACACCAAACTGAATACTAGGGAATTCAATGAGTTCGCTCCAAAGTGCTTCAACTCCCAAATGGATATGATCACAAATCCATTGTAGCTTTTCTTCATAATCTGGTCGATCATCAATACTTAAGGTTCTAAGGATTCCACATTCTCCTATCCCATATTTTGATCCATCGTTAATAGTGATGAACCAGGTTTCTTTGGTTTTTAAAATTCCACGCGATGTACCACTTGGCTTTTTGAATTGTAAAATATGTTTGTGATAGGTCGCTTTCATTATAATTCGAGGCTCTCCCCTATTTCTAGTAGCATTAAATCTTTGTTCTTTTCAAAGAATTTACGTTTTGCCTCATCATGATCAATTTCAATATATCCAAAAGTATCATAATGCACCCCAAGAACCTTATCACATTCAACAAAGTCACTGGCGATGATAGCATCATCAATTCCCATAGTAAAATTGTCCCCAATCGGAAGAATCGCGAGATCCAATTTTGCATGTAACGGAATTAACTTCATATCCATAGTTAAGGCTGTATCTCCTGCAATATAAATTGTTTTATGTTCCCCTTCGATAACAAAACCTCCAGGTTGGCCACCGTAAGTACCATCTTCAAAACTACTGGTATGTATAGCGTTTACATATTTCACTCTACCAAATTCAAAATCCCAGTTTCCTCCGTGATTCATAGGATGCACTTCAATTCCTTTTTTCTGATAATACATTGCTATCTCATAGTTAGAAACTATGGTCGCATTATTAGCTTTGGCAATAGCTTCTGCATCCAATACGTGGTCCAAATGAGCATGTGTAAGCAAAATGTAATCTGTTTTAATCGAGTTTATATCTATCTTATCCTTTGAAAGTGGATTACCCGAAATAAAGGGGTCAATTAATACATGTTTATCTTTTATTTGTATCAATAATGTGTTTTGCCCGTAAAATGTAATTTTCATGAGTACTGCAATTATGATTTGTGTACTGAAAATTATAAAATCTGACTCAGACTAAAGAGTATAGATAGCAAAAATGTTGTTAAAGCCACTTTTTTAAGCTCAGGATCCAACAATTTAGGTTCTTTTACTATAGCCACCTTGCGAATATGAATGAACAATGGAATAAAAGCAATTAAAAACAATAAATCTAACGGTTTTGAATAGACTATTAAACTATAGCAAAGTATAGCGACCATGGCTCCAAAAATCAAAAAAAAGTGATATTTTCTAGATGTTTGGGCTCCAAGCTTAACCACCAACGTGTTTTTACCTGCTTTTTTATCACTATCATGGTCTCGCATATTATTTAGGTTCAAAACGGCAGTACTTAAAAGTCCGATGGTAATTGCTGGCAGAAAAACCAACCAAGCGAGATTTTTAGTAAACAAAAAATAACAGCCAACAACACTAACCAATCCGAAAAAAATAAAAACAAAGACGTCTCCCAAGCCCTTATATCCATATGCAGAATTGCCAATAGTGTATTTAATTGCCGCTGTAATAGCCACTAACCCTAAAACAAAGAAAAATAGCGAATAGGTAAAGTTTTCTTTTCCAAAAGCAGTATATATCAAAATAACTGCAAATGCCAAGGTTAATAAAGAAGTTAAAATTATCCCTATTTTCATCTCATTTTTAGATATAACACCGCTTTGTAACGCCCTGGTTGGTCCTATTCTATCTTCGTTATCAGTTCCCTTAACACCATCACCATAATCATTTGCAAAATTAGATAGTATTTGCAACCCCAGAGTGGTAGCAATAGCTAACCAAAAGACAGAGGTGTTTATAAAGCTCTTATGCCCCAAAGCCGATCCAACAATAATCCCCGAAACCGATAATGGTAATGTACGTAAACGTGCCGCAGAGATCCAAGCCGTTATTTTATTCATGTAAGATGATTTTGAATTCAAAGGAACATCATTTTGAATTAAAAAAAAATAAAAATTAATTCTTTCAATTCTTACCTTAGCAATATGCAGCATATAGTACTATTCGAGTTTCCTTCTTTTAATTTATATAGCACGCCGCTGTTGTTGTTAGTTTTGCAGGCGTTTATATTTGCCTTTTTATTACTTCAACGATATTCTCAGAAAAAATATGTTCCGGCTTTAATTTTGGCTTTATTGATTTTTATTACAGGGTATCACAGGACCACATATACTATTGGTTTTATGGACTGGTATGACACCTACCGAAACACCAAAATAAATTATTGGTTAATTGCTTTAAGCCTAGCGGTTGGACCATTGCTATACTTTTATGTAAAGGCAATTACCAGTTCCAATTTCAAATTCAGAAAAAAGGACTTTTTACATTTCGTTCCAGTATTGATCTTTGTAGTTTATAAAATTATCATTTTCATTTATGATGCAGGTCAACCAGGATTTGCAGAAACCCAAAATGGATACCTTAAAATTAATCTGGATCAAAAGTACATACAACCTCTGATTGGAATCGTAGAAAATCTACAAATGTTGTTATACCTAGCATTTACTTTTCAATTGTACTATAACTACAAAAACAAGATTCAACATTTTTTCTCAAACACCTATAAGTTAGAACTTAATTGGATGCGTAATTTCTTATTTATATACTCTTTCTTATTCCTTTACAGCGTTTTTCAAAGTGTTATAGGCGACCTTATTATTGATTTACATTGGACACAACGTTGGTGGTTTCAGTTTTTTTCGGCAGTAGCCATTATTTATATTGGTATTAAAGGATATTTTACGGACACCAATAAACTTAATAGTCTTGATTTTAATATAGATCAAAGGAAAAGTATAAAGACTACTCCTAAAAAATCCCATAAAGAATTACTTCAACGTAAAGCACAGATCGAAGATTTTATGAATCAAGAAAAACCCTTTCTAGACCCTGATTTAAACTTGACCGAGTTGTCGAAAATGCTTAAAATCCAAGTCCCTGAGCTTTCTGATACTATTAATAGTGGTTTTCAGAAGAACTTTAATGATTTTATAAATTCCTATCGAGTAATGGCCGTACAAAATATGCTGGAAGAAGGGAAACAAAAACATTTATCCCTTTTAGGTATTGCTCATGAATGTGGTTTCAACAGCAAAGCCACGTTTAACAGAGTTTTTAAGAAGCTTACCAACATGTCTCCTTCACAATACCTTCAAATACATAATAAAACTGAATAGGAATAATTTTATGAATTTCGCAATTCAGCTTTTTGTAATTTTTACTTTAGTTTTTATAGATTAGCGTTTTTTAAACCACTAAATACTTATGAAGAATTTTATAAAAATTACCATAATAGTACTGCTATGTATAATTGTAGGGTGTAAAGGTAATTCAGAAAAGGAGGGAAAAACTACTTCAGAAATCACTACAAATGATAATGTAGAAACAACTACTAACAAGGAAAAGCCCTTTATTTGGGAAGCTGCAAATGTATATTTCCTTCTTACCGACAGATTCAATAACGGAGATATTACAAATGACAATGTTTTAGATCGGACAAAAAAAACTGGAATACTTAGAGGATTTGAAGGCGGAGATTTAAAAGGTATTATCCAGAAAATTGAGGAAGGTTACTTTGAGAAACTCGGTGTAGATGCAATTTGGTTTAACCCAGCTGTAGAACAAATTCATGATAGTGTCGACGAAGGTACCGGAAACACTTATGCATTTCACGGATATTGGGCCAAAGATTGGACTAAAATTGATCCAAATTATGGGACTTATGAAGATCTGAAACAATTAATAGAAGTTGCTCATAAAAATGGCATCCGCATCCTTATGGATGTTGTGCTTAACCACACTGGACCGGTAACTGAAAAAGATCCGGTATGGCCTGATAATTGGGTGCGCACCGAACCACAATGTACTTATAAGGATTATGAAACCGCAGTAACTTGTACCTTGGTTAAAAACTTACCCGATATAAAAACAGAAAGTGACGAAGAAGTAGAACTACCCAAAGTACTTTTAGACAAGTGGAAAGCTGAAGGCAGATTAGAAATAGAATTAGCAGAACTTGACATATTCTTTACCAAAACAGGATTAAAAAAATCTCCTAAGAACTATATCATCAAATGGCTTACCGATTATGTTCGGGAATTAGGAATCGACGGTTACCGTATAGATACTGTTAAGCATGTTGAAGAAGGTGCATGGAGTGTGCTTGCAGAGCAGGCAAAACTTGCCTTTGCCGAATGGAAATCTAAAAATCCTGATAAAGTACTTGATGACAATGAATTTTATGTGCTTGGAGAATTGTATGGCTATGGAATTGACGGGAAACGCTATTATGATTTTGGAGATCGGAAAGTTGATTATTTTGCTAATGGATTTGATAATCTTATTAATTTTCAGTTTAAATACGATGCCGCTCAAAATAATTATGAGAAATTGTTTCGTAAATACAATAAGATTTTGAGCACCAACCTATCCGGAAAAAGTGTTATGAATTATATAAGTTCTCATGACGATGACGATCCTTTTGATAAAGATCGTAGCAAAACGTACGAATCTGCCACCAAACTTTTATTGACGCCTGGTATTTCTCAAATATATTATGGAGATGAAACAGCAAGACCCCTCATTATTGAAGACACAGAGGGTGATGCAACTCTAAGGTCAAATATGAACTGGGATGCCATGGACAATGAAGAAACCAAAACGCTGCTAGGTCATTGGCAAAAACTAGGAACATTTAGAAAAGACCACCCATCTGTTGGAGCAGGAACTCATAAGATGATATCAAAATCTCCGTATGTTTTCTCAAGAAACTATCAAAAAGATGGATACACCGATAAAGTGATTGTTGGATTAGATCTGCCCAAAGGACAAAAGACAATAAAAGTAAACTCAGTCTTTCCCGAGGGTACTATTTTGGTTGATCATTATTCTAACGAAGAAGCGACTGTAGTAAAGAATGAAATAAGTTTCAATTCAAACTTTTACATTGCCTTACTTGCAGTCAAAAAGTAGAGATTAAGATACCCCATATCTAGTAAAATAAGACGGCTCAGATTATAATTTGAGCCGTCTTATTTTGTTTTGGGGCGAAACAATGATACTAGTTTCTGACTTTTGGACAGTTCAATAATAAAAAAGTCAAACCATGAAAAATGCATTGAAAAAAATTATCTCTCCGATAACCATGAAATACTGGTATACAGATCTATTATTTGCGCTACCTAGAATAGCCTGCGGATACTTTCTGGCAGTAAATTTTGGCGGTAGTAAATTTGGAGTACCGTGGAGTCCCAATGGAGCACAGGACTTATCACTTTTTGAAGTTGTAGACTGGTTCCCAAAAGATATTGCAGAGTACGGAGGAATTTTTGTTACGTTCCCTGTGTTTTTTGCCTGGATGGGAGCAGCAAGTGAAGCTATTGGCGGGATGTTTCTTGCATTAGGTTTAAAAACCAGAATAGCTTCATTTTTTATTATGTGCACAATGCTTGTGGCTATATTTTTTCAGAAATGGAACGATGGATTATGGGGAATGCTTCCCGCAATGGGTTTCCTATGGCTATCAATCTATAACCTGGTTCTGGGTTCTGGAAGATTCGGATTAGATTATTTGATCGCCAAGAAATGGCTTCTTTCAAAAGTAAAAGTATCTGATTTGGGTCTTATTTAAAACTTCGTATTACTTCTTCTCTATTTAAACAACTATAAAAATATAACATGAAAACTATAAAAATTATATTCTTCTTATGGAGCATAACTACCACCGCACAAATTAAAGGTAACAAGGAAATTGAAACCAGAACATTTAATATTGATCAAGTAGAAACGATTAAAATCAATTTCTATGCAGAAGTTATAATTGATACTTCTCTAGAGGAAAGTATAACCATAACAACAGATACTAATTTATTTGATTTAATCGAAAGAGACGTTACCAATCGAACGCTTACTATTGATCAAAAGGAATGGATACAACCTTCGCAAAAAGTGAAGTTAATTATAGGGGCACCAAATCTAAAAGCAGTAGAACAAGGAACGCATGAAAGCACGAAGGTTATTAATATAGATAACAGCCAAATAAGATTAATGGCTCTGGTAGGAACAATAGTAGCCAAAGGGAAAACTGAAAATTTAAGTATAGGTTCTGAGGTGGGTGAAGTAGATGCCTCCCGTTTGATCGCTAAAAATGCTATCATCAACATATGGAGTTGGGGAACTGCCAAGGTAAATGTTACAGGAACGCTTAACTCTACATTAAACAAAGAAGCAAAGCTTATAGCAGTAAATACACCAAAACAATTAAAAGGAGATAGCAAAAGAACAATTTCAAAATCGAACCAGGTTATAGACGATACCATCCAATACATTAGGTTTAAAATAAAAAATAATTCTTCTTCCAGAAATCACTTCTTCGTTGTTGGGCCAAAACCAGATGGATCCGGGTTTGGGTACGGATTTCCTATGATGCCACAGGCCATAAAAAAAGAAAACTGGACTACAGGCACCAAAGTATATAAAGTAAATTCTTTAGGGTTTAGAAAACTCTTGATTACCATTCGCAAAGAAAATGAAGGTCAAATTTTAAATTTATTCTAATTACGGATAGTATAAAGAAGAACTTACCTCCTTAGGATTAAGGAGGTAAGTGTTGGGGAAAACAAAAAAAGTAAGGGAAAAATTGTAATTGGAATACTTTTCAAAGATAAAAAGGATTGAGGCATATTAGGTTACGGTTTTACCTCAAACTTTAGCAGGAATAGTAGTATTTGTTTAAATAAAACAAATTAAAATATTGATTATCAAATAATTAAAGTAATTTTTGTTTGTTTGTTAAATAATTGTAAAGCGAAAAAAATATATTCTTTTAAATAAATAATAGTAATTGATAGGGTCATAATTCAGGAAAAAATTAAATTTGCAGTGATTATTATTTAACCCATTACATAATTTTACTCCTTTGGAAAATAAAAAGGCCATCAAGTTAATTGATAAAATTCTAGCAGACCTTGACAAAAAAGGCATAAATACAGATACATTAATAGACGACCTAAAGAAATTGAGGGAATACGCCTTAGAGCAAAAGGTTCCTTTGGTTGTAAAGGTTTTAAGGTTTACCTATGAGCACATTGAAGAAAATGATTCTTTTCTCATCCCGATACCTGATGATGAGCCAGTAGATGAAGAATCACCCAATATAACCAAAGAAAATGTTGACCCTGTTGAAAGTCTTAAGTATCTGATTTCACTTACCAAAAGCCTTAATAACAAGACAAATATTGCTGATTTAAGAGAATATAGAGATGCGCTAAATTCTTATTAAGTAACCCTTACTTGTTCTGAATAGTTTTTAACCATCGTTTTGTAAAACCTTATCGATTGTAGTAAGGTAGCTTTTAAATTCGATTAAGTCATTATGAGATCCTCCTTGGATAGTGATCATTTCTTTATTAGAATTGGGTATACTTTTAAATAACCTTTCTCCTGTTTTATAGGGCACTACTCCATCGGCTGTACCATGAAAAATGGTCACCGTACAGGTCACCTCTTGTATAAAACTACCAGAAGGTATCTTGTAACGAAGAAGTGTATTTGTAGGGAAATGCGGTATCCAACTTTCTACAATGTCCTTAATATCATAATACGGTGTTTCCAATATTAGATTGCAAGGTTGATTTTGGGATGCCACTTTTACTGCAATCCCTGTTCCTATAGATCTTCCATATACGGTTATTTGATCTTCTGGATAATATTTCAGAATATGGTTATAAAATAACTGCGCATCCTCATACAGATTTTTCTCTGTGATCTTCCCTTTACTTTTGCCATAACCCCGATAATCCATTACAACCACATCGTACTGCTTTTTGGCAAAGAACAAAACAATCTCTCCCCATCTTCTAAGGCTTCCTCTATTTCCATGAAAATATAAAATAACTCCCCTGGGATTTTCATTAGTAAAATGTAACGCATTAAGACAGATACCTTCTTCAGTTTCTATAAAAAATTCCTCAAAAGTATGGTCGAACTGAAATACATAATCATCGGGTAATTCTTCTGGTTGAAAAAGAATATTCTCCTGGAAAATATAAAGTATGATGATAATGACACTATAAAACAAACCGGCAAAAAAACCAAAACCTACTATTTTTTTTAATTTAGGCATTGACCTTTTTTGAAGAATGGAGAACTCCTATACTTGTATTAGAAAGATCCAACCGTTTTAATCTAGAATTAATAATCTCACCTAGCATCTTATGGTAGGACTCAAAATTATTCAGGTTTTTATGACCTCCACCAATAACCGTATAAAGACGAGTAAGTTTTGGTCTTATTTTAGAAAGCTTAACACTAGATTTAAAAGGAATTAATCTGTCATGGGTTCCATGAATGATATGAATGGGACAGTTTACATATTTAAGCCATTTGTAGGTTGGGATTGGATAACGCATGATCAAAGATACTGGCATAAACGGAATAAATTTTCCTGCTACCTTACTTAAGCTATAATATGGAGCGTCTAGGATTAACATTCTTGGGTTATTAATCGAGGCTAATTTTGCTGCAAAACCAGACCCCATAGATCTTCCGTATAAGATAATATGTTTTTCATCTACCTTATCCCTAATCCTGTTATAGACAAACTGAAGGTCTCTTTTAATAGCTTTAAAAGAGCGTCTGCCTGTACTTTTTCCAAACCCCCTATAATCAAGCATAAAGACATCATAACCGTGTCTGGTAAAATCCACCGCAAACTTTCCCCATCCCTTAATACTTTTAGAATTTCCTTTAAGGTACAACACGACACCTTTAGGGTTTTCGACCATAAAATGAAGCCCATTAAGTATCGCACCATCTCTGGTTTCGAGATTATATTCTTCTACAACCTGATTTTTATAATGAAATTCAAAATCTTTATCGAGTTTCTCCGGTTTAAATATGAAATACTCTTGTAGATAGTACAAGGCAATGCTAGCAATAATATATACTGCAAAAACGATAATTGCTATGTATCCCCAGTTTGGCATGTTGCGATTCCCTATTGTAAGTAACTAATTTACAAAAAATTAAAATCAATTGCATAAAAAATCCTGCCGAAGCAGGATCTTAATTATATTATCTACAATATTTTAACGTCTGGCATCATAAATTCTAAATCGAATTCCTACTCTTGCGTAAAAGTCAAAAAATTTGCTTCCACCGGTTATAAACTCATCATTAAAATTATCAACAAAATCGTTCATGGCTCCTACTTCGACCATCACATCAAACATTTCTCCTATCATTTGCGAGAAACCAGCACCATATACCCCACCAATAACTACGTTCTCATAATCATCAGAATCTACCTCTATATTAGCAATCTCGACATTTGCATTTACTCTAAAAGAAGGTCCAGCATTTATAAAAGCTCGAAACCTATCTTTTCCCGCTCCAAAAAGGTATCTAAATTTAGGAGTAATACCCACCTGAAGAATTTCAAGATCTCCAATATTTTCAATTTCACTATTACGTTGTAAAAGGTCTAATGAGAAAACAATACTTGTTTTAGCTCTTACTCCCATAACATAACCGTATCCTGCATTGACAAAAAATCCAGTCCCTCTATCTGTTTCTATATTATCTAGACTTAGATCAGAAAAAGTTGCACCTGCCGAGACTTCCCATCGGTACTGTGCATAAGAAGACGTAGTAAGCACAGCTAATAAAGTAAAAAAGATAATTTTTTTCATAATTTCATGTTTTGATTTGAGGTTGTATTGATAGCGAAAATACTAAAATTTAAAAAACGACCATAAAAAAACCCGTCTACAGACAGGTTTTTACTGTTATTTAGCGAAAAAATCCTATTCTTTATGCATAAAAGCTTGTTTCTGCAACAAAAATTCTTCAGTTTCAACCACATCCTCATCAGGCACACAACAATCAACGGGACATACTGCTGCACATTGTGGTTCTTCATGAAACCCTTTACATTCTGTACATTTATCCGGCACAATATAATATATTTCGTCACTTACCGGTTCTTGTGCCTCATCTGCACTTACAGCCTTTCCACTAGGTAAAACTACATCTCCTTCTAGGTCCGTGCCATCAGAATACCTCCAGTCATCTGCTCCTTCATAAATTGCCGTATTTGGGCATTCTGGCTCACAAGCACCACAGTTTATACATTCATCTGTTATAATAATTGCCATAGCTCTTTTTTATTCTAAATTTGCAACACAAAAATAACTCGTAAACTAGTGATAAACAAATATGAGATGTTATTAAATGACAGGATTAACGCTTTTATTGAATTGGGAACCTTTATCAGACAATTCAAAAATACTGGTTTTAAGAAAGTTAGCTCAGTTCGATACAACGATGATTTTTTTGATGAAATGGCACACAGAATCACCACGGCAGTCCATCATAATGGATGGTTTACCGAAGAAAATGTGCTTTTTTCATTAAATGAATGGGGTAATGCCCTTACTGAAGAGAATCTTAATCAATGGATATCGTCTTATTCCCTAGAAAAGATAGAACCAAAAACTATTGGTGTTATCATGGCCGGAAACATCCCATTGGTTGGATTTCATGATTTTCTTTCAGTTCTTATTTCTGGACATAAAATATTGGTAAAACAATCATCAGATGATAATCATTTACTACCGTATTTGGCTTCCTTTCTTATGGCCATAGAACCCGATTTTAAGGAGTATATAAAATTTACCACAGAAAAATTTGAGAAGTATGATGCCATCATAGCAACTGGAAGCGATAATACTGCCAGGTATTTTGAGTATTATTTTGGTAAAGTTCCGCATATAATTCGCAAGAATCGAAATTCGGTCGCCGTGTTAACTGGCAATGAAACTGCAGAACAACTTAATGCCCTAGGAGAAGATATATTTAGATACTATGGTCTGGGGTGTAGAAACGTTTCTAAGCTATTAGTTCCCAAAGGATATAATTTTGACACATTTTTTAAAGCTATTTATGAGTATAACTACATAATCAACAGTGCAAAATACGCAAACAACTATGATTATAACAAAGCCGTGTATTTAATGAGTAACTACAAACTATTTGAAAATGGTTTTTTAATGCTCAAGGAAGATCAAAGCTATGCCTCGCCTATTGCAACCCTGTTTTATGAAACCTATAATTCGGAAAATGAATTGAAGGAAAAACTGGAGAAAGACAAAGAAAAAATACAATGCATTGTCGCTAACAACTTTTTAGACAAAACTATTGGTTTTGGTAAGACACAATCTCCAAAACTTTCAGATTATGCCGATGGTGTAGATATAATTGAATTTTTGACAAAAATCAACTAAATAATTTATCAATTTGATAATGAATTTGTACAAGATTATTAGCACCTTTGTGGTGTTTTTTTCTACCAAATTTTGGAACAAAAAATAATTTGATAACTGGAATATTTAACAACAATAAAAACTACTAATGAAAAAGCACAATTTTAGCGCTGGACCCTGCATTTTGCCACAAGAAGTATTTAAAGAAGCATCTGAAGCGATCTTAAATTATAACAACTCTGGTCTATCAATTATTGAAATTTCTCATCGTAGTAAGGATTTTGTTGATATTATGGAAGAAGCCAGAAGTTTGGCTTTAGAATTATTAGGTCTTGAAGGAAAAGGATATAAAGCTCTCTTTTTACAGGGTGGAGCAAGTACTCAATTCCTTATGACCGCCTACAACCTTTTACAATCAAAAGCTGGATATGTAAATACAGGCAGCTGGAGTGAAAAAGCGATCAAAGAGGCAAAACTTTTTGGAGATGTTGTAGAAGTTGCTTCTTCTAAAGACGCCAATTTTAATTACATCCCAAAAGGGTATGAAATTCCCTCTGATCTGGATTATGTACACTATACGAGTAACAATACAATTTTTGGAACACAGATAAAGGATTTTCCAACCACAGATGTTCCTCTCGTATGTGATATGAGTAGTGATATCTTTTCAAGGCAACTGGATTTCTCTAAATTTAGCCTAATATACGCTGGAGCACAAAAAAATATGGGTCCTTCGGGAACAACTTTGGTTATAATAAAAGAAGATCTACTAGGCAAAGTGGAAAGACAAATTCCATCAATGCTGGATTATCAGGTACACATTAGCAAAGGAAGTATGTTTAATACTCCTCCTGTGTTTGCAGTGTACACATCAATGCTTACACTAAGATGGCTTAAAAAACTGGGAGGTATTACTGCTATCGAGGAAGTAAATGAAAAGAAAGCTAAGCTTATCTATTCTGAAATAGATCTTAATCCATTGTTCAAGGGATTTGCAGTGCAAGAAGATCGCTCAAATATGAATGCTACATTTACGCTGGTAAATGAAGATCTTAAAGAAACTTTTGACGCTATGTGGAAAGAAGCAGGAATTAACGGAGTAAACGGACATAGAAGTGTTGGAGGATATAGAGCAAGTATGTATAATGCCATGACCATGGAAAGTGTAGCTGCTCTTGTAGATGTAATGGGAGATTTAGAAAGAAAAGCATAACCAAAATAGTTAAGACTGATCAAATCAGAACTTAACACTCATAATTTAACATTGAATAATGAAAGTATTAGCAAACGACGGAGTATCTCAAAGTGGAATAGATGCATTACAAAAAAAGGGATTCGAGGTTTTAACAACAACAGTTGCTCAAGATCAACTGGTTAATTATATAAATGAAAATCAAATTTCTGTGCTTTTAGTGCGCAGTGCTACCAAAGTAAGAACAGATATTATTGACAACTGCCCTTCGCTTAAAATTATAGGTCGTGGTGGTGTAGGTATGGATAATATAGACGTAGCCTATGCAAGAGAAAAAGGACTTCATGTAATCAATACGCCTGCTGCATCTTCTGGATCTGTTGCCGAATTGGTTTTTGCCCATTTATATGGTAGTGTACGTTTCTTACACGATGCTAATCGTAATATGCCTCTAGAAGGAGATAGTAAATTTAAAAATCTTAAGAAAGCCTACGGTAGTGGTATCGAATTAAGAGGAAAGACTTTGGGAGTTATAGGAATAGGAAGAATTGGCCAAGCCACAGCAAAAATTGCCATTGGTGTGGGTATGAATGTAATCGCTTATGATCCGTTTATTGAAGAGGTTGAAATTCCTTTAGAGTTTTTTGACGGACAATCACTTAATTTCAAAATTAAAACCATTTCAAAAGAGGAAGTATTGAAAAATGCCGATTTCTTTACACTGCATGTCCCTGCACAAAAAGAATATGTTATTGGCAAGCCTGAAATTGAGCAAATGAAAGATGGAGCAGGAATTATTAATGCCGCACGAGGTGGTGTCGTTGATGAAGTAGCATTGGTAGAAGCTCTAGAGAAAGAAAAACTAGGTTTTGCCGGTTTGGATGTATTTGAAGACGAACCAACTCCTGCTATTAAAGTCCTAATGAATAGTAAAATATCATTAACGCCACATATCGGAGCGGCTACAGGTGAAGCCCAAGATCGTATCGGACAAGAATTAGCCGATCAAATCATTGAAATTTTGAAATAATTAAAGTACATACGATAATTTAAAAAAACGCTGTTTCTTGTCTAGAAACAGCGTTTTTTACATTTTGTCGATTTAATTTGCTTTTTATCTTATTTTATCCAAAATAAATCTCCTCAAAATTAACAATTCCTGATCTAAAAAATGTAACTTTAGAATTCATCAAAAAAACATAAAACTATGTCTGGAATTTTAGATCTTTTAAATAGCCCCATGGGCAAACAAATTATAAGTGGAGTTAGTTCACAAACTGGACAATCTGCAGGTAAAACAGGTGATTTATTAAGTATGGCGATGCCTGTTCTTATGGGAGCTATGCAACGCAATGCCTCTACTCCCGAAGGTGCTTCTGGTTTAATGAATGCCTTATCAAGTAAACATTCCGGAGGTATTCTAGATAATCTTGGTGGCTTATTTGAAGGTGGTGTAGATCAAAGTGTCACCAATGATGGAGCAGGAATTCTGGGACATATTTTAGGAAATAAACAACCAGCAGTAGAAAATGCATTGAGTCAAAAAGCAGGTATGGATGCCGGTTCTGTGGGCGAGATTCTTAAAGTAGCAGCTCCAATTCTTATGGGAGTTTTAGGTAAACAAGCAACTCAAAATAATGTCAGTGACGCTAATGGATTGGCAAGCATGCTTGGCGGTATGTCTGGTGCTGCAAAAGGATCCAAACAACAATCCTTAATTGAGTCTTTTCTTGATGCCGATGGTGATGGTAGCATCCTTGATGATGTTGCAGGAATGTTGCTAAGTGGTAGTGGACAGAAGAAAAGTGGTCTTGGAGGTTTATTAGGAGGACTTTTTGGTAAATAAAAGATCATCATAAATAATGGTTAAAGCCGGAGGTAATTCTCCGGCTTTTTTGTAATTTAAAACGATTGGAATAACGAAATAAAATCATGAAGACTTTTTTATACATAACTGTTATAGGTATGTTGGTTCTAGGTTGCGCCTCTACACAGGAAAAAAACATGGCCCTATCTTCTGCTACTGTTGCTTCAGACACAGTGCGAATAGCCAACGATAGTTTAGAATATGAAATAATAATTATAGAACCTGGATTTAATGCTTGGCTTGTTACACAAAGGCCCAGAGGATACTATGGAGAACAATTTTTGGAAACCCGAAATCGTATTTATGTAACTGAATATAACCAACGTGTTTTACAACCATTTAGATTTAACCCGGATCTCTATATTCAGCAAATAAATTATGAACCCAATATTCATTATGGATATGAGGTAAATTACTTATTGTATAATTATTTCCTGTTTTTTGAGCAAAGGTACCGACAAAGATTTATTACTACCAGGGGAAGAAGGTATTGATTTAGATCATTTTAAATTGTACTTTTGCGCCATGCAAAAATTTAAGGATCGTTGGGAAATACAATCTAGTTGGCAATTATTATTCCCTTTACTTGGCCTTTCCGGTTTATTGTTTTCGGGATATTTACTTGGTAAGTATATTTTAAAATCTACAGGTTTTATTGCCAATGATACTGCATATATTGGATTGTTATCAACAATAACCATTTTCCTTACTTATATATTCCTTGTTGTTACCTTAAGACTATTTGAAGTTCTTGAAAATAAATGGAAGGTTACTTATCGCTGGGAACTAATAGCTATTTTTATAGCTTTTGCCATTACAGGATCAACGGCTGCACGTATATCAGATCCAATAATAAGTTTTCTTGGCTTTCATGAAGAAACTACCAATGGCTGGATATATTGGTCCGCAAGGATCTTTATAATATTTCCTGTTTACCAGATATTATTACTTATCGTAGGATGGATTTTTGGACAATTTAATTTCTTCTGGAATTTTGAAAAGAAGATGTTAAGCAGATTGGGGTTTGCACGTTTCTTCAAAAATTAAGAAATATCCACATCAATAATATCTTCCAATTTTTCTTTTTTGAATACATAGGTGTATAGCCACATCAGTGTAAAAGTGGGTATTATGTCGAGACCTGGCAAGGCTTCTTCTACGAATGTAACAACACCAGCTACTTTACCTGCATTCCCTTTGTACATTCTTGTCATAAGCCAGCCAGATAAAGGCGCCCAGAGTATATCTCCAAACTCTCCTATTCCGGGAATTATATATGTAACCATTCCTAACCCATCGAATAACAGGCTTAATCCTAATTTTTTGTATTTATCTTTTGCCATATACTTTAATTAACGTTCAATACAGAACAAATAGTATTCCAAAAAATTATCCCAAATCTGCCGTTATTAATCTCAAAAACTCGCTACGTGTTTCAATTTTTTCAAATTGTCCCCTAAAACCTGAGGTTGTGGTTACAGAATTCTGTTTCTGTACGCCACGCATCATCATACACATATGCGAGGCCTCGATGACTACCGCCACGCCCTTAGGTTTCAAAGTGTTGTTAATACACTCTAATATATCATGTGTTAGTCGTTCTTGTACTTGCATTCTTCTTGCAAAAACATCAACAATTCTGGGCAATTTACTTAATCCAACAATATATCCATTTGGAATATACGCAATATGTGCCTTTCCAAAAAAAGGCAACATATGATGTTCGCATAATGAATATAATTCGATATCCTTAACAATTACCATATCATCATAATCCTCTTTAAACATGGCACTTTTAAGTATCTCTGCAGGATCCTGGTGATATCCTTGTGTTAAAAACATCATGGCTTTGGCAGCACGTTCGGGTGTCTTTTGTATTCCTTCTCTGGTGATATCTTCTCCCAGATCATCTATTATTGATCTAAATTTTTCCTTTACTCCGTCTGTAACCTGAATATTATATTCTTCAAAATTTGTATATGGCATAGCAATTACTTCTGTGTTTCTTTTTTCAATTTGTTCTTAAAAGTAGTATTTAATTTATTAAGTTTAGGATTTATTACAAATTGACAGTATCCCTGGTTACTATTTTGGTTATAATAATTTTGATGATAATCCTCGGCATTATAAAATGATCCTAGTTCTGCAATTTCAGTAACAATAGGGTCATCAAAGATTTTTTCGTTGGTAAGATATTCTATAAACTTTTCTGCTATCTTTTTCTGCTCTTCATCAACATAAAAAATAGCACTTCGATATTGGGTACCGCGATCAGCTCCTTGACGGTTTAATGTAGTGGGATCATGCGTTGTAAAAAAAACTTCTAATAATTCTTTAAAACTAATTAGATCGACGTCGAACTCAATTTTAATAGCTTCGGCATGACCTGTTCGTCCGGTAGTTATCTCTCTATATGCCGGATTTTTGATAGTCCCCCCGGTATAACCAGAAATCACTTTTGTAACTCCTTCAAGTCGCTGAAAAACAGCCTCAGTACACCAAAAACATCCTCCGGCAAGTACTGCAATTTGTATATTTGTTTCTTTCATGGCAAATTTTGATAATATTCTAAAACGAAAATACACAGATGTCAAATGTTAATTATCGTTTTTAACTTTTCGTTAGCACCACAATACCTATGACAAACATAGTTTTGCAATCAACAAAAAAAGTAAGTTTTTTATTACATCTGTATGGATACACCTTTATGCTTCAGGATTAGTCTAATCTTTTCCTTATTAATTACAATACATTCAATTTCTCAAGAAAAAAAGGAAATTATTGCAGAGAGAATTACTGATACTCCTAAAATTGATGGTATTTTGGATGATGACGTATGGAAAAACCTTTCGTCGTATGGCGATTTTCAGATGTGGGAACCTGGAAATGAAGGAACCATAGCTCAAGATATACAAACCGAAATAAAAATGGTTTATGATAATAAAGCTATATATTTTGCAGTTTATTTATATGATAATCAAATAGATAAAGTTCTTCGTCAATTTAGCCAGAGAGATAATGTTTTTGTTCAGGCTGATGTTTTTACCATTGCCATAAACACTTATAACGATGGTATTAATGAAACCCGATTTTTTATTACCAGTGCGGGTACTATTGGAGATGCAAGAGCCGACCAATTTAATGAAGACTTTAGTTATAATGTTGTTTTTGATGCAAAAGTATCTTTTGACGATAACGGTTGGTATGCAGAATTTAAAATCCCCTACAACGCACTTCGTTTCCCTGAAGTTGATGTTCAAGACTGGAGCATAAATTTTTATAGAAGATTACAGGGTCGTAATCAAACCCATACCTGGAATTTTGTTAATAGAGAAGTTGGCCAAAGAACTCAGTATAACGGAATTGTTAGAGGTGTAGAGAATATAAATCCACCCGTCAGGCTTACTTTTTTTCCATTTCTACAGGGACTGGTATCAAGTGAAGGTGGAGAAACCGAAACGGACTTCAGCGCAGGAATGGATGTAAAGTACGGGCTTAGTGATAGTTTTACCCTAGATGCAACCTTAATTCCTGATTTTGGGCAAGCTGCCTTTGATGAAGTACAATTAAACCTAGGACCATTCGAACAGACTTTTGGTGAAAACAGACAATTTTTTACGGAAGGTACCGAGTTATTTAATAAAGGAAACGTATTCTTCTCGCGAAGGATTGGAGGAGCACCATCGGAGTCGGTATCTGATGACGATTTGGCTATAAATGAAGAAGTCGAAGATGCGCCTTCAAAAATAAACCTACTAAATGCCTTAAAGATTTCCGGAAGAACCAAAGGTAATTTAGGGATTGGTGTTCTTAATGCAGTTACGGAAAAAACCGAGGTAAGCATTACAGATACAATCACAGGAGATTCTCGAAAAGCCTTGGTAGAATCCCTTACAAATTATAATATTTTTGTACTAGACCAGCAGTTCAATAAAAACTCTTCTGTATCCCTAATAAATACAAGTGTAATAAGAAACGGAAGTAAGTTTAGGGATGCCAATGTATCCGGATTGGTATGGAATCTAGCCAATAAAGCAAATGCATACAGAATTACAGGCAGGACCATTGCCAGTTATCTAAATTTGGAAGATAATAATACTGGTGGTTTTGCTTCTGACATTGATTTTGAGAGAATTAAAGGAAGGATACGGTACAGCGTTGGTCATAGTTTAGCTAATAAAACCTATGATATAAATGACCTTGGGGTAAATTTCAGAAACAACTATAATAGTTTTAGAGCTGATGTATCCTATCAGATCTTTGAACCCAAAGGGATTTTTAACACTTATCGTATTAATTTATTTGCTAGACACCGAAGATTATTTGATCCATCAGTACAAACAGAAAATCAATTAGGTTTTAACACCTTTTTTGTAACCAAAGAGCGTTTGGGCTTTGGTGCTAGAGGAGCTTTCATTTCTGAAGAAAAGGACTATTTTGAACCACGTATCGATGGTCGATTCGTCACTTTCAGTTCAAGTTTCGGAGGCCGAGCTTTTGTATCATCCGATTATCGTAAAAAGTTTGCATATGACATTAGTGCCGGAAGTAGACAGTGGTTTGATGATCAACAGAGGATATATAGAATAGAGCTTTCACCTAGATATCGTTTTTCAGATAAACTGCTAGTTATTCTAAGATCAGAATATTATAATAGAAAAGAGTTTGGTTATGTAGATGATAACGAAACCGATGTTTTTCTAGGACAAAGAGATAGAATTTCTTTAGAAAACTCTTTGAGTGCTAGCTATAATTTTGACCCATATAAAGCCATCAACATACGATTTAGAAATTTCTGGAGTACCGCAGATTATTCTGAAAATATATTTTATATCTTGAATGATAATGGGTCTAGATCTCAAATTGATTACGATATCTCAGAAAATGATCCAAATACCAATTTTAATATTTGGAATCTGGATATGAGTTTTAATTGGAGGTTTGCTCCTGGAAGTGAAGCCACCCTACTCTATCGTAACCAAATTTTTAATGAAGATGATCTTTCTACTTTAAATTACACACAAAGTCTTGATAATCTATTTAATCAACCCATAAAACATACGCTATCACTTAGAGTTGTATATTTCTTGGATGTGAATAATTTAAAACGTTCTTCCAAAGGATAATCTTGGGGATTCTCACGATATTGATTACTTTCACCTTTTGAAGTAAAAAATTAAATGATAAAGGCAAACAACATTCATAAAAATTACGGGGAGTTACATGTGCTGAAGGGTGTAGATCTTCATATCAAAAAAGGCGAAATTGTTTCAATTGTAGGAGCTTCGGGGGCGGGAAAGACAACATTACTTCAGATATTAGGTACATTGGACAGAGCAAATGAGATAAAAGAAAGCAACTTGTCGATTAACGAATCCAATATTAATACGCTCTCGCAAAAACAACTTTCTAAATTTAGGAATGAACAACTTGGTTTCATTTTCCAGTTTCATCAATTATTACCAGAGTTTACAGCTTTAGAAAATGTATGCATACCCGCTTTTATTAAAAAAACTTCAAAGGCTGAGGCAGAAAAAAGAGCCAAAGAGCTTTTAGATTTCTTAGGACTATCACACAGATACGATCATAAACCAAATGAACTGTCTGGTGGTGAGCAACAACGTGTTGCAGTAGCTAGAGCGCTTATCAATAATCCCAAGGTTATCTTTGCCGATGAACCTTCGGGTAATTTGGATAGTGAGGCTGCAGAAAACTTGCACAAGCTATTCTTTAAACTTAGAGATGAATTTGGGCAAACTTTTGTGATCGTAACCCATAACCAGGAACTAGCCAATATGGCCGATAGAAAACTAGTAATGGTCGACGGTAAAATAATTGATTAGCCTTGACAAAAAAACTCAACAAATCCGAACTCAAAGGTTTTTTGGATGAAAAGGCTGCCTTCTATGAACAGCCAAAATTTATTGAAACAGATCCTGTTCAAATTCCACATCTATTTACCCAAAAAGAAGATATCGAGATTTCGGGATTTCTCACGGCCACTATCTCTTGGGGAAACAGGAAAAGTATTTTGAACAATGCGCATAAATTAATGAATCTTTTGGGTAATAGCCCTTATGATTTTGTGATGAATCATTCTCAGGAAAACCTTGATAATCTAGAAGATTTTGTGCATCGAACTTTCAATAGTACTGATCTCACCTGTTTTATAGTCGCTCTACGCCATCTTTATAATAAATTTGGTGATATGGAAGGGTTTTATAAACAATTTAAATCAGAATCAAATCTTCAAAACGCGATTCATCATTTTAAAAAAGAGTTCTTCAATCTTCCGCATCAAGTCAGAACCGAAAAACATATTAGCGACCCTCTTAAAAACTCTGCAGCCAAACGTATTAACATGTTTTTACGTTGGATGGTAAGAGATGCAAGAGCAGGTGTCGATCTGGGAATTTGGCGTAGCCTCTCTCCTGCTCAATTATCATGTCCATTAGATGTGCACTCAGGAAACGTTGCCCGTAAATTAGGATTACTAAAACGAAAACAAAATGATGCCAAGGCATTGTCAGAACTTGATAAAAAACTACGCCAATTAGATAGTAATGATCCGGTTAAGTATGATTATGCGTTATTTGGTCTTGGCGTCTTCGAGAAGTTCTAAGTTTAGATTCATTCTAAAGAATAATATTACCTTTACATTCTAAACATTGAGGTGATATTTCTTTAATAAACATAAAACATCTTCTTAAAGTTATTCGGCTTGTGCTTGCTATACATTTGTATAAACAAAAAATTAACGCAATCATGAAAAATTACTTAAGCCTCGTTATTCTACTACTTACATTCGTTTTAATATCGTGTAATAATGATGATGAAACCGTTGATCCCACCCCTTCAGGCGATCTTATAGAACTTAAAAACCATTCTAAAACATCGGTTTTTCTAAAAAAAATGCCTGGTTTTACAGATGTTGAAATTTACAATTACCTTTCGTCAGAAGACACGTATGTTCCAAATTTTGTTTATGGATCGATGGCTGATGGTGCCGGATTATTAAAAAATGATGATGGCACATATACTTTGATCAATAATATAGAAGCAGATTATTCTATTGCCCGAATAACGCTAGATGAAACTTTTAAACCTATAAAGGGAGAGTATATTCTTAATGCAACGGCTACTGCAAATACCGCACAATGTTCTGGATCCATGATTACACCAGAGGAACATGGTTTTGGTCCTCTTTATCTTTCTGGAGGTGAATGGGGAGGCAACTCCAAAGGAGTCTTTGCTACAGATCCGTTTAGAAACGCTTCAGAGGCTTCTGCGCCTCGAATGTTAACGGCTATGGGGCAATGGTCAACAGAAAATGCTGTTGCGATCGGAAAAGATGCATATCCCGATAAAACAGTGGTTTTTATAGGTGATGATAATAGTAATAATGAAATCCCTTCTGGTCAATTAGGAATGTATGTTGGTGCACGCGGTGATGTAGAGGGAGGAAAATTATATGGATTGAAAGTAACCACAGCAGGAGTAGTCTATGAAATGGATATGGAAGAAGGTACAGAATATGATATCGAATTTGTGGAATTGACCGAGAAAAATATTGATCTTTTGGATGCCGAGGCAAAAGAAAAAGGTGTCATGGGATTCTCTAGATTAGAAGATATCGATTGGAGAAGAGGTTCTGCTGCAAATAATAGAGAAATATACTTTGCTGTTACTGGCAGAGATAAACCGGATTTAATAGGAAAAGGAACAAGATCAGGAAGAGTGTACAAAGTTGTACTTAATGAAAATGATCCTGCCGGAGCGGGTAAAATTGTTTGTGTACTTGATGGCGATAAAGAAGGAGGAAAAGCAGAAGCATTTCATAGTCCCGATAATATTTTAGTAACAGAAAACTATGCATACATTCAAGAAGATCCGAATGGTATTCAAGGATTTAAGCCTGCTGCTGACCATTATGCCAGACTTTATCAATACGACCTAAATACAGGTGTTGTAAAAGCTGTGTTTGAGTGTGACCAAATAACAGCCGCCGCATCAGGATATGGTTCTGCAGACAGAACTTGGGAAATTACCGGGATGATTGATATTTCAGACATTATTGGGGTTGATGAAACATTTCTACTAATCACTCAAAACCACGGTTGGGAAAAAGCAGACGGAACTCCGTTCACAGACCCAAATGCCAACCCAAATTTGGCAGAAAGCAGAAAAGAAGGAAGCATGTTATATGTGATCAAAGGTTTAGGAAGATAAGTGTATGATTATTACGACCAAATTTCAATATACTAAAGGGGCTTATTTTATCATAAGCCTCTTTATCATTATGAGTATTTTATCGTCTTGTTCCGAAGAAATAAAATCAGAGAAAGTATCATTCAATACAGTAATGAAACAGCAATTTTTAGAGGACATCTCTAAGGCAATTGCTTTTTTAGATAGTATACCTATTAATCAAGATCAAACGCGAAAACACTTTTTGGAATCTAGAAAATATTTCAAAAAAATAGAACCTATTTTATCGGTATTGGATATCGAAAATTATGGCTTTCTTAATCAGCCTAACATCCTAAAAATCGAAGAAGAAGATTTTACAGATATAAAAATTAAAAACCCCAGTGGATACCAGGTTCTTGAAGAAGAGATTTTTGTTGACGAAGTTGATTTTAAATCTGTAGAAAGGCATGTGAACTTAGTTTCAAATAGATTAAAACTTATTAAAAAGAATATTCGTTTTAGCCATTTAAAAACATACCACTTTCTGTGGTTATTAAGAAAATCAATCATACGCATTGCAGTAACCGGAATCACAGGCTTTGATTCCCCAGTTTTAGAAAATTCTTTAGAAGAATCACAAACAGTTTACAAAAGTTTGAAAACGTACCTTTCTTTATTTAAGGATGAATTTGCAGACAAAGTACTTCTAGAAAGCTTGAATAAAGAGATAGATGCATCAATTGGTGATTTATCAGGAGATTTTAATTCGTTTGATCGATATCATTTCATCAAAAACCATACGCATAAGCAATTAGAACTTTGGAACAAAATAGTTAAAGATTGGAAGGTTAGTTTTCCGTTTGAGTTGGCTATAAAAAATGATGCTACTTCCCTATTTTCGTCAAATACCTTCAATATTGCCTATTTTTCAGATAGAAATTCTGGAAAAATTACTTCAGAAAAAATTGCGTTAGGGAAAAGATTATTTTATGACACAAAATTATCTGCTGATAAAAAATTAAGTTGTGCCACTTGTCATCAACCCAACAAGGCTTTTACAGATGGTTTAAAAATAAGTAAGGGTGTAACGCGTAACTCACCTACTTTGCTCTACGCCGCTTTACAAAAAGCTTTCTTTTATGATAAAAGAGCTGGTGGTTTAGAAGGTCAAATTATTTCTGTTGTTGAAAACAAAAATGAATTCCATACAGATCTTGGAACTTTAGAAAATGAAATAAAAGAAGATAGCAGCTATATACAAGGTTTCGAAAGGTCGTTTCCGGATAGAGAGATTACTCATACCGAAATAAGAAATGCTATTGCAAGTTATATACGAAGTTTGGTGCCTTTTGATTCAAAATTTGATCGTAACATCAATAATATAGAGAATACCATAACGCAAAGTGAAATTAATGGTTTTAACCTGTTTAATGGTAAAGCAAAGTGTGCTACCTGCCACTTTGCACCTGTATTTAACGGTACTGTACCTCCCGATTATAAAGAATCAGAGATAGAATTAATTGGTATACCAAAAAAGAACGATACTATTAATGCCGAAATTAGTGAAGACTTAGGTAGATATTATGTGTATAAAACTCCCGAAAGAAAACATTTTTTTAAGACTTCTACGGTTAGAAATGCTTCCAAAACTGCACCTTATATGCACAATGGAGTATATAGCACCTTACAAGAAGTAATGGATTTTTATAATCGAGGCGGTGGTGCTGGTATAGGAATAGATCAAAAATACCAGACCTTACCTCCTGATCCATTAAATCTTTCCGACCAAGAGATAAACGATATCATTTCTTTCATTAAAACATTGGAAGATCGCCAATTTGAAAATGAAAGCGATCCCAAATTGACAACTATAAATTGATTTATTCAAGGATATATGGCTTTTTACAAGTATAAATTATCTTAAGAATATCTAAAATTGTCTCTAACAACACATACAGCAAGGATAATATTATAGTACTACTATACGTTATCCTAACCAAAGAAGGTTTATTTTAGCTTAAAACTACGGTTAATGCACAAAATTAATACGTGATGATAAGTATTTCTTAATATGTGCATAATTTTTGTTAATTTTATTAAGAATTGTTTATTACACAAATCAATTCATTGAAGTAAATGATATCAACTGCTATACCCATTAATGAAAACTTCAGGTTAGAAGCTTTAAAATCATTGGATATCCTGGATACTGCATCTGAAAAGGAATTTGATGATATTACTGCTCTGGCTAATTATATCTGTGATACAAAGGTAGCTTTGATTTCTTTGGTTGATAAAGATCGTCAATGGTTTAAATCTACATATGGTTTAAGTGATAAAACTTGCCAAACTCCCAGAAACAATTCGTTATGCTCTCACGCTATTTTGAATCCGAGTACTCATCTTATAATTAAGGATACCAGGGAAGATGAACGTTTTAACAAAGATATTATCCGTTTAGAAGATACTCCAGTTATTTTCTATGCAGGTTTCCCTCTTGTGGATAAGGATGGTTTTGCTTTAGGAACATTGTGTGTAATGGATAGTGAACCCAGAGAACTTTCTCAAAAGCAAATCGAATCTCTCAATGCTTTGGCGAGACAAGTAATTATTCTTTTTGAGCTTACTAAAAAGAATAATGATTTAGAAAAGATTCAGTCCAAACTTAAAAAGAGAAATCAATCATTACGAGAGTTTGCGAGAGTAATTTCTCATGATCTGAAAATGCCTTTGGCCAATATTGTAACTACAACAGATTTATTAAAGCTCTTGCTAAGCGATAAACTCGATGAAGAAAGTAAGGAATATTTTGAATATATAAAAGCTTCTTCTTTCTCGATGAGTGGTTATATAAGTGATGTGTTAGCGCACTACGAAAGTGAAACTTTGGTCAATAAGAAAGCTGAGAAGTTTAGGCTTAACCAACTCCTTCAAGAAATTGTTGATTTATTAAGTATTAAACCCGATTTCACTATTCATTTCCCTGAAAATGATCCCGAGCTTAATTGCAATAGGTCGGTATTAAAACAAATTTTCTTTAACCTCATTGGAAATAGTATTAAATATAATGATAAAGAAGAAATTGTTATATATGTTGAGAATTTTGCTGATGAAAAGTTTGATTATTTTAGAATTATAGATAATGGAATGGGCATTCCAGAGGATAAATTAGATACTATTTTTGAACTTTTTGGAACCGCAAATACTGTTGACAGAAGCGGTAACAAAGGCAATGGTATCGGTTTATCAACTGTGAAAAAGCTTATAGAAAAGCTAGGAGGTTTCATCAAAGTAACTTCTGAAGAAAAGGTATATACCGCTTTCGATTTTGCAATTAAAAAAATGTAGTTAAAAAGCTTTCGATTTCATAGCATTAATACAGGCTTGCGCACATTTTTCTCCATCAATCGCTGCAGAAATTATCCCACCGGCATAGCCTGCTCCCTCACCACATGGGTATAATCCTTTGATTTGTATATGTTCCAAGGTAACTCTATCTCTAGGAATTCTTACTGGGGATGATGTTCTGGATTCTGGCGCATGTACTACAGCTTCATTGGTAAGATATCCACGCATACTCTTATCAAATGCTTTAAACCCTTCTTGCAACGTTTGGTGTATAAATTTGGGGAACACAACACTCATATCGGCCGAAGTCAGTCCAGGGGTATATGAAGTAACCGGAAGATCTCCTGATACTTTTCCATTCACCATATCCATAAGTCGTTGAGCGGGGACGCGCTGGGTCTCTCCTCCTACTCGCCACGCTTGTTGTTCAATACTTTTCTGAAAATACATTCCGGCCAAAGGGCCATGTTTTGCAAAAGGCTCAAAATCCTTTTCTCGCAATTCCACAACAATACCACTATTTGAAGTTGGTTGATCTCTTTTTGATGGCGACCATCCATTGGTTACTACTTCACCCGGGCTCGTTGCGCAGGCGGCAATAACTCCACCAGGACACATACAAAAAGAATACATTCCTCTTCCATGCACTTGTTTTACAACACTATAAGGAGAAGGGGGTAAATAAGGCCCTCTCACTTCACATTTATACTGTATTTGATCAATGAGTTGTTGTGAATGTTCCACTCTCACGCCCAAAGCAAACGGTTTTGCTTCTATTTCGATCTTTTTCTGATACAGAAGTTCGAAAATATCTCGGGCAGAATGTCCCGTTGCCAAAATCACTTTATTGGTAGCAACGGTACTCCCATTTAACAATTTTACACCATAGATCTCAGAATTTTTGATCTCAAAATCAACAACACGGGTGTTAAAATGTATTTTGCCTCCTCTTTCAATTATTTTTTCTCGTATGGCAGCAATAATACCGGGTAATTTATTGGTCCCAATATGTGGATGTGCTTCTACCAAAATTTGTTGGGTAGCTCCAAAACCTACTAATAACTCTAGAATTCGTTGTACATCCCCTCTCTTTTTTGATCGGGTATATAATTTACCATCGCTATAGGTTCCTGCTCCTCCCTCGCCAAAACAATAATTAGAGTCCTCATTAACAATATGATCACGATTAATCGCTTTAAGATCCCTACGTCGGTTTCTTACATCTTTACCTCTTTCCAGAACGATTGGTTTACAACCTAATTCTATGCAACGTAACGCCGCAAACAAACCTGCAGGACCAGCCCCAATAATTACAACTTCTCGAGTATTGGATACATCGGGATAATCAGGTAATGCCATGGGTTCTTTAACAAAATCTTCCTGAACATATACTTTGAGCTTCAGGTTTATCTTAATTGCTCGTTGTCTTGCATCAATTGAGCGTTTTAAAATCTCTATATGTCTTATTTCATCTAAGTGAATACCATTCTTACGTGCCACAAGATTTTTTAATTGTTCCTTGTGTGCGGCTATTTCAGGCGAAACTTGTATAGAGAATTCGTATTTCAATTTGGATTATAATTTCCTGTTTTTATGCGAAGATACAGCATATTTAAGAAAGACGAACAACCAAAATCTACCGACGAAACAACCAAATCTTTTCAAATTTAACCTTTTCTTAAGGTTATAGTCCCTATATTTGAATTGAAACAAACCTTAAATTTACAATTATGAAAAAGCTATTTTTATTAGCAATTGCCGTAATCGGCTTTACGATGACTTCTAACGCTCAAGACGTTAAGTTTGGTTTTAAAGGGGGGCTTAATTTTTCTAATATTAATGACCTTAAAGCTGCAGGACAAGACTTGGATCCAGATGGAAGAACTGGTTACCACATAGGTGCGGTACTTCAGCTGAGCCTTATGGAAACTTTTGCGTTACAACCTGAAATATTGTATTCAGCTCAAGGAGCAGATGACCTAGATGTAGACTATATAAACATCCCAATCCTTGCTAAATTAAAATTTGCTGGTATTGCTAGCATTGAAGCTGGACCGCAATTCGGTTTCGTAATAAATGACGAAATAGAAGACGTTTTGGGTAGCATACAGGCTGATGCAGAATCAGAAAGCTTTGACCTTGGTCTGGCTGTTGGTGCTGGTGTAGAGCTTGGTGGTTTCTTTGGACAAGTACGTTATAATCTTGGATTTACTGATGTTACCAGTGCAGGAGATGGAAAAAACTCAACATTTCAAGTTTCTGTAGGATATTATATCTTCTAAATAAGAAGCATAAAATTATACCTTTAAGGTGGGAGTTTTTCTCCCACTTTTTTTATGCCCCAAAGCTTTGTTAAAGTTCCTCTCAGGAATCAAAAGGTTGCGTAGTTTTATAAAAACTTAATTACAGAAAATGTTTCAATAATCATAAGATAATCAGATCCTTACCTTCTATGAATTCAATTTGGAAACGAAGAATAATTCAGGCTTTTATTACTCAAAAACTCAAAAAACCTGGGCAAATTTCCGGAAATGAATCTCAGGACTTTCCCAAACAAATACGTACACTAAAAACCTCGATGATGTCACTCATAAAAGATATTTTCCTTATGAGTATTGGGGTGATTTCGGCTGCCTTTGGTTTAGAGAGTTTTTTATTGCCCAATATGTTTATAGATGGGGGTGTAACCGGGATCTCATTACTAATTTCTGAAGTTACTTCGATACCTCTTTATATTCTAATCCTGGTAATAAACATTCCCTTTATATTTTTAGGACTTAAGGTAATAGGCAGGAGATTTGCCATACGAGCCACCATTGCAATATCAGGACTTGCACTTACACTTCTGATAATTGATTTTCCAGAGGTTACTCAAGACAAACTATTAGTTTCTGTTTTTGGAGGATTCTTTTTGGGTGCAGGAATAGGACTCTCAGTTCGAGGAGGTGGTGTATTGGATGGCACAGAGGTATTGGCCATTTTTATGAGTAAAAAAATGGGGACCACAGTAGGAGATTCAATTACCATTATCAATATCATTATTTTTTCTGCCGCAGCGTATCTTTTATCTATAGAAACGGCCCTGTATTCGATGCTTACTTATCTCGCTGCTTCTAGAACATTGGATTTTGTAATCGAAGGCATTGAAGAATATACCGGAGTAACAATCATTTCGAAGTACAATAATGAAATTATCGCTATGATTACAGATAAAATGAGACGTGGAGTAACCATTTACCAAGGAAAACAAGGACACGAAACCCATGGTAATATCACTGAAATTGATATTATATATACCGTCATCACGAGATTAGAAATTAGTAAGCTTACTAATGAAATTGAAAAAATTGACCCTGATGCTTTTGTTATTATGCATAGTATTAATGACACCCGGGGCGGGATGATCAAAAAAAGACCGTTTTAACCCGGATTGTGTATTAGAACTTCGTTATGAAGCTCTAAAATGCAATAAAATATAATGTTTTATCAAATTTAACATAGCACCGCTACGGTTAATTTGAGAAACATAACAAAGTGATCTATTTTGAAGCAGTTTGGAACTGTAGTAGATTTTCTAATACACAATCCGGGTTTAAAAAGCCTTTACCACTTTTTTCACGAATAAAAACATTCAAAAAATTCATTACCCATAAATCGTAATTCATAAATCTTATAGTATATTTGAAAAACTCAAATTAGGAATGCAGTTTAAACACCCAGAATTTCTTTACGCTCTTTTTGCGCTTATCATTCCTATCTTAGTTCATTTATTTCAGTTAAGGCGTTTTCAAAAAGTAGATTTTACCAATGTACAGTTTCTTAAAGCGGTAACAATTCAGACGCGTAAAAGTTCGCAAATCAAAAAATGGCTTACTCTTTTTGCACGTTTGTTAGCTTTAGCGAGCATTATCATAGCTTTTGCACAGCCGTATTTGGCTACAGAAGATGTTGTAGGCAAAGAAGCTGAAACTGTTATTTATCTGGACAATTCCTTCAGTATGCAGGCCAAAGGCCCTAAAGGTCCTCTTTTGAAACGAGCGGTACAAGAAATTTTGAGTGACCTTCCGGAAGATCAGGTATTTTCTTTGTTCACCAATACCGAAACATTTGCCAATGTTAGCAAAAAAGATGTTCAAAATGATTTACTTCAGATAGAATATAGTTCTAATCAACTACCCTATCATGCTGCTTACTTAAAGGCAAAACAACTTTTAAGTACTTCTCCAGAAACCATTAAAAGAGTGATCATGGTTTCTGATTTTCAGCAAAAAAATGAAGCATTTTCAATACCAACAGATGTAGGGACCCAGACCAGTTTGGTGCGGTTACGACCCGTAACCCAACAAAATATCGCTATAGACAGTTTGTACTTACAACGCAATACAAATAATGAATTAATTCTAAAGGTGCTGTTCAGTAATATTGATGCCAATGCCGACAACACTTCAATTGCATTATATAATAACGATAAGCTAATCGCAAAAACTGCGGTCTCAATTCCAAAAAATGGTTCGGCTACTACCGAGTTCCGTCTTAATGAAAACACAGGTATAAATGGACGCGTTACGCTTGAAGATCCCGCCATTACATTTGATAATAATAGGTATTTCACCATCAATTCACCCAAAAAAATTAAGGTTCTTGCCATTAATGAAGCAAATGATAGTTTTATTAAAAACATTTTTACTCCAAATGAGTTTGAATTAACGAGTAGTTCTATAGAATCACTCAATTATAATGATATAAGTAATGCGAACCTCGTATTGATCAATGAGGTAAAACAAATTCCTGTATCGTTAATAAATGCTTTACAACCTTTTGCAGGCCAAGGAGGTACAATATGCTTAATACCTTCAGAAAATGGAGATATAGTATCTTATCAGCAGTTGATAAAAGCCTTTTCAAACGAGGGATTACTGGCATTAAAATCTCAAGAAAAAAAGATTACAAAAATAAATTTTTCTCATCCGCTTTATAGAGGTGTATTTGATAAAAGCATTACCAATTTTCAATATCCAAAGGTAAATAGCTTTTACCAGTCTAATGCTTCTAATATTGTACTTTCGTTCGAAGACAATAACCCTTTTTTGTATAAAACTGGGAGGATATATGTATTTACTGCCGGTATCAATAATGAAAATTCGAATTTTAAGAATTCACCCCTCATTGTTCCTACCTTGTATAATATCGGAAAACAAAGTCTAGAGCTTACCGACATATCCTATACAATTGGTCAGGTTAATTCGTATGATGTACCAATATCTTTGGGACAAGATGGTATTCTGACACTGGTTTCTGATAAGGAAAGTAGTATTCCGTTACAACAAAGTTTTTCGACCAAAGTTCGAATCACTACAGAAGAGGTTCCCACCAAGGCCGGTATTTATAGCCTACAGGATAAAGAAAAAATAATACAATATGTTAGCTACAATTATGACAGTACAGAGAGTGAACTACAGTACTACAATCTTTCAGCAACGTCGGCATATGAAATCAGTGATTCTATCACCGAACTTTTTGATCAGATAAAAGAAGAGACCAGTATCAATGAACTTTGGAAATGGTTTGTTATTTTTGCGCTGATATTCCTGTTAATTGAAATACTATTATTAAAATATCTGAAATGAACTTCATATTAAAGGCGGCTACTGTAATTGACCCAACCTCTCCTTTTCATCAGCAAACTGTTGATATTCTCATTGAAGAAGGCATCATTACTGATATAAATACTACCATTGCGGTAAAAAACAATGTAAAAGAAATAAAACTAGATAATTTGCATGTTTCGCAAGGTTGGTTTGATAGCAGCGTAAGTTTTGGAGAACCTGGTTACGAGGAACGAGAAACCATCGATCATGGACTAAGTGTAGCTGCAAAAAGTGGTTTTACAGACATTGCTTTAAATCCTAATACACTGCCCATTACGGATACCAGTGCTTCTATTGGTTTTCTTACTGGTAAAGCACGAAACAATGCTGTAAATGTGTATCCCATTGGTGCCCTCACGGTAAAATCTGAAGGTGTTGATTTAGCAGAATTGTATGATATGCAACAAGCTGGCGCCATTGCTTTTGGAGATTATAAAAAAGCAATCCAAAACCCTAATTTGCTAAAAATTGCACTACTGTATTCCCAAAATTTTGATGGACTAGTACTGTCTTTCCCTCAGGAAAATAGTATTGCCGGAAAAGGCGTTATGAACGAAGAAGAACGGAGTACTTTATTAGGGTTAAAAGGGATTCCAGCTTTGGCAGAAGAACTGCAGGTGGCTCGCGACCTATTTTTGCTTGAATATGCCGGTGGAAAATTGCATATTCCTACCATTTCAACGGCAAAATCTGTGGCACTAATCAAGGAAGCCAAATCAAAAGGGTTGCAGATTAGCTGTAGTGCGAGTGTTCACCATCTATCTCTTACCGATGCAGAATTAGAGTCCTTTGACTCAAATTATAAAGTATTGCCGCCACTACGCACACAAAAAGACGTTGATGCTCTTTTAAAAGGTATCAAAGACGGTACGATCGATATGGTTACCAGTGATCACCAACCTATCGATATTGAACATAAAAAAGTTGAATTTGATAGTGCAGAATATGGTACCATTGGACTTGAAAATGCTTTTGGTACTTTAAACAATATATTGGGAGTTGAAAAAACGATTTCTTTGCTTACCAAAGGGAAAGAGATTTTTGGAATACAAACGGGAATTATCGATAAAGATAACAAAGCGAATATATCATTGTTCAACCCCGAAGGAGCGGCAATTTTTACTGAAAATGATATACTATCAACCTCAAAAAACAGTGCTTTTGTCGGAAAAACTGTAAAAGGTACTTCTTACGGTATCATAGCGAATTGGAAAATAGTGTTGAAATAAAGCCATAGTGCAATACTAATTTTCGAGAGAATTATTAACTAATCTAATCAATCATGCAATCGGATTACGCAAAACAGGGAAAAACAGCGGCTATTATTGCTTACATCACCATTATTGGTACAATCATAGCTTTTTTTATGAATAAGGATAGTAAAAACCAGTTTGCCAGTTTTCATATCAGGCAGGCATTAGGATTATGGATAATGTTTTACCTTTTAATAGCTTTAGCCGAAATCTTTAACTCTATTTTCATTCATATTGGATTTTGGTTTTTCTCAATAGTTCTTATTATATATGGATTAATTTTAGCTTCAAGAGAAGAACAAAAAACGGTACCACTGGTAGGCCCATATTTTCAGGAGTGGTTTACTTTTATTAAATAAGAACAAAATAGCATGCAAACAAAAACATTGTCCCTATATCATATCATTAAAGAACCATCAATAAAAAAAGAAAAAACACCTGTATTATTTATGTTTCACGGGTATGGAAGCGATGAAAACGATCTTTTCTCATTTGCATCAGAACTACCGGAAGAACTTTTTATAATCTCGGTACGAGCTCCTTATCCAATGCAACCTTACGGAAATGCGTGGTATGCCATATACTTTGATGCTGCACAAGGAAAATTTAGTGATGACAAACAAGCCATAGAATCCCGGGATAAGATTGCCAATTTTATTGATGAAGCTGTACAGGCTTACAACCTGGATTCTAATAACGTTACATTATTAGGTTTTAGTCAGGGAACTATTCTAAGTTATTCGGTCGCACTCTCCTACCCTAATAAGGTAAAAAATGTGATAGCTTTAAGCGGATATGTAAATGAGGATATTTTAAAAGAAGGGTATACTACAAATGACTTCTCTAACCTCAACATTTATTGTTCTCATGGTAGCGTGGATCAGGTTATTCCGGTAGAATGGGCTCGTAAAGCACCTTCTCACTTAGCAAAACTTGGCATCAAAACCGAACTCAATGAATTTCCCGTAGGACATGGTGTTGCCCCACAAAATTTCTATCAATTTAAAGAGTGGTTAAGCAATTTACTTTAGTTCATTTAATTAATCTTTTGGTCAGTAAATCTCTTACAATTTCTTTATAGGAACGTCCGATCGGAAATACGCCATTGTCATTGGTAATACTATTATTGTCAAAACGCTTTACTTGAGTTATATTAATAATGTATGATCGATGGATCCGAATAAAATCATTAGGAGGTAATTTGGTCTCGAATTCTGAAATTGGCATCAGGCTGATATGAGTTTCTTTTGTTGTTACAATCTTTATGTGGTTTTTAATAGCTTCAATATGTAAGATTGTTGAAAAATCTATTTTCAGAAATGCTCTTTCGGATTTTATAAAAATATGATCTAGTGTTTCAGAGTTTTCAGTAACTTTTTCTTCTTTTTCTATACTAGTTTGTTGACTATTGGTATTTACTAATCGTTTTATACGGTTAATAGTTTGAAGAAATCGATTAAGTCCAATAGGTTTTAATAGATAATCCACCACTTCTAATTGAAACCCTTCAAGAGCATACTCTCTATGAGCCGTCGTAAGAACGGTTAAAGGTTGTTTTTTTAACATTTTGAGCATAGAAAGTCCGGTCATTTTGGGCATTTGTATATCCAAAAACATCACATCCACCTTTAAATCATCAATCACCAAAAAAGCCTCAACTGCACTATGAAAAATACCTACTATTTTAAAATCAGGTATATTTTCAAGGTGCTTAGCGATGACCTTTGTGGCCATCTCTTCATCATCTATAATAATACAGTTAATCGCCTTGTTCATTCGTTTTATGATAATCTTATTTGCAAGTTCACTTCAAACATTACTTCTTTTTTAATCGTTAATTGGTGCTTTTCAGGATATAACAAAGACAATCGCTTTATTATATTTTTCAGTCCTATACCAGATTTCACGTTATCATCTATCGATGCTTCGTTATAGGTGTTTTTAATTATGAAATTCAGCATTCCATTAATCGTTTCAATTTTCAAATCAATTATAGACTTCCCTTCTTCTTTTGCTGGACCATGTTTAAAAGCATTTTCGACAAAAGGTAATAAAATTAATGGTGAAATGTAAGCCCCGCAATGAGCTACAGACTTTTGATATCTAAAATCCAATTTTCTATCATATCGAAGACGTTCAAGTTCTATGAAGTTCTCTAAATTATCAATTTCTGAAGTTAGTGAAATCAATTCTACATCACTTTCATATAAAATATACCCCAGGATTTCAGAAAGTTTTACAATAGATTCTCCCGCATTCTTATTATTTGACAATACCATCCCGTAAATATTGTTAAGTGTATTGAACAAAAAATGAGGTTGCACTTGATTTTTTAGATATTTCAATTCTGCTTCTATCTTTTCTTTGAGCAAATCTTGATTACGTTGTCGTTCTTGTAAAAAGTTCTGAAAAAACTTTATACCCAATATTATTGAAGTAATATATATGAGTTCTATTCCTTTATAAATAAAGCTTGCATGATCAGTGTAATACCCAGTTTGACCCAAAATCGTAGGGTAGATCATTTCGTAATACAAGGTTAATAACATCCAACCAAAAAAGCCAGTCGCTATAATAGTAGTTATAGCAAACTCAAAATATCGTTTTTTATATAGGTATTTAGGCATCAAAACGTAGGCAATCAGATATGCACATCCCATTTTTATGGGAAGTACTACTAATTCATGGCTAATACATTGCCAAAGTGTACGATTATAAACAGTAAAATAATTTGTTAATACATACAAAATACTCCATATACTCCAGTACAAAATATGGCGACTAATTCGTTCTAGTGTCCAGGTATCATAAGTCTTTAACCAATTCATACCACTATATTACGATTAATTATGATCTAGTGCGTTAAAGGGCTCATTTTTAGTGACGAACGAGTAAAAATAAAGGACGAATTACCAATGTTCCACCAAACCACCATCTACATAAAGATAAAGGTAATTCATCACTGATTATCACTTTTTTAAGCTGTCTGTATTGTAAACTAAAGCGCTGGTCCTCTTTCCAAAATTGGTATACACTATTGCTATACATTTATGAAAACATTAAAAAGTATTCATCATGAGAAAGTATCAAATTTTAGCAATTATAGCTTTATTAAGCACCATAAGTTTTGCCAAAGACAATTTTAAAAATATCGTATTAGTTTCTTCGGAAAATAGAAATGTAGTATTAGAGTATCATGGCTTAGAAATGATTAACACCACCCTTACAATTACGGATCAATCTAGTTCAGTCATATTTCAGGAAACCAGGAAAACACCAGATTTATTGGCGCATGAGTTTTTATTGAAAGAGCTAAACGGAGACACCTTTAATGTACGTCTTGAAAATAAGTACAAGAGCATTCAAACTACTTATAAATTCGACAAATCTGAAGACAGGGCCATTATCCAAGGAAACCCAATTGAAATATTTAAACCTATCTTCTCGAAAAATGGCAAACAAGTAACTGTCTATCTTTTAAATTCATTACAAAAGAAAGTAGTTATTGAAGTTATAGATATACATGGAAATGCACTGGTACCAAAAATCATATCAACTCAATCAGTAATTACACAATTATTTGATTTTTCATCCTTTACTTCCAAGGCAAGAATTCGTATTAAAAATGGTCAATATTTCATTAAAGAATTCGCTTTTTAAAATAGAGTTTGATTAAACGCGAATTGAAAAAGATCTCCTTATAAACTTGATATAAGGGGGTCTTTTAGTTTAATGGTTTTACCTTACAAATCATACATCAAAAACATACTATAATCACCTAAAAATCAAAATATTATACTTGAATAATTGTTTTTTTTATTCTATATTTATAACACACAAAAATCAACTTAAATAGTACATTATGAAAAAACTCAATTTATTTGTAGCACTCACCATATTGTTGAGTGTTTTTTTTGTTGCCTGCGAGCAAGAAGAAGAAACGATGGTTACACAAGAAGTGTCAAACGAAGTTTTAGCAGCACTTGAAAGTGCAGGATTCGACGTCACTGATCAGCCTCCTATTAAATTTGAAGAAAGTTACATAGTAGAGGGTGATATTTTACTTACCTATAAACAAATCTTTAATTTAGCCAAAACCGAAGGCGTTTCTGTTAACTCAAAGCAGTACAGCACCAATAATCTTGTAGCGACCAATGGCGGAAGAAACATTACTGTATTTGTAAGTTCAAGATTTAATGCCGCTACCGTAGCTGGTGTAGATCTTGCAATCCAGCGTTACAATGATGAAAACTTGGAAATTACTTTTCAAAGAGTCAATTCTTCAGGTAATGCCGATATTTCTATAACCAGGCTTAACTTTTTCTTGGAATTTTTCGGAGTTCTTGGTTCTGCCGGTTTCCCAACGGCATCTGGTGATCCTTTTAACGAAATTTCTTTGAATGGTAGGCTCTCAAACCTTGGTTTTGATACCGGAGGCATTGCCACTATTGTTTCGCATGAGATGGGACATTGTATTGGTTTTAGACATACCGATTATTTCGACAGAAGTATCTCATGCGGTGGTGCAACAAGTGACGAAGGAGATGGTGGTGTTGGAGCCAACCTTATTCCAGGAACACCTTCCGGTGCTACCCTTTCAGACGCATCTTGGATGTTAGCATGTTCTGATGGAAGTGACCGACCTTTTAATGCAGATGATCAAACGGCTCTTGACTTTTTATATTAAAGACTGCACCTTAAAACCTATAAATAAACCTCACAAGTACTCTTGTGAGGTTTATTTTTTTATTATTTCCTGGTATAATAATTCTATCTCGCTGGACTGTAGTCCTTAAATATAGGTATTCCGTTTTCCTCAAGAATTTTATTTAAAAACCTCATTACATCCGTTCTGGTTTTTCTAAATGCGACTATAGATAGATTTACAAAATCTACTGGAATAAAAGTCAATAGCCCTTTATTGGTTTCCTCTGCACTAACCTTTGTCGCGAAATATTTTATGAATTCATTTTCACTTTCGGTATCCGAAAACTTTTTCTTTGCATCTTCAATATCAGGCATAGAAAAAGGTATCCCAATAATATCCTCCTCTATCTCATTAAAATTAAATAGACTCTTTGTTCTATTTTTTAAATCTTTTATAGATTTTGGATTCTCAAAATTAGGGTTAGGATAGGTGTACTTCCAGTATTTACAGGTGGCGACATAAACAATAGGATTCATTGTTATGGCTACCATGTAAATATTTTTGAACATATACTTCATTTTGGCCTTAAGCATAGTACTTAAGATCAAGGTTTTCGGAAAGAAAGCCCCCCCTCTTTCCTCTTTGATAATACCTATTCCCAAGCGTATATAAAGGTCTTTTCTATATTGGGGATTTTTACAGTACATAAAATAGGACATCCCAATATCTTTTCCTTTTTTTGTCATAATATGCATATCCATACTCTCAAACTTTGAGAACAATTTTCTAAAATGAGGGATAGAAACCTCATCACTAATCGTGGCTTTAAACAAATCATACAACCTTTTCTCAAATAGAGAATTCTCTTCAATTTTCACAACCTTGTGATGCTCTAGTTTTGTCATTTTTCAATTTTATTTTGGAGTTTTAGACATAAAAAACGAAAGAATTTTACCGCTTCGATTTGGTACAAAATTAGAAGTTTTGATCTTCGAAAAAGCAAACTTGAGGTGTCAATTAAAATGTTAACATATTGTTAATTTTAAAAGTTTAAAATCTATTAACCAGCAAAATAGGCCTTTCGAAATGCAAGAAAATATGGTTTAAACGTATCAATTTTGTTGGGAATACACGAGAATTAGCAATGCTATTTAAAGTTCAATTATGGATTTGACAAAAACAGAGCCTACTTATTAAATTTTTGTTAATATTAAAGAAAGGAAAATATAACATAAACGGGGTAAAATC
The DNA here is from genome assembly GCA_947496555.1 of uncultured Aquimarina sp. GTDB lineage: Bacteria > Bacteroidota > Bacteroidia > Flavobacteriales > Flavobacteriaceae > Aquimarina. The sequence goes on along the minus strand of CANMDH010000014.1, from coordinate 26,904 downwards.
CCCTAAAAACTAATTTATAACGCTAGAAAAAGAAGAATTCAGTCTAAATTTTACCTATATCTGTCATTTAGTCCAACTCCCATCAATATCATGGGCTTGATTTTTTCTAAACGAGAAAGTCGAGTGGCTTCTCGTTTGGCTGTAGTAATATATTCTATATACTCTTTTTGCTTAAACGGAGTTAATAGCTCAAAGGATTCTTTAATTTTTACATCTTCACCTAATATTCTGATTAATTCGGAAGGCATTTTAACCGTTTTGGATTTTTCTGGCTTAATTTCCTTTCCTTCTTTTTGATTTTGTATTGCTTCCTGCACGTATTGAAGTATCAAATCTCTATCTATTTCTTCGATTGATGTAAACCTCCATTGCCGTAATCCTTTTGTTTTGCCTTCTTGTGCATTGATTAATTTCTTTTGATCATCTTTAAGAAACACTCCCTGAAAAAACCAAATACCCACATAGGATTTGAATGCTCCCAGTCCAATAACATTTTTATCATTCACAGTATATGTAGGTGCTCCCCATTTTATAGTTTCTGTCATTTCTGTAGAAAGCATAATTGACCTTAGAATTTGCAAAGCTTTATTCCATTCACTCTTCTTGGCTATAAACTCTTCGACTGTTTTGTTTTTTTTCATGGTATTTGATTTGTGTTCCCTTCTATATCTCTAAATTATTACAAAGTTTGGTAAAAAAACGTCAATTAATTCACAATAGCAATGATTCGCAAAGGACCACCACTACCTCCTTTTATCTTCATAGGCAATGCTATAATCTCAAATCCTTTTGCAGGTAATTTATCAAGATTAGCAAGGTTTTCGAAAGCCGGTATATTTTCTGAAAATAATGTCACGTGGCTTTTAAAATATTGAGACTGACCATAATCAATACTTGGGGTATCAATACCGATGGCATGTATGTTTCGATTATTAATCAACCATTCTGCTGCATCAGGAGAAAGCCCGGGAAAATGTAATTCTTTTACGGCTTCCTCACCTCGTTGATCGGTTCCCAGATATTTTGTCTTATTCGGATAATATGAAGAAAAACCAGTATACAATAGTACAATACTGCCATCAGGAATATTCATATTCTCAGCTTTTTCCCAATCTTCAAAATCTTCAATACTAATAAGGTAATCAGGGTCATTCAAAGCTCTTTTAGACACATCAACCTTAATAGCATTTCCTAAGAGTTTATCCAGAGGTATTTGATCTACTGTTTGTCCTGTTTTATAAAAATGAATGGGCGCATCAATATGCGTACCCCCGTGTTCTGCTGTAGAAAAATTATTAGCAGTATAGTAATATCCTTTCTCTGTTTTTCCCTCAAATACGGTATCTAATTGAAATTCTTGTGCGGTCACCCAGTACACAGTTTCCTTAGAGAACGCATAAGTCAAATCTATAATTTTGTGTTGCGAAGCTAATTCCTGATCAAGATTCTTGCGTTCTTTAGATTGAGAAGGGTTTTCATTACAACCTAGTACAATAAAAACAATAATACCAACATATTTAACCAAGGTTTTCATGATTTTCTTCAATATAATGCTGTAGCACTAAGATAACGAAAATGCCTTAGAATCTTAATCGAACTTATGATATCATTAGCAGCAAAGTACGATACCAAAATCTAGGTAAAAATTGTTAGAATCATTTTTGTTAAATGATTTATTTGAAGAATCCTATCAAAACGTAATTTTCACCGCTTTTGGTTTAGCAGAATTCCAATCAAAAACAATTTTTAGTGTTTTACTTTCTTCGTCCCAGGTCGAAGAAGTATTTTTATCAGCTTGAGATTTCGGAGCTGCATCAATATTATGAATGATTAAAGTAATCTTTCTGTCACTTGAGGCATAACTGGTTCCTTTTTCTGCAGAAAAAGAAATTGATAATTCTTTTGATGATACTTTACTTTTAAACTTCAATAGCTCATACGCTCCTTTTTCAAACGAGCTAGGTGTCTTACCATCATCATCATATAATTTTCCTAAACTAGTTTCTACCAATGGGTCATGGTAATAATGCAATGTTAGCTCTTTGGTAGAATACGCATCCGTAGTTTGAACTGGAGACACCATCGGAATGAATGATCCGGCTTTCACAAATACAGGTACATGATCTTCTTTAACATCAACCACGGCATATTTCCCTCCTTCATATTTTTTCCCTGAAAAGAAATCATACCAGCTGGTTCCTTTGGGAAAAGGTACATCCATAGATGCGATTCCGGGTTTAACTATGGGGGATACCAAGAAATTATCTCCCCAAAAATAGGTGTAACTAACCTCATAAAGCTCTTTATTTTCTGGGTTTTCAAAAAACAAGGGTCTCATAAGCGGCATACCCGTTTGATTATTATCAAAAGCAATCGTATAATTATAAGGAAGCAAACTATATCTTAATTCGATACTCTTTTTTGCTAAAGCCTTAGTTTTTTTATCATGAAAAACAGGTTCGGGAGCGATATGTTCCTGTGCATGTGGCCTAAAAATTGGCTGAAACACTCCATATTGCAACCAACGCGTATACAATTCTGGATCAAAAGTTTCCCCACCGGCAAACCCTCCCAGATCAGAGTGCATATACCCCAATCCTTGCATTCCCATAGAAAGTGCAATTTCAGTTTGTGGTTGTAATCCTCCCCAGCTTCTGCTTACATCTCCAGACCATGGGATCATCCCAAATCGTTGTGAGCCAGAATATCCTGCTCTCATCAAAATAAAAGGTCTTTGATCCGGGAAATCTTTTTGATATCCTTCTTGTACCAATCTTGCCCAATCATGACCATAAATATTGTGTACTTCGTCGGCGCTTCCAGTTGCGTGTAATAATTCTGAAGGGTGTACTTCTGGTTCTCCTAAATCTCCCCACCATCCTGCTACTCCGTAATCCTGAGTATAGGTTTTATAAATATTCCAGAACCAATCTTTGCCTTTTGGATCATAAATATCTATAATCCCGGTATTTCCGAAATAAAAATCATATCTAAACGGATTACCCACAGAATCTTTACCAAGAACCCTCTTTTCTACAGCTTCATCCCATTTTTTGGAAGAACTTAGTACGAATGGTTCTGTGATCAATACGGTTTTAACACCCTTATCCTTAAAATCATTAATCATCTCCTTTGGGGTTGGAAAAGAATCTGCCAAAAACTCCAAATTCCCCATGTGTCCCTGTATATCTTTACCAAACCAATAAATATCCAAAATAACGGCATCTAACGGAATACTATCCTGGGCAAACTTTTCTACCGTTTCTTTGGTTTCCTTTTCTGAGTGATATCCAAAACGACTGGCAAAGTTCCCAAAAGCCCAACGAGGAGGTAACGGTTGTTTACCAGTAAGATCCGTATATTGATCCATTAGATCTCTCCAATCATCGCCTGCAATCACTTGATATGTTTTTCTACCATTAATGGTTTCATACTGAAGTGTATTATCTCTTTTACTATCTATATCCAAAAACCCAATCGGAGCATTATCAAAATGAACCGCATAAACTTTTGATGAAAGCACCAAAGGCATGGTATAGTTCATTAATTCTGAATGTGTTTCATATCCATAGTGTGCACGATTATACAACTGAAGTTTCTTTCCTCTGCGATTCATACCAACTACTCGCGCTCCTGCACCATAAATCACTTCATCTCTATCCAGATTAAAATCCAGAATTTCAGTAGAATCCGTTTTTATGTATCCTTTATTTTCAGAAATTAATTCTTTTCCTTTATAAGAATATGATATTTGAAAAGGTTCTCTATTGATTAGAACATCTATCCCATTAGTATTTATGGTTAATGTACTGTCATTCTCTAGAACAATCATTTTAGTTGTAATAGGCTTTTTGACTACTGCATGAGATTTTGGGTCAAATGTTTCTCCCAATGGAATGAATGAGGTTTCTATAATTTGATCAGAATATACTTTGATCATATATCTCCCATCATCTTTGTAAACTTCGACATAAGAATCATGCACCTTGTAACCCTGATAAGGGCCTTCGTATTTCTTTTTACAGGAAATACTGGTTGTTACAATTGCTATAACTACTAAAAAGGAGAGAAACTTTGTTTTCATTGCCTAAATATGGTTTGGTGTTTTGTTTGAAAGAGATCAAATATAACAGAATCCTTATAAAACCGTACAATTACAAAACTCGATCCGATAGAATTATTGAATTCTCAATGAAGTAGCTTTATTATTGAATACATTCTAAGTTGATTCTTATATATGTCTACTTCCACCTATTGGTACTATTAAAAACCAACCTTTGTCAACCCATATATATCATAAACCAAAAAAACTGCTCAAATTGGGTCGTTTTTTTCATATTACGTTCTTGATTAATTATTAATTTCTAGGATACAAAAATGACTTTTCCACTTCAAAATCAATAACCCCATCTTTTCTTACATCGTATGTGATCAACAATTCGCCCCAATATACTCCATCAGTAAAATCGGCAATAATCCATTTATGATTAAGCAAACGAACTTTATTAATCGCCATATTTCCTTCCATACCCACAAATGGAATAATCGGATTGTCCTTTCCTGGTTTGTTTTCTTCTATTATTTTGTCACTAATAGTCAATGCCAGCTTAGCCGGATCATAGCCCATTTCTTCAAAATAGCTTGCCGCATCTTCATTACTCTCTAATGAGAAATAAGTAAGGTCCATATTGATATCTATTAAAGAGTCTACCATTGTGGTTTTTAACGAATCTTGCTCTTTTAATCGTTCTTCAAGGTTTTCAATTTTGGCATCATAGGACTCTTGGGCCTTTTTAGCATTCATAAATTGAAAAAGCACAAATAATGCTGTAAAAATGAACAGATACATAAAAATCTTATTCTTCATACGCTATATAGTTATTTTTAAATTATCATAGGCAATAAATACATTTTCTGGTAATGTCTTTTCTACTTCGGCATGAAAACCCAGCATATGGCTAATATGTGTTAGATATGCTCTTTCAGGATTAATCTCTTCGATAAATGCCAATGCTTCTTCCAAATTAAAATGCGAATGATGAGGCTCGATTCGTAACGCATTAACCACCATAACTTTTACTCCATCCAGTTTTTTTTTCTCTTCTTCTTCTACCGTTTTTACGTCGGTTAAATACGCAAAATCCTTGAATCGAAACCCGAACACCTGCAAACGATTGTGCATTGTATTAATAGGTATAACATCTAGATTACCCAAGGTAAACGGCTTGTTTATCAATATATTCTCTACAACGCTGGGTGCTCCAGGATATTTATTTTCCGAAGAAAAAATATAATCAAATCTGGATTTAAGGGCTTTCAAAACTCTTTTGTGTGCATAAATAGGAATATCTCCTTGCCTAAAAAAGAACGGCCGTATATCATCTAATCCCATCGTATGATCGGCATGTTCATGTGTGAAAACTACCCCATCAATTCTTGATACATTATTTGAAATCATTTGCTGCCTGAAATCTGGCCCGCAATCCACAACATAACAATATTCATCCCATGCAACAAGAACAGAAACTCGAAGTCGCTTATCCCTAGGATCCTTACTTAAACATACAGGATGATTACTTCCAATAATTGGAATACCTTGTGAAGTACCAGTACCAAGAAACGTTACCTCCATAGAAACTTTTAATAGGGCAAATGTACTTATATTTTTTTGGCATAAATTATATGAATATCTTAATTATTGGTAATGCTAAATGTAAAACACAGAAAATTGCCTTCTCGTTTTTTTAATATTGATGGTATTAGTACCTTTACATTAAACAAAAAAAGCCCTTTTTACTATGCCTATCACGATAATGGGAGATAAAGAATTTGAATCTGTCCCCTCAATTAAGAGTAAAGCATTACGTATTAATCTGAATCAAAATATCTACGGAACTTTTGCAGAAATTGGTGCCGGTCAAGAGACTGCACGAAACTTTTTTAGAGCCGGTGGTGCCTCTGGTACTATTGCAAAAGCGATGAGTGCTTATGATAAGGATTTTAGTGATGCCATTTACGGAATAGAAGATGACAAACGCTATGTTACCGAAGCCAGGCTAAAAAAAATGCTGAAGCATGAAGTTAGGCTTATTGAAGAAAGAATTTCTAGAGAGAAGCACCCTAACAAACTTTTTTTTAGTTACGCCAATACGGTGGCCACCATTGACTTTGCAAAAAAATATAAAGGCCATGGCTGGGTAGGTATTCGCTACCAAACTGTGCCCAATGAAGAATACAACGAGATTAGTTTGCATATACGTTTTCATGAAAACGACGCCCGACTACAACAAATGACACTTGGTGTATTGGGAGTTAACCTGATTTATGGAGCTTATTACAAATACGACAACCCAAAAAAGTTGCTGCGTTACCTATATGATCATTTGGATAAGGATCAAATAGAGATTGACACAATTAATTTCTCTGGGCCACGCTTTACAAAAGTAGATAACCGTTTAATGAGTCTACAATTAGTAAAGAATGGAATGACAGAAGCTGTAATGTTTGGTCCTGACGGAAATAACATACTACCCGCTGCCATATTGTACAAGAAAAACATTTTGGCGCTACGCGGAAGTTTTAGACCAGTGACCAAAGTAAATATGGATATTTACGAAAAGTCACTCAATATCTTTTTGAATGAAAACAAAGTAAACAAAAACAAAACTGTGGTGATTTTTGAAATCACTCTATCCAACCTAAGAGCCGAAGGCGAAATAGATGAAGAAGATTTCATGGCAAGAGCCAGACTATTGTGCTCTCTTGGTCAGACCGTAATGATCTCCAATTTTAAAGAATACTATAAAGTAGTAGAATATTTCTCTAATTACACCAAAGAACGAATGGCATTGGCCATGGGCGTAAATAACTTGGTTGATATTTTTGATGAAAAATACTATCGCCATTTAAGTGGAGGTATCCTGGAAGCATTTGGTAAATTATTCTTTAAAGATTTAAAAGTATATCTATACCCACTGCATAATCAAGACACCGACGAAGTTACAAATAGTGATAACCTAAAGGTACATCCTAGAATGAAAGAGCTTTACAAGTTCTTTAAATATAATGGTAAGCTGGTAGATATTACCGATTATGATGCCAGCATTATAGATATATTCTCAAGAGAAGTTTTACAAAAAATCCAAGATGGTGAATCCGGATGGGAAGATCAACTGCCAGAGTTAATACCAGAAATGATAAAAGAAAATAATTTCTTTGGCTATAAGACTCCAGAAAAGGCAATAAAACAATAGAACAATAGAACAATAGAACAATAGAACAATAGAACAATAGAACAATAGAACAAAACATTTATTTAAAAAGGCTCATTTTTGTAAATGAGCCTTTTTAAATAATTATAATATTTGTGCCGCGTGATCCTTGGTTTTCACTTTAGAAATAACTTCAGATATCACTCCGCTTTCATCAATTACAAACGTGGTACGGTGGATACCATCATATTCCTTGCCCATAAATTTCTTAGGTCCCCATACACCAAAAGCTTCAATCACTTGTTTGTCCTCATCGGCTAATAAAGGGTATGGCAATTCGAATTTGTTCTTAAAATTTTGTTGGCGCTTCGCACTATCAGGGCTTACACCGATAATTTCGTATCCCTGTCCCTGAAAAGTTTGATAGTTATCTCTTAGGTTGCAGGCCTCTGCAGTGCAACCCGGTGTGCTTGCTTTTGGATAAAAGAAAACAACCAATTTTTTTCCTTTATAATCATCAAGAGTGATAGTATTTCCGTCCTGATCAAGAGCCATGAAATTTGGAGCTTTATCTCCTGCTTTTAGTGTTGTCATTATATATGATTTGTATAAATTATATTTTGTTTAATATTCACGCTCAAAAATAAAACAAAAAGAGCAATCTTATTCTTATTTTATCAAAAATTTAATGATTGCATCTAACGCTATTCGATTCATATTTTAATATTTTAGCGTGAAATAATTTTGATTACATGACAAAACAGGAAAAGATTGATTTTACCATCAAAACCTTGCAGGAACTATATCCCAAGATTCCAATCCCATTAGATCACAAAGATCCTTATACCTTATTAATTGCAGTATTACTAAGTGCACAAAGTACCGATGTTAGAGTGAATCAGATTACACCATTATTATTTGATCGCGCAGACAATCCTTACACTATGGTAAGACTATCGGTAGATGAGATTAGAGAAATCATAAAACCTGTTGGTCTAAGTCCCATGAAATCCAAAGGGATTCATGGCCTATCCGAGATTTTGATTGAAAAATACAAAGGTCAAGTACCTCAAAGTTTCGAAGCACTAGAAGAATTACCAGCAGTTGGCCACAAAACGGCAAGCGTAGTGATGTCGCAAGCCTTTGGTGTTCCTGCATTTCCGGTTGATACCCATATTCATAGATTAATGTATCGTTGGGGATTTAGCAATGGTAAAAATGTGGTTCAAACCGAAAAAGATGCTAAACGTTTGTTCCCGAAAGAGCTATGGAATGATTTACACCTTCAGATCATATGGTATGGAAGAGAATATTCTCCGGCCAGAGGTTGGGATCTTGATAAAGACATTATCACCAAAACAATAGGCAGAAAAACCGTTTTAGATGAATACCAAAAATCAAAAAGGCCTATTAAAAAATAGGCCTTTTGTTTAAGTTCAGTTCAAAATCGTTTCAAACTTTAGGTTACCATATTCGGTAACATTTAACGATTTTGAATAATTGAGAAGAAAATCTATTGTTCTTCTACTAGGTACTAAATGTTTTTCTTCTTTCTTTGAAGACTTAAAGTAAAATTTTGCCATATTTTATAATATAATTGTTACGTTATTACAAAATGAAAACGGCAGTTTTTACTTATTATTATATCAAAGCGTTATTAATTTGTTAAAACTATGTTATTTTTCTCAATTACCTTTCTAAGGTTGATCAAAGCGTAACGCATTCTACCTAAAGCAGTATTAATACTAACTCCTGTTTTATCAGAGATTTCCTTAAAACTCATATCTCTGTACATACGCATAATTAATACCTCTTTTTGATCTTCGGGTAATTCTTGAATCAAGTTTCTTAGATCTTCTTCTACTTGATTCTTAATAATTTTTCTTTCTGCATTTAGATTTCCATCGCTTATAACCGAGAAGATGCTAAACTCACCATTGTCTTCAAATTTTGGCATACGATTTCCTTTTCTGAAATGATCAATTACCAAATTATGAGCAATACGCATTACCCAAGGAAGAAATTTCCCTTCTTCGTTATACTTTCCATTTTTTAAAGTACGAATCACTTTAATAAAAGTATCCTGAAAAATATCTTCAGATACATCTCTATCAAAAACTTTGGAATAAATAAAACTGTAAATACGTTGTTTGTGTCGTTCGATTAGACTCGATAAAGCACTTTCGTCTCCTTTGATGTAGTTGTTAACCAGAACTGCGTCTGAAACAGTGTAATCTTTCATACCTATTACTTTGTTTTAGTACCAACAAGCTTGGGGCTCGGGCTATGTTAAACTTAAAAAAGTAAAGGTATGCTATAGGCGTTCTAGTTTGAAATTTGGTTCATTAGTTAGGGGCTAATATAGTAACTATCATTTAAAAACAAACTATTTTCTGTTAATTTTTTTAACTAAACATTCATTATCAATAGGCTATAATACTTATTTTGTAATCATTATATTTGCGCTCTTACCGCATGATTACTATGATTCAAGATATTACAACCCTAGATCCAAAAAACAATATTATAATTAAGGGAGCGAAGCTTCATAATCTAAAAGATTTGGATGCAGTGATCCCTAGAAACAAATTAGTTGTGATCACTGGGCTTTCAGGATCTGGTAAATCTAGTTTGGCATTTGACACCTTGTATGCTGAAGGACAGCGCAGATATGTAGAAAGTCTATCGTCTTATGCAAGGCAGTTTTTGGGTCGTCTTAATAAACCAAAAGTAGATTATATTAAGGGTATCGCACCAGCCATTGCCATAGAGCAAAAAGTAAACTCTACAAACCCAAGGTCTACAGTAGGCACTACCACAGAAATTTATGATTACCTGAAACTGTTATATGCTAGAATTGGAAAAACATACTCTCCTATTTCTGGAAATCAGGTTAAAAAAGATAGAGTAACCGATGTAATCGAATATGTCAAATCTTTTGAAGAAGGAGAAAAATTATTGCTGCTTTCTCCTATTATTATTGAAAATGGCCGAACCATTGAAGGCAAATTAAAAGTATTACAACAACAAGGTTTTGCACGTATAAAAGTAAATACTACTGTAACTAGGATTGAAGAAGTATCAATTAAAGAAAAAGATACCGTTTCTCTAGTGGTAGATCGAATTGTAAAAAGAGATGATGAAGATTTTTATAATCGTTTGGCAGATGCCATAGACTCTGCTTTTTTTGAAGGAAAAGGAACTTGTTACATTGAAACTTTAAGTGATGGTAATCAACGTCAGTTTAGTAATAAGTTTGAGTTAGACGGAATGACATTTCTCGAACCAAATGTACATCTTTTTAGTTTTAATAATCCATATGGAGCCTGCCCAGAATGTGAAGGATATGGAGATGTAATTGGAATAGACGAAGATCTCGTGATTCCGAATACAGCGTTAAGTGTTTATGAAGGAACAGTATTTCCGTGGAGAGGAGACAGTATGGGGTGGTATAAAGATCAACTGGTAAACAACGCTTACAAATTTGATTTCCCTATCCATAAACCCTATTTCGAATTATCATCAGCCGATAAAGAATTATTATGGAATGGAAATGAATATTTTGAGGGAATCAATGATTTCTTCAAAGAACTGGAATCAAAAGCATACAAAATTCAAAATCGGGTAATGTTATCGCGCTACCGTGGAAAAACAAAATGTGCCACTTGCAAAGGAAAACGACTACGCCCTGAAGCTAATTATATAAAAGTAGGTACCGCAACCCTGACCGATCTGGTTGAAATGCCTCTGAACGAATTGGCCGACTTCTTCAAAAATCTTTCGTTAAATGAGTATGATGCCAAAATCGCCAAGAGGCTTCTTAAGGAAATCAATAGCCGATTAGAATTTTTACAAAACGTAGGACTGGAATATCTTACCCTTAACCGTAAATCTAATACCCTATCCGGTGGAGAATCACAACGTATCAATCTTGCCACATCTCTGGGAAGTAGCCTGGTCGGATCCATGTATATTCTAGACGAGCCTAGTATAGGACTACATCCAAAAGACACAGAAAAACTGATCAAAGTATTAGAATCCCTACGTGACCTGGGTAATACGGTAATTGTAGTAGAACATGATGAGGATATTATGAAAGCTGCAGACGAAATCATTGATATCGGCCCAGAAGCAGGAACATTTGGTGGGCATGTAGTAGCAACAGGTTCTTTCGACCAAATCTTAAAAGCCGATTCGCTTACTGCCAAATATTTAAATGGTCAGCTCGAAATTGAAACCCCCAAGACCAGAAGAACTTCAAAATATTATCTTGAAGTGATTGCGGCTCGTGAAAACAACCTTACTAATATTGACGTAAAAGTCCCACTTGGTATCTTTACTGCAATTACTGGGGTATCTGGTAGTGGTAAAAGTACATTGGTTAAGAAAATCATCTATCCTGCGGTATTAAAACAGCTGGGAGGGTATGGCGAAAAAGCAGGCCAATTTACCGAACTTAAAGGAAACTACAGCAATATTAAACATGTAGAGTTTGTAGATCAGAACCCTATCGGACGATCCTCTCGCTCTAACCCTGTGACCTATATCAAAGCATACGACGATATTCGTACTCTTTTTGCCAATCAGAAATTATCCAGTATACGTAACTATAAATCAAAACATTTTTCGTTTAATGTAGACGGAGGACGATGCGAAACCTGTAAAGGTGAAGGTGAAGTTACTATCGAAATGCAATTTATGGCCGATGTGCATCTGGAGTGTGAAACTTGTAGAGGAAAGCGTTTCAAAAAAGACGTACTAGAAGTTACATTTCATGATAAAAACATTCACGACATTCTTACCATGACCATAGATAATGCGATCGATTTCTTTGCAGAACATAACCAAACAAAAATCCGTAGAAAATTACAACCGCTACAAGACGTTGGTTTAGGATATGTGCAGCTAGGACAAAGCTCCTCTACTCTTTCTGGCGGTGAAGCCCAGCGAATTAAATTGGCTTCTTTCCTGGTAAAAGGAAACACCAAGGACAAAGCACTTTTCATTTTTGATGAACCTACAACGGGGCTTCATTTTCATGATATTCAAAAATTACTGAAGTCTTTTAATGAATTAATTGATAAAGGACATTCTATTTTGGTCATAGAACATAATCTAGATCTGGTAAAATGTGCTGATTATGTGATTGATCTTGGTCCCGAAGGTGGTAAAAAAGGAGGTAATGTAGTTGCCATAGGAACTCCAGAAGAGATTGTCAAGAATAAGAATTCGTATACCGCTAAGTATTTAAAGGAAAAACTATAAAAGAGAGCTCCTCCTGTACAGAGCTACTATTTTTTAACTGAAACAGATCTCCTCCAACCTGAAGTGGCTATTTTTTTAAGTCCAAATGATTTACACTAATACATAACTAGTATTTCTACAAAAAAATAAAAGTCTAATAATCAATTAATTAAACCCTAATTTTCATTATTTCAAAAATTTTGGCACGCCATTTGAAACATATCTAAACAAATAGCGGAAGCCGAAAAGCTAATTGAGTAGGCACAACCCAAAAATAAGTAAGTTATGAAAAAAATGGTACTTTTTATTGCAGCCTTGTTACTAGTTGGAACAACTGCACAAGCGGCCGATCATCAACATTCGGATCACCATGATAGGGTTACAAAACGCTATCAGCACACACAACCGATCGTCTTTATACAAGGTGGTGTAAAATTCTTTGTGTATCCAGAGGGTGAAATTGATTTCAAAATCCTAAGAACAAGATCCAGACAAAATGTTTGGAGCAGTCATGGTAGTTTTAATACACCTGGTGGTTATTATGGATATAACAATGCATCTCCTTACCACAAAATGGTTAGATACGATTACTATGGTAGATTAAAGAAAGCTGGACCTAATTATATTAATTACGATAGATATAATAGAGTTAGAAGAATTGGTTCTACTTATATAAGATATAACAGAAGAGGTTTGGCCTATCAAATCGGTGGGTTACAAATCTATTATAACAGATATGGAAACATAAAATATGTAGAAGGCAATGTGCACTATACAGGATGTGGTTATTGTGGAATTGATGGATGTACTATCACTCACGATCCATATTACAAACAGGATTGGAGACCTAGATACAATAACAGAGATAATGATGATCATTATTACAAAAACAGAAAAAGAAAAAAAAGATATAATCATGATGATGATGACGAAGATGATGATTAAAATATAAATTTAGTTGTTGGTTAGTTGTTGAAAATCCCGTTACCAAATACCTCAGGTAACGGGATTTTCTAATTTATAAAGTGTTGTTAAGGTAGTATTGTAGACAGATCCTTTATTATATATTTATTGCTAAACAATCAAAATCAAACAGACAAATATGAAGTTCTACCAAGTTTTTCTTTTGCTTTTCACATTTCCTATAACACAACTTTCCGCCCAAAACATGGAGTTTGAAGATTATGACCCTCCTTCTACTCTGGTTGTACCTGGAGCAGAGATTAAAAAAGCAAAATTTCCCTTTATAGATGTTCATAACCATCAGTTTAGGATGCCTACCCAAAATCTTCAAGAAGTGGTTACTGAAATGGATAAACTTAATATGGCTGTAATGGTCAACTTATCCGGACGCGGTAGAGGGTCAGACGAGCATTTGATAAAATCTTTAGATAATGTAAAAAACAACCACCCTAAACGCTTTATTGTATTTACCAATATTAGCCTAAGTGAAATTGATGATCCAGGATGGACAGAAAAAACGGTAGCTCAATTAGAAAAAGATGTGGCCATGGGTGCCAATGGTCTTAAGATCTACAAAAGCCAAGGCATGGATAACAAAGACAATAAAGGCAATCGAATTAAGATTGATGATCCGCGTATCGGACCAGTTTGGGAAAAATGTGGCGAATTAGGGATCCCTGTTCTTATTCACTCTGCAGATCCGAAGTCATTTTGGGATCCGCATGACAATAAAAATGAGCGATGGTTAGAACTAAAGCTACGATCAAGAAGAAAAAGAGATGCAAAAGTTACCGGATCTTGGGAAACCATTATACAAGAACAGCATAATATCTTCAGAAGACATAAAAACACCAAGTTTATAAATGCACATCTTGGTTGGTACGGTAATAATCTGACTAAATTGGCCAAGCTAATGGATGAAATACCAAACATGTATAGTGAAATTGGTGCAGTGATTGCCGAACTGGGAAGACAACCACGTAATGCCAAAGCTTTTCTTACCAAATATCAGGATCGGGTTATGTTTGGTAAAGACTCCTGGAATCCTGAAGAGTATTATACCTATTTCAGAGTTTTGGAATCAGATGACGAGTATTTTCCTTACTACAAACGCTACCATGCCTTTTGGAAAATGTATGGTTTAGATCTGGATGATGAAGTTCTTAAAAAATTGTATTACAAAAATGCTCTTAAGGTAATACCAAACATTGACAAAAGTTTGTTTCCGAAGTAAAATCAAAAAATTATACTATCTAATAAGCGGTTATACAAAAATGTAACCGCTTTTTTTATTAACCACAATAAAATAAAGAGCTGATTATCAGTAATTTAATTTTTTGGCACACTGCTTGATATTATAAAAGTGAACATCAAATAAAATCACGAATTATGAAAAATGTTGTTTTACTTTTTACTGGCTTATTATTAGCAACTTTTACGGCTAATGCTTCAGAAGCAAATACAAATACTTCTGCACGTTATTACAATTATGGAAAATCTTTCATCTTTAGCGAAGGAGGAATTGACTTTTCTATATACGCTGATGGACAGTTTGATTTCTATCTTAATGGTCGAAGAGGCGGAGTAAGTGTTGGTGTAAATGCCCCAGGAGTAAATATTAGTTTCAATTCGGGATATGATTATGATGCTTATGTACAGTATGATGATTATGGAGCGGTTGTTCAAATTGAAAATACACCAATCTTTTATGATCACTATGGTAGAGTTATACAAGCCGGTGATGTATATATAAACTACAACCGTTGGGGTCGTGTCTCAAGAGTAGGTGGATTATATGTACATTATAACAGCTACGGAAACTTTATAAATTATACAGGTTTTATTAATCCTTATAACAGATATTACGTATACAGACCATTTCATGCCTTTTTCACAGTGCCATTGGTGAGCAGATGTATCGTATACAATAGACCTTATAGAAGATTTTATAATCCATATAGATGTTCATATACCGTATACAGAAACAACTACTATAATGGATATTACGCTAGACCGTATAGAAGTCGTAACTATTACAGACCTCACAACAGAATTACAAGTTATAATAGAGGGTATAGAGTATCTAATGCAAGGGCATTAAACTATAGAACAAGAGGTCATAGAGCCGAAATGTATAAAAGAAATGATCGTAACTATAGCAATGTAGCTAGAAGTAGAAGTAGATCTAACAATTACGGAACAAGAAATGTAACCAGAAGCAGGTCTACTAATTATGGTAAGAACACTGTTACCAGAGGTAGATCAGTAAACAAAAACACTAGAAATGTTACCAGAACTCGTTCTGTAACACCAAATACAAGAACCCGTACAGCTAGTAGAAATGTACAATCAAAATCTAGAGTACAATCAAATAATAGAAGTACGCAACCTAGACAGAGAGTACAAACTAGTCAAAGAACTAGAAATACGGTAGCTAGTAGATCTAATAATAACAGTTCTAAGTACGGAAGAAGTAATAGAACTCAGGTTAAAGGACCTAAAAGTTCAAGCAGAAATTACACTGGAAATGTAACAAAACGTTCTAATAACAGTCGTTATAATAGCAATAGTAAAGGAACAAACAAATCCAGAACAACGACAAATAGACAAAGAAGCAATACTTCTAAAAAAGGACATTCAAGATCGGGAAATACTAGATCTCGTAGCGCCAGAAGTAGAAGCTAGAAAAACATAAAGAACATTTATTTTTTTGGTTGGTTAGTTGGAAAATCCCTCAGAGTTGTATGCTTAAGCACCTCGAGGGATTTTCTTTATAATAGTATTAATATCGGGTGATAGTTTCAGAATATACACTATCCATAGGTATAGACCTCCTATCAAAACACTCTTTAAGGCAATATTTAATATAGGGTGAAACTGAAAATCCCAATAATAAAACCCAAAAGTAAAAACAACAATTAAAAATGTTGCTAAAAAAGTATTTTTAGAAAACGGATGCATCCTAAACTTCACCTTAACTATCAAGAGTTTTGATATGTTATAACAAAATACAGCAGAAAAAGTAGCAATGGCAGCTCCAGTTACACCATATAAAGGAATACAGATCAAGTTAAGGGCAAAAGAAAGAATTGCCATTCCTACTCCTATATATAAAATGATACGGTAGTAATCTGAATTATATAGAATTGAATTATTGTTCCCCAAAAGATTATCAAATAATTTTGCTATTCCTATCAATACAACCACCCAAATAAATAATTGATATTCGTCTGGAATAATTTCAAACAATTGCTGTACGTTACAAACAATTAATACAAATAATACCCCACTAATTATTAGAAGGTTTAAAGAACTTTTGCGATAAAGTTCATGCAATTGATCCAAGGACTTTTCGTTAATGAGCTTTGCCGTGAGTGGATATGTAATTTGATGCATCGCACGAGAAGGGATAATTATTACACTTGCTATATACGCACATATACCATATTTGGCGACATTTTCGATGGGGAGAAACTCCTTTATCATTACTTTATCCAAATCGATCAATAGCGAAGCAACCGATCCGGCAACTAATATTAAAAATGTATATTTAAATACCGACGAATAATTATCAGGAAGAGAAAATCTTGGAGTAAACTTATGCAAGCTAAAAGCATAGATTTTCATAATAAAAGTTCTGATCAAATAAACAAGTACCAATCCATAAATGAACTGATCGATCGTCAAAACTTCGAAATACAATAAAAGTAAAAGCAAGGTGGTAGAGACTCTTAGGAAAAGCTCTTTCATTATGTTTCCAAAAACACTTTTCAGCTTCACTTTGGACCAGGCAAAAAACACTTCGAAGTATGACAATGCAAATGCTAAAATGAAAATCGTCCAAACATAAGGAGCTACAATTTCATTATCGTTACTAATAAAGTTGATGATTGTTGAATACAGTGCAGTTCCAATTAAACCAAGAATCAAAGCTATAATGAAGGGAAGTACCAACATTTGTGTTAAAAACCTATTCTGTTGGTCCCGGTTGGTATATGAAGAGAAAAATTTAATTAATGTATTATGAGTCCCAAAAGTCATTAATGGCCAAATCAGATTCGAAGCAGAAATAAGATAAGCCACCAGCCCATAATGTTTTTCATCCATAAAATTGGTAAACAAGAACAACGTATTTACGGCTCCGATCCCAAACCCTAAACAGGTTATGATTACATTTTTTATAGACTGATTAACGACTACTCCCATTACGATTCAAATTCCAAATTTTTAAATGTACAAATCCATATTTTGGGGAATTCTAATTGCTTACTTTTTTAATGATTTCAGACATATTTTTGGTCAACTCCCTCCTACTATATTTTTCTATTCCGATGGTTTCCGAAGTTAATTTTCCCTCCTGGAAGCTTTTAAAATACCGAAGTATCTGAGATTTTATATCCTCATAGTCTTCATATCCAAAAAAATATCCCGAATTCGTTTCAGAAATTAATTTACAAATGTCTGCATGTCTGGGTCCTATTGCTAAGATCGGTCGATTAGAAACCATGTATTCAAATAATTTACCCGGAATAATACATTTTGTTTCTTCACTATCTATTTCTATCAACAACAAAACTTGTGAACTTCTTTGTATCAGAATGGCTTCTTTATGAGAAACATATCCTTTCAATTTTAAAAAATCAGATAACCCGGCTTCTTTGATTGAGGTCAGAACATCATTACTTACTGCTCCTACCAATTGTAATTGAAATGCTTTTGCAAAATCGCTATACTCCTGAGTCAATTCGTATAAAGCCATCCACAAATTTTTTGGATTTCTGCCAGATAATAGTGACCCAATATGCGAAACTGTAAATTTATCATCCAATTCTGTTTGGGTTACTTCTTCTTGATCATAACCGTTTGTAATCACGGAAACTGGTTGGTTTGTAATTTCTTCAAACTCTCTTTTGGTAGTAAAACTTGTGGTTATAATATGATCGGCTGTATTTAACACTCGTTTTTCTATAGCTTTGTGTTTGTTTGCCGATTTTTTGGTTAACTTGAGTTGATTATGATACCCAATAGTCGTCCAAGGATCCCTGAAATCGGCAATCCAAGTTACAGATAATTGATTTTTTAATTTCTCACCAATTAGATGTATGCTATGCGGAGGGCCGGTAGTAATAATTGTATCTATTTTATTTTCTGAAAGATACTTTTTTAAATATTTTACTGAAGGTTTTATCCAAAACTTACGAGCATCGGGGATAAAAAAGTTCCCTCTAATATATAATAGTAGCTTCTGAATAAAAGACTGCTTTTCTTTATTGGCAATAATCCCTTTGCTAATTGTTTTTGTTTCTTTTTTTGAAAAAACCTGGGCAAACCTATACGGCTCAAATATAGGATGTTTTAGGACCGCTATATTTTCAGGAATCTCAGAACCTAGTGATGCATCTTCTAACGCATAGGTTGGATTTTCAGGAACATATATGACAGGTTCGATGCCAAAATCATTGAAATATTTTACAAATTTAAGCCATCGTTGTACTCCAGGACCACCAGCGGGTGGCCAATAATATGTTATGATTAGAACTTTCAAAACGTAACTTACTTATCTTCTTTTGCTAAAGATAGTAAACTACCCGTCTTCTTGTACTGTAAAAATAATCCTCCTAGTACAAGTAGTACAAAAACAATTGAACTAGTAAGCGTTATAGCACTACCGGTTTTTACAACTTGTGGTTCGAATTTGAACTCTATTTTATGTTGACCTTGAGGAACTTTTAGGCCTCTAAGCATATAGTTTACCGGATAAATGGGCTGTTCTTTATCATCAATAAAGGCTTTCCATCCATTTTCATAATACGTTTCAGAAAAAACAACAAACCCAGGTTTCGCTGCATATGCATTATAGGCCAGATGGTTTGGAGTCGTTTTAGAAATCGAAATAGTTGACACACTATCTTTCCTATTTGTAAATACTCCTATTTCTTCTTGGAAATCCTTTCGTACTACTGCCGCTTCCTTTGTTTTAATAGTTTTTAGAGCGTCAAATTCCGATTTATGATCATCTACATATTTAATCTCTTCAACAAACCAGGCAGGGCCATTAGCCGTAGGATTTTGTTGCGCTTCTAGCTTTCTTTCTTTATTTTGTTGAATAACATACTTTATATTAAGCATATTTATTACTTCAAGATTACCTGTTGCAATGTGGCCATAATATAGATCCTCCATTTTTCTTGGGCGAACAGCAGAATATCCGTTAACCGAATTAAAAAAGTAATTGGTATGTGAATTATTAAAACCTCGAGCCTGATCCAAGACACGATAATACGAATCATCTTTTAGGATTTCTTTATCCACATTTGTTGGCCGAAAAAAGGAGCTATACTCTCTTTTTGATATAAAACTTTCCTCGTCAACACTTCGTCTATCAACACTAACCAAATCAATGACTATCAAAACACCCAAACAAACCAAAGCAACATTTTCTGAAAACTTTTTCTTTAACATAAACCAAAGGACCCCTCCTATTAAAATGATAAATATCAACGACCTTAGACTATCACTTTTCATAATTGTGATACGATCTTCTTTGATAGCGTCAAAAATCATAGGTTGCTCAATAGCCAATTGCACTTCAGATGGTGATTTAAAGCTAAATAGACTACCACCAAATAATAGAAAAATTAAACATAGTCCACCAAAAACACCAAGAGAAATCAAAAATTTCTTCCGTTTCTCTTCAAACGAAATTTTATCATTAAATAATCTATGAATTCCAAATACCGCGGCAATAGGAATCAATAGTTCTAATATCACCTGAATACTAGAAACCGCTCTAAATTTGTTATATAAAGGAATGTAATCGATAAAGAAACGTGTCAAAAACTCAAAATTCTTTCCCCAGCTTAATGCGAGCGAAAGGATTATTCCGCCCAACAACCACCACCGTAGTCTTCCTTTAATAAGGAGAAGCCCAAGAAGTGCTAAAAAGACGACTGTAATTCCAAGATATGGAGGAGCTTCAACAAATGGTTGACCTCCCCAATATAGCGGAGTTCCATTGGCATAATAATTGGCTTGTTCTGGAGGTTGGCCTAATTCAATTAATTTTTGATAAAAAGCGGAATCCTTCCCAAGATCAGAAGCTCTTCCTAGTCCCATTAATTTTGGAACAAAAAGATTAAGAGATTCCAATTTTCCATAACTATACTCGGTAATATAATTATAGTCTAAACCATTTTTTTCAGACGAACTAGTAGTTTCATCTGCCAATAAGTTTTTACCTCTTATACTAGTTTTGGCATATTCAGAAGTCGATAATAACGTAGTCGCATTAGTAGCCAAGCCTAACATTACTGCCATTACCAAAAAGCCAACAGATTTCAAAAAATGTGGTAACTCTTTCTTTCTTATAGCATCTATCAAATAAGATATTCCTAAAACAACGACCAAAAGTCCCAAATAATAGGTCATTTGATAATGATTGGCTTGGATTTCCAATCCCATTGCCAGTGCTGTTAAAATGGATCCCCAAAGATATCTTTTCTGAAATACCATAATGATACCTGCCATGACGAGAGGGAAATAAGCAATTGCATGTGCTTTAGAATTATGACCAACCCCAATAATAATAATTAAATAGGTCGAAAATCCAAAAGCTAAAGCTCCCAAAACACCTATCTTCCAGGGTACGTGCATAACCAGCATCAAAATATAAAAACTAACCAAGTAAAGAAAAAGATAATCTGCAGGTCTTGGTAAAAACCGAATTAATCGATCTAATTTATCCATATAATCATGTGGAAACTTTGCTCCCATCTGGTAGGTAGGCATGCCTCCGTATGCAGCATTATTCCAATATGTTTCCTCCCCTGTTTTGGCCCTGTGATCATTTTGTTGTTTCGCCATACTCTGGTATAGCTTGATGTCATTTTGATACAATACTTTTCCGCTTAAAACCGGATTAAAGTATACTAAGGAAACAATGATAAAACCAAAAATAACGAGTATATGAGGTAAGAATCTTTTGATTAAAGACATGATATATGTGCTAGTTTACGAAATGAAGAGCCAAATTAAAAAATATAAGTAACTTCTATGATAATCCAGACATATTTTTGGGCAATACATCTTAAATAAAAAAATAGAAGTTTAGTAAGCAATTATAAGTTAGCAGTAATTATCAAATCTTCCTTATTTAATAATGTAAACTGCCTACTGCAAACTTTTGCTAATCCAAATAAAACCTGTTCTAATGATTAATTATTGTCGTGGAAGAAAATGAAATTAGTCTAACTCCTCATAATCGATATATTCTCCTACATCTTTACTAGAAGATTTTCTCTTTGGTTTTTTATCAATAGTAACTTCGCTTTCTGCAGATTGTTGTGGTTGTTGATATTGCTCAAATTGCTGTTGAAATTTTTGTCCGGCTTTCTTTGTGACATACCTGAACAATAGAGGACCAAATAAACGCGTTAATACTTTTAGTCCATAATATACGAGCAATATAATGAGAATTACCTTTAACACCCCTTGTAGAGAAGCTTCTTGCATATCATTTTTTTTCAAAAATAAGGAACTCTCTATACAATTACAGGTAGACAATCCTAAAAAAATGATAAAATCTGCTATATTTGAACCAAATATATTGAATATGAGCCCTAAGTCTATTCTGTTGTTGATCACCATTTTTCTATCTGGGTTAATGGCTTCTGCACAATATACCGAGAAGATAAACTCCAATAGACCTGGTACTTCTCAAGGTGCCTTTTCTGTTGGAAATAATGTATTGCAGCTAGAAGGAGGTATTGGTTTCGGAAAAGAAAAACATGATATTTTTGACACCAAGACCAATGTTTTTAATTTTGATTACTCTGTACGATATGGTCTTCTTATAGAACAACTAGAGATTAGATTAAATGGTAGATTTAGAGCAGATGGTGTTAAGCAAATCGTCGGAGCAAATGAGCAAAAAATAAATAGAAGTGATTTTGAGATCAATACGTTAGGTGCAAAATATTTAATCTATGATCCATATAAGAGGCCTAAGAAAATAGATTCTACCTATGCAAGTCTTAAAAGTTGGAAAGAACATCATCGATTTAAATGGAAAACCCTTATACCTGCTGTTTCTGCCTATGCAGGAGTTAATTTTATAAGTGCAGATAACCCATTTACATTTCCCGAGGATCAAAGTATCAGTCCGAAGTTTGTGATTGCTACTCAAAATAACTGGTTTACAAGTTATGGAGGAGATTGGGCCTTTGTAACCAATGTAATAATAGATAAAATAACTACAGAAAATCCAGCTTTCGGCCTTATCATGACCGCTACTCATACCGTAAATGATAAATGGGCAGGTTTCTTAGAATATCAAGTGCAAAAGAGTGATTTTTATAGTGATAATATAATGAGGATCGGTGGTGCTTACCTATTTAATCAAGATGTTCAATTTGATGCTAATCTAGCTTTTAATTTTAAGGATACCCCTTCTATATTTACCTGCAGTTTTGGGGCTTCCTATAGATTTGATTGGCATACCAAAGACGAAATCATTGAGAAACCTGGTTTAGAAGGTGGAGTAAAAGAAGGTGAAGAAGAAGAGGATGGTGAAGAAGGCGAAGACGGAATCGAAGGTGAATTTGATGAACTTGATGAAAGTGAAACAGACAGTCTTAAATTGGAAACAACTCCATTTATAAACGAATTCGAAGACGATGGCTTCAGAGAAGAGATTGAAAGAGATCTTGATGAAAGAAGAACAGAAGAACGTTTAGAACGCGAACGTATAGAACAAGAAAAGATCGATAAAAAAGAAGGGAAAAAGTTTAAAAAAGAAGAAGCTAGACGCTTGAAGCGAGAAGCTAAAGAAGCTAGAGCTGCAGAAAAAGCTGCCTTAAAAGCCGAAAAGGAAAAGGAAAAAATGATTGATGACATCGATGCTGAATTGGATAAGATGGAACAAGATAAAGGAGTTGATCAGGAGCTTGAAGATCTTGACAAGCAACTTAAAGAGCTTGAAAAGATGGAGCAGGAATTAGATCAAGAAGAAAAAGAGCAAGAAAAGCCCAAAGACAAGCCCGTAGAAAAGAAAGAGAAAGAAACTGATATTGATGCCGAATACGAACAATATCAAAAAGAACAGACTAAAGCCAAAAAAGAAGAAGAGAAACGTAGAAAGAAAGAAGAAAAAAGACGTCTTAAAGAAGACAAAAAACGCAAGAAAGAGGCAGAAAAACGTAAAAAACAGGAGGAAAAAAACAACAACCTAGAAGAAGATATAGATGAGGAGCTAGAAAAATTTGACTAAAAATAGTGTTGCTGTTCATAAAATGATCCCTGTACAATCATTCATATTTAATAAAAGGGTTTTATATTTGCCATGAATTAGAGATGATATATGATTACAATTAAAGAAATTACTTCTAAAGGAGATTTAACAACATTTGTTAAATTTCCTTTTTATTTATATAAAGATTCACCCTATTACGTTCCATCAATCATCAAAGAAGAAATAGATGTAATGGACCCAAAAAAAAATCCAGTTTTTAAAAACGCGGATGCCAAATATTTCTTGGCATACAAGAATGATAAAATTGTAGGCCGTATTGCCGCAATTATTAACTGGATCGAAGTAAATGAACAAAAAAAACCAAAAGTTCGTTTTGGATGGTTTGATGTAATTGATGATCTCGAAGTAACTAAAGCATTGTTAGAGAAAGTATCTGAATACGGTGTGCAACACAATTTGGAATACATGGAAGGTCCCGTAGGATTTTCTAATATGGATAAAGCCGGTATATTGATCAAGGGGTTCGAGGAACTAAACACGATGATAACCTGGTATAACTATCCTTATTATGCAGATCATATGAAACAACTTGGTTTTGAGCCTGCAGCAACATGGGTAGAATACAAAATTAAGGTTCCGAAAGAAACAAAAGGAAAGGTGATCAAGTTTTCCCAGGTAATTAAAGAACGTTACGAGCTCACTTTACTTAAATTCAAAAAAGGTAAAGAGATTTTGAAGTATGCCGATGATATGTTTGACCTGCTCAATAAAACATATAGTAGTTTACAAACTTTTGTTCCTATACAACAGTATCAAATTGATATGTATAAGAAAAAATACTTACCATATCTAAATCCAGAATACATCACTTGTATTGCAGACAAAACCGGAAAACTAATTGCTTTTTCTATAGTAATGCCCTCTTTTTCTAAAGCATTAAAGAAAATGAATGGTAAAGTATACCCGCTTAGGTTTTTACATATTCTTAAAGCACAACGTAGAAATGACACTGCCGCTTTTTATCTGATAGGTGTAGATCCTCATTATCAAAACAAAGGAGTTACAGCACTTATTTTTAAGGAAATGAATGAAGCTTTTATACGCAACGGTATAGAAATGGTCGAAACCAATCCCGAACTAGAGGAAAATAAGGCCATTCAAGCTTTATGGAACGGTTACGAGCATGAGTTACATAAGAAGCGAAGAACCTTCAGAAAGAGTATTTCAGAATAGCCTCCAGTAGTAATTTATAGAGGAATACTTTCTTATATAACCTGATAATTTGCTGTTAAATAACTTCAGGTTAACTTTTTACGAAATGCGTTTTAATAAATTTATGTAGATTCAGGACATTAAACTGAATGTCTTTAAAAAATTCAGGATTAATAAATCTCTTAAACCTATAATTATGTTAAAAAGCATTTTAAAACTTAACGGAGTTCAAAAATTAAGTACTCCACAAAAAAGAACTATTAATGGTGGTACTATGGGTAAAGGTCCAACATGCCAAGTAGGACCATTTATTCTAGATTGCTCAGGCAATACCGATGGAAGGTGTACATGTGTAAATGGAAGATGCGTAAAAGGTCCTAGTTCTGATTGCAGATAAAACACATTAACAAAAAAACCTTCTGTTTAATAAAACAGAAGGTTTTTAATATTATATATATACTTATATAAAGACTACTCCCCCATTGCAGCAGCAACAGCAGCAGACATACGCTTATAAGTACCATTGGTTAATCGCTCCCGTATTGCCGAAAATGCGATTAATGTTTCTTCTATATCTTCCATTGTGTGAGATGCCGTAGGTATTAATCTTAATAAAATTAATCCTTTAGGAATTACGGGATACACTACTATAGAACAAAAAATACCATGATTTTCTCTAAGGTCTTTTACCAAAGCCATTGCTTCAGGAATACTTCCTTTTAGATACACTGGAGTTACGCAACTTTGTGTAGTTCCCAGATCAAAACCTCTTTCTCTTAAACCATTTTGCAAGGCATTTACATTTTCCCAAAGCTTCGCTTTTAACTCAGGCATTGTGCGTAACATATCTAAACGTTTCAACGCACCAACAACCAGTTGCATCTGAAGCGATTTTGCAAACATTTGCGAACGTAAATTATATTTTAGGTAATCAATAATTTCTTGATCTGCTGCAATAAAAGCACCTGTACTTGCCATAGATTTTGCAAAAGTTGCAAAATACACATCAATTTGATCCTGAATTCCTTGTTCCTCTCCCGTTCCAGCTCCTGTAGCTCCTAAAGTACCAAACCCATGGGCATCATCTACAAACAATCTGAAATTATATTTTTCTTTTAATGCTACAATCTCTTTCAGTCTACCCTGTTCTCCACGCATTCCGAATACACCCTCAGAAATCAATAAGATTCCTCCTCCGGTTTTCTCGGCCATTTTTGTAGCACGCATTAAATTCTTATCAATACTTTCTATATCATTATGTCGATATGTATACCTTTTTCCCTGATGTAATCTTACACCATCAATAATGCAAGCATGAGCATCAACATCATATACTATGATATCATCTTTACCGACTAAAGCATCAATTGTCGATACCATTCCCTGATATCCAAAATTCAATAAATATGAAGCTTCCTTATCAACAAATTCAGCAAGCTCATTTTGCAATTGTTCATGAAGATCAGTATGCCCACTCATCATTCTAGCTCCCATAGGATATGCTGAACCATACGCTGCAGCAGCTTCTGCATCTACTTTACGAACTTCTTCTTTGTTAGCTAAGCCCAAATAGTCATTGATACTCCAGGTAATAACTTCTCTCCCTTGAAACCTCATTCTATTTGATATAGGACCTTCTAATTTAGGAAAAACAAAATATCCTTCTGCTTGATCTGCCCACTTCCCTAATGGTCCTTTGTCTTTATAAATTTTATCAAATAAATCTCTCATTTATCAAAAATTGTTTCTTTTAAGTGTGCGAAAATACGGAAAATTGATTTGATGACATAATTATATTCAAATTCACTTTTATAAAGTGTTTTTTTAACAAAATAACAGTTTATAAACCTATCAAACCGGAAGTATTTTACTGATTTTCTGTAATTTATTAAATATTATTGACATCAACAATTTAGTACAACAACTAAATTCGGACAAAAACACCATAAAAAAGAGGCTGTCTAAAAAGGCAGCTTTTTTTTTTGATACGATTTGTGTTGTTTGTATTTTTAGATATGAAACGCA
>CANMDH010000013.1 GCA_947496555.1 uncultured Aquimarina sp. | reverse complement strand
CCGTGATGGATACTTCATAGACATTATCAGCATTGGCATCTGCCGGTGTTTCAAAGTTCCTGGCTCCCATGGTGACCTTTCCGGTCACGCTGTTGATAGTAAACAAGCTGGCATCACTTCCTGCCAGGGTATAGGTGACATTGCCTACTGGTGCGCCGATTATGGATGGTACTACACTGGTATAGACCGTGTTTTCATCAACGAACACGTTTGCGATCGGATCGATGGTGAAGTCCCCTTC
The DNA here is from genome assembly GCA_947496555.1 of uncultured Aquimarina sp. Classification (GTDB taxonomy): domain Bacteria; phylum Bacteroidota; class Bacteroidia; order Flavobacteriales; family Flavobacteriaceae; genus Aquimarina. The sequence goes on along the minus strand of CANMDH010000013.1, from coordinate 114,819 downwards.
TTCGGTGATGGAATTGAAGCCTGTCTTCCAGTCGGTATGATTCTCATAAGTACTTAGAGTGCCTCTGGGAACGATTACAGTAGTTTGGTCACGGTCTCCAAAGGTATTTTCTTCAATGGATGGAGGAGTGGTCGCCTCTACAAAAATTGTATTAATCTTTTGAGGACCATTAAAGGCCCATTGATCAATACTGGTCACACTGGCAGGTATGCTTACATAAGTCAATGGGTTCTGAGAAAAAGCGCTGTTGCCGATAGTGATCACTCCCTCCGGGATAATCACCTCGGTTAAATTATTTTTCTTAAAAGCATCATTCTCAATACTAGTCACACTCGACGGTATCTCCACACTGCTCAATTGGTTGTTAGTAAAAGCAGCGACACCAATATGGGTCACATTTTCACCGATGGTCACACCGGTCAATTGCTTGTTCCAAAAAACATTATAGCCAATGGCGGTCACCTGGTAACCGACACCCTGGTAGTTGACTGTTTGGGGGATGGTCACTTCGGTACCTCCCGCAGCGTCATAGCCTGTTATCGATACTCGCTTGTTGGGGGTTGTTTCAGTGATTGTGTAAGTGATATGGGCGGCAGTGAACTCGTCATTGACCTGCGCTTTTTCGGTGATGGATTTGAAGTCCGTCCATTCAGCTTCATAAGCGGTTTTGATACTACCGGCAGGGGTGCCCCCGGGAACGATCACAGCTATTTGGGGACGGTTTTGAAAGGCAAGTTCATGGAGGGTTGGTGGGTCGTTACGCTCCATTGTCACCAGGCGAAGGCCCTGGTTGTTATAGAAGGCTTGTTCACCAATACTGGTCACACTGTTGGGTATGGTCACACTGGTCAAGTGGTTTTCCCGAAAAGCTCCAACCCCAATCCAGTTCACACTGTTGGGCATCATGGTCACACTGTTCAATTTATTATCCGAAAAAGCATAATTCCCGATGCTGGTCACACTGTTGGGTATGGTCACACTGGTCAAGTGGTTTTCCCGAAAAGCTCCAACCCCAATCCAGATCGCATTGTTGGGAATGACCACACTGGTTAAGTGGTTCTTCCTAAAAGCACCATCCGATACAAGGGTCACACTGTTGGGTATGGTTACATGGGTCAATTCATTGTTCTTAAAAGCATTATCTGCAATCACGATTACACTGTTAGGTATAGTCACATAGGTCAATTGATTGTTCGCAAAAGCACTGCGCCCAATAACAGTCAAATTGTCGGGTAGGGTTACACTGGTCAATTGGTTATGCTGAAAAGCCTGCGCCCCAATACTGGTCACACTGTTGGGTAGGGTCACACTGGTCAATTCATTCTGCACAAAAGCATGATTCCCAATATGGGTCACACTATTGGGTATGGTTACACTTTCCAGGCCATTGTTTCTAAAAGCGTCATTCCCAATACGGGTTATGGTATAACCATTGACCACTTGAGGGATGGTTACGGCTGTCTGCACAACCCCGTTATCACCAATATATTCAACGAGCGTGACAGTTTTTGGATTTGTCGATGTAATTATATATCTAGATATTGTGAAGGAACCACCCCCTGTAAAAGTATTAAAAGTATCACCAACTTGTTGCCCATAACAGGTAAGGCTCGTTAAAAAGAGGGCAGCTATTATTAATTGTACTTGTTTTTTCATGATGGGCTTGTTTTTACTACTTTTGTATATTAACAATAAAGATGAAAGAACGATATAAAGGGGAAATATCCAATAATTAGTGACCAACCCTTTTAAAAATGGGATTTTATATAATGTTTTTGGGATAATAGAAATCCAGTGATCCCCTTTGGCGATCTGTTTGTCCCAATTTCGGCCGATATGGGCACTTTTTATCTTGGGTCTTGTACCAAAACCCCACCTTTGTTTCCAACAAAGGGCTATCCAACGAAAAAGTAGGTCCAATGGAGTGATGGTGTAAAGTCGGATCGACCATTGGTTTTATAAGAGTAACGTTTTTTCATTTATGGTTGAGTTTTATGCAGCAGCGGGGATCGGAAACAACGGGGACCGTTGTTTTTTTGTAAGACAAGGCCCGCTTTACCCCGGGTTTACTCGATAATCGAGATTTAAATGCACCGAGGACTGCCTCGGATTGCCCCGTAGTTGACTACTTTCCTTTTCTTTAAAACGTTCCGATACGTTGTTGATATCCTCGCTTATTTTGCTTTCGACCACTCGGCATATATTTGTGTGGTGGATAGCTTGGTATGTCCCAAAAGTTTGGATACCGTTTCTATGGGCACCCCATTGGACAGCATTACCGTTGTGGCAAAGTATGTCTGGCAACATGGAAGGAAATGTTCTTGCGGATACCGCAGGACCTGGCTATTTCTTTGCTCTACTATATATCCCGCACTACTGAAACAAGTTCAGCACAGGCTTTAATCCTAGGAAACTAATGCAAATTAATTAATATCCTTCAACTTCAGCTGGAGAGACACCTTACCGTTCCACTCGTTTTCATCAATAGTAAAAGCCGCCTTAAAGGTTTGATCATTGCAAATCATATTTTGCCTAATCCCTAAACCAAAACCTATAGCATCTATTACGATCCCATTTTTTTGCACTTTGCATTTCAGGTGTTTATCATCTGCACCGACACATCTTCCGTATCCCGTATCCTTTAGTCCCTCGGTCATAAAGACCAGTGTCATATTTCCAGGTCCATGAGGCGCAAATTGTTTTAGGATGCGATAAAACCTTGGTGTAATTTGTTCAAACTCAATAGGCAAATCTATTGAAATTTCGGGTGTGAGTAATGACTTGTCTATAGTAGCAGCAACCACCTCTTCAAATTTTTTCTTAAAAGCCTCATACTGTTCCTCAAGTAATGTTAGTCCTGCTGCATATTTATGTCCACCAAATTGTTCGATATGACCCGAGCACGCTTCCAATGCATTGTATACATCAAATCCTTTTACAGACCGTGCCGACGCTGCTAATTTTTCCCCACTTTTGGTAAAAACTAGTGTAGGTCGATAGTAGGTCTCTGTCAATCTCGAAGCTACGATACCAATGACTCCTTTGTGCCAATTTTCTTCATAAACAACCGTAGTGCATCTATCCTCTTCTTTGTTTTCAAGGATTTGTGTCAGGGCCTGTTCGGTAATACTTTTATCGGCATCTTTCCGATCACTATTATAGACCTCTATTTCTGAAGCATATTGCGAAGCTTTTTCAAGATTTTCTTCAGTAAGTAATGTTACTGCATGTAGCCCGTGTTTCATCCTTCCGGCGGCATTAATTCTGGGTGCGATCATGAATACAACGTCGGTAATAGTTAATGTAGTTTTTTTTACTTGAGAAAGCATGGCTTTAAAACCGGTCCTTGGATTCTCATTAATCACTAGCAATCCATAATAGGCCAATACGCGATTCTCACCGGTTATTGGTACAATATCTGCCCCGATCGCAGTGGCAACAAGATCCAAATAAGAAGTCAAATCTTCGATCGATTGTCCTTGTTTTGAGGCTAACGCCTGAATTAATTTAAATCCAACACCACAACCACATAATTCTTTATAGGGATACTCACAATCTTCTCTTTTGGGATCCAGAACTGCTGCAGCATCTGGAATTTTATCTCCCGGCCGGTGATGATCACAAATCACAAAATCAATCCCTTTTGTCTTGGCATAGGCCACTTTTTCAACCGCTTTAATTCCGCAATCCAAAGCAATAATCAAAGAAATATCATTATCATGTGCATAATCTATTCCTTTGTACGACACTCCGTAACCCTCGTCGTATCGATCAGGAATATAGGTCGCTATTTGGGGATGCAATGTCTTAAGATACGACGACATTAAAGCTACCGAAGTGGTTCCATCTACATCATAATCCCCATACACCATTATATTTTCGCCATTGGCAATTGCATTTTGGATTCTCAAAACCGCTAGATCCATATCTTTCATTAAAAAGGGATCATGCAGATCATCGAGCGAAGGCCTGAAGAATTTTTTGGCTTGCTCAAATGTTTCTATACCTCTTTGTATCAAAAGTGAGGCAATAATCGTATCTACATTCAAAGTTTTGGCCAACTCATTTACTTTTGATGTATCTGGTTTGGGTTTTAATGTCCATCTCATTTGTGTGGTGTATTCCAATTATAAAAAACCCAAAGTACAAAAAACATCTTGACCACTTTTGATTTGACATTAGTTTTGTATTTTGCCTTGCCAAAAAAATTACGTTTAAACTCAAAAAACACACATACGCATGCCACTAGTAACACCACTTTCTGCAGACCACGATCTGGAAACCAAAGAATTAGCAGAATTCTTTAATGAAACCCTTGGTTTTTGTCCAAATTCTGTACTGACCATGCAAAGAAGACCTGCCATTTCTAAGGCATTTATCAACCTAAACAAAGCGGTAATGGCTAATGAAGGTCGAGTTACTTCGGCTCTTAAGCGAATGATCGCTTGGGTAAGCAGTAATGCAACAGGTTGCAGATATTGTCAGGCGCATGCCATTAGAGCCGCAGAACGTTATGGAGCAGAACAAGAACAATTGGATAACATTTGGGAGTATAAAACGCATCCGGCTTTTAGTGACGCAGAACGTGCGGCGCTTGATTTTTCGCTAGCTGCCTCGATAATCCCTAATGCTGTTGATGACACGATCAAACAGGAATTATACAAGCATTGGAATGAAGGCGAAATTGTTGAAATGCTAGGAGTAATCTCCTTGTTTGGATACCTTAATCGATGGAATGACTCTATGGGAACCAGCGTTGAAGAAGGAGCTGTTGAGTCTGGAGAAAAATATCTGGGTAAACATGGTTGGGAGAAAGGAAAACATGTTTAGTTAATTTTCTACACAAACTAAACCACTCTGCACTTTCAGTGCAGAGGTTTTGATACGCAATAAATTGCTTTTTTGTTACTTGTTAAAAGTTATTAGGTTACAAGTATCAGCAACCGACATATAAATAACTATTAACTTTTAACTAATAACGAAATTGAAAACTAAATTTTTTCGAATTACTAAAGTACTTCAATAAAATTGCAGGGTTTTGAACCCAAAATCTGAGACCAGTAAAAACCTCATTAGTTTTAAACTTTTGAGGTTTTTTTGGTCCTTTATACAGAAATTATTTTCTCCTTTACTGCTTTCATTATTAAGCCAGCCATATTTTTGACACCTAGTTTACTCATCAGATTTTTACGGTGTCCTTCTATAGTTCTTGTACTCAAAAAAAGTTCGTCGGCTATTTCATTGGTAGTATACTCTTTGGTAATAAGCTCTAATACCTCAAGCTCTCGGGTAGTCAGGTAATAATCCTTACCTATCATCGGAGGCTTTGTAACTTTGTGCTTAAGGCCTTTTAATAATGCATTAGAAACAAATGGGTTAAAATATACTCCTTGATTATATACCGATCGTATGGCTTCTTCAAGTTCATTTTGACTGGTGTCTTTTAGCAAATAACCATTAGCACCAATCTCCATGAGATAAGAAATCATTCTTTCTTCTTTATGCATGGTAAGAATAATGATTTTGAGATTGGGATATAGTTCTTGTAATTTAAGAGTGGTCTCTACTCCATTCATATCCTCCATCTCTAAATCCAGAAGGATTACATCAGGAACTATATTATTTAGTTTGGTCAAAAGGTCTTTGCCACTTACCGCCTCTAATGCTAGAGAGATATCTGGCATTTTGTCTATTAAAGATTTTATTCCTTCTCGAAATAAATTATGATCATCTATTAATCCTAATTTTATAGTTTCCATGGCTGTTTTTATAACGTTTATTGACTATTTAAGGACATACAATTTTAACCTTCATTCCTTTTGATTTCTCTAGAAAATGAATGCTTCCAGATAATACCGATAGCCTACTTTCTATATTCTTAAGTCCTAATCCCTTTTTATGAGACAATTGTTCTTGATCTATTCCTTTTCCGTTGTCCTCATAAATGATTACTAATGCTTCATTTTCATTTTTTAATTCAATACCAATAGTGGTAGCTTTGGCATGCTTTATAGTATTAGTAATCAACTCCTGTATAATACGATATATATCAAGTTCTTTTGATTTTACTATCGTTTGGGTCAAATTATTTCTAAAATTTATTTTGATATTGCCAGATTCGTTGATCATTTGGGTTAGACTATTGATTGCCTCAATAAGTCCTAATTTCTCAAGCACTACTGGTCTAAGGTCTTGAGAGATGGTTCGTACACTTTGAATCATATCATTAAGAAAACCCGTAGCTTTTTTGGTTATGTTCTCAAGTTCTTTGGCCGGTAACTGTGGGGTGATTTGCCCAAAATACAGCTTGGTGGTGGTTAACATAGCACCCACATCATCATGTAATTCTTTAGCTATTCTGCTTCGTTCTTCTTCCTGGCTTATGATTGACGTTTTTAAAAGTTCTTTCTGATAGTCTGATTCTATTTTTTGATGCTTCTTTTGCTGTGCTAATAATCTGCGTTGGTATAAAATAAAAAATATAATCACTGATAAGGATAGCAAAAAAATCACTATCATACCAATGATTATAATCTTTAATGCAATTGCTTCTTCTCCGGATTGACCCATATCGCGATAGTATAAAAAATAATGAGTACCATATTTACAATAGCGTGAAGCCCCCATACGATACGGCTTGCTTCGCTAACTCCTTTAAATAAAGTATTATTAATAAAAAACAAGATCAAGTTACTTGAAAAATAAATCAAAAAACCTGAACTAATCCAAAACATTGGGTTGATTTCCAAAGCACTGTATTTTACTTCTTTTAATAAAGAATAATAATAGCTAAGTGATAAAAAGATAACTATTAGACCCATAGTTGTTGTTACATTTGAATTAAATGTGAAAAGACTCTGAAAGAATATAGTATTAATTATCCCAAATGCTATAAATCCTAAACCTAGGAAGAAAAAGAACTTTTTTGAAAACATTTTTGAAAGCACAGTTCTATAGATATTGATAATCAATATAAACTCAATAATTGCATAAAAATGAAATACTGGTAAATTATTAATCTTTTTATGCCAAAGCACATTAGAAATAATCTCTACAATGAGTACCAAAATGAGAAGATAGCATAACCGTACCTGAATCTTATTCAATAGTTTATATTTAGCTATTGAAAACAATACCGGCACTAGTATTAGCAAAGAAGAAATATTACCTAGTATTAAAAAAAGTTCTTTGTTCATTCATATCTATTTAAACATGTCTCTACTAACAAGTTGGAGGACATGGCAATGAATACTCGACAAGTGTCTCATTACCATTGCTCTCTACTATTCCGAAGTGATCACTTTTAAGAAGAGAAGTTGTTGTTGTAAATCCTAATACTGGTGTAAATGAAATTCTATTCTTCTGATTAAATTTATTCATATCAATACCAGGATATAAATTAATAGCACTTATACCACTCTTGATTAATTCATTTATTAAAACAAACATGTTGGGAGTTATTATAAAATACTCAACCCTTTTTAGAAAACCATCGGTGTCTTTACAATGAAATAAATCATCTATTAAATGCATCTCTACTTCTTCCCAATTTTCCCAAATCATATTTCTAAAGATGGCTGGAACCTTGGCTGATTCTTCCGCTGTCAAAATTCCTTCGGGTTCATTTCTAAAAGATCCATTGGTTTCGGGAGTCAAATCAAATCTTTCTCCGTTAATATCAAGATAAGGACAAAAAGTAACCTCATTTTTGTTTGGGTTATCAAGAGCCAGACAAATATGAAGCTTCTTAATTGCGCCAATACCATTTAATTTCTTGAGTTTTTCCTGGTCGGTAAGACTAAAATGAGTAACTCGATCATATTGGTTACTTTTTCCATTGAACTTATGAAAATGAGGGCCCAGTTTTAACACGTCTTCTTCACACCATTTTGTAGTTGTGGGGATTGTAATAGCTTCCTTAATGATTGTGTTTTCCATGAGTATATCTATTATTGATTAAACATACTTTAAATGTAACCAAAAAACACACTAATAGCTAACAAACAGGTGATTAACAGGTGTTTCTGCGTGTCCAACACGTATTTTCCACGGTTTTAATATTACGGTGTTTAAAGTCTATTATTTTTCATGTAATCACCTCAACTTTGACGAACCAAATTGTTTGAACTACAGCTACAAAATGCAGTAATCAAAAACAATATATTATGAAAAATCAAATTAAAATTTTAACAAGGCTACTTCTAGTATTTTTGTTAGTATGGGGATGTAGTAACGATGATGGAGATCCTATTCCCACGGATTCGGGTGTCGAAGAACTTCCTGGGTTGGATTTGGAAGAATTTGAAATCGACGAGGGAGAAATCGGAATCAGCATTAGTGCCAGAAATATCGCTAAAAAGGGATACACGCCCAAAATTGCCGAGATCGAAGTTAATGCGACTACAGGAGATTATGACCAAAAAGTTCCTTTTGATTCATTCAACAACATTGCTAATTTATCTTTCAAAAATGAGAACCTATCTGAAGAGGCAAAAACAGAGCTGGAAGGCGGTGTAGGTATACGAGTTAAAGTTTTGGATGAAAATGATAATACATTATCAATCCTGGAAATTTCAAAAGTATCATTTACTCCAAGCCCTTCTGAACAAGAAGCACCTGCAGAAGATCTGGATGATCGATATGCCAAAGTAATCCTTAGGGAAGATATTAAACATTTTATGCAAATAGTAACCAACAATAGTGATGAAATTTTTGGGGCACCTAATTCTACATTATTTGTAAATACAGTTCTATTAAATACACCAATAATTGTAAGTCCATTAGAAAGTCTTGATTATAATTCAGAAAATACGGAAACTTTTACAACCTACAGATTTGCCGAAGTCCCAGGGGAAGAAGGAGTATTTACGATTTCTGTACATAATGGAGATGATATACATTATCTTTATATAGTTCCTGCCAACTCAGAACTTAGAATTCAAAGTAAAGCAAATCTAATTAGAAATGGAGGTAATAATACGGGTACACCCCCAAATTATAAATTCAGAATAGATAAAGTTAAAGCGGGATTATATATGATAACACCCACTTTTACCGGAAACCCGCTCTCTTTATTAGGGGATCGTCTTAATGCAGGAAATAGCAGTGCAGACCCTACATATTTCAGAATTCTTTCTTTTGATATTGATTGGGATATACAGCCAATAGAATCAAAATTCATGCGTCCAATAATGCCTCGATCTTCTACTTCTGAAGCGTATAATAGCACCTTGAGAAATTGTAGTAGTGGGTTATTACAACAAACCATAGGTAGATCAGAATCTCTAGAGACTACAGAGACTCTTGGCTGGCAAGAATCAATGTCGGTAAGTACAAGTAGGGAGTATTTGGTAAGTGTAACCGTCGAGGCAGAAGTTTCAACCAAATTCTTTGGTGCTGGTGGCTCTGTACGTAGTTCGGTAACTGGGGGATATACCTTTAATAAATCAAAAACTCGAACAAGCACCCGATCTCAAGAAATTGGAAAAACCAAAACCACAGAAATTTCAACAGAACGTACACAAGAAGTTCCACCAAAAACAGCTATTACGGTCGCAGACATTTATCAAACCTATGAAAATGTTAGGATCCCCTATGTGCAACGTTTCAGGATCAAAGGAAACTATCAGGAAGATGGAAAAGCATTATCAGGACAAGAGATCACTACCCAGTTTGGCTTCAATAGCTTTACTGGCGTAATCACCGATGTAGGAGGCGATTATATCGAAGTAACTGTAAGAGGGGTTAATCTCATTAATAGATTAATCGATACCGAAACTATTTCGAGAGATGTCGAAGGTGCTTGTACTAATTAAAAAAATATAAAATCATGGAAAATTCAGAATGGATGCATTTTACCGACAAAATAGAGAAGCTTATAGAAATCATTAGTACAGTGAATCCAGATATCGATGGGTTAATTGGATCACTTCAAGACAACAACACGTTTCATATATTTGTTAAAAAGAATGAATCGCATGTTGATGATCCCGAAGAATGGATTGTTGCACCAACTGCCACTATAGCTGATTTTTGCAAAATCCTGGCAGAAAAAAGAGACAAAATCGTACCTATTGGTTTAAACAAACAAGAAAAAATGTGGTATTTTGAACGGGTACCAAAACAAGTATAAAAAAGGAAACCACAAAATTTTAGTTCACAAAAAGATGATCTTCACAATTACATTGTGAAGATCATCTTTTTAAATAATACCGATAGCTTTTATACAACAAGAACATACTAATCAAAAGAATTAACAAGGCCCACATCCAATATTCACCGGGCAAATGTGCAGCGATCATTTGGGTATCAGAGTACTGCACTCTCCCATCTCGCTCAAATTGCTTGGTAAACAAATATGCGGTTTGCAAATAGGTACTAAGCACACATTGGGTTCCCAAAAATAATAGGGCAAATGCTTCCAGTCTCCTTACCCTTAAAATAGCAATAAAAAACAAAATTGCCGCAAAGACACTTAGAATAACTAAGGCTAATAATTCATAAATCCACAAACATAAGGACAGTACCATGATCACCAATAATAGCCAAAGTGCAATTTTAGAAGTAATTCGATTTCTAGCAGAAGCAATTAAAACGGCTCCCGAGATAGCTGGTCCCAATAATCCTCCTGCCGAAGTGATTGCCCTGGCAATATTATACTCTAGATAGCTAAATGAAACATTAGAATAGGCAACGCCACCACCATTATCATAAATCTCTAAATAGTAAAATTTTCCTCCTAAAAGCAATGCGGTAAGCCCATGCCCCATTTCATGAAACCAGGTTCCCAAGAGCAACAACGGATATTGTATTAAGGCAAAATAAGGTAATTGCCATAATAAAAATACCAGCAAGCTGATTCCGATAATTGCAAGTAAAGGCTTCTTTTTCAACAGTAATAAGTTTACAATGAGGCTTAGTGTTTCAATAACAACATTACAACCTATTTATTATGAGAGTTTCGGGGAAAAAACACCCTAAATCAAAACTTTCTTTACTTTTTGCTGAAGAACAGGTACCACCATATCCTTGAACCATGGATTTTTGGTAAGCCAGAATCGATTTCTGGGAGACGGGTGTGGTAACGGAAAATAAATAGGTAAATATTCGTGATATGCTCTAACCGTTTCGGTCAAGGTTCTTTTGGTCTTTTTGGCTAAATAATATTTTTGAGCGTACTGACCAATAAGAATGACCAATTCTATATTTGGCATATGATCTAATATCTGTTGATGCCAAAGCGGTGCGCATTCTGGTCTTGGCGGAAGATCGCCACTTTTCCCTTTTCCCGGATAACAAAATCCCATAGGAACGATCGCTATTTTAGTTTCATCGTAGAACATATCCTCTGTAATGTCCAGCCATTTTCTAAGTTGCTTACCACTCGCGTCATCCCACGGAATCCCGGATGCATGAACTTTGGTCCCTGGGGCTTGCCCAATAATTATAATCCTAGCATCGGGATGACCAGAAACTACCGGTCTAGGACCTAGTGGTAAGTGTGCTTTACACACTTCACAGGCTTTAATATCCAAAAGTAGTTTATCCATTACCTCTTTTTTCCTTCAACCACTACCACAATCTCTCCTTTGGGAGGTTTATTTTCAAAATGTGCTAAAACTTGTTTTGCCGTACCCCGAATGGTTTCTTCATAAAGTTTACTCAATTCTCGAGATACAGATACTTGGCGATCTTCACCAAAATATTCGACAAAGTTTCCTAATGTCTTGATTAATTTATGTGGCGATTCATAAAAAATCATGGTTCGGGTTTCTTCTGCTAGCAATTTTAGTCGGGTTTGCCTCCCTTTCTTTACCGGTAAAAATCCTTCAAAAACAAACTTGTCATTTGGCAGCCCACTATTTACCAAAGCAGGAACAAAAGCTGTGGCACCCGGCAGGCATTCAACCTCGATATTATTTTCTATGCAAGCCCTTGTAAGCAAAAATCCCGGGTCACTTATAGCTGGTGTTCCTGCATCACTAATCAGGGCAATGGTTTCTCCGCATTGTAATCTTTGCACAATCCGATCAACCGTTTTGTGCTCATTATGCATATGATGACTTTGCATAGGCGTAGCAATCTCAAAATGCTTCATTAATTTGCCACTAGTGCGAGTATCTTCGGCCAATATTAAGTCTACTTCTTTTAGAACTTTAATCGCTCTAAAAGTTATATCATCGAGATTACCAATGGGTGTTGGTACAAGGTATAATTTTGACATATACTGAAATAAAAAGAAACTGTCTAAAAAGTGAGTTGTTGTCATCCTGAACTTGATTCAGGATCTCATAAAAATTTGTGATTTATAATAATGAGATTCTGAAATGAATTCAGAATGACATTTAATTAGAACCTTTCTAGACAGCTTCAAAGATAACTTTTGATTCTTATGATAACCGTTATGGTCTTACTTTTTTACCTAAAAAATAAGAAGTTAACAAAAACACCAAGGCCATTAATGCTCCAGCCCATTCTCCATCACCTGCTTGTTGATGTGCAAAAAATGCCAACACAAAATTGAAGAAAAACCCTGCGTATGCCCATTCTTTCAACAATTTCCATTTATTTAATAGAATAACGGTAATTCCTGATAGCTTTAATATAGCCAACGGATAAATAACATAACTAGGGTAGTTGAATGATGTAAAGGTTTTAACAATCTCTTCATGATTGAAAAAATACATCCCAGCAGAAAATAACATTAATGCAGAGAACAATCCTGTGGCAATCCAATAAACGATTTTCATATGTTCAAAATTTAGTATTAGTATTCAAACTTGTTTAATACGATATCCATAAACCGTTCTTCATACTCTTCTTTACTTTCCCAGTTATTATAATCGGGCTTTATCATGTTTTTAATGAAATCTTGAGCTTCGTTTTTACTTCTCATAGTACCTAATTGAGAAAGTACCCTATTATAATCTGGTGTGCTACCTTCAAAAAGGTTTTTGATAAAAGCCAATCGATCATTTAATCCTATGTGTATTTCCTTGCGTAGCTGATCATTCAAAGATTTCGGTTTTTCATTTGGGCCTTCATTATCACCTTGTTCATGTGTTGATTTGGCAAAAGAACTGCTCTCTTCTGTTGTTGCAGAAGCCGGCACAAAAAGATCTTCAGTAACCCTTGCATTTATTTCTTCAATAACCAGTTCTGGCTTGCTATCGATATTTATTGCTTCTTCTGCTTTTTCCTTAGAATTATCAAGTGGCTCTGGTAATTCCTGAATCTTTAGTTTTTCAACAACAGGATCAGGTTTAGGTTCAATAATGGCTTTGATTTTTTCGCGTACTTTCTTTAATTCTTCAGATTCATCATTATCTAGAGTAGCTCTCACCTGACCTATAGTAGGTTTTGGTCCTGTAAAATGTGTTTCTGCAAAATTTAGTATTGTGAGCTTTTCATATAACTGCCTCGCCTCTTCCTGAAGCTGAGATAATGTAGACGTATCTTTTAGTTGCAATATTCTGTGAGCAATACTTACCAGTTCCGCTTCCAATTTCTTCTTCATAACTTTCTTATTCGTTTGTAATACTGCTTTTTGTTTTTTAATAAATTTACCCCATCTTTAGCAAAAGGAGAAGGGATTCCTTTTAATTGATTCTGAAAAATACAAAATGTTTCTCGAAAATACGGTAAATCATAAAGAGCAATTTGGGTGGATAGAAGTAATCTGTGGTTCTATGTTTTCAGGAAAAACCGAAGAATTGATTCGCAGATTAAAACGTGCACAGTTTGCCAAACAAAAAGTTGAAATATTTAAACCCGCCATTGATGTGCGCTATGATGATGAGATGGTAGTTTCGCACGACTCTAATGAAATTCGTTCTACTCCTGTACCAGCTGCAGCCAATATCAGAATTCTTGCCGATACTTGTGATGTAGTAGGGATTGACGAAGCACAGTTTTTTGATGATGAAATAGTGGCTGTTTGTAATGACCTGGCTAATCAAGGGATTCGCGTGATTGTAGCTGGCTTGGATATGGATTTTAAAGGAAATCCTTTTGGCCCCATGCCTGCACTCATGGCAACTGCAGAGTACGTTACCAAAGTGCATGCTGTTTGTACCCGAACAGGGAATCTTGCGCAGTTCAGTTACAGAAAATCAAGAAAAGACGACCTTGTTTTGCTTGGAGAAACCGAAGAATATGAGCCTTTAAGCCGTGCTGCATATTACAAAGCAATGCTTAAAGAAAAGGTTAACAAAATGGATGTTAAAGATCCAGAAGAAATATCAAAAAAATCTGATGAGTAGTATAAAAGAAACGGTGTTAGAAATTAATCTAGCTCATCTTACCCATAATTTCAATTATCTTAAAAGTAAGGTTGCCGCTCATGTAAAGATGTTGGCCGTTGTAAAAGCTTCTGGTTATGGAAGTGATGCTGCGACCATTGCTACGCACCTTGAAGAAATTGGTGCCGATTATTTTGCCGTGGCCTATGCCTCTGAAGGTATTATACTTCGTGAGGCAGGAGTGAAAGCCCCGATTCTGGTTTTGCATCCGCAGCCCGTCAATTTCCCAAAGTTAATTGAACATCAACTAGAACCTAGTTTATATAGCTCGAGAACCTTAGGAGAATTTATTAAGATTGCCACGCTACTGGACGAAAAGGAGTATCCCGTTCATATTAAATTTAATACCGGGTTAAATCGCATTGGTTTCTGGGAAAATGATGTTGATCACATCATGGATCAACTTAAAGTAACAAATGCCGTAAAAGTGGTTTCTTTACTTTCTCACCTTGCTGCTAGCGAAGACCACAATGAAAGAGAATTTACATTAAGTCAAATCAATTCTTTTAAGAAAACGGCAAACGAAATAAGCGATAAACTGGGATATACGCCTATACTTCACCAATCGAATACATCTGGAATTTTGAATTACCCCGAAGCACATTTTGATATGGTTCGTACCGGTATTGGTCTTTATGGATATGGTAATGAAGTAAAATTTGATAAGAAACTAAGACCGGTTGCTTCCTTAAAATCTGTAATTTCACAAATACACAAACTAGAACCAGGTGAAACCTTAGGATATAACCGAGCTTTTAAAGCAACCGATTTTACCAAAACGGCCACCATTCCTATTGGACACGCAGATGGAATTAGCAGGCAATATGGTAATAAGAAGGGGTTTGTAACCATAAATAATCAACGAGCTTATATCCTTGGTAATGTGTGTATGGATATGATTATGGTAGATGTTACAAATATTAATTGTAAAGAAGGAGATGAGGTGGTAATTTTTGATGCAGATTCTAATGCTGCGCAAGTTGCAGAATACTCTGGAACCATTTCATATGAATTACTTACTGCAATATCCCCAAGAGTAAAACGTGTGATCATCGATGAAAATTGATTTTCATCGAGAAACCAAAAATGTTTGCGCATTTAATTTCTACTGAAGTCTCTAAATTTTTGTTAAATTAGACCTATACTAACTATCTAAATCTAATACATATGGGTTTTATAAAAGATTTTAAATCCTTCTTATTGAAGGGCGACATTGTAAATCTTGCTACAGCGGTTATCGTTGGTGGCGCATTTGGTAAAATTGTGACATCATTTACCAATGATGTTTTAATGCCTCCAATTGGTCTATTGTTAGGTAAAGTTAATTTTACCGATCTTAAATTTCAACTCACAGAAGCTTCAGTTAACGAAGCAGGAGAAGCCATTGCACCAGTAACTATAAATTATGGGTCTTTTGTTCAAACAGTGATTGACTTTATTATTATTGGTTTCTGTATTTTCATGGTACTAAAAGCCTACGAAAGATCACAGAAAAAAGAAGAAGCGGCTCCTGCAGCACCAGCTGGTCCAACTCAAGAAGAGTTATTGGCAGAAATAAGAGATTTACTGAAAAAACAATAATCTCTATTTAAACCGATTTATCTATAGCGACCGCTATACTATATATTCTAACTAAACCGTCCTTAACTGGGCGGTTATTTTTTACAAAAAGTTAAATATTTAACAAAACATGCGAATTTCTATATTTTCTGCATAAACGCTTGCCATATTGGAAATATTCCTCACTTTTGCTGCAATTTAAAAGAGTTTATACGATTTTTGCATATGCAAAAATGAAAAAGTTAATTACATGAAAGTAGCTGTTGTAGGTGCTACCGGGTTGGTAGGAACCGTAATGTTAAAAGTATTAGAAGAAAGAAATTTTCCAGTTTCAGAATTGATCCCTGTAGCTTCAGAACGATCCGTTGGAAAAAAAATATCATATAAAGGAAATGAATATACTGTAGTTGGTCTCACTACCGCAGTAGAGATGAAACCCGACGTTGCTTTGTTTTCTGCAGGAGGAAGCACCTCGCTTGAGTGGGCACCAAAATTTGCAGAAGCGGGAGTAACGGTCATCGATAATTCTTCTGCCTGGAGGATGGATCCTACTAAAAAATTAGTGGTGCCCGAAATTAATGCCAAATCATTGACCGCAGAAGATAAAATTATTGCTAATCCTAATTGCTCAACGATTCAATTAGTCATGGCTCTGGGTCCGTTACATGACAAATATAAAATCAAGCGTGCCGTAATTTCAACATATCAATCCATTACTGGTACTGGTGTCAAAGCTGTACAACAGTTAGAAAACGAATACGCAGGCGAGAAAGGAGAAATGGCATATCCGTATCCGATTCATCGAAATGCCATCCCGCACTGCGATGTTTTTCAGGAAAATGGGTATACCAAAGAAGAAATGAAATTGGTAAATGAAACCCAAAAGATTCTTGATGATCGCACCATAGCAGTAACCGCTACGGCGATACGAATTCCCGTTGTTGGTGGGCATAGTGAAAGTGTAAACCTTGAGTTTGCCAACCAGTTTGATGAAAGTGAGGTAAGAAATGTCCTAAATCAAACACCAGGAGTTACAGTACAAGATAATCCAGATACGAATACATACCCAATGCCTATCTATGCCGAAGGTAAAAACGATGTTTTTGTAGGTAGAATTCGTAGAGACCACTCCAGAGAAAATGCACTTAATATGTGGATTGTTGCCGATAATCTTCGTAAAGGAGCAGCTACCAATGCCGTACAGATTGGAGAATATCTCGTAGAAAATAACCTTATAGGCTAATAACTATAAACTAAATAACCGAAACCCTTGTTTTCTTAGTGAATACAAGGGTTTTTTTGTTCATATAAGGTTCTTACTAAACCTAACTATGTAAGGTTTTTAACACTTTTCCCTCTAACCTAACAATTTAATCACTAAAAAATAGAAACAATGAACAAGTTAATTTTAGTTTTAAGAATATTGTTGGGAGTGCTTCTTATTGTATTTGGAATCAATAAATTTATCGGATTTCTACCTGCAATCGAATTTGCAAACCAAGATGCCGGAACTTTATTTGGTGCATTGGCCAGTAGTTATATCATGAAAACCGTCGGTCTTATCGAAGTAATAGCCGGGCTTTTGTTGGTCATCAATAAAGCAGTTCCTTTTGCATTGGTAGTATTAGCTCCAATATCAGTAAATATTGTATTATTTCATGTCACACTGGACCCGGCAGGAATTGGACCTGCAGCTGTAGTATTTCTTTTAAACACTTTCTTAATATTTAAATATTGGGATAGCTACAAAACACTTTTCTAAGTCCAAAATTTTTCGTTTCTTTCAGAAAATTCTGACTGTCCTTAGGTAATTATCCTACAACCCTGTTACTAAACCCCAAAGTAGCATAGAAGGAAACCCCATTTTTTCTTCTTTGGATAATAAATAAGGGCAGTCTTTTTTATGTTTTCTTTAGCATTTAACGCAACAACTTTTGATAGATTTGTGAACTATTTTAATAGAATTATACTATGAAAAAAGCACTTTTTGGGCTGTGCATTATGTTTTTAATGATGGCCTGTAAAAACGAAACTAAAGAACAAATCAATAAAACTAGTATTGCATTGAACTATCCAGAAACCAAAAAGGTTGACACCGTTGACACTTATTTTGGAACCGAAGTCAAAGATCCATATCGCTGGCTTGAAGATGATCGAAGTGAGGAAACCGAAAAATGGGTAGAAACCCAAAACAAAACCACCTTTGGTTATTTACAAAACATTCCGTTTAGAGAAGATCTCAAAAAACGTCTGTCTGACCTTTGGAACTACGAAAAAGTAAGTTCTCCGTTTAAAGAAGGTGATTATACCTATTTCTATAAAAATGATGGGCTTCAAAATCAATACGTAATTTATCGTTTTAAAAATGAAGGTGATGAACCTGAAGTTTTCCTTGATCCAAACACCTTTAGCGAAGATGGTACTACCTCATTAGGAGTAGTTAGTTTTTCTAAAAATGGTAAATTGGTTGCTTATTCTATTTCTGAAGGGGGAAGTGACTGGCGAAAAGTAATCGTTAAAAATGCCGAGACCAAAGAAGTAATAGAAGATACCATTATCGATGTTAAATTTTCCGGAATGTCCTGGAAAGGAAATGATGGATTCTTTTATTCGAGTTACGATAAACCCAAAGGTAGCGAGCTATCTGCCAAAACAGATCAGCATAAAGTATACTATCATAAACTAGGCACTTCTCAAAAAGAGGATCAAATAATATTTGGCGGTACACCAGAAGAAAAACATAGATACGTGGGAGGTAGTGTTACAGAGGATGATCGTTATCTTACCATCTCGGCAAGTATATCTACTTCTGGCAATAAATTATTTATCAAGGATCTTACCAAACCAAACAGTAAACTGATTACTATTTTGGATCATACCGATAGTGATACCTATCTGATAGAAAATGTTGGATCCAAACTCTATCTTGTTACCAATTTAGATGCACCCAATCAGAAAATTGTAACTGTGGATGCATATAACCCTAGTTCGGAACATTGGAAAGATTTTATCCCAGAAACTGAAAATGTGCTAAGTCCAGGAACAGGTGGAGGTTATTTCTTTGCAGAATATATGGTAGATGCAGTATCAAAAGTCTTACAATATGATTATGATGGAAAATTAATTCGTGAAATAGAATTACCCGGTGTAGGCAGTGCAAACGGGTTCAGATCAAAAAAAGAAGAAAAAGAGCTCTATTATTCTTTTACAAATTATAAAACTCCAGGTAGTATTTATAAGTTTAATATTGAAGAAGGGACCTCAAAACTCTATAATAAGCCTAAAATAGACTTTAACCCCAATGATTACGAAAGTAAGCAGGTCTTTTATCTTTCAAAAGATGGCACAAAAATACCCATGATCATAACCCATAAAAAAGGAATTGAGTTAAATGGAAAAAATCCAACCATACTTTATGGTTATGGTGGGTTTAATATTAGCTTGACACCTTCTTTTAGTATAACAAATGCAGTATGGATGGAGCAAGGAGGTATTTATGCTGTACCCAATCTAAGAGGAGGCGGTGAATATGGTAAAAAATGGCATATTGCCGGTACCAAAACACAAAAACAAAATGTATTTGATGACTTTATAGCCGCAGCCGAATATTTGATCGAAAATAAATACACTTCAAGTGATTACCTCGCCATTAGAGGAGGATCCAATGGAGGGTTATTGGTTGGAGCTACGATGACTCAGAGACCAGACCTTATGAAAGTTGCGCTACCGGCAGTAGGGGTATTAGATATGTTGCGTTATCATACTTTTACCGCTGGAGCGGGATGGGCTTATGACTACGGAACGTCTGAAGAAAGCAAAGAAATGTTTGAATACATGAAAGGATATTCTCCTGTACATAATGTAAAAGAAGGTGTACAGTATCCGGCAACTTTGGTAACCACTGGTGATCATGATGATCGTGTAGTACCTGCACATTCCTTCAAATTTGCCGCCGAACTACAAGCCAAGCAATCTGGTGAGAACCCCACTTTAATTAGAATAGAAACTAATGCTGGCCATGGTGCTGGCACACCGGTAAGTAAAACTATCGAACAATACGCCGATATTTTTGGATTTACATTATTTAATATGGGATATGAGGTATTGCCAGAAAAAGTAACAGATAAAGTAAAGGGATAAGCCTCTATTACTTTTAAAAAAATAAAAAATCCACCCCTGTAAAAAGAGGTGGATTTTTTATTCAAAAACCTCATCAAAGTTCAATATATTTGAGTAATGCTTACCGTAGATAATATATCCTTTGCTTATGACATTGAGCCCGTTTTAAAAAACGTGAGTTTTTCTATTGAAAAAGGGCAACATATTGCATTAATTGGAGCTAGTGGCTGTGGAAAAAGCACCTTGCTTAAAATTATTTATGGCTTGCTACATGTTGAACAGGGAGCATTGTTTTGGGATGACAAAAAACTACTAGGTCCTCTTCACAATTTGGTGCCTGGTGAGGAAAACATGAAATACTTGTCACAAGGGTTCGAACTTCAATCTTACCGTTCCGTTGCCGAAAATATTGGTCAATACCTTTCTAATTTTGAACCTGATTTGAAACAAGGAAGAGTACAGGAGTTATTAGAGATTGTTGAAATGATGGACTTTGCAGACACCAAGGTTGAAAATCTAAGTGGCGGGCAAAAACAACGAGTAGCCCTAGCCAAAGCACTTGCCAAAAAACCAGAATTACTATTACTGGACGAACCGTTTCATAATATTGATAACTTCAGAAGGAGTTCTTTACGTCGAAATCTTTTTAGATTTCTGAAACGAAACCAAATTACTAGTATCACTGCGACACATGACAAAACAGATATTCTTTCGTTTGCAGATGAGACTATTGTAATCAAACAAGGCGAAATTGTTACTCAGCAGAAAACTGAAATGCTTTATCAAAATCCGCCTGATTATTACATTGCTTCTCTTTTTGGTGAAGTCAATAAAATGTCGCTCTCTGTATTAGGTTATGAAAATAACAATGAGATTCTTGCCTATCCTCATGAAATAAAAATAGAGCCTACATCGCCGATAAAAGCAAGGGTGAAAAACTCATATTTCAACGGAAGTCATTATTTGATTGAGGCTGTATTTGACAATTCAATTATATTTTTTGATCATTATATCCCACTTACAGCTCCAGAAATGGTAGGGATCTCGATCCCCGATGAAATTATTCAGCGAAGAATAAAAGGTTAGCCGGTATATTTTTCAAGACTCATTTTCTTTCCATCAAAAATGGCGTAGGTATAATGGATAATCCAATCTCCTAAGTTGGTATACCTAGATTTCTCATTTAGTTCAATTTCCATAGGTAAATGTCGATGACCAAATACGAAATGATCTCGATGCTTATCGTCAAGTTTTCTTTTACAATATTGTACTAACCATTCGCTGTCTTCTCCTAGAAAAGTTACATCTTCGTCTCCCGAAATAAGTTTATTTTTAACAGAAAGGTACTGTGCTAATTTAACACCAAGATCAGGATGCAACCATCTATAAAACCATTTTGCCACCGGGTTGGTAAATACTTTTTTCATTCGTTTATACCCTTTATCTCCTGGCCCTAATCCATCACCATGCCCGATAAAAAAAGTAGTATCGTTAAATGTAAATTCTTGTGGTTTGTGATACACTGGGATATTTAATTCTTCTTCAAAATAACCATTCATCCAAAGATCATGATTCCCCACAAAATAATAAATAGGAATCCCTGAGTCTGTAATCTCTGCAAGTTTACCTAAGGTCCTTGTAAATCCTTTTGGAACTACAGTTTTATATTCGAACCAAAAATCAAAAAGATCACCAAGTAAAAAGATCGCTGCAGCGTCTTTTTTAACCTCATCGAGCCATCTTACAAATTTTTGTTCTCTTGGAAAACTCTTTTCTGCAGTTGGAGCTCCCAGGTGATTATCGCTTGCAAAATATATATTTTTCCCCTCAGGAAGATTCATACGCTATGTTTATGCTGTAAATATAGGAATTTATTGAAGCAGCTGTAAAGCAAATGACCTCTCTCCCTTTAAACAATTTCGTTTTTCTATCATCTCGAGCGTAGTCGAGAGATATTTTCCTTGTTTGCACCTCGACTCCGCTCGGTGTGACAGTAATTAGGTTTGTTTTATAGGCCTACTCATTATCAGAAGCATACCACTCGGCATAAGAGGTTTCTGTTTCCTGAAGTTTTAAGGAATGTAATTCTATATTCTTTGGCAGCCTTGATTTGATCTTCTTTGCAAAATCGATCACCATATTCTCGCTGGTAGGTTGATAATCTACCAAAATCACATTGTGCCCTCTTTCTTCTAATTCTTTGGCCAGTTCTATATGCGGGGTATTTTTATTGAATACGGTTGCATGATCAAACACATCTTCGATATCTTCTTTTACAATCTTTTTAAGATCGCCAAAATCGATCACCATACCTAACTTTACATGAGTTGTGTCGGTAATAGGTGCGCCAATTACAGTAACGCTTAATTTATAACTATGCCCATGTACATTCCGACATTTTCCGTCATACCCATATAAAGCATGACCGGTTTCAAAAGAAAACTGTTTGGTGATACGAATTTTACTCATCCTTTACTGTGTAATTTTTCGCAAAGTTAAGGAAGATTACATTCTATTCCTTCAGGAATATTAAGAAACTACTATTATCCCTATCTGTATAAATAAAGTGCTTTGATGTTCTTATTCTAAAAGTGCTTTAAAAAGTTGATCCCTGGCCGGAGCAATACCCTTGTGCAAAGGGCTTTCGGTAACGGTACCTAAGTTTATACTTACAAACATGTATATGTTTTTGTCGGGGAAATACCTTAGTTCTGCTCCTGCACCTATACCGCCACCAGAGTGCCCATAGGACTTAAATCCATTAATATTATTATAGACTATTCCTAATCCATATCCTAATGAGCCATCTTTTCTTTTTACCCATTCTAGCATTTCTTGCAAAGTAGCTTCTTTAATTAATTTTCCTTCCATTAGTGCTTTAAGAAACATAATGGCTTCGACAGGAGTAGTAACAATCCCGTCATCTCCTACCATATAGGCTACATTATTTTGCTGAATTTTTGAAGCATTCTCTATAACACCTTGACTATGGCGATCCCAATAAGCAGAAACCAGTTGATCATTACCAAGTTGATCAACCAAAAGCGGATAATACGTGTGCCGTAATCCTAGAGGTTTAAAAATAACTTCTCGAATAAAAGAAGCATGGTCCCCAGTAATTTCATTCACTATTATTGCTAGCAATACATAATTTGTATTTCGATAAGAATATTTACTCCCCTTTGGAAAATCAAGGGGTTTGCCATGTATGTATTTTATATAATCTTCAGGTTTAAAAATGTGTTCTGGTTCTTGAAATAGCTTGGTCACATAATTTGGATTAAAATTATATTCGGTAAGCCCAGAAGTATGGTTTAAAAGCATACGAACACTTATTTTATCTGATTCGGTAAGATGATCACTAATTGAAGAAGGTAAGTATTTTGCGATAGGATCATCCAGATCTATTTTTCCTTGTTCATATAACTGAAGTACAGCCACTGCCATGTAAGTCTTAGCAATACTCTGCGGATATTGTAAATAGCAAGATTGCATAGAAATTTTCTTTTCAATATTTACCACTCCTGAATTAGCCATGAACCATCCTTCATCTGAAAAAACTGCCAAGCTTACACCCGGAACCCCTTCTTCTACAATTACATCCAGAGCGCTTTGAATAGCATCTTTTTTTGAGTAACTAGTATTAAACTCTACTGGATCTTCACATCTTTCAGGATGTTTTTGAGAAAAAACTGAAATTACCAGAAAATATAAGACAGAAAAAACGATGTGATTATAATACCTTTTCATAATGTGTGCTTTTGAAAAAATTAAAAATTGTATTAGTCTTCAAAATGAATTCTATTACCAAGTTGTATCAAAGTATAAGGAACAATCGGAATACTCTTATTATAATCAGTTGCAATAAGAAGTTGATAACTTGCAAACGGAGAGACGTATGTTTTTTCATTTTCGTTTTCATATCCTACCGAAAGCCCAACTGGTATTGTGAACATACCTTTGCCCTTTTTACCTACCGATATCCATTCTCCGTTCTTTTGTTTGAATGATTCTGAAGGTCCTTTTGATAAAAGGTATCCTACCCCAAGTTTGAGTTCGGTATACAAGTTTGAACCAATCGAGGGCCGCCAAACGGCCTGTGAATACGCCAAAAGTCCATTGCCCATATTTTTATTTCTATACCAGATAAGGTGAAATTGCTGCACTCCATTGGATTTCTTATTGTAACTAACTTCGGTTCCTATACCAATTCCGATATTAGAAAAATTGGATTTAATATTCTTAAAAGGCATAGAAAAAGAGTGAAACTGAAGGGTAATGATCAAAGGAAAATTACGATAATTATGTACAGAATCATCTTGAGAATATCCCGTGTGAAGTGCAAAACAAAGCAAGCCGATAATAACATATTTAAATTTCATACTAAGATTTTTTTAACCTTGGATAAAATTATGATATGCCGTCTTTGTAAAGCATGTGTTTAATTTACTTTTCCGTTGAATGGTATCAGTTTTAGGTCTTAAGCGTTATTGATTTGGCCAAAACCAGCTTTTAAATGATGGGGCTTTTGCGCGACTTACAGGAATTTCTCCTGGAAGTGATGAATGAGATACATTTAAAAACACCAACAGTTTTCCGTTTTCGATTCGTTTAAATCCATTCATTACGTTACGATGAAGGAGATATTTACGATTAAGTCTAAAATAAAAACTTGCAGGGAGTTTTTCTTCTATTTTATCTAAAGAAGTATCCAGGTAATATGTGTTACCTTCTGTATGGCATGCTACTACATAATCAGAATCCACATAAAAACCAATCAGTTCGTTATAAGAGAATTTCAAATCTTTTTTGCCTACGCGTATTACAAAACCTTCAATTTTAGTTTGTTTTTCGAGTGCGATCTCGGCTTCAGTTCGTTGCCATTTTTTATAATAATAGAGCATAATATAAATGGCATTAATCACAAAGAACCAAATACTAATGATAAAAAGATCGTGTGTATAAAAACTTGAAGGAGCCATTTTACCTCTGGCAATAAGACTTATTATTTCTGTAAAGGCACTAATAATAAAAAGTCCAATTAGGGTAGTTAAAAGAAACTGAATGATAATACGTTTTGGAATCCCTTTACTATAAGGCAGGCTTTTATCGAGATACAGAATAGCTTTGCGAGCCCCTAACCAACCCACGTATCCTGTTAAGGTATCTAAAGTAAAGGTAAGTGCTAAAAAACCGTTGAATTTTATATTATTATACGTCAAATAATAATTGAAAGCGCTGATAAAAGGAATCAGGATTAGAAATAATGGAATATCTGGATAATACCGCGAATCTTTTCTAAACAATTGCATGGTTTATTATAGACTAAAATATGTTTTTTGACAAATAATACAACTGCAGCTGGTGTAACAGCTGCTCTTACAATTTCATTGAAAAAGATAGTATGTTTCTAAGGCGTAAGCAAATTTATTTCTTGAATTTAGTCAGCGCTTTTTTAGTAAACTCTGAAAGCACGAACGTTCCCGATATGGCGGCTCTTTCTATTAATAACTCATCCCAATGATCTGTTCCTAACCATGTTGCTTTTTTCATTTCTTGCAAAGCCTGCGGATTATAACTAGATAATTTTTCGGCAAACAATTGTGTTTCTTTATCCAATTCTTCAAGGGTTACAAAAACTCTTGAGAACAATCCTTTTTCTTTTGCCCAATAGGCGTTTTTCCATTGTGATGCACCCCACGCCAACGATTCGAACGCTGCCAATCCAATTTTTCTGGATACTGCAGGTTCGATTACAAACGGGCCTATCCCAATGGTCAATTCACTCAGCTTAATCGAAGCACTTTCTACAGCCATACAATAATCACATGCAGATGCTAATCCTACCCCACCGCCAACAGTTTTACCTTGGATCCTACCGATAATTGGTTTTTTACACCTACGCATCGCATTGATTACATTGGCAAAACCTGAAAAAAACTTTTTACCTTCTTCATGGTTAGAAATCGAAACCAACTCATCAAATGAAGCTCCTGCACAAAAAGCACGATCACCTTCAGATTTTAAAATAATAACATGAACCGAGTTATCAACAGATAGTTGATCAAATGCTTTTGATAAACGAGCAAGCAATTCTGATGGAAATGAATTACTAGCTGGGTGTCCAAACTCTATAGTGGCAATGTTGTTTTGAGTATTTACATATAAACTTCCATTGGTTCTTAATGTCATTATTGTTTGATTTTTAACATAAAAATAGTTAATATCTCGTTTAAATATTCATTTATTTTTATCGTTATGTTTATTTCCTGTTAAAAACTAATAATAACTACAAAGTCGTTTTTGTACGCTAACTAATTAACATGATTTATCTTTAAAATATGTTAGAACAATTCTTCGAAAAAAACAGGTTAAAAATAGGGGTGCTTTTAATGGTTTTTTATACCGTGCTTATTCTATTTGTTTTGTAATAGAAATAAACAATTAGTTACTTTTAAAACCAACTAAATAATTATCCCTTTCTATTTTATAAATACGTGTATATACGTATTTTATCATTGTTAAAGACGATGTACTTTTGGGTTATGGTAAGAAAAATTTTTGAAAAATATCGATTAGAGATTGTGATGGGGTCATTATATCTATTGACTCTTTTTGTGATTGTCACAGCACTAACGAGATAGGGATAATGAAACGTATTTCTGTTTGAACTTTATTACAAGAGAGATCCCTCTAATAAACATCCAAACAGAAATTGCTATCCACACACCGTGTAATTGCCAGTTAAAATACCGAGCGATCAATAAAGTGGGCAAAAAACCCAAGAAGGTGGATCCCAAAAGAACATTTCGCAAATATCCTGTTTCTCCTAATCCCTTAAAAATTCCATCTCCTACAAATGCAAGTGCATTTATGGGCAGCATAATTACAACAATATAAAAGAAATCAGTAAACACCTGTAGCACTGCTTGGTCCTTAGAAAAAATAAGGCCCAACGTTTCAGAAAAGAATAACCCAAACCCTGCTAGTAAACAAGCTACTATGATTCCGTATACGGTTACTTTTTTGGCCATCGCAACCAATGTAGTATAATCTCTTGCTCCCAATAATCTTCCTCCCAAAATATTTCCTGCACCTCCATACCCATCAATAAAAAAAGCAAAAAACAACCATAACTGAATTGCAATACTATGTGCAGCTATATAATTAGTCCCCAATCCTGTGGCCTCTCGCACAGCAAGCATTAATGTTGTATTAAGAGCCAAAGAACGAATAAACAGGTTACCACTCATCACTAAAAAGCGTTTCATCTCTGGATGCCATATATCTTTAAGGCGAAGTGATACATCGGTCTTTTTGAGCAACAAAATCAAAGACAATATTGCCATTATAATCTGTGAAATTAGACTTGCCCATGCAGCTCCTTCCAAATTCATTGGATCTATAACCCCGTCTACTCCATACACAAGAACAAAATCAAGTATGATATTGGCAAAAACTCCTATCAAAGCAATAATCATTGGCCAGAATGTATTTTGTAATCCTCTAAAAATTCCAAAAATGGCAAATACAAAAAGAGATAATGGAAATCCCCAAACCCGAATACTATAATATGATACACAATATTCAAGAACCTGGCCTTCGGCTTTCAGTAACATAAAAATTTCTTCTATAAAAGGAACCGTGGCGATAAGTATTGTGATACTAAGTCCAATATTAAAAAGAATCGCCTGGGCTGGCAATGTTTTAATTTCATCTAATTTTCCCGCACCCAGGTATTGCGATATGATAGCAGAGATTACTGCTCGTGTCTGTGCCAAAACCCAAATAAGCATCGATAAAAATGACCCTACAATCCCAACGGCTGCGAGAGACTCTGTACCGATAACAGGAATATTGCCAACTATAGCCGTATCGGTAGCCGACAAAATGGGTTCTGCAATCCCAGAAATAATCGCCGGTATGGCAAGCCTGTTTATATTTTTAAAACTTATAATACTACTCATAAAACAAGTTCATAGCAATAAAAGGGATCCTTACTTTGTTTCGGAAAATATATGTCACTAAGTCTTTGATATCCTCGGGTTTCATAAAATTTTTGATTACGTTTATTTTGACTAAACGTATCTAATCGAACTGAAGCGTATTGTTTCTTACGGGCATAATTCTCGGCAAAGTCCATTAATTGTTGTGCATATCCCTGACCCCAATATTTAGGATCTACCGCCAAACGATGAACGTATAGATTATTAGTATTTTCGGTTAACCATTGTACAGGTATGTATTCTTCATCGACTATTTCGGTCAGCGCGATGATTCCTTTAATTTCATCTTCACCGAGCACATATAATTCTTGCAGTTCAATATCTTTTTGAAAACGCTCCAATGTTGGATAATGCTCATTCCATTGATATATTCCTCTAGAAATCATTGCCTTGGCACATGCCAGGGTTAATTTGGAAATAGAAATTAGGTCAGACAGTACTGCTTTTCGAATCATACTTTTTTTGCAAAGGCCAAAAATACTAACTTTATAGAGTAGAAAATAGTTACTCATCATTTTCTGATACATATTTAATGAAACTTTAAGAAAAGGAACTTCTTATCTTTTAAGGGATTTTACTTAGTAATTGGTATAAAATCGTAATTTTGCTAGCTACATCACAAATCAAATAAACGGGATGAAGAACATACTTGTTCCTTGGGGATTATCGGAAAGCACAATTACAATAAATAGAGTTCAATATGCCATAGACTTGGCAAGTGAACTTGGCGGAACCGTATTTGTCACTCAAGTTTTTAAAGAATTACCCAGATCGGGCAGTCTTCCGACTGTAAATAAGACACTGAAGCAAATAACCGCATCCTCTATCGAAGAAGAATTATCTAAGTTGGATAAGAAAGGGGTAAAAGTAGTTGCTTTGCCACTAGAGGGAGAGTTGCTGGAGGCAATCCCCAAATTCAATCTAGAAAATGCTATTAATTTAATTGTACTTGGCCCCGAAAGCACTAATATTAAAGACCCATACTTCTTGGGAGAAACCTCTGGAAGTTTGGTAAAAAAGACCGAAATACCAGTATTAATTGTTCCTGAGAATTACAAATTTGCACCAATAAAAAAGGTGCTTATGGCAATCAAATCTGGGAGTATAAAAAAGAAAAATGCTTTGGTGCCTATAAAGGAAATTTTAAGTACATTTGATGCTGAAATGAAGTTACTTCAGGTAAAAACATCAGATTTTTTACCCGAAGATGCCGAAATTCAAGAGGAGTTAGAAGAAATAATTTCTTCAACTAAATCTTCTGAGAACGCTACATTATTTCAAGGGGTTTTAGAGCATCTCAATGAAAATCACCCTGATTTGTTATGTGTTTTCAGACGTAAGCGTGGTTTTTTTGCTAAACTTTGGGAAGAAAACACGGTGCTCAAGAAAGATTTTGAAAGTAGGATCCCGTTACTAGTTTTACGAGGATCTGATTAAAAAAATGGGGATGTAGCTTCCCGAAACGCTACGCTCGTCGGGACAGGCGCTTCGCCAAGTCCTTACGGGAAAAATTGGGGATGTAGCTCAGCTGGCTAGAGTGCTTGACTGGCAGTCAAGAGGTCGTGGGTTCGAGTCCCATCTTCTCCACTAATTATTAAAGGGTTATAAAAAGTGTTTTTATAACTCTTTTTTATTTGCACGCAATTTGCACTGAAAATTATCTATTTTAAGAAAAATTTCTATATCCCTAGATTTTCTTTTTTCGTCCCGCTTTTACTGAGTTTCGGCACTTTTCTTAGATTAATTTATACCAATAATTATCTTTGATTTAAATACATTTGAGTTTAAAAAACACGTATTTAATCATATAGTCCAGAGAATTGCCAGTAAGAAGGTTCTTTTAACATAATAACTTTCGATTCATTACCATTCTTTAATTTCAGTAAATTAATCTCTTAATACAAAATTTATGAAGAACTTAAAAGATTTTCAATTTTTCAAAATTCCATACCATCAGTTAAAAACAATTAATGCCGGTGATGGGGATATTTGCGATTATGTAAACAGGTGTATGCAAACAGCACAGAGAGACGGAAACCCATGGTTGATGCCTGTGTGTGAAGAAACTTTAGATCCTGAGCATAACTGTCGTAATAGAGAATAAAATTAGGGTAAACAATTTCAAAATTAAAGTCATGAATAATTTAAAAAATCTTCAACAATTTAAAATCTCTAAAACAGAATTACAATTTGTTAATGGAGGAGTGGATGTCGTTGAGTATTGTAGAACACTTGATATGATCGTGAGACACAATGAATTAAGTGATTCTGCTCTTATTGCCGCCAGACTTTCAGCAGCTAAGCACTGCAGTGGTATTCTTTAATAATTGATTGCCTTAAAATGCACCTATAGTTGTCTACTTTTTTCTTTATCTTAACTCAAATAGTTAGCAAATTAAAAGAAGCATCATAATTTGATTATGATGCTTCTTTACAATCTAATACAATATATTTAATGCCAGCCTATCCGATGGTGTTAGCTCTCCATCTACACTAGCCGAAAACGAAGGTTGCATAATAGAAGGCTCTGTTACTGCAATGGGTGTACCTGGTATCCAGATCCCAGAACCTGGATGTGTTAATCCCACAGCATGCCCTATTTCGTGCCCAATCACATGCTCATTTACATTGGTACTAAAGGCATCTGTACCCGAATTAATTCTTAACCATTTATACGGTTTACCATCAACTGAAGGAAATCCGGCAGATCCTCCTGCCCCGCCATTTACTTTGTACACTACAATATCAGCTGCGGCTACATCGGTTCCGTAAGAAAGAGTAAAATTAAGGGTATTGGGTAATACATTATAATTGAATACTGCCCACGATAGGGCTGTTTGCATTTTTGAAGTTAGTGCAAAACCACTTCCTGTATAGCCCAGAATTCTAATATTTCTATATCGAGGTGCGACGATGTATGGTGCTCTATATTGTTTACTACCATTGTCTACAGATTCTAAATCTGAATACTTCTCTAACGCTGTAACAGAAATGGTAATATCTCCTGAAACCAAGTGTTTCTCAAAAGAACCGTCGATCATAGGAATATTTTCTATTGTGACATCTTTAGTTTCTATATTTAGACTAGATAATTTATCCAATTGAGCCTGCGTAGGTTCATTTTTTTGCTGTTGCGGAATTTCTGTACTGATTTCTTCTTTGTTACAAGAAGAAACGAACGTTATTGCAATAATACAAAACGATACTAGTTTAAGTTTTTTCATTTTATCTGAGTTTTAAGAGTAATTAAATGTCTTGTTTTCTGAAGTTTACAAGAACAAAAGGTTGATGATAACAGGCTTGATTTAAGAATAAATCCCCAGAGACAACTCTAGGGATTTACCTTTCTTTTCAAGCTCCTTTTTATTAATAAAGAATATTTAATGCATCCTTATCTGAAGCCGTAAGTTCACCGTCTTCGTTAGCTCCAAAACAAGCTAACATAATCGAATCTGCATTTGACCACCAAGGGGTTCCTGCAATCCAAATTGCTCCTACACCAGCATCTCCTTCATTAACATTTTGACCGCAACTTTGGCGGTTATACCAATCTTGGTGTCTAAACCCAATACAATGCCCGATCTCAT
Organism: uncultured Aquimarina sp.; assembly: GCA_947496555.1. GTDB lineage: Bacteria > Bacteroidota > Bacteroidia > Flavobacteriales > Flavobacteriaceae > Aquimarina. Next base: position 83,247 of record CANMDH010000013.1, on the reverse strand, counting down.
GACCAATTACATGTTCGTTTACATTGGTAGAAAGAGCATCTGTTCCTGAATTAATTCGCACCCATTTGTATGGTTTACCATTATTGTAAGGAAATCCTGCTTGTCCGCCAGCGGCACCAGTTACTTTGTAAACAACAATATCGGCTGCTGCTGTATTGGTTCCGTATGTAAGTGTAAAATTAAGCGTATTAGGCAATACATTATAATTGAAAACTGCCCATGATAGCGCCGTTTGCATCTTTGGTGTAAGTGCAAAACTACCACCTGTATATCCCAAAATTCTGATATTTCGGTGCTGAGGTGCTACAATGTTGTTTGTACGAAATTGTTTGTTCCCGTTTTCTAGAGATTCTAAATCTGCAAATTTCTCTAAATCTGCAATCGGAATAGTAATATCTCCAGAGACCAAATGCTTCTCGAAAGTACCATCGATCATTGGAATTTTTTCAATCTTAACATCATCTGTATTTACCCCCATATTAGACAACTTGGTAAGTTGTGCCTTGGTTGGTTTTGCAGCCACCTCTTCCTGCGGTGTTTCGCTGGTAACCTCGTCTTTGTTACAGGATGAAACGAATCCTGCGATCACTGCGCAAAGCGCAAATAATTTGAGTTTTTTCATTTTGTTTTCGGTTTTTAAGAATAAGAAATTATTTTGTGTCGAAGCCTACAATCCCTTTATATGATCATCCTCATTTGAAACAAATCTCCTTGACGTCATTTTTTGTTTCTTCCATTATAGACGGTTATATCTTAATGATGCTATAAATTGTTGTTGGATTCTAATCCTTAGAGTGGAGTATCAAATCAATGAAATAATTTGCCCTATTGATTTGAATCAAAGGTATCTAATACATGTTTCTTAAAAAATACTTAAAACTTTTTCTAGAATGTTTTTTGTTCTTAAAATATTGATTATCAAATAATTAAATTTTATTTACCGTTTAACCACTCCATAAGAAAGGGGTTATTAACTTAGCGTCTAATGGTTAAATATCCTATTGATAATGAGGTGTTTAGTGTACGTTTTTTTGCGGAAAAGCCTTAATTAACAATAACAATTTAATGTTGCTGTCTTCGGGGTTTAAGAAAAATTATAAATAATAGAAAGAGGAGTTTTTGATACTTAGTTGTTCTATTTATACAAACACATTAAACACAAGTCGATGTATATAGTTAAAAAAATGTTGAAAGATAAAATGTTATTAGGAGGTATTTTTATTATATCCTATTGTTTGTTCTTAACATATTTTATGATTAGCCAATATGTAATGCATAATTTTTTTTAGTTAAAAAATTCATTTATTGCCCCTATAGTACATTTTGTTTAGAAAAACCTCTTTTGTAAGGCGTTGTTGCAAAATGAGGTTTTTTCTTTTAGAAATTAAAGTGTCCCTTTATTTAAAAGTCCTGCTCCCCAACGGGACTTTTTTTGAATCTATACAAAAAAACAACCCCCGGCTAACTACTTCCGAGGGTCTAAATTGAAACTTAATTGTATGTAACACAAACTCAACTTATACTAATTATGATAGTTTCAATTGTATTGTTTATTTGGTCGGTTTTTATGCTACGAATATAATCGCTATCGCTTAAATATTGTATGCAAATATTGATGATAACTAACATTTAACGATGCCGTAATATCCTCATAAAATCATTGTAATTAACTTATTGAAAATCAATTTTTGATGCCATTCTTGTTGCTTTTAACATGCTTTTATTATCATATTCTCAGTGCTTTTTGAATGAAATTCGCAATAGGTATATTATTTTTTTGTAAACTCATCAAAATTTATACCAAGTAGTCTTCTATTTTCGTAAAAAATGAGAAAAACCCTCGGAATACATCCGAGGGTAACTACACATTGAAACTCATTATGTATTTAATACACAAAAACTCAACTTAAATATTCAAAAATGAAGTTTCAACTAAAAATATTTTATAATTTACTCAACACCTATATCGAATGTCCAATCGATATCAGGATCTCCTCCTGCATTGGTGATATCTCCTGTAGATACTCCAGTAGCATCTTTGTTGGGCTCATGTCTTAACACCACTCTTAATTTACCAGCTCCAGTATCTTCTGTAGTAGTCAAGGTAAATGTTAATCCTACAGGACGGGCATTGCTTCCCTCACAAGGGTCTTCGTTATAATCACATTCCTGATCTGTATAAGCAGTGGTTATACCCAGATCGTTAGTAACATAGAAAAATTGGTGCTCATCTGCTTCTCCTTCTATTTCTTCATTCACATTTTCGGCTGGATCTTCAGATTCGTTAAGAACACTAATTGATCCAGCATAAGTAGTACTTGCTTTTAAAGGACCGCCGCTTACCGTAGGAACTGGTTCGGTTGGACCGTCCGCTCCATCTTCATCATAAAAACGAAGTGTAACTGTATCGGTTCCATCAGTAAGAGTAACTAGCATGGTTGTAATAAGTTCTTCGTCGTTAACAGGTGTAGAATCATCATCATCTGAACAAGAAGTTAAGAGAAGAGCTCCTCCTACAAAAAACATTGCTAAAAATTTACGTAAGTTCATCATTTTAAAATTTAATAGTTAATTGATAATCGTAATAAAAAGTTTCTTCCCAAATCGTCGGCAAAATATCGTTGACGATTTAAGTAGTTTCTATATGCTGTGTTTGCTATGTTATTGATAGTTAATCCTAAATTTAATGTGCTAATAGTTCCAAGCTTAAATTTCATGCCTGTATCCAAATGCAGTAAATGATATGCGTCTGGAGGAGTGTTAACTTCTAACAATACATTTTCTCCCGCATCGGGCGAAAACACCGTGATATTAGAAGGAAATTCATTCTGTCTAAAGTGATACTGACTTTCTAGTGAAACCGTAAAGTCATACCAATCTGGTTTAGCAAAAGTGATTTTGTTATTAAAATTAGGGGCTGGCATGTTAATTAAAGCCTGCTCATCATCGGTTTCGTGACCTTTAACTAAAGAAAAGTTATGATCTGTTCTCCAATTTGAATGCCAATTTGCATATAACTTGGCATCTATACCAAGTAGTCGTGCATCGGTTTGTCTATACTCCCATACCGGGAATGCTCCTCTAATAGTTAACTCGGTATCCACCGGTTCAAGAAGAATATAGTCCTTTATAAAATTAGCATACGGGGCAATCTCCCATCCCCATTTTTTATTGTTCTTTATAAGTGAAAACGACAATTTATGCGAAGTTTCCTGATCAATTCTTAAATCTCCTAATTCTATTCTGGCGGCAGAGTGATGCAAGCCGTCACTAAATAGTTCTGAAGGATTAGGAGCTCTTTGTGACAGTGCATAATTAGCACGAAATTGATACTCATCTTTAAACGTATATTGAACCCCAGCCGTAGCAGAAATGTTGTGATAATCAAAGACGGGGTTAGTTAATAATTGAGATCCTGTAACATTCCTGTCGACAACGATATCCGAAAAATCTTGTTCGTATCCTCTATCTTCCCATCGCCCATTCAGGTAAAATTTTTGCGCATCTATTCGATTAAAATCATATCGCACACCTGCATCAAGTATTACATTATCATTTAGATCATATTCTCCGGTTATAAATGCTCCGACATCATACTTGTCATAATCGGGGATCAAACGTCGTACACCAGTAAGAGGGTTTGCAAAATTTTCTTGATATCTTACTAATATCCCCGTTGTGAATTTATAATTTGGTTTTGAATCAAACTCAAAATCTGAAGTTACCGTATGTGTAGTCAGCTCTAAATCAATACTAGGGATTTCACTTCGTTCTTGAGTTCTTCTAATATCAAACTCGAACCTTTGATTGAGTTGAAAATCGTATTGTGTGGTCCATTTACCTAATTTTTCAAATCTTTTAAAATATCGTAATCGACCTAAGTGATGTGTAACCTCTTGTTTTGGATTTTCGATATCATAGGTAAAATCTCTAATGATATCAGGTTGACCACTATTAATCGATGCGATTAGATCATCTATATTACCAATATGTGAAGCGGCCAATACTCCTATTTCATTTTGATAAAAAGAATAGTAAGCATCCCAACCATAAGTAAATTTGTTTACACCAAAAGTAGCAGAAACTCCTTTTTCGAAAACACCAGTATTAGACAGCACATAGTCTGGTGCTTCTACGTCTCCAAATCGCTTTAATGTACCTTGCCCTTTAAAAAACCAGCCATTTTCGTAGCTTCTGATTAATTCTGAAGTCAGAGAACCACCTCGCCCGTTACTACTACCCGTAAGCAATGTTTTTCCAAATATAGTATCCTTTGCAGGAGCTTTATTAGATTCCATAATAATTACACCTCCAATAGCATCACCACCATATTTAAGGGCCGAGGCCCCTTTTACCACAGTAATTTTACCTGCAGCATTAATATCGATATTAGGTGCATGTTCATCTCCCCACTCCATATCTTGCATTCTTACCCCATTATTCATAATCAAAACACGGCTTCCATTAAGTCCCTGAATAACTGGTTTTACAATTGTAGATCCTGTGTTTAATGAAGATACTCCCGTAATTTCTTTTAAAGCATCACCCAAAGATCCACTACTATACCGCTCTATGATATTCTTATTAATGGTTTCTTCTTGTGAAGAGGAAGTCTTTGTCGTTTTGTCTCCATCTACTTTTACTTCGTCTAATTCGTTCAAATGATGTTCTAAATAAAAATCTTTGTTTGAGACTTTAGATATATCTATTGTAAATACCTGAGAATTACAATCTACATGAGATACCGTAAATGCATAGGATACCGCACACAAATTATTAATTGTATATGTACCATTGCTATCGGTCACAATTGTTTTGTTATTAAAGGTTATTGTTGCCTCTTCTAGAGGTACTCCGTCATGAAAATCAATTACCTGACCAGTAAGTGTTTTATCGCAATCTTGTGCTGATAAAAAGAGTACACCTAAAAGAAACACCAAAGTAAAAGTGAATCTTTTCATTTGAATAAATAATAAAATAAACTAGCGGTTATTAAAATGTGCTAGTAAATAGGTCAATTAAGAATGAATAAACAAAAACTAGGCAGTAGGTGGTGCCTTATTTAAGAAAGAGTAGTTCGTGGAAGTATCAAAATAGCGTTGTTCATAATTGGATCGAACAACATCTGCAGGAATTGTAATCACACAAGGGGTTTCTACAATATCTACGCCGATATAACCATCACTATGGTTTTCTGAAGCTAGTTGACATACATTACAATCAACATCATTAGCATCATGATCCAGAACGTGAAGATCAGCTAATTGCATAAAGCTGAACAACACCAAAAAAATAGATGCTATAATATGTTGGTTTGACTTCATGTTAACAAATAAACAAAAAAAATGCATAAAAATTATGTGTTCACCTCTTGTTTCTTGTTAAAGTATTGCAAAATCAATTGATTTTAAGGTGATTTCCTTTAAATGATCCGGCATTTGATCCTGACCCCAAGGGTGTTTTGCCCCAAAAACATGGTCGGCACTCTCGACCAAAAGGAGTTCACTATTTGGATTCCAGGAATTGATATTTTTACCTTCTTGCAAATTTACAGTAGGGTCTTGGGTACCATGAACGATGAGGTGAGGGATTTTTATATTTTTTGCAGCTTTCGAAATTGTAAGTCGTTCTTCATTTTCAACAAATGAAGTATAGAACTCCAGGTAGTGTGGCATTTGCTGTTTGGTTCTACCGTTTTGGATATAGTAAACGCCATTTTTATTCCATAACTCGAAAGCTTGCCCTTTAGGGAAACGATCTTTATAATCTGAAACACTCGCCCAAGAGATCAGTTTACTTATTCTTTTGTCTTCTGAAGCTTTGATCGTTACAATTCCGCCACCTCTAGAATGACCAATAAGAGTAATTTTGCTGGTATTCACTTCATCTTTATACTCAAAATCGCTCGTTACCCAGTCAATAACTGTTTCCAGGTCATCCAATTCTTTGATATATGTATTGTTTCCAAAAGCTTCGAGATCGGGAAAATCTATAGGCTGCTCCACAGTGCCACCGTTATATGAAAAATTAAATTTTACAAAGAAAAAACCTGCATTCGCAAATGCTTCTGCCACCAAATCCCATGCACCCCAGTCCTTAAAACCTTTATATCCATGACAAAAAACTACGATTGGTTTTTTCTTGTGATTTGGCGAGTAGAAAACGTCTGTTAAAATAGGCCTTTGATGTCTCCCTTCTAAGACGATATTTTTATTACTGGTGATCATGATTACACTTCTTTTTCTGTGAAAGGGGCTTCAATATTAAAAATCTCTAAGATCAACTTTCTTAATTGTACCAAATATTCATCAAGCACTTCGGTAGTGATTTCATGATTTGGTTTACTTCTTATGCTCTCTTTAGTACCAAATCTCATAAATCCCTCCTGGAGGTTTTTAAATGAAATTATACCTGCTTGAAATCCTTCAGCAGCGGGGTTTTCGTTTTGCTGCATATATCCATAAGCCAATATTTGAATAGCTTTACTATATTTATAATCTTCGGTAATTTCTTCCCAATTCATCAATACAATCTCTCCTTTGTTCACTTTTCCGGTTTTATAATCTATGACCCTTACCTTACCGTCCAATTCATCTATTCGGTCTACTTTTCCTTTAATATAGATAGGAAAATCGAGCTCCGGAATTTTTATTTGTGTTTTCAAGTTGCTCTCTATAGACAGTATCTTCAACTGGGCTGCATTATTCAATAATTTCTCTTCAGAGGTAAGGAAATTATGGATATATCGCTTAGCCACCTCAAAAATCAATAAGTTTTTCCCTTGGGTAATGTCAAGTTGGGAATACTCTTGCTTAAACTGATACTGAAGCTCTCGGTCGATATTTGTTTTCATTTTCTGAATCTCTTCTTTTGTAAGAAAAGTATTCTCTAGAGGTTTATAAAATGTTTCGAGGGTATTATGAATTACCGTTCCCAGCGTATTTGCTGCAATAGTTTCTTCGACCACATCGGTCTCTTTGATCGCAAGAACATATTTATAATAAAAATCAATGGGATTTCTTATATACGAGGTGAGGGCAGAGGGAGATAATCCATGTGCCGCAAGTTCTTTTAACTTTTGAAGGATTTCTTCATTTTTTTCAACTTGTAGTGGTTCATTTGTTAGTTTTGGCACTTCTGATGAAACGGTATATTTTAAAATTTTATGATTGGGTCTTTTATCAATCTCTAATTGAAGTAAAAATCTACTTTTCTCTCCACCACCTACTCCTTCATCCTCAGTATTATAAATCAAATATATGTTCTTTGCACGCTGTATTAATCGATAAAAGTGATATGTATATATCGCATCTTTTTCTTTGTAAGTTGGAAGATTATAGGCTCTTTTTAAGTCATACGGAATAAAAGAATTGGTGCTCTTTCCTGCGGGTAGGATTCCTTCATTTACCGAACTAATAATTACTGTTTCAAAATCAAGGCATCTTGATTCCAGCATTCCCATGAGCTGCAATCCAATAAAAGGTTCGCCAGAGAAATCTAACGATTCTGTTGTCAAAATATCTTTATATAAGGTATGTAGTGCTCCTAGGGTAGTAAGATAGTCATAACTACTATGCAAAGTGGTTAACTTGTTAAATACCAAATGAAAATGGTATACATACTCTAACTCTAGTGCATTGCCGTCCTTTCCTATACTTTCTTTGAGTAATTGTATTATTTTTCTGCAATTATCTAAGGCCATGGTTACATCTTTCCATGGCTCAAATATTAATTGAATAACTTCTTTTTCCTTGTCACTAACCAGTTCCTGAAGTTTGTTTAACGTTATATAAACTATATTTTCTTTTGAAATGTTTGTTGTCAAATGTTTTGAGATCGGTCCTAATAACCTATAGGAAGGAAGGCTACTTAAGATTTCTAGAGCTGATTTGAAATATACGCCCCTGGTATTATCGTTTTTGTGAAGATCAAATAATAGTTCAAAAAAACCAGAAATAGGTACATCTTTAAGGGGTAACCCCATAGTAATATTAATAGAATCCACAGTATTTGGCAGGGAGTTTAGCATTGGCTGAAGTAGACTCTCATCTGCCAAGACTAAAGCCGTTTTTTCTATGTCTGACTTAGGAATGCCAGCAAGTATCTTGCCTATGGATTTGGCTTGACCCACATTTTTAGGCACCCCGATTAGTTTAATATCCTTTTCTTTTGAAAAGTTATCATTTACCCATTTAAAAGGATTGCTTTTATAATATCCCCATTGCTCTTTATAAGTTCGCAGAAATAAAGAAGCCTCATGATATATATTATCAAGGAAAAACTGATCTCCATCCCAATAAGACTCGGCCAAGCCAGCGTCTAAGAGCGTCTGAAAAATACGTTGCTCTGCATTGTTTAATGCATTAAACCCAACTAAAACATGTTTTCTATTTTCAGTTTTAATATACTCATGAATATCCTCGGAAGCTTTTCTATAAAGTAATCCTTGATACCCAATTTTTTTTGCTAATAGGCTCTCTTTAAAACCATCATAATAGTCTAAGAGGCTTTCCCAGAATTTTATATAATTCTGGATCAGCTCTGTTTTTTCTTTCTGTAAATACCAATGATTTAAATCCTGTATCCCAGATAAGTATGCAAAAAAACTTTTGTGATCGATACAATATCTATCGATCTCATTAAAATCATAAATTAAAGTTTGCGCCCAATTACTGAAGGTTTCAAAATCTTCTTTTTCTAAATGAGAATTTGTATGTAGGTACGTTTCGTAGAATTCGAATAAGGACTGAATATTATCTATTTGTTGTAATCCAGATACTTTGGTTATAAATTCTTCTATGCTAAGGATTTCAGGAACAAAAATAGTTTTGTTTGTATAAAGCTCTAGAAGTTCTTTTTTAAGAAACAAACCTGCTCTTTTACTGGGCACCAAAAATACAAGATCACTGATCTTATCTGTAGTAGTGTGGACTTCTAATAATACTTCTTTTAGAAAACTTTTCAAACATTTATAATTTTAATCATCATTCGATTTTCTAAAAATAAAAAACGTCCCGATAAATCGGGACGTTTTTACAATTTATTATTTATTGTGAGATCTAATCTTATTTATTTAAGTTAATCTCTACACGTCTGTTTTTAGCTCTACCAGCTCTAGTTTTGTTAGTAGCGATTGGTCTATCTTCTCCGTAACCAACAGCAGATAATCTAAACTGATCAACTCCATTTTCTACTAAGAAGTTCTTAACTGCATTCGCTCTAGAGTCAGATAATCTCTGGTTAAGTTTTGCACTACCAGCACTATCAGTATGTCCTTCAATTGTAAACTTAGCTGTAGGATACTCTTTTAAGATTGCGATGATATCGTTAAGTATTTTTGTAGACTCGTCTTTGATTGAAGACTTACCTGAGTCAAATAATACTTGAGCAGCGTACTCATTAAGAGTTTTCTGTACTTCTTCAGTTACTTCAGGACATCCGTTGTTTGCAACAGTACCAGCAACGTCAGGACAGTTATCATCTTTATCTAATACACCGTCACCATCTTTATCTTGGAAAGGACATCCGTTGTTCTCAGCAGGACCTGCTTCATTTGGACAACCGTCTTTAGCATCAGCGATTCCATCACCATCAGCATCAGGACATCCATTAAGTTCAGCTAAACCAGCTTCAGTAGGACACTCATCTTTAGGATCTGGTACACCATCACCGTCTGTATCAGGACATCCGTTGAATTCTGCAGTACCTGCAGTATCAGGACAGTCATCTTTAGCATCAGTGATACCATCACCGTCTGTATCAGGACATCCGTTGAATTCCTCTAAACCAGGAACGTCTGGACACTCATCATCTTTATCGTATACACCGTCACCATCTGTATCTTTACCTCCGAAAGCGAAAGTAAGACCTGCAGAATGCTGGAAGTGAGTTGGAGGATAGTTACTTACTTCGTAATCCTCGAATACATGCTTATAAGTAGATTGAAGGTTGAATGCTAAGTTTTCGGTTAACCAAATATTAAAACCTAAAGAACCGTTTAAAGTTCCTGCACCTATTTCATCAACCCAAGTATATCCACCACCTACACCTAAGTAAGGGTCAAACCAACCTGTTTTTAAAGCATTTTTTAAGCTATAGCTAATTCTACCATCAGCAGCATAATAAGATAAATCATCTGCCTCTACAGCAGTTCCATCACGTAATTCACCTAAATTTTCTATTTTGTTAACCGACCCAGAAACTGTGAAAGTAAATCCGTCTCCTATATATCTACCAACAGATACTTTTGAAACAGAAGGAAGGATGTTCCAGTGGTCACTAGCATTAAAGTATTCGTCGAAAATTTCTCCTTGGTAAGGAAGATCTCCTCCAGTAGGAAAGATGTCAACGGCGTTAATGCCTATAGAAACCGCCCAAGGATTGTTTTCATCTTGTGCATTCGCAGTACTAACCCCTAGTACTAGTAACGAAGCAACTAAAAATCTGCTAAGATGTTTCATATTCAATAATTTAATTTTTAAGTGTTAATTAGAGCAAATGTAATATGTTAAACATAACTGTCAAAGATAAATCTAATAAATTTTTCTTAACAGGCCAGTAAATATCACCGTTTTCAAGGGTCTTAAAGTTTTTTCTCACAGTATCTTAACCCTTCAAAAAACAAAAATATTAACCTTTTTAGATAAAAATAATAGTGTTTATCTCAACAATTATGGTACAATTATAAGATAAAAATACCTTTTATCCTTAAATTTCTTTTAGTAATTATAAAAATGACACTTAATTTATATATATTTTAAAGTAATATCCTCATTAAAATAAATAAGAATTTTTTCTTCAACGGTATATCCTATATTTTCTAGAATATCAGTATATTTTTGTATTTGCTGGGCGTGCAAATCTTTATAAACACCAGTCTTGTAATCGATTATGGTAGTGTGATTATTTTTGTCGATCACAATTTTATCTGGGCGAAAAAACCGTCCTTCAAAAATGATATCTCGTTCATTATATACCTTATTTTCTTTCAAAAAATATTTTGATAATTTAGGGTGATTTACAACTCTTTGTATTTCATAGGTCAACGTTTCCTTTTCAGAAACAGTAATTTCTCCTCTTCTATAAGCTTCTTCTATTACTCTCTGGACATCTTCAATGGTATGAACAGACGCCATTAAATCATGTATTAAGTTTCCCTTCTCTATGGCATTTTTTTGAGCTGTATCCCATAACTTTCCAGAATTAGTAACAATATGTACTTTATAGGTTTTTGTAGAGTCATCAAAATGAGCAAGTTTTAAGATCTCTTCTGACTCTTTGATTTCTAATTTTTTAACTGAAGGTTTCAAAGGGTTTCCAAACGAATACTCATTATTTTCTTGATTCCATTGCCCAATGTCCTTTAAGTATGCAATAAGTTTACCTGAGAATCTATTGGGGTTACTTTGTCCCTTGCTTGTCAAATCTAGCTTTGAAATCACATATAATTGTTCTTTGGCCCTAGTAAGCGCCACATATTGTAAATTGATAGTATCCAGTTCTAGCTGTGCATTTCTGGTTGCGACGATTTTTTGTGCATGAGCCCCATAATCCTCAATGTTTTTGTTATAATCAATAAAAACTTCCTCAAAACCGAGGTATTCTTCTTTATTAACAGGAAGCCAGGTTTTGGGGTCTATCTCCCTGTAGAGGTCTTCGTTGGCATATGGGTAAATCACGCAAGGGAATTCTAATCCTTTGGACTTATGTATTGTCATTATCCTTACAGCATCCTCGGTTTCTGGAGCAACTATACTAAGTTTATTTTTTTTATCGTTCCAATATGAAAGAAACCCTATCATACCTTCGGTATGTTTTTGAGAATACATAAATATGACATCTAAAAAGAACTGCACATAGGCTGGGGTTGTTTTTGCTAAATTGAAACAACCTATAATATACTCTATAGCGTCATAAAAAGGTTTGAGTGCTAATTGATCAAAACTAAAATCTATTCCTAAGGATTTTAAACCCAATTCAAACTCGAATCTGTTGGTCATTATCATTTTCTGTAAAAACGAATGCCTTGCATGTTTTGCAATGTCTTTTGAAAGGAAATGCAACATGTTGATTTTTGCCAAAACGTTGTCTGGTTGTATAAACCATGTCATTAAATCTACTATAAAGGCTACCTCTGGTGAGTTTTTAATTAATAATGTTTCTGAAGAAATTATTGAAACCCCTTTTTCTGTAAGAAAATCTGAAATTGCAACTCCTTCTTTTTGCTTCCTTACGATAATACAAATATCTTTAGGTTTATACCCTTTTTTTTGAAGCTCGAGGACTATTTCATATACTTTTTGAGGATAAATCTCATGTTCTTCTGCAATATTTTTAGCCTTAATAAAAGAAATCTCTACGTAACCTTCTTTCTTAGAATTTACTTCTTGACTATTGCCTTGCAAATAGAGTTCTTTATGTTTTTCGTTACTAAAATCGCTAGATAAAAATGTAAAAAAACTGTTGTTAAACTTAACAATCTGTTCATGGCTTCGATAATTCCTGGGTAGATTAAAAACCAGCTTTTGCTTCACTGAAAACGGATTTTGATCAGACGATAATTCGATGAATTGTTCTGGTTTACCTCCTCTCCATCTATAAATAGCCTGCTTTGCATCGCCAACGATGGTTATTTTTCCTCTCTTCCCAGCGAGTGTTTCTGTAGCAACTGCATTATCGACAAGTGGAATCAAATTACTCCATTGTAACTCTGATGTATCCTGAAATTCATCAATAAAATAATCTCGATATCGTTCTCCTAATCGCTCATAGATAAATGGTGCGGGCTGACCTTGAATACTTTTACTTATAATCGAATTAAACTCTGATATAAGCAGAATCCTCTTTTCTTTTTTAATTTTTAGCAATTCCTGATTAATTGCATTCAAAACTGAAAGTGGCGTCAGGTTTTTGACACAATTTTTAAAAAAGCGTATCTGTATTAACTGTTGTTTGGTTTTTAGAAAAGCTTCTTCAATATTTGGTCGAATATGATCAATTTGTTCTTTTTTATGCTGGTCTAGTTTTACACCATAAAAAGAAGCATTATGTACATCTTGTTTCCAAGCAGCCTTAAAATCTATAGCTGTTTCTCCTTGAGCAAGCTTTTGAAAATGTCCTGGAACCCATCCTCTGGTAAAGTCAGTATGTTCTAGCCCTTTACTTTCAATCAATTTAAGTACTTGTTCTGCATTTAAAATGACTTGTTTTTGAAGCTCAGTTATATTTTGAGTCAATTTCTTTTTGACGTTCTCAAAATCACTTATTGCTTTGTCAGAAATACGATTAAGGTGCTCGCGGTCATTTTCACTAAATAAAAGCCTGGCAACTTTATTAAGTTCTAGTGTTATATCCCAGCTTTTATCATCCTCGAGTTTACTTATTGCAAAATTGATAATTAGTTTGGTAAGAACAGTATCTAATCCAATTTTGGCCACTACCGCATCTACAGCTTCCTCTATTAGCGTCTCTGTATCCATTTCAATCTCAAAATTCATTGGGATCCCTAAGTCATGTGCAAAAGTCCTAATCACTCGGTGTGTAAATGTATCTATCGTTACAATGTCAAAAGCCGCATAGTTATGAAGAATACTTTTTAAGATTTTACTTGCTCTTTTTTTGAGTTTTTGTTCAGGGATTTTTGTTTCAGAAACAAGATCTTTTAGCAGGTCATGATACTCTGAAGGAGTATTAGGATCACTAATAGCTACCAGGTTTTCTAGCACCCTGGTTTTCATTTCGGCCACGGCTTTATTAGTAAAGGTTATTGCTAATATATTTTTATAACTGTCTCTAAAACCTCCTTTTAGTAGTGTTATTAAATATTCTTTTACCAACGTGTAGGTTTTACCGGCACCGGCAGCAGCATTATATATGGTAAAGGCATTATTAGGTTCCAAATTCTTTTTTTACTAAAATACTAAAAGCAGTTATTTTTATTGTGTTTATATATATAATAAAGTGAGTTTGCTCTTCTGTATAACACTTATATCTGTTTTAATTAATTTATAACAATTATTAATTTTTATTCATCACTCTAATTGTTAAATTTGGTGTCATTTTCATTTTTTTATTAATCAAATAAAGTAAAATATGTCATTCGAATTACCAAAATTAAACTACGCCTTTGATGCGTTAGAACCTCATATAGATGCCCGTACCATGGAAATTCATCATGATAAACATCATGCTGGATATACAACCAAATTAAATGCTGCTATTGAAGGTACGGATCTTGATGGTAAGACTATAGAAAACATCCTTATCAATCTTGATATGTCTAATACGGCAGTTAGAAATAATGGTGGTGGGTATTACAATCACAATTTATTTTGGGAGGTAATGTCTCCTAACGGAGGCGGAAAACCTTCGGGAGAGCTTGCAGATGCAATAACTGCTGCTTATGGCTCTTTTGATGCTTTTAAAGATGCTTTTGCTAAGGCTGCAGCTACACGTTTTGGTTCGGGATGGGCTTGGTTATGTGTACACTCGGGTGGTAAAGTAGAAATATGTTCGACACCTAATCAAGATAATCCTTTGATGCCTAAAGTTGGTTGTGGAGGAACTCCTGTTTTGGGTATCGATGTTTGGGAGCATGCATATTATTTAAATTACCAAAATCGTCGTCCTGATTATATCTCTGCATTCTTTAATGTAATCGATTGGAACGAGGTTTCAAGTAGATACGCACAAGGGAAATAAATTAAGTAATCCCTTTTCTAGATAGAAAAAACAAAAGAGTCGCAAATTGCGACTCTTTTTATATATAAATAATTACGAAATGTTCTAAAATAAAAAAAGGTGGAAAGTCCACCTTTTTTTGCCCCAAATCTACCATGAACTTAACCTACTTATGCTATGGCTTTGCTAATATAAGACGGAAATTCATTGTGAAAAAATGTTTTAGATGAAAGGTCAAAATACTTGTTGAAATACACAAATTAACCATTTTTAACATCAATTTTTTTATGCTTTTTAGTAAGCTCTTTCGTTTTTACCTTCAAAGAAATTTATAAATGCTTTATTTACTACCCTGTTTCCTCCAACTGTTGGATAATTTCCTGTAAAATACCAATCTCCTAGGTTCTTAGGGCAAGCTTGGCGCAGGTTTTCAACGGTTTGATAAATAATTCTCACCTCTGCGTTCACCGTTTTATCGCTCAACAATTCGGCTATTTTATCGCTTATTTCCTGATCAGAAAAACCATCATAAATTTCTTTTACAAAATTCTGAACTTCAGCATCTTCAAGATTTTCTTGGGCCTTGCATTTATCGTATACTTTTTCTACCAAATCGTAGTTTCCGTTTTCTTTTAAAAGTTCAAGTGCTGCCTTAAAAGCAATTAGACCTTCTAACCGTGCCATATCAATTCCGTAACAGTCTGGATAACGAATTTGAGGTGCCGATGAGACAATAACGATCTTTTTAGGTTTCAATCTGTCCATCATTTTGATAATACTTTTCTTGAGTGTGGTTCCCCGCACTATACTATCGTCGATTATTACCAAATTATCTTCAGGTTGTACTACTCCATAAGTCACATCATACACATGGGCCACCAGATCATCCCTACTGCTGTCTTCTGTTATAAATGTTCTAAGCTTGGCATCTTTGATGGCTATTTTTTCTGTTCTTAATCTCGAAGAAAGAATTTCAGACAACCGCTCATCGGTTAATGTCTCCTTTTCAGATAGGATTGTTTCGTTTTTCTGTTTATTGAGTTCATCCTGTGCTGCTTCTACCATTCCGTAAAAAGAAGTTTCGGCAGTATTCGGAATAAAAGAAAAAACAGTATTAACGGTGTCATGATTAATTTCTTGTAAAACCTGAGGCATGATCAGCTTACCAAGATCTTTTCTCTCTTTGTAAATTTCGGCATCACTTCCTCTCGAAAAGTAAATACGCTCAAAAGAGCACGCTTTACGTTCTAACGGATCAATAATTTTCTTTATGGTCGTATCGCCATTCTTCTTTACAATAATCGCTTTCCCTGGGTTTAATTCTACGACTTCTTCGAAAGGAACGTTAAATACCGTTTGTATTACAGGCCTTTCTGAAGCAACCACTACCACCTCATCATCTTTATAATAATATGCAGGTCTGATTCCGGCAGGGTCTCGTAAAACAAATGCATCGCCATGCCCTAACATTCCTGCCATTGCATAACCGCCATCCCAATCTCTTGATGATTTTCTAAGAA
Source organism: uncultured Aquimarina sp. (assembly GCA_947496555.1). Lineage (GTDB taxonomy): Bacteria > Bacteroidota > Bacteroidia > Flavobacteriales > Flavobacteriaceae > Aquimarina. The sequence continues at coordinate 67,048 of CANMDH010000013.1, read as the reverse complement.
TCTTAGCAACATTTAATCGCTCTACAATTTGGGGAGACGCATCGATCTTATTATACCCTTCTTTTTTAAGTTGTTTATACAGTTTTGCCACTTCAGAATCAAGAAAATGACCTATCTTTTCCATTACAGTTACTGTATCCACCTTGTCTTTTGGATGCTGCCCTAATCTTACAAGGTTATCGAACAAGACATCATTATTGGTCATATTAAAATTACCAGCAACAATTAGGTTACGATGCATCCAGTTATTTTGTCTTAGAAATGGATGAACACTTTCTACACTATTTTTTCCAAAGGTTCCGTAGCGTACATGTCCCAATAAAACTTCTCCTATATATGGTATGTTTTTTTTCTGAAGCGCAACATTATCGGTATACTCGGGATGTTCAACAAGTTCTTTGTTTATTCTATCATTTATCTGGGAAAAGATGTCCTGAATTGGTTGTGCAGCGCTAGAACGCACTCTACTGATATATCGCTCGCCAGGAGGAGTATCAAGTTTAATGCTTGCAAATCCAGCACCGTCCTGACCTCGATTGTGCTGTTTTTCCATCATTAGGTACATTTTATTAACCCCATAAAATGCACTGCCGTATTTTTCTTTATAATAGGCTAATGGTTTTAGTAGTCGTATAAATGCGATTCCGCATTCGTGTTTTAACGCATCACTCATTGTATTCCAAAAATTCTAAGTTGTTGTGTTGAGTAAACTATAACTAAAAAAGGCCCATAAACATTGTTTAAAGGCCCCATTATTATATTAAGACAATTCTATTTCAAATTGCGTTAATTCTTTAAACTGTTGCAACCTTTTCTGAACTTCTTCCCTATCCAAATTCTCCATCCGCTCTGTTCCAAATTTTTCTACACAGAACGAAGCTAGGTTTGAGGCATGAATAATCGCATTTTTCATATTCTCGAAAGAAATATCTCCAGTCTTTGTCAAATAACCTGCAAAACCTCCTGCAAAGGTGTCTCCAGCTCCTGTTGGATCAAAAACTTCTTCTAACGGCAAGGCGGGTGCAAAGAAAATCTGTTCTTCATGAAACAATAATGCTCCATGTTCTCCTTTCTTAATCACTACATATTCAGGGCCCATTTTTTCGATTACTCTTGCAGCTTTTACCAAAGAATATTCTCCGCTTAATTGTCTAGCTTCTTCATCATTGATGGTAATCACATCTACCTTTTCGATTACTTTTTTAAGATCTTTTATGAAAGCTTCCTCCATCCAGAAATTCATAGTGTCTAAAATAGCAAGCTTTGGTTTTGTGGTAAGCTGTTCTAAAACGCTAAGCTGAACCAGCGGATTTAGATTACCTAATACTACAATTTCAGCATCTTTATAGGTATTAGGAACCACAGGATTAAAATCAGCAAGTACATTAAGTTGCGTATCTAATGTATCTCTAGAGTTCAAGTCGTTGTGATATTTGCCGCTCCAGAAAAAGGTTTTTCCTCCTTTTACAATTTCAATGGCCGAAGTATCTACATTTTTCTCTTCTAATGTTTTAAAATAATCCTTGGGGAAATCCTCTCCAACAACTGAAACAATTGCAGAAGCGATGTTAAAATTAGATGCAGAAAGTGCAATATAAGGTGCTGCCCCACCCAAAATTTTATCTGTTTTTCCAAATGGAGTCTCAATAGCATCAAAGGCTACAGAACCTACAATCAATAATTTGCTCATAAAAATAGCGTATAATTTTTTTGCAAATATACGTTTTACTTTTAAGTAGCGGCCAGATAATTACATAAGGTTATTTTCTGCCAAAATCTGCAGGTATTTCGCCCCAGGCTTTGGTTTCCCATTTTACAATCTTTGTAGTGTAATTGTTTTCCTTAAGCCATTGTATTGCACGATCCACCAAATCAAACATTGCTGCATTTTTGGTAGTTCTCTTGAGTTTTGTTTTACAGGTTTTTTGCTTTACCCATCCTATAGCTATTTTTGAATCTGAGTAAATAATACGGTCACTATTTTTCTTTTTAAGATATGCCAATCCATGAACCAGCGCCAAAAACTCTCCTATATTATTGGTGCCTTGCTTAAAAGGCCCCTGATGAAACAATTGTTTTTCTGTCTGGGTATCGACTCCACGATACTCCATAATACCAGGATTACCACTTGAAGCTGCGTCTACCGCGATAGAATATAGATTGGGTTCTCCTATTTTTGATAACTGATCTGTCGTAAGTATTTTTTTTGGCTTGGTCTTTCCTTTGTAATCCTCATAATCTCCATTGTATGCTTTTTTTGCAACATCAAAAGATTCGAAAGACTTATATTTTGCATTCGGATATCCCTTTACTGCAGCCTTACAATCGTCCCATTTGGTATAAATTCCTGGTCGGTGACCTTCCCAGACTACATAAAATTTTTCTTTTTTTGCCATCGTTTAGTTAATAGTTGATTGTTGCGGGTTGATAGATGTTTTTCTTTTTAAACCAGGTTTTTGCGTTAGGGATAGCAGTGGCATCCTTTTTATTTTTGTGTCCTGAGGTTCTCGAAGGGTACAAAATAAAAAGATATAACGAATAGCCCGCTCGAACGCCATTATTAATTCTCACCAACTCACCTCTCAAATACTTATTACTACCTCAAACCTTATCCCTCAAACCTAGCACCTTTTCTATAACGACTGGGAAATGTTTATATTCTAATAGATGAATTGCATTTGCCACATCTTCTGCAGAATCTTCTTCATTAACTACTGTTTTAGCCTGAAAGATAATGGCTCCTTCGTCATAATTCTCATTTACATAATGAATAGTTATTCCGCTTTCTTTTTCTTTATTTCTTACTACTGCTTCATGAACATGACGCCCATACATTCCTTTTCCACCATATTTTGGTAGTAGTGCAGGATGAATATTTATTACCTTATCTGGGAACGCCTCTATGATTTTTTTTGGAAAAATCCATAAAAATCCAGCCAATACAATTATGTCAGGTTTGGCATCTTTTAGAATATTAAGCACATCATTTGTCACATAAAATGCCTCTTTGTCAAAGTGTAAAGCCTTTACTTTAAGGTCATGAGCACGTTTTAATACTTTGGCACGCAGGTTGTTAGAGAACACATGTGTCACCTCGGCAATTTTTCGCTTGTGGAAGTATTTGATGATATTTTCGGCATTGGTACCAGAGCCGGAAGCAAAAATTATAATACGCTTCATAATGTGAAAGGTTGTTAATTAGAGAGCACAAAAAAAATAATTATTATTCAATTTTAGGCAGCAAAAAGCCAATACTTCCCTATATTTGATAAAAACACAAATACATTTTTACGGGATTATGGGGTTTTAAAATAAAGTTTTTTATTTTTGCCTCCTAAATTAAAAATTAAAAATTAAAATTATGTCAGACATTGCATCAAGAGTAAAAGCGATAATCGTTGACAAATTAGGTGTAGACGAAAACGAGGTTGTAAATGAAGCTAGCTTCACAAATGATCTAGGCGCAGATTCGCTAGACACCGTAGAATTGATTATGGAATTCGAAAAAGAATTCGATATTCAGATTCCAGATGACCAAGCTGAAAACATAGCTACTGTAGGTCAAGCAATATCTTATATTGAAGACGCAAAGTAATAACTTCACAACAAAGTATGATCCTTAAGCGAGTTGTAGTCACAGGCCTAGGTGCATTAACGCCTATCGGTAACAATATTGATGAATATTGGGATGGATTAGTAAACGGAAAGAGCGGTTGCGCTCCCATTACTTATTTTGACACCGAAAATTTCAAGACTAAATTTGCTTGCGAAGTCAAAAATTACAATCCCACAGACTATTTTGATAGGAAAGAAGCACGCAAACTTGATAAATTTGCGCAGTATGCTATTATCTCTTCTGAAGAAGCGATAAAAGATGCTGCAATCGATCTTGAAAAAGTTGATAAATTTAGAGTGGGTGTTATCTGGGGTGCCGGAATTGGTGGATTAGAGACTTTTCAGGAAGAAGTAATTGGCTATGCCAGAGGTAATGGAACGCCACGTTTCAATCCTTTCTTCATTCCTAAAATGATCGCCGATATCGCTCCTGGTCACATTTCTATTCGTAATGGTTTTATGGGACCGAACTATACCACAGTTTCTGCATGTGCTTCTTCAGCAAATGCAATGATTGATGCCTTAAATTATATACGTTTAGGACATTGTGATATCATTGTGACAGGAGGAAGTGAAGCTGCAGTTACTATTGCTGGTATGGGAGGGTTTAATGCGATGCACGCTTTATCAACAAGAAATGAAAGCCCCGAAACAGCCTCCAGACCTTTTGACGCTACCAGAGATGGTTTTGTTCTAGGAGAAGGTGGTGGTGCTTTGATTCTTGAAGAATATGAGCATGCCAAAGCACGTGGTGCAAAAATCTATGCTGAAGTTATTGGAGGAGGAATGTCGAGTGATGCTTATCACATGACAGCACCTCATCCTGACGGAATTGGTGTAGAACGCGTGATGCTTAACTGTTTAAGAGATGCAGGTGTACAACCAGAACAAGTAGATGCTATAAACACACACGGAACATCTACTCCATTAGGAGATGTTGCAGAATTGAAAGCTATTACCAAAGTTTTTGGGGATCACGCATCTAACATCAATATCAATTCAACAAAATCTATGACAGGACACTTACTAGGTGCTGCGGGAGCTATAGAGGCAATTGCTTCTATTCTTGCAATGCAAAATGGTGTGGTGCCTCCTACTATAAACCACTCTACAGTGGATGAAAACATAGATTCTAGCTTGAATTTGACCTTAAACAAAGCACAAAAACGTGATATTACGTACGCAATGAGTAATACTTTTGGTTTTGGAGGACACAATGCTTGTGTGTTATTTAAAAAACTGGACGAATAATGAGTGTTATTCGTAACATATTAAATTCCCGCTCTGAAAAGAACGGGAATTTTTTTTCCAAAATTCAAAAAATATTGGGTTTTAAGCCCAAAAACATCAAGCCTTACGAAAAAGCATTTACCCATAGATCTTTAAATTTAAAAGATAAAAAAGGAAATGCAGTAAACTATGAAAGACTCGAATTTCTTGGTGATGCAATGCTAAGTAGCGTTATTGCAGCACATTTATTTAGGGAAGTTCCCGAAGGAAATGAAGGATACCTTACCAAAATGAGGGCAAAAGTAGTAAGCAGAAAACACCTAAATGAACTTGGTAAAGACCTTAAATTGATCGATTTGGTAAGAACCAACATCCCCAAATCTCAGTTTGGAGTTAATATTCATGGAAATCTCTTCGAATCTTTGATCGGGGCCATTTATCTTGATCGAGGCTTCACCTATTGTGAACGATTTATACAAGAAGCCGTTATCAATCCCTATGTGGATATAGAAAGCCTGGAAGGGCAAATTATTAGCTACAAAAGCTTATTGATTGAATGGTGTCAAAAAGAGAAAAAAGCATTTAACTACGAGATCTATGAAGATACTGGCAAAGATGAAATGAAACATTTTGCTGTTAAACTTTGGATCGACGAAAAAGTAGTTGCAAAAGCCCGTGCTACCTCAAAGAAAAAAGCCGAAGAAAAAGCGTCAAAAAGAGCTTTCTTTGCATTTCAATCCAGAATCACATCCGGCAAGTAGTTAATTCTTATTCCCATTTTCTTAAATAAAACCATCTCACCCAGAAAGATCATCAAAAATCTGAGCTAAAAGATACTAACTCAATCGTTTTCGGTGAATATCTTTATATTTTAGTGAAGTTGTTCGGGTATTTTATTTGTATATTTCGCGTTAATTCTGAAAACAAAATTAGTTCAAAGTGGCTATTCAAAAGTTAGTTTTAGATACTCTTGAAGACGATGATTATGAGTTAATTGCCATTCATAGTTCATTAGCATCCTACAGGTTGGCTTTTTTATTGAACAAGAAACTAAGTTTACAGCTTTTCAGAAAAAAAGAAGATATTAATTTTGAATATGATGATCTTGTAGCGAATTTTCCTTTATATCAATACGATGATCATTTTCAATACAGCACTTATAATCTTTTGGGAAACAAGTTTAAAGTTAAAATAGAACCTGAAAAATCAATTCCTGGAGAGTTATTTGGCGAGACAGAAAACACCTATGTGACAAAACACCTAATTCCCGAGTTAAAAACCGTGGATTATTTTCTAAAGATAGATACAGAATCATCTACTTTATCAAGTAAATCCATAGTAACAAAAATACTTGATATTTCTCAAGTTATTACTGCATACACAATAGAACATGCAACCCTTAAATCAAAGAACAACTTAATATTTGAGTAATGCCAAAACGTAAAAGAACCAAAATAGTCGCTACCCTGGGACCTGCTACAAGTAGCAAAGAAACCCTGAAAAAAATGATGGAGGCTGGTGTAAATGTTTTCAGAATAAATTTCTCGCATGCAGACTATGATGATGTACAAGAACGCGTTAAAATTATCAGGAAATTAAGCGAAGAATGTGGATATAATGTAGCCATACTAGCAGATTTACAAGGTCCAAAACTGCGTGTTGGTGTTATGAAAGGTGACATTGTTGTTAATGATGGTGATCCTATTGATTTTGTTACAGGAAAGCCTTTTGAAGGTACTGCCGAAAAGGTCTATATGAACTATGAAAACTTTCCAAAAGATGTAAAGACGGGAGAGCGCATATTATTAGACGATGGTAAGTTGATTTTTGAAGTTGTTTCTTCAAATAATAAAGATACCGTTAAAGCAAAAGTGGTACAAGGAGGGCCTTTAAAATCGAAGAAGGGTGTAAACCTGCCTAATACCAAAATTTCATTGCCCGCATTGACAGAGAAAGACGTGAAAGATGCCATTTTTGCTTGCCAGCAAGAGGTAGATTGGATTGCATTATCTTTTGTAAGGCATGCCCAGGATCTAATGACCCTTCAAGATTTGATTAAAGAACATAGTGAGCACAAAATACCGATTGTTGCCAAAATTGAAAAACCAGAAGGTGTAGAAAATATTGATAAAATTGTTGCCTACTGCGATGGTTTAATGGTTGCTCGAGGAGATCTTGGCGTTGAAATCCCCGCTCAGGAAGTGCCCTTAATCCAAAAAAAGTTGGTTCTTAAAGCCAAAACAGCAAGAATTCCTGTTATTATCGCAACCCAAATGATGGAAACCATGATCGATAGTCTTACACCAACCCGTGCAGAAGTTAATGATGTTGCCAATTCAGTAATGGATGGCGCTGATGCTGTGATGTTATCTGGTGAAACATCTGTAGGGAAATACCCTGTACAGGTAATTGAGACCATGTCTAAAATTATAAAAAGTGTAGAAAAATCTGAACTAATAAGAGTTCCTCAAAACCCTCCACATATTAGAACAAATAGGTTTATCACAAAATCCATATGCTATCATGCAGCAACCATGGCCAATGACATACATGCCACAGCAATCTGCACGCTTACAAATAGTGGATATACAGCCTTTCAGATCTCGGCCTGGAGACCTGATGCGCATATTCTAGTATTTACCAGTAACAAAAGAATTCTTTCTCAGCTCAATCTTTTGTGGGGTGTAAAGGCATTTTTCTATGATCGATTTGTAAGTACCGACGAAACTGTAGAAGATATTAATAAAATTGCAATGGAACGAGGCTTTGTAGGACAAGGAGATATGCTAATCAACCTTGCAGCAATGCCAATAACCTCTAAAGGAATGGTGAACACTCTTAGAGTTTCACAAGTCTAAAATTAATTATAAAAAATGTATGGGAAAGCCCCTAAAAAGGGGCTTTTTTTATGCTGGTTGATTCAAAAAAATTGATTCTAGATCCTCTATAGTTACTGGTTTAATAAGATAATCCTTTACAGAATTAATACTTTTTGCTCTTTCTATATCAATAGGATTGATCGAAGAACTAACGATATAAAGTGTAATTGTCTTTCCTAATTTGTTTTTGATCTTCGTAAACCCCTCTAAGAATTCCCATCCATCCATTACCGGCATATTAATGTCTAAAAAAATAATCTCTGGAATACTTTTTTTATCCAGGTTGTTCAAAATCACCTCAAAATAGTTTAGAGCTTCTTCACCATTCTTAAAAACCATTAGATTTTGGCAAAGGCTTTTTGCTTCAATTATCTTTTTTATCAGATTTACATACATGCTATCATCATCGATGATACAGGCTAATCCTATTTTACTACTCATCATAAAGGGGTTATGAGTTTGTTCAAAATTCTATTATAAAAGTCGTTCCCTGGTCTACATCACTCTCGACAGATATTGTACCATTTAACGATTCAACTTGATTCTTTGTTAAAAATAAACCTATTCCTACTGCATCTTTATTATAATGAAATGTTTTGTACATCCCGAATATTTTATCTTTAAACAACTTCATGTCTATTCCTCTTCCGTTATCGGTAATTTTTAGGTACTTATTTTTTTCTTCGGTATATGTTTTTATTTGAATTAACGGGTCTCTATCCTTGTGCTTATACTTAATGGAATTTGTAATTAAATTTAACAAAATACTTTCCATGTAAGCAGGAATATATATGATTTCTTCGAGCTCTTTAAAATCTACTTCGATTTTCGTCTTGCTTAAAGCAATCGTTTGCCCAATTCCATTCAAAACTACATTAAGGGAGTCCTGAAATTTAATATTCTTTTTTTCTTGGTCCTTGTTGGTATGAATTGCTACTATCTCGTTAAGGTGTTCGATCGTAGTATTTAAGCTAAGGGATATCTGTTTAACTTCGTTCACCAATTCGATCTTTTCCTCGGGATTATCAATATCCTCAATTAATTGAACTAACAACGATAAATTGCTGGTATGGGACCTCAAGTTATGAGACACAATATGCGCAAAATTGAACAATCTTGAGTTTTGTGAAGCAATTATATCCATTGACTTTTGAAGTCGTATTTCTTTTCTTTTTATATCATCTATATCCTGAAAAACCCCTCGTATCCCAATAATTTCTTTGTTTTCATTATATACCGGTTTTCCTATAGCTCTAACCCAAAAAACTCTTTTATTGGCTGTAACCATTTTTATTTCGGTATCGAAAGGTGTTCCTGCCATCGCACAATTAAAAAAACAATCTGCTGCTTGCTGTTGGCAATCCTCGGCATAATAATTTGCAGAGTCTTTGAGAGAGGGTATATAATCATCTGGATATTCCAGAATTCTTCTGGTCTCAAAATCCCAGTAGCTCTTTCTTTTTTTAAAATCTACATACCAGCTTCCTGTTGCGGTCATCTGGGCTGTTTCTTTGTAATAAAAATTATCCTTAGCAATATCTTGTTCGGGTTGTAGCTTTACCTCAAAAAAGAACAAAAGATTAATTTCAGATTTGATGTTAACTGGTAATTCGTCGTTGGTTGCACATCTATATAGCTTATAAACTCCTTCTTTGGTAAGAATTTTAATATGCTGCTTGAAATTTATATTGTTTTTCTTGTAGTTAAGAAAATTATCCCGAAATACGTCTACATCTTCTTTATGAATTAAATTCTCTAGGAAATAATCTATAGTGGGATCCAATTCTTGTTGAGAATATCCTGTACTTTCATAAAACTTTTGAGACCATTTTTCTTTATCAGGATCATTGTATAACTCCCAATACCCAGCATTAAAATCCCGTATAACATTATCAAAAAGCTCGTTCTGAAGCATTCAAGAGAATTTTCTAGTGATTTTTTCCTTACAATATAAGAATTTATCACCTATTTTCTTCAATTCTATCAAGTCTTATAGATAGGGCCTTGGTCGAAATCTGTACTTCGATAAATGATAAGAAAAGTGAAATCATAAGGCACAATAAGCTGATTCCAAAAATCAAATTAGCCCAATTCATTTGCTCTACATATAACAAAAACATGGTAATTACGCTGGTAAGAAAACTTATAATAGCGATTGCCTGCATATTTCTAATTAACCATAATCGTTTCCTTAAATTTTTAATCTGTAAGCCAATATTTTTAGAAGGTGACGTTAGATATTCATTATGTAGTTGTCTAATTAAAGCGGCAATAGCCAAGTATCTGGCATTGTATGCCAGCATTGTTAATGATATTGCAGGAAATAATAAGGCGGGAATCCCCATGGTCAGTGTCATAACAATTTTTTAGGTCTACTAATTTAGGTTAAAAATTGGAAATTGCTCGAAATTGTTGAAAAAGGCACCACTATATTATGTGTTATTTTTATACTCTTACAAAAACAAAGCCCTACTTTGTTGGGCTTTCAATCAAAGTAGGACTATTACAGGTTTTCCCCCTTTAAAACCTATTCTGGTATATCAAACAAGGTAATAATTTCCTGGTATGACATGTTTTTATAATCTGTAGAAGATTTGGCTTCTGCTGGCGAAGCTGCCGCTGCACCACCTGGAATCACTATATACCTAAACTCATCAAAAAAACTAAATGCCTTCAACAATCCATCGGTAGACCTAGCATTTATTCTTACCGTTTGAAAACCTATTCCTTCACCTAATACTATACTGTAAAACTCCTCATCCTCTACATTGAAATATGGAAGTTGGTATGCATTAAAAAATATGGCATTTGCGGGATTTCTACCGTATACCAAAAGTACATCTGTATCCTGATCAAAGGATCCAATACTAAACGACTGTAACAGCATACTTTCTTCTGCACTAAGTCCATCTCCAAAATCTTCGGGTATCCAATCTGAGTAAATCACATTAGCCGTTCCTGGATCGCCATCCTGTCCATCAACACCGTCTTGTCCATCTGCACCATCTTGACCATCTGCACCATCCTGTCCTGCAAGACCTTGTTCACCTTGTGGTCCTTGAGGTCCAATTGCACCATCTTCTCCATCAGAGCAAGAAAAAACAAACACCGATAGTATAACTACCATTGTAAGTCTTACTAAATTTGTTATTGGTTTCATTTTTTTAAATTTTTAAAGTTATTAGTACAAACCTAGATAGAGTATTACGTTGCGTTATCCGGAAAGTTTGAATTTCAAAGAATTCGGACTTATTTTTAGGGGACTCCTTATTTGTAGTAATAAACTTTTATTCATTCAAGCAAAAAAGTTACTTCAATCACATGTCTTTGAGGTTTATCCATTTTATGAAAATCATAATATTGACCCTTTGCGTTGCTATCTTTAATATGCTGAATCCCTTTAATTTTTGTATTGATGTTTTTTGCAATCAGCGAAGCTTTCATTGTCGCATCCTGTAGTGCCTTTTCATTGAGTGACGCAATTTCTTCGTTGGTTTTATCTTTGGAAATAATATCAACCCATGATATAAATACTCCTTTCATTTTTTGACTTACTATTTTTTTTAGTTCTTCTTGTGAAGCTGTTGAATAACGATAATATGTCGTGGTGTTATAATGTGCTGAGGTTAGCCTATAATTGCTATTTTCCTGAAAATCATCAAAATTAATCCCAACTTTATTTAACATGGATTTGTATTCTTCTCTGATTTCATCCAGGTTTTTAGGAGTAACTTTTTGATATCCATCGGATATGATTTCTCTAAATTCTATATTCACAGTATAAGACAGGATCTCTACCTTTTTTTCACATTCTCCAATAACTGTTACGATCTTTTGCTGTTGTGCAAAAACGGTTGTAACACATAATAGTCCTATGACCACACCTAAATATTTCATTTGTATCATCTTTAACATAAGTTCTTTATGTATTTTGATCTTATTTAATTTATTGGTAAAAAGAAAAACCTCTTCGGCTTGCCAACATGGCAACCTATTGAAGAGGCTCATCAAATCACTAATTCGACAAAATGGTTGATATCCATTTATTTTGGGATATTAAATAATGTCATAATTTCATTGTAGGACATATTTTTATAATCCTGTGATGATTTGGCAACTCCTCCTGGAATAATCACATACCTATAATCTTGGAAAAAAGTGAATAGGTTAGTTCCTCCGTCTGTCGTACTTACTCTTACTTGCAGCCCTATTCCGCCTGTTACTTCACCTAACCAAAATGTATAATACTCATTTTGTGAAGATAGAAGATACGGTAGTTGATAGATGCCATCATTATCGCTATCACTATCTCTACGCCCATAAACAATTACTACATCGGTGTCTGCATTAAATTCTGATCCATTAAGGACTTCTAATCCCATTAGATTGGTTTCCTGTGCACCATTAAGTACATAATTTGCTGGGGTCCACTCTGAATAAATCACATTTGCGGTCCCAGGATCACCCTGATCACCCTGTGGTCCTTGATCTCCTTGAGGGCCTTGTTCTCCTTGTGGGCCCTGAGGCCCGATGGCTCCGTCTTCTCCATCAGAACATGAAAAAATAAGTGCTGATAGCATTACTACTGTGGTAAGCCTTACTAAATTTGTTATTGCTTTCATTTTAATATTGTTTTTAAAAAGTTAATGACACAAACCTAATAAGGATGAGAATTTGGAATATCCGAAAAGTTTGAATTTCAAAGAATTCGGACGTATTTAAGGGGTTTTTCCTGTTTTTGGAGACCAAAAAAGGACCCTCATCACTTTGTTTAGGTTAGTCAATGAGGATCCCCGTAATGAAAAGCAATTGGACAAAAAAACTAATCAATACATTGCTATAGTTTTATTGTAATATTCTTTCCCTGCGAATCAAACGAATAGTAATGAGAATAAAGATAGTTGTGAATACGATAGAGCATGTCCGGAAATCTTGAATTTCAAAGAATTCGGACATGTTTAAGCAGATACTCTATATTCTTTCGGAGAAATGCCCGTAAGCTTCTTAAAAGCGCTGTAAAAAGTAGATTTTGAATTAAATCCTGATTCTAAGGCAATAGAAATAATAGTATAATGAACAAAGTTCGGATTTCTTAGTTTAGATTTTGCATCCTCTATTCTAAAACGATTCACATAATCAGCAAAATTATAACCACCAATCTTATTAACTAACTGTGACAAATAATTACCACTAATCTTAAGTCTTTTGGCCATAATGTCCAATCCCAGATTTGGATCTCGATACATTTTGGCTTCTTTCATCAAGAAATCGAGCTCTTTGAAATATACATTGTCTTTGGTAATAGTAGAGGGTGCTTTCCTATATATCTGATCTAGTTTTTTGCTCAATAACCGAGCTACAAGCTTGAATAGAAATACATGATTTTTAGTAAAAAAATCTTTTTTAGAATGTTCAGAATCAAGGACGCCCACTACAGTATCATTAACAAGAATAGGAACTGCTAATTCTGACATTCGGGATTCATCGTCAACAATATATGCTGGATCTTTAGTAAGATCAGAAATGCATTCATATTTCCCATTTTTGGCAACCCTACCTACAATACCTTTACCTATTTTGATTTTGACAGGGCTTATTACTTTTCTTTTTCCATTATTCTTACCCCCAAAAGCCGCTTTCTGAATTAAAAATTTTCCTCCTTTATCGATCATATAAATCACGCAATCTTCAAGCTGAAGTTGTGCAATGCAATTTTCTACAATATCCCATAACACGTCTTCAATCCTATTTTTCTCAAATAATGAAGTCGCAAAATAAGTAAGTACCGATATCGTTTCTCTGGTGGCATGTTGAACTACCTCATCGCTTTCAAAAAAAGCAAAATCATAACCCAAAGGGTGAAAATGTACTATTTTATTTTTATTGACAGGTAACATGATTAATTTTTTTGTCCATGTCAAATATAGAAGCCAAACCCTCTTCCAAACAAATCGAATCTCTCGAAATTCTGAGAATTTCCAAATTAAAAAAAGATTTTAAATATTTGATTATTAGATAATTAAGTTAAAAAATGAAGAGCTATCAGAAAATACAGAAAATAGTATCTTTATACACATAAAACTGGGCTTACTAACAGAACTTTCGTTGAAACTTAAAAAAACATATCTTCTTATTACCCATGTAATATTGATGTCTTTAATAATTGGTATTTACAATGTCCGTGCTCAAAATTTAGTAGACACTTTTAAAATTCCGGATTCTTTGCAAAAACTGAGTTTTGATGAGTTGTACAAAGATTATATCAAGACCTGGCCAGACACCTTGACTTCTAAAACGTATTTATACACCTATCTTAAAAAAGCCAAGCAAGAGAATAATCAAATTAAAATGGCACAGGCATATTGCCTGTTATCTTATTATTCTGAAACAGAAACAGAAAAAATAAAACTACTTAATCGTTCTATAGAGTTAAGTAAAGGACTGGGTGATAAAACATATCCAATAGAAGCTTATTCGTTTAAAGGAGTTTATTATTTAAATAAAGGAGATTATACCCTGGCATTGGATAGCTATTTAAAAGCGCTTCCTCTTGCAGAAAAAATGAATCATATCGAATATGTTTATATCACCAAGCACAACATCGCCCTTATCAAAACAGAAATTGGGAAACATGAAGAAGCCTTACCTCTTTTTAGAGAGAACTTCATTCACAACAGCCAAAAAAATCCTATAAATATTACTCGATATGTGAAATCGTCTATTGAGCTAGCCGAATCGTATCGTTACAATAATCTATTGGATTCAGCATCAATTGCAAATCATAATGCGATTAAGAAATCATCTAAATCTGAATACGACTATAATAGGTTTTATGGTAAGATAATTGTGAATGAAGGTATTAATTTGTTCTTTAAAAAAAAGTATGAAGCGGCTCAAGATAGTATCCTTAAAGGGCTAGAACTACTCAATAAAAATAGCGCAGAAAATAAAAAGGCCTATATCCTTGGAGAGTTTTATTTAGGAAAACTAAAACTTTTGCAAGACAATGCAGTGATTGCTCAAAAACACTTTATTACATTAGATTCCATCCTTCAAAATGAAACCATTACTCCGTTAGAGGTCAGAGAAGGATATGAACATATCATCAATTTTTCCAAGGCCCAGGGAAAAAAGGAAACACAGCTCGTATACATCAACAAGTTGCTTCGTTTTGATAGTATCGTAAATCGCGAAGCTTCTTTTGTTTCTGAAAAACTGTTTAAAGAATTTGATACCCCTTTATTACTGAAAGAAAAGGAAAAACTCATTAACGAGCTCAAAGGAAACAATAAAAATCTTAACTTAATTGCCCTTCTTCTTCTGTTCATTACTGTTGCAATTACAGTATTTCTATATTGGCAGTACAAAAAACGAAAAGTGTATCAGGAAAAATTCGAGCTACTTATACGCCAAAAGAATATTTCTGAGACTCCTAAACAAAAATCTAAGGGTGACATTGCAGTACCACCGGATGTTGTTGAAGAAATCTTACATAAACTTTCCTTATTCGAGGAAAAAAACCAATTCCTGAAAAAAAATATTACAACTACATCGCTGGCTAAGGACATAAAAACGAATACAAAATATCTTTCTAGAGTTGTTAATCATCATAAACAGAAAAACTTTGCCAACTACATTAATGATCTTAGAATCACGTATGCAGTAAATCGGCTTAAAACCGACAAGACTCTAAAAAACTATACGATACAAGGAATTGCCGAAGAAATGGGCTTTAATACTGCAGAGTCTTTTTCATCTGCCTTCAAAAAGTCTACAGGAATTAAAACTTCATACTTTATTAAAAAATTAAGCACCATTGACACTGCTTAATTTTATCGAAATTCTGGGAATTTCGACAAATAACTACCTCACTTACAGTGCCTTCATTTATTTTTGCTTTATATTTATCATTGGGAAATGGATAAAGTAATTTTAAAAAATCAACAATCATGAGAAAAGAAGGGGGGAAAAAATTAAGTTTTAAAAAACTTAGTATTGCAAAGTTAGACAATCTATCAGCTATCAGAGCGGGATATAATAATGGAAAAAGTAGAGAACCTAATTGTACAGAAGTTATATACATGATTATATACACTCACAATAACCAATGTCATACAAATGCTGAAGGGTGTACCGATCCTTCGGGACCAACAGTTATTGCATTGTAATCTTATTAAAAAAGAATCAAAAAAACCTTCAGTGTAATTACTGAAGGTTTTTTGTTTTGAAATCTTTCTAATTGTGAAAGTTATTTCACCTCAAACAAAATTTTCTCACTTGATTCTTTATTAGAAATCTTAGCATAATACTTCCCAACAGGAAGATAATAGTTTCCATTTTTTCTTTTTGAAATTTCTTCATCTTCAAACTCCTTTTCCAATATCTCTTTTCCTTTTTCGGTTATGGTAAGATCATATTCTGTATAGTTAAGACCTTTATCTGCTTTAGTAGAAAACTCCTGAAGCACTTTTCCGCCTTCATCAGTGATTTGTACCGTATATTCTCCTGGATTGGTCGTATAAAATTTTATAGCTGAGGACGGTGTATAAGGATCAAACCATTTACTCCATGCTACTCCCCATCTTTCTGACCATTTGATCGTGGGAACTTCAAAAACATACAGCGCTTTGTTTATGATGTTATCATCCAGCAATTGTATCGCTTCTACATTAGTTTTATAGATGCTTCTACCATGGGTTCCTACTAATAAATCATTAGCTTCTTCTTGCAACACCATATCATGTACTGCCACGTTAGGCAAGCCTTTAGAAAATGCATTCCATGTTTTTCCTTTGTCTAAAGACACATAGGCACCATTATCGGTTCCTAGGTATAAAACATTTTCATTCTGCGGGTCTTCTTTGATCACATTTACTGGTGAAGTAGGTAAGTTTTGACCTATATTTTCCCAAGTTGCACCATAATTGTCACTTGCATAAACATAGGGTTTAAAATCGTCCCAACGATACCCGTTTAAGGCAACATATACCCTTTCTTTTTTGTGCGTGGATGCGACCACTCTAGAAACCCATAAGTCCTTCGGAAAAGAATCCGATATTTTGGTCCAGTTTCCTCCTGCATTTTTGGTCACATGCACCAATCCATCATCACTACCCGTATAGATTAGCCCGAACTGAGATGGAGATTCAGAAATGGTCGTAAGCGTTCCATAAGCAACATTTCCTTTTTTCCCTCCAGCGGTTAGGTCTTTAGAAATTGGGGTCCAATCATCCCCTTGATTCATTGATCGCATCAATTTGTTACCACCCAAATATAAGATATCCTGGTTATGAGGCGAAAGCAATATTGGAGTCTGCCAATTAAAACGATAAGGGGATTCTCCTAATTCATGTTTCGGCTGAATATATTTCTGTTCATTTTCTACTCTATTCAGTCTAAAATAATTTCCAAACTGAAATCCGGTATAGACGATATTACTATCCCGATTATCGATTTGCACCTGCATTCCGTCACCTCCCATAATACTTTCCCATGGATAATGACCACTTTGATGCCAGGATGCGTCTTCTTTGCTGGTATTGGCACCTACCCAAACACCGTTATCCTGTAATCCTCCATAAACATTGTAGGGTGATTCGGTATCCACATTGATTGCATAAAACTGTCCGACATTAGGTTGGTTTGCCTTGATCCAGTTTTCTCCATCATCGTAGGTGATATTTACTCCTCCGTCATTACCATTTACAAGATGCTTCGGGTTTTTTGGATTGATCCACAGCGCATGATGATCTGCATGCACATTTTCTGCACTAATACTTTTGAACGTTTTACCGCCGTCTTTGGATTTCAAAATTGGCACTCCACTAATATAAATATGATCTTTTTGGTTAGGGTTTACCTGAATTTGAGCAAAGTAATATCCGTAGCTATAAAAAATATCATCCAAAAAGTCATCGTGTGTTTTTGACCATGTTTTTCCGCCATCGTCACTTCGATACACTTCGGCTCCTATCACTGGTGTGTCAAATAACATAGAGTTGGCATCTTCCAGATATTTGGCAAGATCGATTGGTTCTACCGTACCACCTTTTACCAACTGTTTTATGTTATCTGCCCGATATTTTTCCTGAAAACCGTTGGTTTTAAGAAACACATTTAATTTCTTATTATCTATCTTCAAGAAGTCTTCAGCAGACATCGTTTTAAAGTCTTCTTTGGTTAGTTTGTCTTGTCCTTTTTTAAGATCACTTTTCTTTCTTCTAGATTGATTGTCATGAACGGCATACAATGTGTTTTCGTCAAAAACAGCCAATCCAATTCTCCCCACTCCTTCTCCTGTTGGGAAACCGCTATTTTCTAATGACACTTTGTTCCATGTTGTACCTGCATCGGTACTTTTATAAATACCCGATCCAACCCCATTTCCTGTAAAATTCCATGCTTTACGATCTTTGTCCCATGCAGCCGCATACATCATATTAAAGTTATTTGGCGCTACAGCAAGGTCTATAATCCCGGTTTGATTGTTTACAAATAATGTTTTGTTCCATGTTTTTCCTCCGTCTGTAGTCTTATACACGCCTCGTTCTTGGTTAGGAGAATATAAATGCCCGGTCACTCCCACAACTACTTCCTCTGGATTATTAGGGTTCATTACAATTCTTCCAATGTGATGCGAATCCTTCAACCCAACATTTTCCCAGGTTTTTCCCTTATCTGTGGATTTTAAAATTCCTATTCCCGCATATGAAGATCTTGATGAATTATTTTCTCCTGTACCTACCCAAATCGTTCCGTTTTTCCAATCAACCGCAATATCTCCCACATTAATGGTTTCGGCAGTATCCAAAACCGGTTCAAACGTGGTTCCATTATTTGCAGTATACCACAATCCACCCGATGCATATCCTACATAAAACTCTGTCGTATTATTTGGATTAACATCTACATCCACCACACGCCCACTCATTACCGATGGACCGATATTCTTAAAAGGAACATTCTTTACCAGCGATGACGCTTCCATTTGCTGTTTTTGTGATAATCCTTTTATAACAGCTTCAGAAGTTGTAGCGGGTTGCTGAGAAAAAAGAGATAGTGAAGCAATAAAGAAAAATAAAACAAGTGTTTGTGTTTTCATTTTGACGGTTATTTAGTGGGCTGAAATGAGCCATGAGTTGAAGATATACATCTTTACATTTTCTCAATATGGCGAATTCCATCTGATCTTTTTAAAATAAATAATAGCCGATGAAAGTAGATATTGTTAAAGCAATCTCAAAATTTTTAGATATTGTTTAACAATACATCCTGTACGCTTTAGTATTTTTGGAATTCCATAATGAGTACCTAATAACACATACAATGAAATACCATCCAATAGATCGCAATCTCTTTATCAAAAACCGAAAGAATTTTACGGCACAGATGCTCCCCAATAGCATTGCTGTTTTTAATAGTAATGACATCTATCCTATAAGTGCAGATAGTACTATGCCGTTTGAGCAACATAGAGATATATTTTATCTAAGCGGGGTTGACCAGGAAGAGAGTGTTTTGCTTCTTTTTCCTGATGCACCCAACGAAAAGCATAAAGAAATCCTGTTTTTAAAAGAAACCAGTGAGCTTATTGCCATTTGGGAAGGAGAAAAACTAACCAAAGAACGTGCATTGGAAGTATCGGGTATCAAAACGGTCTATTGGTTGGACGATCTGGAGAAGATTTTCTTTGAAATTATGACTCAATGCGATACCGTATATGTGAATACAAATGAGCATTACAGGTCCAACGTAGAAACTGAAACCCGTGAGGATCGTTTTACCAAGTGGTGGAAAAATAAATACCCTGCCCATTCTGTTGCCAAAAGCAATCCCATTTTACAACGACTACGTTCTGTAAAAGACCATATTGAGGTAGATTTGATGCAAACTGCTTGTAATATCACCGAAAAAGGGTTTCGCAGGCTCCTTGGTTTTGTGAAACCAGGTGTTTGGGAATATAATATCGAAGCCGAACTGTTACACGAATTTATAAATAACAGATCCAAAGGTTTTGCCTACACCCCAATAATCGCAAGCGGTAATAATGCTAATGTACTTCATTATATAGAGAACAATCAACAGTGTAAAGCAGGAGATCTACTTCTTATGGACGTAGCTGCAGAATATGCTAATTATTCTAGTGACCTTACTCGTACTATACCAGTATCTGGAACATATACCAAACGCCAAAGAGATGTGTATAATGCTGTCTTGCGAGTAAAAAATAAAGCCACCAAAATGTTGATTCCTGGAGCAATTTGGGAAGACTATCATGTTGAAGTTGGGAAAATTATGACTTCAGAGTTGCTTGGGCTTGGGCTTTTGGATAAAGCCGATGTGCAAAAAGAAGACCCTGAATGGCCCGCCTACAAAAAATACTTTATGCACGGAACTTCACATCATATTGGATTAGACACTCACGATTATGGTCTGTTGGCAGAACCCATGCAAGCCAATATGGTATTTACCGTTGAGCCTGGTATTTATATACCCGATGAAGGTTTTGGAATTCGACTTGAAGATGATGTTATTATTCAAGAAAAAGGAGAGCCTTTTAACCTTATGGCCAACATTCCTATCGAAGCAGAAGAAATTGAAGAATTGATGAATAAATAGTGATCTTGATCTATATTTTTAAAGTAACTTGAATAAAAAAAGATGTCAAAGCCCCTCCTTTGTTTAATTGTTTGTTTTTACTTAAACATCTTGCCTTTATATACACAAGATGCAGTCAATGAGAATCTTTCTTTATATGATCGGGTAATAGCTTCTCCAAAGGATAGTATTGCCAAGTACAAACAGTTGTTGAGCGCATCTTATCGAACAGGTGATTTGGAAGCATTTCAAAAGTATACCCATATAATATTTCATATAGCAGAAGCCAATGAATTAAAAGAGGATCAAATTTCGGCATTGGTATATATGGCCATTTATCATCAACAAATAGATCAGTATGACGAATCTTTGGAGCGATATCTAGAAGCAGAAAAACTAAGTGAATCCCTTCCTGAAAATGCTCATTCAAGAATTCTTGTACAGGTCAACCTCGGGAATTTGTATAACAGTATTGAGGATTACGAAAAAGTAAAAACCTCGATGAAAAAGGTTATAGAATTAGCGACACATCAAAAAAATCCAGATAATTTCATTATTTCGGCATATAATTCCTTGGGAACAGCAAATCTCAATCAAGGTAACTACTCTGAAGCTCTAGAATACATGTACAAGGCCAAAGACCTGGCTGAAAAAATGAACAGAAATGATAGAATCATAGGGGCTTTAATCAATATTGCTGAATGTCAGCGTCATTTAGGAAAGTATGACGAGGCTATAGAAAATAGTCAAAAAGCTTTGAACCGAATTGATAAGAATGAATCTATTGAGCTTGAAGCTTCTGCCAATTGTGTAATGGGCATTTCTTATTATTTATCACATCGACCAACCAAAGCTCTTACAGCATTAAAAAATGCTCGAGATTTGGCTACCCAAGGAAATTTTTTGAACATCAAGATGGAGTCTCATGAGTATCTGGCCAAAACCTATGAGACGTTAGATAGTATCAAAAACTCTTTAAAAGAACAAAAAGCATATACCGAAACCAGAGAAAAGTACCTAAAAACTCTTTCTAAAGCTCAGCGGCTAAAATTAGAAAAAGAGTCCGAGACCAAATCGGATATCATATCTCAACAAAATGAGTCTATCCTGTTTTTAAGTAAGGAAAAACAGTTATCTATTTTTGCCGGAGTAGTTTTAATCATTCTATTAATTGTATCCTCTATTATTTATTGGAACAGGCGTCGAAAACTAGCTGAAGAATCTTTACAATTACAAGGCGATAAACTATTATTAAAAAACGAAAACGAAGCCCTGAAAGATAAACTGAACGCGCTGGCCAAAAAGATTCAAAAACAAGGAGTTCCTGAAAAGGAAATAGGCATAGAACAACCAAAAAAGTCTTCACTCAGCCAAGAAGAGCAACAACAATATATGGAGCTTATTCTGAATTTTATGGAAGAAGAGAAGCCTTTTCTGGATCATGAGATCAAACAATCTGATATTGCAGATAAATTAAAGATGAGTGTACATCTTTTCTCTGAGGTTTTGAACGTTTGCTTTCAGAAGAATTTCAACAACTTCATTAATTTGTACAGAGTAGATACGGCAAAAAAATTGATGAAAAACCCAAAATTTGAACATTACAAAATCTTGGCGATAGGCTATGAAGCAGGATTTCCTAGCAAAACCTCATTTAATAGGGTGTTCAAAAACCTTGTTGGACTAACTCCTTCCGAATTTCAAAAAAACCACTCGTTAGCCACGGATTAAAAAATTGAAGCTCCAAATTATAATTTGACACTTCTTCTTTAGTATTTCTTTTTACTTTCGACCCGTTAGTATGATGCGCTGTCATCCTGAAGAAATAAAAATTAATGAAAACACTTAAAATATTACTGGGTATACTTTTTACTTTTACAATTCTTTTTCTTGTACTACTTGTACATACTGTTCACTATTCAGACCATGGCCCTGATGGTTTAAGTGGTTTTTTTGGAGCTATCTTTTTTGGAGGAGCATTTCTAATTTGTATGATTGGTGCTATAAGCCTTGGTGCTATCCTTCTATTGCCTAATACTTCGAATACGGTTAGATTTATAGTTGCTACATTGGTATCTATTTTCACAATATATATAGTTTTGGCCTTTACGATTCTTCCGGCCATACGTTTTTGGTAAAAACCATACGTATTTAAACTACATGTCCCAAATTATAATCTGGCACTTCTTTCTGACACTTCTCATCTACATTTGATCAAAATCATTTCAAAATCAATTTTAGAAAACTAAAACCTAGATCTTATAACTATGAAAAATATTTGTATTCAATTTTTTTTGATTACCCTATCAATAATTACG
This sequence comes from uncultured Aquimarina sp., assembly GCA_947496555.1. Classification (GTDB taxonomy): domain Bacteria; phylum Bacteroidota; class Bacteroidia; order Flavobacteriales; family Flavobacteriaceae; genus Aquimarina. Next base: position 44,409 of record CANMDH010000013.1, on the reverse strand, counting down.
TTCTCCTGTAGTGGTGAGGACGGTATGGATGGTGTAGATGGTGTAGATGGTGTAGATGGTACCGATGGGGTTAATAATGGAGTGGGAGTTCTTGTGCTTTCTGGTGATATTACAAATGAGGATGCGGCGGCATTAATAGCTGAAAATGTAGGACAAAATACACATACTCTTTTAATTAAAGGCACCACAAATTTAACTACTGTAGACATTTCTGCTATCTCAACTTTGGCGGTTTTAGAGATTCAAGAAAATGAAAATTTACAAAGTATCACAATGTCAAATTTGATATCTATCGCCGAAGACATACAAATAGTAGGTAATACTGTTCTGGAAAGCATCAATTTTCAAGGCCTGACTAATACTATAGGCAATTTCGGAATTAGTGGAAACAAGGCATTAACATCAATTAACTTATCAAATCTTACTAATGCAGAAACACTTTTCTTTTCTACCCACCCTTTATTAGAAAACCTAAGTTTTCCTTCGTTGGTTGAAATCAAGAATAGATTAACCGTTACAAATCATGAGAATCTAACTAACCTTAACATCGACTTATTAGAATCTATTGGGTCTTTAAGTATTGCCCAAAACGAAAAGTTACCTGCTCTAAACATCCCTAATTTGGAAAACGCTTTTGGTGTTTCGGTAGCAGGCAACTTAGTTTTAGAAAGTATTAACTTGCCTTTGCTAGAAACAACAAATGCAGAAAATAGAAATTCCTTGGTCATAGGCAATAATACCAATCTAGCCACAATAAATCTAAGTAGCTTAACTAGTACTGGTAGTGTTTCTATAACAAATAATTCAAATTTAGCGGTATTTGAGATAAACACATTGGTTACAGCCAGTACAATAAGAATTAACAGCAACAATAATCTAACAACTGCTTCATTTTCTAACTTAACAAGTAGTAACACTATCGATATTAATAGAAATGAGGCATTATTAAGTTTTAATTTTGATCGATTAGAGCGGCTTGATAGTGGTTTTACTATTACCGATAATATTGCTTTAACAGCACTTTCTTTTCCTGTATTAAACGCCATCGGAAATGAAAATAGTGTTACTTTTTCGATCAGGAATAATGAAATGATTACTAATGTTTCTTTTCCCAGTTTACAAATTTTTGGCGATAATAGCTCTAGAAGTATTAGTATTAGATCGAATAGTCTAGAAACAGTAAATTTTAATCTACTTGAAACTATTGCTAATTTTAGCATTATATCTAGTGCCACTTTAACAAGTGTAGACTTGTCTTCTATTCAAGATTTTGATTCATTAAGTTTTCCTAGTCTTTCTACCGCTACAATTGATAGCATTATCACGCGGTTAGTAAATATTACTCCAATGCTAACTGATAAAAGAATTTCTTTGAGAGGAACTGCCTCTGCAGAGGCCTTAACTAATATAGAAACTTTGAGAAGTAACGGTAACACTGTTACTATAAGAGACTAAACTTCGAATAGAAATAAGATTTAAAAACATTAAACATAAACAGATGAAATATATATATCTTAAAATTTTTATAATAACCCTAGTAATAACAACATTTTCTTGTAGTCCAGAAGATGGTGTTAATGGCACGGATGGTATAGACGGTGTCGATGGCCTTGATGGTGGCGATGTTAGTGGTTCTGGGTATCTTGTCATCTCTGGAGACATAACCAATGAAGAAGCTGCAGCACTAGCCACAGAAACTGCCGGAAAAAACACACATACCCTTGTAATAAAAAACACAACCAATTTAACTTCTTTAGAATTACCAGAAATATCAACCTTGGTAAGATTAGAAGTAGTAGATAACCAAAATCTGCAGCGATTGTCTTTACCAAATTTAAATGCTACGTATCAAGACACTCAAATTTTTAGAAATGAAGCTTTGGTAACTATTGAAATGCCTAACCTAAATGAAATATTCGGAAGTTTTAGTATTTCTCGAAACGGCACATTAACAGCTATCGATATTTCTCAACTTACGAAAGCTTCAAACCTTTCTATTTTCGAAAACCCGGTATTAGAAACGATAAGCACACCTTCTCTGATTGAAGTGATCAGCCGGTTAGATATTTCTGAAAATGAAAACTTATCTACACTGGATCTAGGTGTTATTGAGTCAGTTGGCATTTTAGAAATTGATCAAAATGAAAAACTATCCAATATAGATATCCCAGGCTTAAGAACTTTTAGAGAAATTTTAATATTCAGAAATCCAACCATAGAAAATATCAATTTGCCTGCACTAACAAATGATATTGAAAATGACGATTCTTCTTTTATTGATGATGATGCCGATGCCGCATTTTTGGTGAGTAACAATACTAACCTTGTAACTGTAAATCTAAATGCTTTAACTACAGTTCAAGGGATTGCTTTTAGAAATAACGAAAACCTTACGACATTAAATACTGATGCAATGATCTCTTCCGGGTTTGTTAGTTTTCGTTCTAATCCTAAGGTTACAGCTATATCATTTGCAAATGTGACAAATATTCGAGGTGTTAGCATTTCCGAAAACCAGGCGTTAACCAGCATATCATTTCCTAATGTAACTGAAACTGATCTTAGTATCTTTATTTCTGAAAACCCTGTATTAGCCAATATAGATTTTCCCAGAATGACAGCTAGTAACGGCATTAACATTTCGGAAAATGAACGATTAGAAAGTATAAATTTTAATACTTTAGTAAATAATGAGGGCGGGCTCTTTGTTACAAACAATGAAAATTTATCGACCGTTTCTTTTCCTAATTTAGAAGTTTCAAAATTGGGGTTTTCAATTTCAAGAAATACTATCTTAACTGCTGTTGATTGTATTAAACTAAGCGCTATAGGCACTGAAGACACTAGAAATACTATCACTTTTACTATTAATGATAATCCATTACTAAATAGTATTGACTTTTCTAGTTTAACTTCTATCGAAAATTCAAGGAGATTTGAAATCATAGGAAATCCTGCCTTAGCCGCAGCATCTTTCCCTTTATTGAACTATACAGGAGATGAAAGTCCGAGGGATTTTACAACTCCTAATTTCACTATTAGAAATAATACTACGTTGGGCAGTCTTGATTTTTCAAGTTTGGCAACCATAGATGCAGAATTTGAAATCACAGGAAATCCTGCCTTAACCTCTTTGTCTTTTCCTCTATTGACTTCTGTAGGAGTTCAAGATAGAACCTCTGATTTCATTATTATGAATAACAATTTAATAACTAGCATTACATTTCCGAACCTCGAAATTATAAATTCTACTCGAGAAATAGAGATTTCTGAAAATGTATTAGAAACGGTAGACTTTGGTAATCTTACCATACTCTCAATTTTAGAAATAGACTCAACCGTTTTATTAACATCAGTAAACCTCTCATCTATTCAAGATTTTTCTAGATTAAATCTAGCAACCCCAGGAAAGCTTTCTACTTCGGCTATAGATGGTATACTCTCTCGATTAGTAAGTATTACACCTGCAATTAGCGAAAAAAATATTTTTCTAACAGGAGTTGCTTCTGCACAAGCCTTGACAAATGCAGAAACCTTGAGAGCTAATGGTAATACTGTAATGATTACCGAATAACATTTAAAAACAATTAGTTGCATTCAATTAATAAAAAAATAAAAACCTAAATCATTTAATTATGAAATATATATTTGTTAGAATTTTTATGATAATTCTTGCTATAACAGCCTTTTCTTGTAGTGACGGTGAAGATGGTGTAGATGGTGTAGACGGCACAAATGGTGCAGATGGCTTTAATATAGGTTTAGAATATTTGGTGTTTGCAGGAGATATTACCGATGAAGAAGCTGTACAATTAATTGCAGAAAATCAAGGTAAAAATACCCATACCGTTCTCGTTCTTAATACAACCAATTTAACCACCTTAGATCTTACCGAAATTTCAACTTTAATCAATCTAGAAGTAAATGGTAACGAAAGTCTACAAAGTCTTTCGCTTCCAAATCTAGAATCTGTTGTTGAAGAAATTAATATAAGCTCAAATGATGTTCTGTCAACTGTAAGTTTTGAAAATCTAAGTGTTGCTGCAGACCTTTATATCCAAAAAAATAATGTGTTAACTTCTATAAATTTAAATTCAATTACAGAATTGGTTCGACTGGAGTTTGATGATAATTCATCTTATGAAACTCTTAGTTTGCCAATGCTAAAGGATTTAGGGCGTTTGTCTATAAGACCTTCAAGGAATTTATCAAATTTAGAGCTACCCAATTTAGAAAACGCAGGAACTATTTCTGTTTACACAACAAAACTATCTGCCATTAATTTACCTAAACTAGTTACTTTTAGTGGTCTAACAATAACAGATAATGAAGACTTACAGAGTATAAGCACTCCGTTAATTACAGAAACTCCAGAAGACGGTTCAAGTATAACAATCAATAGCAATACTAATTTAACTACTGTAAATCTTGGAGCAATAGATAAATTTAATCGATTACGTATCGAAAATAATGATAATTTAACCGCTTTTGAAGCAAATTCGGTAGTAGAGATTACCAATACCTTTACATTGCGTAATAATCCAACATTTACCTCTTTAACATTTCCTAATTTAATGAAAATTTCGTCTCTTGAAATTGACGAAAGTGATTTAGTAAGTATAAACTTCGATGCATTAGAGGAAGCCGGAAGATTAAGAATTATAGGAAACGAAAACTTAAGTGCCGTAAATCTAAATGCTTTACGTTCTGCAGATTTTATTGCATTTACAGAAAATCCAGAATTAACCATCTTAGAATTTCCAAATCTTACCTCTGTCTCCGGAATTACAATTTCGGAAAACCAAAAATTGACTACTATTCAATTTGATGGTTTGGCGACCATGGATGCTTCTATATCTATTTCAGGCAATGCTGTTTTAGAAAGTCTATCGTTTTCGGGGTTGACAACACTTGGGGTACCTGAAAATCGAAACTTCTTAAGTATAATTAATAATCCTTTGATCAATAGTATAAATTTTTCCAGTTTGACCACTTTAAACGGAGGGCTTTCTATTTCTGGAAATAGTGCATTACCATCTTTATCATTTCCTATTCTGGCATCAATAGTTGGCGGTGATGACTTTGCGAGTATTGATATTTCAAATAATGAATCGATTACAAGTATAGCTTTTCCTAATCTGGAGACGGTGACCAATATTAGAAATTTTACTGTCAGAGAAACTCTATTAGAAACCGTAGACTTTAATAGCCTTAGCACCTTTGATGACTTACTCATAAATTCTACAGTTTTGTTAAGTTCTGTGAACTTGTCTTCTGTTCAAGATTTTTCAACACTTAATCTTGCAAGCCTAGGTAGACTATCCACCTTAAGTATTGACGGAATATTAACTAGACTGGTAAATATTACTCCTGCAATTACAGGTAAGAGAATTTCACTCAGAGGAGAGGCATCTGCCCAAGCAACAACAGATGCACAAACACTAAGAGATAATGGCAATAGTGTATCATTATCTAATTAATGCTTTTAAGATTAAATTACATATAACCCAATCATAAAAAAACAAATCATGTGGATATCTATTCGAGAACAAATAATAGAAGAGCACGAATTTAAATTGCTAACGAATAGCTGCTCGTCTGGTAAAGTAATGTTGCAATTAATTCGAAGAGATGTCAGGGTTTCATTTTTCATTTTTCCAAAAAAAGTAACCCAACTTATCTGTACTGACACAGGCAAACGCATAAAAAAATCTGATTGGACTACAGAGATCAAAGAAACGGCAGAAGAACTGAAAAGAAGCCTAAAAGTTCCTACATGGGGTTACTGGAGCTTTAGTGTCATTGCTTTAACAGTTCTTCTTGCTGTTCCTATTGGTTTTTATGCTGAAATCAAAAATAATGAGGTATATCAAGAATCCTTTATGGCACAAAATGATCAGCAAAAAAAGATCATTCTACAACAACTGGATACTGGAGATTTGGTAGTTACCACAAAGAAGGTATACAAAATAAAGACAGTAGATGATAAAAATGTGATATTACAAGAAAGTAAAAACCCTATACCGAAAAGTTTTACAGAAGATTTAACCTACGAAGCATATCCCGAAACCTCTTTTACAGAACCCGAAATTAAAATAGCTAAGACAGAATTTGTGAAGGGAATGATTTCAAATACCAATATAATTTTGAATGTTTTAGATAATTGATATATGAAAAAAATACTTCTTCAAAGTCTCATAACACTTATCATTGTCTTTTGTGTTCTTTGGTTGCACAAAATGTACGACACAAGAGAAAACAACAAAAATGCAGGTTTGTCTAAAAAAGAGATCATTGCAGAGCTCAAAATGAACTTCATGAACTTTAAATCATTTGATGAAAACCTATCAGATTATGATAAAATGCTCGATAGTATTGTAAGTGATGGAATGTTAAATAGAAAAAAAACCATGGACATACAGCATTATAAAGAACTTTTTAGAAGTTTATCTCACCGTATTTATTTTTCTTGTCAATGTGATCAATTTACATTTCAAAATACAGCATATACAACAACACAAAAAAAAGGTGTTTTGCAATACTTTGATGTTGATTTAATTAAGGATTTAGAAAAAATATATGTGTACCAAAAAGATAATTGTGCAGCCCGAGAAGAGTTGCTCGATATATTGTTACATCAGATTGAATTGATTGAAACACATAGTTATTTAAATTTTTTAGATTTAAATCTACAATTATCAAGAATTTACCTTCGTGGATATCATACCTACAGAATTGATAGTGCGTTTGATAGTGCCTTCACAGAGTTAGGAACTAGTTTTGAAGAATTAGGTGTCGAGCGTTTTTTGGAAAAACAAGTTTCAGAGTAAACATCACTTATATAAACAATATAAAATGAAAAAACATTTGTTATCCAGAAGTATACTCTTCTTACTACTTATTCTCGTATTGGTATCTTGTGATACCAAAAATGAAAAACAAAATAATGTAAATGTTGACCAAAAAAGCGAAAATGAAGCACTAGGCGCTTTACAAACCTTATTGAAGTCAATAGAAAATAGAGATCTCGAATCACTTAAAACTACCATGTCCCCAACGGGAGAAATGGAGCTCATCATACCTGGTAGAGCAATTACCTATACCGCAGATGAGTTTGTAGAATTACACAAAAACTGGTTTAAAGATACCATATGGACGGTAAAGACCAATATTCTAGACATAAAGGTCGATCACAACCTAGGATATGCCACAACTGATGCCATGTATAAGGAGCCCGAAAGAGATGGAAAACCTTATTTCAATCATCTTATCGTTAGCTACGTTCTAGAAAAAATTAATGACAAATGGTATGTGGTAAAGGATCATGCTTGTTCCTTAAAAAAGTCTACTGATTAATGCTAGCAGTATCTTAATGTATATTTTATTGAAAATTGCATATTTTATTCATTTCAACTCAAAAAGACCTCGCTATTAAGGTACTTTTATAAAATACTTTTCTTCTAAAGCCTGGTCTAGCCAAAAAGCTAAAGGAAATTTCCAATAAGGTTTATCTTCATAAATTACATAATAATCTCCCCAAGTATATTCAAAGGGATACTCTTTTTTATGTTCTTTTACATATACTTTCCCAAAAATGTATGCCGAGGTGGTACCACTTACTCTTCCGGTATAAAACCGTACCGATGTGATTCTAAATTCTGTACCTATTGGAATTTCTGCTATCTTTTCTACATTTTCAATGCCATATCCCGTGTTATCTTCAATGATATTGGGATATTTTTTAGGATTAGACGTAGGGTTTTTGGCAAGGACTACAGGTGTTTTAGTTACTAACTTACGATTAATTAGATCGCTAAATGGTTTTTCTGAAGATACATCTGAATACTTCGGCAAACAAGAATTGAATGATATGATACTTAAAAATAAAAGTATGAAATTATTTCTATGATTTAATTTCATAAATAGTATTTGATATAGTCATGTTAATAAAATATTTTAAACAAATCATCTGTATACAACCAATGTTCTATGATCCAAATAGACCTGTATTTATCAAATTTTTGGTCCCCTGAAAGATGTTCTTACTAACCGGTTGAACTCTTTTTTAAGAGGTTTAAACTCAACATTATGTTCAACACCTGCTTTTTTCAAAGCCGTCTTCACAATTTTCTGCTTTTTGTAGACTTTAATCCCTATGATAATAAGTAGCCCTATAAAACATAACAGAATCGTAACCATAGTTGTTCTAATGGTACTGATATCTGATACGCTATAATTATTTCCTGCAAAAACAAGATTATAAATTAACACAGTGCCTAGAATACCAAAAATGACATATCGCACGTATAAAAAGGCTTTTTGATAGTCGCCATATAGATCAAGTATGGCTTTCAAATTGGATTCGGGTATTTTTTTGAGTAATTGAAATTGATTTTCCTGACTGGATGTGTCCTTCATGATGATAAAATTTTACTTTATTTGATTCCAAGTTAATAGTTGTTATTTATATTTTCTAATCATTTTTGAAACATTAAATTCTATATTCCAAAAATGCTAAGTCCTCCCAAAGAAGTAAATAGCATAAAAATTGCAGATGCAAGAAGTACAACAATAGCAATTAATTGAATCCTTCTACCTTGGTTTGACAATATGCTAAGTGCTAAAAAAATAATAAAGCCTATTAGACTTATTATAAAAAGTATTCCTGTAATAATAGCCTCAAAAAAACCACTTAGTCCATCGGCTCCGTGACCAGCCTGATGCACTATCCAATAGTATAAAATATAGAAGGATATAGATAATACAAAGAAAATTACAAGGGGAATTATATATTTTTTAAAATTCATTAGATAAACTATTTTTCAGTTAGAAACTTTTCTTTTCATCAATAATACTATCAAAACAATAGTAATGTTTACTATATGCTATTTAATTGAACTTATATGTAAAAATAACCAATGTAAGTAACGCACAAGTATCAAATTATAATCTGGAACTTCATAATTGAGTAAAAAAATTACTAACAAGTTGTTCAATTATTTGAGGTATCTCTTTTCTTTGATGGTGGCTTGCAAACTTATTTATCCACAAATGATTAATTTCTTGGGTAAATTATATTCTTTTATTAGTTGTGATAGAATATTTATCTGTATTTATTCGTTACAAACAAAACTTGTTTTTATATGATGAAACGAATGAAAATTACGGCAGGTCATCAACAAGCGATGCCTTATTTGGTTGTCGAAAAAGCTGAAGATTTTATAGATTTTATTAGAAAGATCTTTAATGCCCAAGAAATGATCCGTACCCTTGATACTGATCAAAGAATACAACACTCTGAAATTAAAATCGGAGATAGTACCATCCTTCTTGCCGAGGCTTCAAAAAACTATCCAACACACTCCGGATCGATGTATGTATACGTAAAAGATACTGATCAAACGTACTACGAAGCCATTGATGCCGGTGCCAAATCCCTTATGGAACCTATGGAAGAAGATCATGGTGCTCGCGGAGCAGGTTTTGAAGATCCTTTTGGAAATACCTGGTGGATTGCTACTTTGAACTAACTACACCCCAGATCACTTTGTGATTGTTCGTCGTTATTAGGAAAACAAAAACCAGAGTTAACCGTTTCAGGCACATATCTAACCAAATTTGGATCACGTAATCCTCTTTCGATAAAAGCAGTGATATCATCAATCTCTTGATCAGTTAAATTGATCTCACCAAATTGTGTAGCCAAGTTTTCTACTGGTACTTCTGCTGATTGTGGGATCCCATTATTTTTATACACAACCACTTCTTTTACCGAAGTAAAGGACCCTCCATGACCGTAAAATCCATTATCAACAATATTGTATAGTGTTGGTGTTTTAAACTTATAGTTGTCTTCAGGTTTTAGAGTAAATCCACCTCTTCCTTTTTTTACTTTATCAAATCCTGCATCATCAAGAACGATTGCTTTATCAGAATCATCAAAATCCTTCATCCCAAAAGCGTGAAAACCTTTGTCATTTAAAGCCGGACCAGTATGGCATTCATAGCATTTTCCGTTGCCAAAAAAGGCAATTGCTCCCCTTTTTTCGGTATCATTCATCGCATCACTTTTTCCTTTTAACCATTCTTGCCATGGTGATTGATTGGCTAGTAATATTCTTTCGTAAGCTGCCATTGCCAAAGCGGCATTCATGGTGGTGTATCTTTTACTCTCTTCAACTTCGCCAAAAGCAGCATCAAACATAGCTTTGTAACCATGTATGTTTACAAATTCGGTATCAACCAATAATCTATGAACTCCCTGTCCTTTTAAGGCTTGTACCTCAACACCTTCTAGCCCTAGAAAATTTTCTTGAATGTTTTCCCAACTAGCCTCGGTACCCGCATTGGTACCTGTACCTCCAAATTGTCCGTTCCATAACATCACATCCTGATATGCAACATTTAATATCGTTGGTGAACGCAATGGCTGTATATCTACCGAATCTACTGGCACATTTTGATTAATGGACCTTCCGTTTCCGTTGGTTCCAAAACCTACGCCGCATTCTCCGATTCCTTGTCGCAATCCCGAGCTAAATCCTGCACTGGCTTGATGACAAGATGCACAAGAATAGGTGCCTTTCATTTCTTCAATTTTAGGATTTCGCCCAAGTGCCGTTTCATGCAAAAGCAATTTTCCTAAATCGACCTTGGCCTTAGTAATTGGATTTTTGGGATCCTGAGGAATTTTTGTATAGTCATCACTATCCGGAAACATAAAATAAGAAAGTCCTTTTCCTTCAGAATTATTATTAAGAAGTGTTTTTAATTGGGTGTCCAAACCGGAATCGATAGGCACATAGTTATCATCATTGTTGCAAGAAAATAAAATGACCGTAAGGCTGACAAGCGTAATTATTCTTCTCATATACGTCTTTAGTAATTTTATAAGTTTGTTTATTGTTTGTGGTTGTTTTTTCTGGATACGAAAGTATCAAAATCTTAAACAAAGAAAAAGGGGAAATTACCCCAAAAATCAATCCTGAATTTATTTTGTTTTTGCAAACGAAAAAATGTTCATAATGATTAGGGTTGCCAAAGAAGGCAGTAGCCATGCCAGGGTGTAATTGCCAAAAGGAAGGCTATCCAAAACAGGCTGCACTTGTTCTTTCATTCCTATTGAAGCCAAAAAGTCGGGTAAACTGAATACAATCGTAACAATAACTACTGCTCTAAATACTATAGGAGCCGTTATTACCTCTGGTAATACATTCAGAAATATTAAAATTATGGTAATCGGATAAATGAACATTAAAGCGGGTACTGCCACATCAATAATATAATGTACATCAAATTGCCCCATCAAAACACCCAAAATGCTTCCTACTACTGCTGTTTTTACATAAACTTTTTGAGAATTTTTAAAGATCCCTTTCATAAAATCGGCGGTGCCTGTTATGATTCCCACCGCAGTAGTAAAACATGCCAACGCAACCAAAATACTTAACAACGTTTTTCCAATATTTCCCAGGGTTCTTAAACTTATTCCTGAAAGTAATTCGGTACGTGCAATATCGACATCAAACTCGGCGTTAAACAATGCACCGGTGTAAATCATTCCTGCATAGATCAATAATAAACCTATTCCGGCCACAATGCCCGATCTTACCATTAAGCTTCTGTTGCGTCGTATGTTTTCTTCGCCTTTAATTTTTAAGGAAATGATTATCACACCACCTACAACAACAGCCCCAATAGCATCAAAGGTCTGATAGCCTTCAAGCAATCCACTAATAACCGGCATTTGAAAATCGGAAGCACTAATAGTCGCTTCTGTAGAAAAAATACCAACACAAATAATACTAAGAATGACAATAAATATAATTGGAGAAAGAAATTTACCTAGTAGACCCAGAATTCTTGATCTATTAAGGACAAAAATTAATACCAGTGCAAAATAAATACTACTGGTGACCCAGGAATTGACTTCAAAAAAAGGTTGAATTGCCATTTCGTGAGTTACCGAAGCTGTTCTGGGTGATGGTAATGCGATAGAAATGGCATACACCAAAATACAATAGACCAAACTAAATGTAGGTGATACTTTTTTTGCAAAATCCTGCATAGTGCCCTGTAATCTTGCATGCGCAAAAATTCCTAACAAAGGAATAATCACCGCAGAAACAACAAATCCTAGTGTAACCAAAAACCAGGCATCGCCGGCTTTAAAACCTAGGAGCGGAGGAAGCATTAAGTTTCCTGCACCAAAAAACATAGAAAATAATGCAAATCCTGCGACAAAAGTTTCTTTATTAAATTTCACACCCTTAAAATTTCTTGAAGTTCGTTTCGTTTAGTTAGATTTATGTGCCTAAAAATATAACTTCAAAATGATTTTAACGTACAAAGGGATCAAAATAAATTATAATGTCGCTGGACGAGGTCATCCTGTCGTTTTTCTACACGGTTTTTTGGAGAACTCGATGATGTGGAAAGAAACGATTCCTTTTTTTTCGAAACAGTATCGTTGCATTTCTATTGATTTGTTGGGGCATGGTGATACCGAATGCCTGGGATATATTCATACCATGGAGGATATGGCCCAAGTTGTAAAAGCCGTTCTGGAAGATCTTGAGATTACAAAAGCTATGCTTGTTGGTCACTCTATGGGGGGGTATGTCGCTCTGGCCCTTTTAGATCTTTTTCAGGATTTGGTAAGTGGATTAACTCTTCTTAATTCGACTTCATTTCCGGATAGTGAAGAACGAAAACGAAACCGTACAAGAGCCATCGACATTGTAAAGCAAAACCCAAATGCATATACAAGTATGGCAATAGCTAATCTTTTTGCTGAAAAAAACCGATTAAAATTTTCTAAAGAAATTGAAGCCATTAAAAAAGAGGCTTCAAAAACCAGCTTGCAAGGAATTATATCTGCTCTTGAAGGGATGAAAATACGAAAAGATCGTACCTCGATTTTATCTTCTTTTAAAGGTCCAAAAATTATCTTCTCTGGAAAAGAAGATCCGGTTTTGGCACATGCTCAAAATGTTTTGGAAGCTGAACAATATAAAACCCCGCTAACTAGTTTTGATGGTGGTCATATGACCTATGTAGAAAACAAGGAAGAATTCTTGTTGGCATTGCAAAATTTCCTATCGAAATACTAGCAAAAAAATATGTCGCCTTCCTAAAGCTTAATTTAGACGAAATACACTTTTTAAGGTCTAAAAACAATCAAAAAGGGCTTTTTTAGTTAAAAATCAATTCATTAAGACAAATTTTTCTTACAAAAACATTGTTAATTAGAAAAAAAATATTATTATTGTATTGATAATGAACCCCTAACACTTTTCTATGCACTAATACCCCTTAAAATAATGAAAAAATCTACCCCCAACTCCGCTTTTTCCTTCTCCAAAATCTACTGTTCTCTTTTCGGTCATAACTATGTACTTAGTAAAAAAGTAACACATCATATTAAAGAATATTCATGCACTCATTGTGGAGAAGAAGCTACTACAAATAGTAGAGGTCGACTAGAAATAATGACCCCAAAACTAAAAGAAATCAATGATGCTTTGGCTTCAGTACATGCCAAGAAAATAGCAAGGCGCAACTCTGATACTTCTTTTCAGGCGGCTTCCTAAACTATTCTTTTATTGGATTCCAACCCTGAGCTTTGAGCTCTATTTTTTCGTTTGCACGAGTTACTAATCCTATTCCGCTTTTCTTATCGGTCATATGGCCAATCACTGTTAAATTTGGATTTGCCTTAATTTTTGGATAATCTTCTTGCTTGATGGTAAACAACAATTCATAATCTTCTCCTCCGTTAAGTGCTACTGTGGTACTATTTAACTTAAACTCTTCACAGATTGAAATCACTGCAGGGTCCAAAGGTATTTTTTCTTCAAACAAATTGACCCCTACTTTTGATTGCTTACACAAATGAATCACTTCTGAAGATAATCCGTCACTAATATCAATCATACTCGTTGGTTTTACCTCAAGTGCTTTAAGAAGTTCTGGAATGTCTTTTCTTGCTTCGGGTTTCAGTTGCCTTTCGATGAGGTAAGTATATCGATCCAGGTCGGGTTGCGAATTTGGATTTACTTCAAACACCTGTTTCTCTCTTTCTAATACTTGTAGTCCCATATAGGCTGCTCCCAAGTCTCCTGTGACCACTAAAAGATCATTGTCTTTTGCCCCGCTGCGATATGTCAAATCCTCTTCATTGGCATATCCTACAGCCGTAACACTAATAATCAATCCCGTTGTCGATGAAGTAGTATCTCCCCCAACAACGTCGATATTATATAGTTTGGCCGCCGTTTCGATCCCTGCATATAATTCTTCCAAAGCTTCTAGAGGAAACCTGTTTGATACTGCAATTGAAACTGTTACCTGGGTAGCCGTTGCATTCATGGCATATATATCTGATAGATTTACGATAACAGCTTTATATCCCAAATGTTTTAAAGGAACATAGGAAAGATCAAAATGTACCCCCTCAATTAATAAATCAGTAGACAACACACATTTTTGGTCTTTAAAATCCAAAACAGCGGCATCATCCCCAATTCCTAAATCAGTACTTTTTTGAGTTATCTTAAAGTTCTTTGTCAGGTGATCAATCAGTCCAAACTCACCCAACTCTGATATGGATGTTCTTGATGTATTTTTGTCTTCAATCATGCTGCAAAGGTAGGCAACAAAGTCATTTTATTTCATAAAAAAATCCCGAAAAATCGGGATTTTTTTAATGTTATTACAGACATTCGGTTTCATAGTTCAATGCTTCTGTATCATCTGAAGGTTCGCTAGCTTCAGTAAAGGATGTATCTGATAGAACCGTAAGCGTATATGATCCATCAAATCCTGCACTTTGTCCCCAATCTCTAGCAACTGCCAGATTATAAACTCCTTTTTCAGAAATAAGGATATTTGTTAATGATACTTCTTCTTCTTGCCCTGTACATCCATAATACTTGTTACTACCATTGGTTAACAAATTGGGGCCTCCAAATTCTCCAAATTCAACAAAAAGATCGAGTGAAACAACAGATTTTCCTGTAACATCTTCTACGCTAATAGAAATTCTTGATCCTTCTTTAAATTCAAATTGATAAACATCCTCGCATGTTTCAGAGATATTACAACTCCACTCTCCTTGTTTTTCGTAAAAGGTAACCCCTTCATCAACTGGTTCTATTACCGGTGCATCATCGTCGTTTGAACAACTTGTAAATAATACAGCTACAAGCATTGTAAATACGGTTTTAAAAATTTGTCCTTTCATGATTAAAAATTTTTATACTGTTTTCCTTGTTTACTCCTATATCAAGAGGAACAAAATTTTGTTACCCATTTTTCATAAAAACCTTATCTATCAAGCATTTTAACTTAATTGAAAAGCCTAAAACAAAGACTGCTGTAGATCAAAAGCAGGTTATAAATGGTAATGGGTGCGATTTCGATAGCTAATCCCTATTTTTACATTTGTTATATATATGTTAGGTTTTGCGAATAAAATCTACTTATGTAGTATATTTGCAATTCATTTAGAATTAATCTATTTATTACAGCCTATGATTAAGGTATCAGATATAGCAAAGAATAAGGTTGTCGAATTGATGAGTGAGGATGGATACAATGCCACTACCGATTATGTTCGTGTAGGAGTGAAAAGCGGTGGTTGTTCTGGTTTGTCGTATGACCTAAAATTTGATAAAGCACAACAAGATGGAGATAAGGTCTTTGAAGACAATGGTGTAAAAATCATTGTAGACAAAAAAAGTTTCCTTTATCTTATAGGTACTACCCTTGAATATTCTGGTGGCCTTAATGGCACCGGCTTTGTTTTTAATAACCCAAACGCTAGTAGAACTTGCGGATGCGGAGAAAGTTTTTCCTTATAAATATACTGGGACTTTAGTAAAAAGATTCTGAAACAAGTTCAGGAATAGAAAGATGGCATATACAGAAGACGATTTAAAGAAAGAATTAGAGACCAAGGAATACGAATACGGATTTTATACCGATATAGAATCTGACACATTTCCTGTGGGGCTTAATGAAGATATTGTACGCGCAATTTCTAAGAAAAAGGAAGAGCCAGAATGGATGACAAAATGGAGACTTGAAGCTTTTCGTATCTGGGAACAGATGGAAGAGCCAGAATGGGCCAATGTGAAGTATGAGAAACCCGATTTTCAGAACATCTCCTATTATTCTGCACCAAACAAAAAGCCCAAATACAATAGTATTGACGAGGTAGACCCAGAATTGCTGGAAACTTTTAAGAAGCTTGGGATTTCTTTAGAAGAACAAAAGAAATTGGCAGGAGTTGCTGTAGATATCGTGATGGACTCTGTTTCAGTTGCAACTACTTTTAAAGAAACCTTAGCTGAAAAAGGAATTATTTTTTGTTCAATTTCTGAAGCAATACAAGAACATCCAGAACTTGTAAAAAAATATATCGGATCAGTAGTTCCGAAAAAAGATAATTTTTATGCCGCTTTAAACTCAGCTGTATTTAGTGATGGTTCGTTTTGTTATATACCAAAAGGAGTTCGATGCCCGATGGAATTGTCTACGTATTTCAGAATTAATCAAGCCGGAACAGGACAGTTTGAACGCACATTGGTTATTGCCGATAAAGGAAGCTATGTAAGTTATCTAGAAGGGTGTACAGCACCATCACGTGATGAAAACCAATTACATGCTGCCGTGGTAGAATTAATTGCTTTGGATGATGCAGAAATAAAATATTCAACCGTGCAGAATTGGTATCCTGGTAATGCCGAAGGAAAAGGTGGAGTTTATAATTTTGTAACCAAAAGAGGGATTTGTGAAACGAATGCCAAAATTTCCTGGACCCAAGTTGAAACCGGATCTGCCATTACCTGGAAATATCCTTCATGTATACTTAAAGGAGATAATGCTGTTGGAGAGTTCTACTCGATTGCGGTTACCAATAATTTTCAGCAAGCAGATACGGGAACCAAAATGGTACATTTAGGAAAAAACACAAAAAGTACCATTATCTCTAAAGGTATTTCTGCCGGAAAATCACAAAACAGCTATAGAGGATTGGTGCAAATAAATAGCAGAGCGACCAATGCGCGTAATTTTTCGCAATGTGATTCTTTGTTGATGGGCAATGAATGTGGTGCGCATACGTTTCCTTATATAGAGGCAAAAAACAAGACCGCTCAAATAGAACATGAAGCAACTACCAGCAAAATAGGTGAAGATCAAATTTTTTACTGTAACCAACGCGGTATCGATACCGAAAAAGCAATTGCCTTGATCGTAAACGGTTTTAGTAAAGAAGTGTTAAACAAGCTGCCTATGGAATTTGCAGTAGAAGCTCAAAAACTTCTAGAAATTTCGCTAGAAGGTTCTGTGGGCTAAAATTGTGTAACCATCAAACCTGTATTAATGAAAAAATCATTTCTTCTCATTGCTGTAACCTTATTAATTTTTTCGTGTAAAAAAGAAAAATCAGAAACAGAAAACATAGAACCTAGTTTAATTCGTGGAGAGTTTATTTTGATTGATGGTGCTGCAGTGATTATGGGAAAGGATTTTATCTATGGTGTTATAATTAATGATATCACAAAAGAACTGGCTCAAAGGGTAGAACCTTTGCAAAGGGAAGAATATGATATGGTACCAGTGGTAATAAAAGGAATTGTGAAACCAAATGATACCAATGGTGTCGAAAAATGGAAAGAAATCGTTGAGATAAAAGAAATTATAGGAGTTAGTGCCCCTACTTCAGAATTACCGACAAAAATTAATTCGGCAGAAACTGAACAAAGTGCCCTTGACTCAATAGAGCAAAAAGAAAATTAAATACAATATATCTTATTAAAGATAAAAGAATTAAGCATGTTAGAAATAAAAGATTTGCACGCTAGCGTAGAAGAAAAAGAAATTTTAAAAGGTCTTAGCCTTAATGTAAAAGCAGGAGAAGTTCATGCAATTATGGGACCTAATGGTTCTGGAAAAAGTACATTGGCAAATATTGTTGCCGGAAAAGAAGACTATGAGGTTACTAAGGGTGAAATTCTTTTGAATGGAGAAGATATGGAAGAACTGGCTGCCGAAGAACGTGCTCATAAAGGTGTTTTCTTATCGTTTCAATATCCTGTAGAAATTCCAGGGGTTACGGTTACCAATTTTATGAAAACGGCAATCAATGAGACTCGAAAAGCACAGGGACTTGAAGAAATGCCAGCAAAAGATATGCTGAAGAAAATTCGTGAGAAATCAGAATTATTGGAGATCGACCGTAAATTTTTATCACGTTCTCTTAATGAAGGATTCTCGGGTGGAGAGAAAAAACGAAATGAGATCTTTCAAATGGCGATGATGGAGCCAAAATTAGCCATTCTGGATGAAACTGATTCTGGGCTTGATATTGATGCTTTGCGCATCGTTGCCAACGGAGTAAACAAGCTTAAAGGTGGAGATAATGCCATTGTGGTAATTACACACTATCAAAGACTATTAGAATATATCGTTCCAGATTTTGTACATGTGTTATACGATGGTAAAATTGTGAAATCTGGAACCAAAGAATTAGCTCTTGAGTTAGAAGAGAAAGGATACGATTGGATTAAGGAAGAGATAAACGCTTAATTTAGTTTATCGTTAATGGTTGATAGTTTATAGAAATACATATTTGAAATACTAAACAATCAACGATTAACAAACAACAAACAACTAAGAACATGGAATTGAAAGAAAAATTAGTCTCCTCTTTTTTGGCCTTCGAAAACACTGTGGATATAGATGCTCCTGTTCATGATATCAGGAGTCAGGCAATCAAAGTTTTTGAAGAGAAAGGATTCCCTACCAAAAAAGAAGAAGCGTGGAAATATACTTCTCTAAATACGATATTAAAACATGACTATAGTGTTTTCCCTAAAGAAGAAAATGCTTTAGAGTTTAAGGATGTAAAGAAATATTTCCTACATGATCTTGATACCTATAAAATTGTATTTATAGACGGGATATATTCTTCGCACTTGTCTGAGACTACTCATGACAAAATAGACGTGTGTTTAATGTCTTCTGCATTGACCAAGGATAAATATAAACCTCTTATAGATAACTATTTCAATAAAATAGCCCGCCAGGATGGTCTTAGTTCTTTAAATACAGCTTTTTCTAAAGAGGGCGCTTATATTTATATTCCAAAAAACAAATTGGCCGATAAGCCGATTCAAATTATACATTTTTCTACAGGAAAAGAATCCTCACTGCTTTTACAACCTCGTAATTTGATTATTGTTGAAGAGAATTCTCACGTTCAGATTATAGAGCGTCATCAAAGTCTTACCGAGAATCCTGTGTTAACAAATTCGGTAACCGAGATCTTTGCAGACAAGAGAGCAGTGGTAGATTATTATAAAATACAGAATGACAACCAAAATGCTTCGTTAATCGACAATACGTATATCGAACAACAGGCTCAAAGCTTAGCATCTGTGCATACCTTTGCTTTTGGTGGAAATCTTACCAGAAATAATCTGAACTTCTTTCAAAAAGGAGAAGGTATCGATTCTGTACTTAATGGCATAACCATTATCGAAGGAAAACAGCATGTAGACCACAATACATTGGTACATCATACAGCACCAAATTGTGAAAGTCACCAGGATTATAAAGGTATTTTTGACGAAAAAGCTACTGGGGTTTTTAATGGAAAAATCATTGTGAATAAAGAAGCTCAGAAGACCAATGCTTTTCAGTCAAACAATAACATCCTATTAAGTGACAAGGCAACGATCAACTCAAAACCTCAACTAGAGATTTTTGCCGATGATGTAAAATGTTCTCATGGTTGTACCATTGGTCAATTAGACGAAAATGCATTATTCTACATGAGAACTCGTGGTATTGGTGAAAAAGAAGCAAGAGCGTTGATGATGTATGCCTTTGCCAATAATGTTTTAGAGAGTGTAAAAATCCCTCAATTAAAAAGTAGAATCAATAAACTAATTGCCAATAAACTTAATGTAGATATTGGTTTTGATTTGTAATTGATTTCAAAAAATAAATTTTTTGTTAAGCTAAATCATTATTGGTTTAGCTTTTCTTTTTTACAAAAAGCTTACCTTTATGGGAATAATTTATTGAATTGAAATCTAGTAATGGTTAAACAAGCTAAAATAAGTGTAAACGATGTTGAAGTAGCAATATATTCAAATGACAGTAATGAAGATTTCATCTGTCTTACGGATATGGTGAAAGGAATGGAAGGTGAAAGTATCAATATTGAAAATTGGTTACGGAATAAAAATACAATTGAATTTTTAGGTGTTTGGGAACAATTAAATAATAAAGATTTTAATTCCCTCGAATTCGAGGGAATTATGAAAGTAGCTGGACTTAATAGATTTCATCTTTCTGTAAAACAATGGGTTACTAAAACCAATGCTATAGGTTTAATATCTAAAACTGGTAGATACGGAGGCACCTATGCTCATAAAGATATCGCTTTTGAGTTTGGTGCATGGATTAGCCCTGTTTTTAAACTATATTTAATTAAAGAGTATCAGAGACTAAAGCTGGTAGAAAATGATACTTATAATCTTGAATGGGATGTAAAAAGAGTTTTAAGCAAAGTAAATTATCATATTCACACGGATGCGGTGATGAAACATATTATTCCTCAGTCTACTTTACCAGAAAGTAAAAAAGGTATAGAATATGCAAAGGAAGCTGATCTGTTAAACTTAGCTTTATTTGGATGTACTGCAAAAGAATGGAAAGAAGCTAACAAAGGTCATGCATCAAATGGTCTAAATATGAGAGACTTTGCAAGTATTAATGAGTTGACAGTTATGTCAAATTTAGAATCTTTAAATGCCGAAATGATTAAATTAGGAGGAACTAAGCAAGGCAGATATAAGGTCCTAAAAAATACTGCGAAAGACCAACTCGAACAACTTAAGAAAATAGACTTAATTAAAGCGGTCAGAAAACAAAGTGATAGAACATATATAGACGCTCAAGATAAAACAGGAGAGGAACTTGAAGAATTAACAAAAAAATCCATTTTAGATAAAAACAAACAGGCTTTGTCGGAGTTCAATAAGAATTTGAAAAAAAGATAAATAACACTTGCTGAAAGGATACTGGAGACTATAAATTAATTCTCTTTCTTTCTACTCAGAATTTCTATGAGTTTATCCTTATCTTTTAATTGTGCGTCATATAATTCAATAATCTTATCCGTTTTTTCCTTATTTTCTTGATAAAGATTTTGAACTTCTTGATTACCAATAAAAGTTCCTGTATTATTATTATTTTGATGAAATACATTATTGGCTTTTGCATTAAGAATTTCGTTTACGGGTGCTTCAAGAATTTCAGATAATTGAAACAATCGCTCAACCGTAAGTTTGGTTTCGTTTTTCTCTAATTTGCTATAGGCTGCCTGACTTATATTAAGTTCATGTGCTACGTATTCATGTGAGAATCCTCTTTGTTTACGAATACTTTTTATTCTTTCTAATACATCTTCCATAACTAAAGGTTGTAAAATTTTTATCAAAAGTAATATAATTATTTTAAAAGTTATAATAGACCACATATTATTTATATATTTTCGTCAAGAGTTTTAATCATAACAACTCAATACCTACCCCTAATTATTTCAAATTTCAAATAAAAAAACGCCAGTAACGAAAAATGAAACTGGCGATTATTAATATTGCAATTCAAGCAATAGAATCTTGAATAGGATTCTTGCTTGTGATAAAATTTGTTGCGCAACAAATAGGCGGAAACCGAAAAGCCCAAATAGAGTAGGTATATATTTTTAATTAAAATTTTTTAAGAATGAAAAAATTAAAAGAATTAAATTTAAACGTTATTGAAGACAAAAACGCAGTAACAATCAATGGTGGATGTGAAGGTAGAACTACATCATATTCTCGTTTTGTAACTGATCCAGGATGGATGTTTGGAGGTAGAATTGAAGAATATGGTGATTGGGTAGATGACGGTTGCTGTGAACATTAATATATGATATATTGATAGCTTATCTATATAGGTAGATAAGCTATCAATTCCTTTGAAATTAGAAAAAACTACTATTTGTGAAAGTTAAGAACATAATTCTTTGGATATTTCTTGTTGCTTCCCTTACATCTTGTAATGTGGAACCAAAATCAAGATCTCGCGCTAAAAAATGGCCAAATTTAAATATAGACTCCTTGGTACACTCGTTAACAACAATAGAAAAAAAAGAGAAATTTCTTATTGATATTGGCTATATTGATCAGGATGTACGAAATCCTGACAGATCTCATGAGATTTTAAAAAGAAATAATTACGATAAAAACTCTTATGAATACCAAGAATATCTAGATAGAATGGCATATATTGATAGTATTAACTTCATTAAAATCAAAAAGTACCTAGAAACATATGGCTATCCAGTATTCACACTGGATAATCATAGAATTGGTGCATCAATAAGACTGGTTTGCATGCATCAACCTACTTATCAAAAACAGCTAGAGTTGTTTCCGTATTTACATAAGGCCTATAAAGATAGCCTTATAACTGCCGATAAATTTTCTTTTTTACTAAATAATATGCATCGCCATAAGTTTGGCGATAGTCACCCACATGCTATAAGCAACAAAGAAAATATCAGGCAATTATTAGAAATATTAGAGTTAAATAAAACCAACCCTTAATAGAAATTAATATGATATTGATTTGCAAAAAATATAAAGAAAAGAATGAAAGCTATGAAGAGGTTATTGATTGGTTATTATATAAAAATGCTCTATTTGAATTTCTTTCTGGTGAAGATTATTATGAAGATGGTAAGGATTGGTCTTTAGAACTCAACAATACTATAGAGAAATCCAGTAGGGATTTTACCAAATATAAAAGTATATGGTTCCAAGGGTTTTTGAAACACAAAAGTCATCTTTCATCAATATTTGATACTATTGAGTGTACTAATAACAACTTAGCAGAGTTACGATGGCGATTAGGTCAAGAGATAAGCAAAACAAACACTCAAATTTTCCATAATTTCAAGAATGCATATCAACTTCCAAATCCCAAATCTACCAAAGTAGATAAATTTTCAAATCTTCGTTTAGCAAAAGATATTGGTTTAGAAATTCCTCCTTCAATAATAACCAATTCTAAGAAAGACCTAAAAACTTTTTTTGGCAAGCATGATGAAATTATAACAAAACCGCTCTATGAAACGTTAAGTTTTAAAGAAAAAAATAACTTTATTAGTTTTAAAACAGATAAAATTGAAGGTTTAGAGATTGATAACTTACCAGATACTTTTTTTCCATCATTTTTTCAGGGATATGTAGAAAAGGATATCGAGTTGCGAGTTTTTTATTTAGAAGAAAAGTTTTATCCAATGGCTATTTTCTCACAATTAGATCCGAAAACCAAAACAGATTTTAGGAATTATAATGAGCAAAACCCTAATCGAAAAGTGCCTTATATTTTACCAAATGAAATTGAAGAAAAACTAACAATTCTTATGAAAGAGTTAGACCTTAATACCGGTTCTATTGATTTGATTAAAACACCTGATAAAAGATATGTCTTTTTAGAAATTAACCCTACAGGACAATTTGGCTTTACATCAAAAGCATGCAATTATTATTTGGAGGATGAAATAGCAAAAACACTAGTAGAACATGGCGAATAAAAAAGATATTTTTTTTAAAGAGGATTTAGACAATCTTCCGTTTTTCTTTAGAAATTATGAAATAAAGGAATTAAAGATTTCTAAAAATTATGATGTTATTTATTCAGATCAAATTCCGGCATATCATTCAGAAAGTGTAGAATGCAGTTTGCCTCAAAAACCAATTTCTAAAATATTAACATTTGATGAGCAAAAAAAGTTTTAAACTCTTTGCAAATTGTATTGTAGTTAAAGGAGCTTCGTTGGCAACTATATGTGATTTGCATAGAGGTAAGATATATTCTATACCATTACCATTAGCTGAATTTCTTGAAAAAACCAAAAACGGTGATACACTTGAAGATGTAAAAGAATTCTCATTAGAAGATCAGGAGACTGTGACCGAATATTTACAATATCTCGAACAAAATGAATTGGGGTTTTGGACCGATGAACCAGAAAAATTTCCAGATCTAAACCTTCAATGGAAATCGCCAGAGCATATTAATAATGCGATCATTGAGATAGAAAAATTGGATGATGATGATTTAAGAAAAATAACCACTGCTTTAGCAAATTTATTATGCAAGTTTGTTGAAATAAGGTTTTACGAGACCGCAGATTTAGAAAAACTTGCATTTTTTGCTGAAAATTGTCGTAGCTCTGTCATTAGAAGTATAACCGTCTTTTTGCCACTTACTTCAGATATAAATACCGAAGAAATAGAAAATTTATCCATCAAATATCCAAGAATAGTTCTTTTTATATTACATTCCGTTCAAGAGAAAGGCACATCTTTTAAAACCGACAATCCTAAAATCAAATTAGTTTCTCGCACAATAGATCATAGAAACCACTGTGGCATTATTGATCCTAAATTGTTCTCAATTAAAATTCCTGTGTTTACTGAATCTTTAAATCATAATTCGTGTTTAAACAAAAAGTTATCTGTAGATATCGATGGAAACATTAAAAATTGCCCATCGATGTTAAAATCATTTGGAAATTTGAAAACACATTCAATAGAAGAGGTTGTTAAGTCTAATGATTTTCAAAAAGTTTGGGGCATAAATAAAGAGAAAATTGATACTTGTAAAGATTGTGAATATAGACACGTATGTACCGATTGTAGAGCTTATGTTGAAAATCCAGACGATCAATTTTCCAAACCTTTAAAATGCGGTTATAATCCTTACACTAACAAATGGGAAGAATGGAGTACTAACCCCCTTAAACAAAAAGCCATTAAGTTTTATAGTTTTGAGGAGTTTCTAAAAAACTAAGTAAAATAGCAAATATAAAACTGGGAAGCCTTCAAAAGCAGCTAACTTTTAAATTATCATTTTACATGGATTAGTAAGTTTCTTTTTTTCAATGTTTGGAGCTCTTTATATTTTTTTCCTAAGAATAAACAAATTAATACTATAATCAAATGGAAGTTGCTAGAATCTTAATATTTATATGTTTACTGATGACGCTATTGCCTCTTTACTTTATATACAGGCCTATTAAAAAAATTAATGGTTTGTTCGGATATAGAACTCCAAGGTCTATGAAAAGTCAGAAAATTTGGGACGCTGCTCAAAATTACTTTCCTAGAATTTTGCTTAAACTAAGTACTGCAAACGTAATACTCATAGTCATTTTATCTTTTTTACTTTCTGCACCTATCGCTTTGATTATTGGTTTAGGAACTTGGTTAATATGCTTTTTAATTACACTTATGAAAACAGAATCCTACCTCAAAAATCTAAGTAAAACAAATGGATAATTTCATGGTGAAGATCATATAATATAATCATGAATATTAGGGGGTATTATCTATAGCCCCTATTAACTCTTCCAGAAATCTATTAAAATCTACTCCAGCATCTCCTATCAATCCAAAACGTACAATGACAAGATCTTTTGAAGGAATTATAAAGACCCGTTGGCCCTGATACCCATTTGCCGAAAACATATCTCTGGGCGCATCTGGATAAAATCCTCCGGCGTTCAGCCAAAAATGACCTCCATAATCTCCTTCGGATGTTGGACTTGGAGTGGTCACGTAATCAACCCATGATGGGTCAAATATTTTCGTGCCATTCCAGTTCCCTTTATGAAGATATAACAATCCAAACTTCCCCCAATCTCTAACCGTTGCCCAGGCATATGAAGATCCCACATAGTTGCCCGCCATATCCGTTTCTATTACCATCGAATGCATCCCGATCTTATCAATAAATTCTCTATATGGATAGTCAAGGTATTCTTGATGTGTGGTAAACTGTTTTCTTAGAATTCCAGACAACAAATTAGAAGTGCCTGAAGAATAAAGCCAATTTTCATTGGGCTTATGTATTGCCTTTTTATGAATCTGGGCAGCGGTCATATCTCTATCTAGATATAACATTTTTGTAATGTCAGAAATAGAACCATAATCCTCATCCCATTTTAAACCACTATTCATTTGTAGTAAATTGTTAATGGTTATTGCCTTTCTTCCATCATTTTGCCATTCGACTACAGGCGCCTTACCATTAATATCTATTTTGCCTTGTGACTGTAATACGCCATACATGGTACTAAGAACACTTTTGGTCATTGACCAGCCCAGTAAAACTGAATTTTTATCAAAGCCATCAATATACCGTTCTCCAATAATTTGATCTTTATAAAGCACAAGAATCGCCCTCGTTTTTTTAATATCCTCTCCATTAGTGTCAAAAATTGAGGCAACCGTTCGATCTATCTTATCATAGTCAATATTTTCGAAAACAGTATCTGTTTGCGGTAAATCTCCGTAGGGATAAGGAAGGTTGGTTTTAGAAAATGTTCGTTTAGGAATTAAAAATGGCTCTTTTTCATCAAAATCTTCATCAATTAAAACACTTCCCAACCCTTCTCGATAAATTGCTTTTCGTTCTTTAAATCCAAATACATTAGCCATTGCATACTTATTCTGCTTGTCCACCTCATCTGTGGCTAGTCGTACATTAGGAACATCATGGTCTGTTTTATCCGTATATTCTAGGCTTCTATGCCCAAGAAAAACAGATGAACTCATGTTTTTTGCAGAAAATCCAGATATGATTTCGAGTTTAGGGTAATTTATAGTTATGGCAATGCAAATTCCCACAAAAAGAAAAAGAAATGTGCCGACAATAATTTTTTTAAATCGCTTCATAAGAAAAAAGATTAAACCATTCTAAAAATAG
Source organism: uncultured Aquimarina sp. (assembly GCA_947496555.1). GTDB lineage: Bacteria > Bacteroidota > Bacteroidia > Flavobacteriales > Flavobacteriaceae > Aquimarina. Next base: position 17,568 of record CANMDH010000013.1, on the reverse strand, counting down.
GCAATCTGAATTAGAAATACTTATTACTTTTGCAGAAAGAAATTGCAATGTTTGATGTACATAAGATCAGGGAAGATTTTCCGATCCTGAAACGCGAAGTAAACGGAAAACCTTTGGTATATTTTGATAATGCAGCCACCTCACAAACTCCACAAGTTGTTATCGACACTATTGTAGATTATTATAGTAATTACAATGCCAATATCCATAGAGGAGTTCATACCTTGTCTCAAGAGGCCACAGATGCCTATGAGGTAGCTCGCAAAAAAGTACAACAACATTTTAATGCAAAACACTCGCATGAAATTATCCTAACTTCAGGGACTACGCACAGTATCAATATTATTGCTACCGGTTTTACCCATTTTCTTGCAGAAGGAGATGAAATTATCGTTTCTGCCTTAGAGCACCATTCTAATATCGTGCCTTGGCAAATGCTTTGCGATCGTACCGGTGCGGTCCTAAAAGTAATTCCCATGAATGAAGAAGGAGAATTACTTATGGACGTATATGATACATTGCTTTCAGATAAAACCAAACTTGTTTTCACAAATCATATTTCGAACGCATTGGGTACCATAAATCCTATCGAAGAAATTATAGAAAAAGCCCACAGCGTTGGTGCGGCAGTGCTCATCGATGGTGCACAATCATGCCCTCATGTTAAACCCGATGTTCAAGCCCTGGATGTTGACTTTTATGTAGCATCTGCACACAAACTTTGTGGTCCTACAGGGGTTGGTATGCTCTATGGAAAGTCTGAATGGTTAGAAAAACTTCCTCCATATCAAGGCGGTGGAGAGATGATCGAGCAGGTAACTTTTGAAAAAACTACCTATGCCGGGCTTCCACATAAATTTGAAGCAGGTACCCCAAACATTTGTGGTGGTATTGCATTTGGTGCTGCCCTGGATTATATGAATGCTATAGGCTTTGACAATATTGCAGCCTATGAAAAAGAATTGCTCGATTACGGAACCAAAAAGCTTTTGGAAATCGAAGGACTCAAAATATATGGTACTTCCCAAAACAAAACGTCTGTGATCTCATTTAATCTTGAGAACATCCACCCCTATGATGTAGGAACCATCGTAGACAAACTTGGTATAGCCGTACGTACCGGTCATCACTGTGCACAACCAATCATGGATTTCTATAAAATTCCTGGTACTGTGAGAGCCTCATTTTCTTTCTACAATACCAAGGAAGAAATCGATGCGCTGGTTGAAGCTGTCAAAAAGGCCAAAATGATGCTATCCTAAATAGATAAGGGGCTTTTTGCTTCCTCATTTTGTTTGATTTCACCATAAAAATCACTAAATTACAGTATACAATGAATTCGTGTTAACAATTTGTTAATCAGATTGTTAAATATTGTTTTGTTTCCGTTAAAATGCAAAACAAAGCCTTCTTTTTTTCGTTTATACCCTATAATACTCTTAAAAATGAAAAAGTTCGCAATTCCAGGCATCATCCTCTCTTTATTTTTACTCTTAGGCTGTCCTAGCAAGAAAACTACTACTACGGCTAACGAACCAGAATGTATGGATGCTGAAACAGCCAAAACATTATATAAATCAACAAATAGCGGCTCTAACAAAAGGTGTGCTACTATGGAAGTTTTAGAAAAACACATAGTCAAAAGCCCAAATTTAAAATCCAGAATGGAGGCTATAGAAAAGCAATGTAAATCCTTCATCGAACTCAGAAAAAGTGGAAAAACAGCCGATATGGATACTCTCAATATCCCTACAGTTGTGCATGTGATTTATAGCAAAGACGAAGAAAATATTTGTAAACAACAAATTATCTCTCAGATCAATGTTTTAAACCAAGATTTCACCAAGACCAATACCGATATCAACCAAATCCCTGAAGAATTTTCTGAATTATCTGCTAATATTGGAATTCGTTTTAAATTAGATACTATTATAAGAGTTTCTTCTACAAGAGCAGAATGGGGAACCAACGATCAAATGAAATTTTCATCAAGCGGAGGTTCCAATGTAGTTGATTCTTCAAAGAATTTAAACATTTGGGTGTGTAACCTTGGGGGTGGTATTCTAGGGTATGCTCAATTTCCTGGGGATGACCCCGCGACTGATGGTATTGTAATTTCTCCTCAGTTTTTTGGTACCATGGGGTCTGTTACTGCTCCTTTTGATAAAGGAAGAACGACAACTCACGAAGTAGGCCACTGGCTTAACTTACGTCATATTTGGGGTGATGGCAATTGCTTACAGGATGATTTTGTAGACGACACCCCTGTATCCGACGGGCCTAATTTTGGTTGCCCTACCTATCCCACACTACGTTGTAATACCAATGATATGACTATGAACTATATGGACTATAGTGATGACGCATGCATGCATATGTTTACTATTGGTCAAAAAGATAGAATGCAGGCAGTATTTGCTCCTGAAGGGCCTAGACAAAGTTTTGTGAAACCCCTGGTGCAGTAACTATTTTAAAATAGTATTTTTAGAAAAGTAACATTCACATATGCATAAGTTTGGTTTAATATTGAGTTTGGTTTTCTTGTTTTCTTCGTGCCAGGAAACAAAACAAATCTATATCGCTAGTCATTTGACTGATTGTGAAGGAGTAGCCCCTCAAAAATGTATGCTAATCAAAAGCAGACCTTCCGAAGAATGGAGTTATTTTTATGATACTATCGAAGGTTTCAGCTATGAAGAAGGCTACTTTTATGAGCTCGAAGTTGCCGTTACTCGAATAGAAAATCCACCTGCAGATGGTTCTTCGTTACAATACTCATTGCTTAAAATTCTTTCTAAAGAGAAAGATCAAACAGTTGGTCAAAACATGACCCATTCAACGCCTATTCAGCAACAAGAAGTATCAGATATAGTATATGAAGCTAGTACCAGAGGTTCTTTTTTTCAGATAAAAATCAACAAAGACCTTATTCAAAAAACTAAGGACCGAAGTTTGAAAGAAATAAACTCCAAAAAATGTTCTAAAGAAGATTGGGACACCATTCTTTCGTTTCTTAAAAACACTCCCATTGAAAAAATCGGCGATCTTACGCCTCCAACTGATAAAAGAGCTACCGATGCGGCGCTTCATGCCAAACTAAAGATCATTACCAAAACCAATACCTATACTTCTATTGGATTTGATCATGGTAATCCACCGGATGAAATAAAACAATTAGTTAAGACTATACTATCATTATCAGAAAGTATTGAATAGCAACTATTCTTGTTGTACTTTTGTTGAAAATTTGTAGACAATGACAATACAAGAAATTCAAGAAGAGATTGTTGACGAGTTTAGCATGTTTGATGATTGGATGCAGCGTTATGAGTATATGATCGAATTAGGAAAGTCTCTTCCGTTAATTGATGAAAAATACAAAACAGACGATAATATCATAAAAGGGTGTCAAAGCAAGGTATGGGTCCATGCAGAAATGAAAGATGATAAAATCGAATTTACGGCAGATAGTGATGCCATTATTACCAAAGGTATTATTGCCATTCTTATTCGTGCTTTTTCTGGGCAGCACCCAAAAGATATTATTGATGCTGGTACTGGGTTTATTGATGAAATTGGCTTGAAAGAACATCTCTCGCCAACAAGAGCAAATGGTTTGGTAAGCATGATCAAACAATTAAAAATGTACGCAATCGCTTATCAAACACAATTAAACTAATCCCTTTTGTTAAGCAATACCTACAAAGACCGACTAAAAACAAGAAATAATGAGTGAAACAGCTATAGATACAAATGAGTTAGGAGAAAAGATTGTAAGAGTTCTTAAGACTATTTATGATCCGGAAATTCCTGTAGATATATACGAGCTTGGACTAATTTATGATGTATTTGTGAATGAAGATTATGACGTAAAAATCTTAATGACACTTACCTCTCCAAACTGTCCAGTAGCAGAATCATTACCTGAAGAGATCCGCGAAAAAGTAAAATCATTGAACGCCGTAAATGATGTAGAAATGGAGCTTACTTTTGATCCGCCATGGTCACAAGATTTAATGAGTGAAGAAGCAAAACTAGAATTAGGAATGTTATAATCCCTTTATAAGACAAATACACTTTCTTACATGAATCAAACGCATTACGATAAACTAGAAAGAATGTATTTACAGGCAAAGGTCAATACCAAAATTTTTGATACGACCACGGTCAAGATTTCGGAAGAGATGGCGCAAATCGAACTTGAAATATCAGATAAGTATTTTCATGCTTTGGAAGCTATTCATGGTTCGGTATATTTTAAATTGCTTGATGATGCCGCTTTTTTTGCCGTAAATTCTATTGTTGAAGATGTTTCTGTGCTTACAACTTCATTTAATATTAATTTGATACGACCCGTAAATAAAGGAATGATAACCGCTATTGGCAAAGTGAGGTTTAAATCAAGAAATTTATTTGTAGCAGAATCTACCTTATACAATGAAGATGGCAAAGAGGTTGCCTTTGGAACTGGAAATTTTGCAAAAAGTAAAATTGAATTGTCAGAAAAAATAGGATACATATAATGGCCAAAGAAATCGTAAATAGAGTTGCAAATAATCAAAACCTAATCACTATTGATCTAGAAGATCATTATCCTGAAGGAAAACGTGTTCTTTTTGATATCAAAGACTGGCTTTTTGAAGGACTAATTTTACGTGAAAAAGATTTTAGACAACGGGTCAAAAATCATGATTGGAGCCAATATCAAGACCAATTTGTGGCATTAACCTGTTCTACCGATGCCATTATACCAGGATGGGCATATCTTTTATTAACAAGCTCATTGTTTCCTTATACAAAAAAGGTAGCTGTAGGCGCTTTAGAAACACTGGAAACTATTCTGTATACCGAGATTATAAATAATCTTGATGTTTCAGAATATCAAGACAAACTACTTATCATAAAAGGCTGTGCCAATAAACCGGTTCCTGAAGGAGCTTATATCTCACTTATTCAAAAATTACAACCTGTTGCCAAAAGCATCATGTATGGAGAGGCTTGTTCTTCAGTTCCTCTGTTTAAACGTAAATAATTCAGTTTATCGTTTAATCTTGTTTTTTATCGAAAAAACACTCTTAGATATCTTCTATCTAAAACAAAAAACGTTACTTAAAATATATTTGCCAACATAAATTTTATACAGATTATTTATTTTGGTTAAGTATATCAAATAAGTATACAATGGGACAATTCATTTCTTTGAATTGGCTTGTTTGATATATACCCCTCTTGACTGGAGTAATCGTCTGATCAACTCTAAAACTATCTTATCACATGAAAAAAACATTGTTAACATTAGTGCTACTAATTAGTTCTGCTATTGCTTTTGCTCAAGAAGAAACTAAAGAAGAAGGTCCAAAAGACGGATGGACACGAGCAGGAAATATCAGTTTCCTGTTCAATCAATCAGCCTTTAATGCCGAGTGGCTTGGTGGGGGAACCTCAAATATTGCAGGAAACTTATCTATCTCCTATGATTTTAATTATCGAAAAGGAAGTCTAACCTGGGACAATAAAATTCTTGCAGATTATGGTTTAACCAAAATTAAAGACCAAGAATTTACTCGTAAAACCAACGACCGTTTCGAGTTTAACTCTTTGCTGGGTAAACAAATTAAAGAAACAAATTGGTATTACTCATTTCAGTTAAACTTCAGAACCCAATTTGCACCAGGGTATGAATTTGGCACCGATACTGCTGGAAACGAAACACGTACCGAAATCACCGATATTTTTTCTCCTGCTTATTTACAAATAGGCCCTGGTTTGCTTTGGAAAAAAAATGACAACCTTAAAGTAAATATATCTCCTGCCACGGCAAGATTCATCTTTGTTGATGGAGACTTTACCGATGTAGGAGATGATCAAGCAGCTATCGATGCTTTTAATGATGCTGGTGGCTATTTTGGTGTAGAAGCAAACGATTCGTTTAGATTTGAATTTGGTGCAGCTGTTAACGCATATGCAAAGTTCGAGATCATGAAAAATGTATCGATGGAAAACATCTTGAATCTATACTCAAATTATTTAGAAGATCCTCAAAATGTAGACATTGATTATACAGCTAATGTGGTGATGACTATCAACAAATATCTTTCTACCAACCTTACTTTCCAGGCAATTTACGATGATAATGCCATTGGGGCCGTCCAAATACGTGAAGTATTTGGATTAGGTGTCAATTATGGATTTTAGAAACTATGCAAACAAAAAAGCTCACTCAGTAAGTGGGCTTTCTTGTTTTGGTAACTTTTGCATAAAAAACTCATGGTTATCCTCTCCTACAACCTCAAAACCAATTCGTTCATAAAGGTGTTTTGCAGGGTTTTCTTTTAAGACTTTTAAAAACAATACTTTATTCGAAGCTTCAGCCTTAAAAATCATTTTATTTAATACTTGTTTACCTATTCCTTTACCCTGATGCTTGGGTAGTATCTGTAACTGAAGTATTTCTATTCTATTATCATCCTCTACAAATTTCAGTAAACCTATTCGATTGGCTATACTTGTGATAATATAAGAATCGTCAAAATTTTTATTTATTCTTGCAATGTGCTCTTCATCAGACAAATAAATGCCAGCTTTCTCTAAATGTTCAACCATTGTCTGCTTTCTCAAATTGAGTAAAAAATCACCATCTTCTTTTATGGCTTTAATAAGTTTTGTTTCTAATTCTTTCAAAATAAAATACTATCTAGATTGATACTAATATAATTTTATTTCTCGTGACAAACCTTTTTATCTTTCACACATTTCTATTGCGATTTGAAAAAGCTACTCGCATCTTGTATATTTGTCGAGTACCCCTGCAACGAATGATTACATGAAAAGGTTTTTATTAGCTGTTTTTTTATTATTTTTTATCTCTACCAGTTTTTGCCAGGAGGAGAAAAAGGTAAAACAGTTAGACTCTATTCAATCACATCTAAAAAGCTCACTAGACAGTCTTTTAAAAGGCACCCCTAATGAATTAAATATCATTGTTTTAAAAGGTATTTTAAAAGAAATCACACCCAAAAAGCCGAAAGAAGAACATATCGGGTGGAAAACCAAAGGAAAATTCTCATTGCTTTTTAACCAATCAGCATTTAATTTTGACTGGCAAGGAGGAGGAACCTCTAACGTGGCAGGAAATGCCGTTATTAATTATGAGTTTAACTATAAAAAAGAGAGTCTTACCTGGGATAATAAAATCTTGGCCGATTATGGGCTTTCCTTTTTGAAAGATGAAGATTTTGCCAGGAAAACCAATGATCGAATAGAATTTAACACCCGACTAGGACAACGTATTGGTAAAAGCAACTGGAACTATTCGTTTTTTGCCAATTTCTTATCTCAATTTGATAAAGGATACGAGTTTAGCACCGACCCTGATACCGACGAAACCATACGCACAGAGCAAACTCATTTTTTCTCACCCGCATTTATTCAAGCTGGTCCCGGATTGCTTTGGAAAAAACGCGATGATCTTACGATCAACATAGCTCCCGTTACTTCTCGTATGATTTTTGTGGATAAAGAATTCACCAATGTAGAAGGGTATGAAGATGGCGATTATTTTGGTGTTGATGCTGGGGAGAGTACAAGATTTGAGTTTGGTGGTGCGCTTGCTGCTAATCTTAAATTCTCAATCGCAAAAAACCTTACAATAGAAAATATACTTAGCCTTTATTCAAACTATATTGAGGACCCAGCCAATGTAGATATCGATTATACCTTTAACCTAAACGTAAAGATTAATAAATATATCTCATTTAGTTTTGTGTTCCAGAGTATTTATGATGATAATGCTACTGGTGCTTTCCAGATACGGCAAATAACAGGTATTGGTCTTGATTATAAATTCTAGAAAAACTACTCCTCAACAATCTCGGGATATAAGAAATTATTATAAGGAAAACGAGTTACATGAATATCTCTTACTTCTTTATAAACTCGTTTTCTAAATTCATCTATGTTTTCTTTATTGATTGCCGAAATAAACAAGGCATTATCTCCTATTTTACTCATCCACGTCTGCTTCCATTCGTCTAGTGTATAATGAGCCTTGGTTCTTTCTGTAGTTAAATCATCATCATCGATTACGGCATGTTTATAGGCGTCAATCTTGTTAAAAACCATGATCGTTGCCTTATCTGTACAATCAATCTCTCCCAGAATTTTATTTACCGAATCTATATGATCTTCAAACTGGGGATGAGAAATATCTACTACATGCAGCAACAAATCTGCTTCTCGAACCTCATCAAGAGTACTTTTAAAACTTTCTACCAACTGTGTAGGCAACTTTCTAATAAATCCAACCGTGTCACTTAATAAAAAGGGAAGATTACCAATGACCACTTTCCTCACCGTAGTGTCCAAAGTAGCAAAAAGTTTGTTTTCGGCAAATACTTCGCTTTTGGCAATCACATTCATAAGGGTAGATTTGCCAACATTGGTATATCCCACAAGAGCAACCCGAACTAATTTACCTCGATTGCCTCTTTGGGTAGCCATTTGCTTATCGATGGTTTGCAATTTCTTTTTAAGTAAAGAAATTCGGTCACGCACAATACGGCGGTCAGTCTCAATCTCTGTTTCACCAGGACCACGCATTCCTATACCCCCTCTTTGTCTTTCGAGGTGAGTCCATAATCCAGTAAGTCTTGGTAACAAATATTGATATTGTGCCAGCTCTACTTGTGTACGAGCGTAGCTGGTTTGTGCACGCTGGGCAAAAATATCAAGGATTAGATTGGTTCTGTCTATGATTTTTGCTTTAAGAATGCGCTCGATATTACGCAACTGTGCTGGAGACAATTCATCATCAAAAACAACGGTGCCGATCTCATGCTCTTCTACATATGCCCTTACCTGTTCTATTTTACCGGTACCAATAAATGTTTTAGAATTGGGCATATCCATTTTTTGAGTAAATCGTTTTACTACCTCACCACCCGCAGTATACGTAAGGAACTCTAATTCATCCAGAAATTCTTCAAGCTTTTCCTCATCTTGATTTCTGGTTACAATCCCTATTAAAACCGCTTTTTCGTATGCAATTTCCTTCCTCTCTAACATGCACTATGTTTATCTTCTATTTCTTAATTTATTATCTTGTACTTTAATCGTAGTTTGCAAAAATACGACAATTATACACTTGAAAGTCTACGATAGACGGGGATTATTAAAAAAATACGCACAATGGCCAATAAATTTTATTTCAGTAAAAAAAATACAAATCACTATACCGTAGCATTTTATAATCTGGAAAACCTTTTTGACACCAAAGATGACCCGCGAATACTAGATGAAGATTTTTTGCCAGATTCTGAAAAACGATGGACTCGTAAACGATATGAGAAAAAGGTATCAAAGCTTGGTACTGTGATTTCTAATATTGGTTTTTCAAAAACAAGAAAAGCTCCCATCTTGGTTGGTGTAGCAGAGGTAGAAAACAAAAAGGTGCTCGAAGATCTCGTTACTACCAAACATCTAAAAAATAAAGATTATGGTATTGTGCATTATGATTCTCCTGATGAGCGCGGTATTGATGTGGGTTTGTTGTATCAAAAACAGCATTTTGAAGTCATTGCTTCTGAAAACATTCCTGTTTTGATAGATAGCCAGGAAGGAGAAAGAGATTATACACGTGATATTTTATGGGTAAAAGGGGTTTTAAATACCGAAGAAGTGAATATCTTGATTAATCACTGGCCCTCAAGAAGAGATGGCGCCGAACTTACCTCATATAAACGCGTTGCAGCGGCAGAAAAAAACCGGGAAGTAATCCAGCAAATTACTTCAGAAAATACTGAAGCCAAAATCATTATCATGGGTGATTTTAATGACGACCCTACTAGTGAAAGTATCAAAAACCTTGTAAGAGACGATCTTTTTAATCCGATGGAAAAACTTCTTACACGATACAGTGGTAGCCTAAATTACAGAAGTCAATGGAATCTGTTTGATCAAATCATTTTTAGTCATAATTTTCATAAATATGAAAAAGGGAAGCATAGTTTTTCTGATGCCTCTATTTTTGACAAACAGTTTTTAAAAATCTATAAAGGGAGGTACAAAGGAAATCCTTTTAGAACCTTTGTTGGAAGAAAATATATTGGAGGATATAGTGATCATTTCCCTGTATACATAAGACTTAAACATAACGATTGATTATTCCTTAAAAAGGTATATTTTAAAGGGGTTTTAACGCTAAGAAAACAGGCAAAAAACCCTAAAAAAGTCCGGATAGTTTGAAATTCAAACTATCCGGACTTTTTTGATGTAACCTCACAATATATTCGTTTCATAAACCATAAAACATTAAATATGAAAACACAAAATTTAAAAAAACTGGCTCTTTTATGTGTAGGATTACTGATTGTATCCTGCAGTAAAAACGATCTTTCTGAAGTTGATGAAAATGAAGCATTAGTTCAAGAAAAAAACGAAGTCGAACTTGTAGAAACACCAGATGATAAAAACTTTATTGTTATTGGCCTAGCACCAGGTATTTATGGTAATTCCAATGTAGACGCCTGGGATAGCGAAACCTACAGCTATATCTTAACTCAAGCAGAACTTAATGCAGTTCCTAGCCATTTAAGGAAGTTTAGGGTAAAATTCGACAAGTGGGTCGGAGGCTGGGCAAACCAAGCAACCTACAACAACCAACCTAGTACAGTAACCGCAATATTTCCTTCTGGCAATGGAAGTATATCCTTATACAGGATCGGCTTTCAGATGTATAACAGCAGTACAGGACAAAATTATGAACAAGTCTGGAAAACGGTTCAGGTGAATAATTAGTTTGTTTTAAATCCGTAATTACTGAAAAAGACCAAGGCTAGATTTCAACCTTGGTCTTTTATTTACAATAGTTTTATCGTTGAAAACCAAAAAATTGCACCTTATATTCTGGTTCGGCTTTCGTCATTATAACTAGTACTAAAAATTTAGTCGCCCATATCCTACCTTTCCTGTATTATAATAATCCCAACCATCGGCAGTGGCATTATCTAACCATAAATATGGGCTTTCATCGATAGTCGATATTCCCGTAGCAGGTACAGTCTGATATTTTGGTTTAATATAAACCTTAAAATGTTCAAGAAGCCAACCATCGGTTCCTTGCAAACGAACATGTGCATGCTCTACTTCGACCCAGGAAACATTTTCGCCTGCAATGCCATGAGCAAAAAGATAATAATCCTTTCCTCCTTCTCGATCATCACCCGGGTTGTCTAAAGTAAAAGTAGCGGTATGGCTCCCTCCTTTATCAGTATTAAAATCTATTGAAGCCTGAACCATTCCGTCGGTATCTGCATTAAGTTAGTTTCCGGTATACGTTTCTATCTTATATACCCACTCTGTACTTACCCCTTTGTGCTGACTTTTGTAGGTGTTCAGGAAATCTGCTGCTTTTTGGTCAAATATTGCCTCAGCCTTTTCTTTGCTCACTTCTGGACCAAAATGCATTTTAAACAGTGGTTGAATCATCTCAGATCCATCTTCTTTGGTAACAGAATCAATATTACCCGTTGTGCTCATAAAGCCTTCTTGCTCGACTGTTGTTAACTCAGTTTCTACTTCTGACTTTTCGCAAGATGTGATTGCTAGCGTACATGCTGCAACGAGCAGATACATTTTTAAATTACTTGTTGTTTTTATTGTTATTTAATTTTTGTGTTATACTCTTTTATGTCATCAATACAAAAAGGTTAACATTTTTACTGAAATTCAACCAGCTAACATAAAAAAGACTGATCTAAAATTTAGATCAGTCCCCTTAACACTACTATAACTAACTAAAATTAAAATTCTAATTTTCCATATCCTCCTCGCCGCACATACGAGTCCCAGCAATTAGCACAGTGGTTATCCAGCCAAACATTAGGAAATGTATAAATATTGGTAGCTCCTGAAGCAGGTACCGTTTGATCCGAGACCACCATGTAGGTATGAAATTGTTTCACAAACCAGCCATCGGTACCCTGTAATTGAATTTTTGAAGCGATAATTTTTACCCAGCTTACCGCTTGGCTAGGAAAAGACGTTTTAAAAAGATAGTAATCCCATTTTCCTGGTTCGTGATCATCGCCAGGATTATTTAAAACAATGTTTTGAACATTATATCCTCCCTTATCAGTTTTAAAATAAACGCTAGCCTTTACATTACCATCCGTACCATTATCTGTTTGAGTTCCAGTATACGTTGCTATTCTATAATACCATTCTGTGCTTACTGCCTTGCCAGATACATTACTTTTTTCCATATATTCTGCAACGGCTTCACTAAACTTCGAATTTGCTTCTTCTTCACTTAAATCCCCATTTAGGCGTTTATGTAATAATGGTATTTCTGGTTCGGATTTATCATCGATAATTTCGTCACTATTTCCTGTTGTGCTCAGAAAACCTGCTTGCTCATTAGTGTTTATAAAATCAGTTCCTCCGTCTGGCTGTTCACAAGAAGCGATACAAAATATAAATAACGCTCCCCCAACAACTCTCATGAAATTTCCCCCTTTTTCCATTTTGATTTGTCCGTTTAATTAATGTAGTTTTAATAAGATCAGATATCCAAATCTTTTATAATATTCCTTTAATCAAATATAAAGCATTGACAATCAGTATAAAAGAGTGTAAAATCCCGTTTATCTAGGGTTATTTTACCCTTCCCTCTCTTAAAACATAACCCGGGCACTATATATTTATATAATACCCTAATTCTCAAAACATTGATTAATAAAGGCTTGTCGATAAAATTGTTAATTTGTTAATATTTTTTTAATGCAACAAGGGTGTTTGAATGGTTATAATGCCATAACTTGCGCTACGCAAAAAATCACACAAACAAATTAATTGTCATGAAATTAAAATTACTTTTAATTCCATTCATCACTTTATGCTTAATGGGGAAGCAGAATGGGATTGCACAGTCTGTATTTATCAATGAAATACATTATGATAATGCAAGTACAGACGTAAATGAAGCTGTTGAAATCGCTGGAACGGCAGGAATAGATCTTACCAATTGGAGTATCGTATTGTATAATGGGTCAAATGGTACCGTTTATAATACAATTTCGCTCTCTGGAACATTACCTGATCAACAAAATGGTTTTGGAACCTTGGTAGAAATACTTCCAACCAACGGACTACAAAATGGAGCACCCGATGGGATCGCATTGGTTGATAATAACAATACTGTAGTTCAATTTTTAAGCTACGAAGGTGTTATCACAGCAACAGACGGGCCGGCCACTGGTCAAACCAGTATTGATATTGGGGTTTCTGAATCTAGCAGTACTCCTGCCGGAGCTTCTTTGCAATTATCAGGTGCGGGAACCATGGCTGCTGATTTTGTTTGGGAAGTCACAACAACAAATACATATGGGGCAGTAAATACTAATCAAGTACTCGGAACACCTATAATTTTACCTGTGATTAACGAATTTGTGTTTAACCACACTGGATCTGATACTGATGAGTTTGTAGAAATACTAGCCGGTCCAGAAGCTGATCTAAGCGAATATTGGTTGCTAGAAATAGATGGTGATAGCAACTCGGCCGGCACAATAGACGAAGTAATCCAACTTGGTACTACCGATGTGAACGGGTATTTTACTACTGCTTTTGGTAGTAATACCTACGAAAACGGAACTGTGGCACTACTGTTAGTGAAAAATTTCACCGGAAGCTTAAACCAGGATCTTGATACAAATGATGATGGGGTTTTTGATAGTACTCCTTGGGAAGAAGTTATAGATGATATTGGCGTAAATGATGGTGGAGCCACAGATTTTAATTATGCTACTGTTACCTTGTTACAGTCCTATGATGGGATTTCATTCACTGTTGGTGGAGCTTCGAGATTTCCCAACGGAGAAGACACCGATACAGATACCGACTGGACTAGAAATGATTTTGATGGAAGTGGATTACCAAGCTTTCCAACCGTAATGGCAGAGCCAGGAGAAGCCGTTAACACGCCTAATCGTGAAAATGTGGTGATCGAAGATGGTGGTGGCGAAGAAGCAGTGCTCATTATTAATGAAATTGATGCCGATACTGAAGGGTCTGATGTTCTGGAGTTTGTTGAACTTTATGATGGAGGAGTTGGAAATACAACTCTAGACGGGTATATTTTGGTATTCTATAACGGTTCAAACGACCAGAGTTACGCAACCTATGATCTTGTTAATCAGACGACAAATGCCAATGGCTACTTTGTAATAGGAAATACTGATGTGTCTAATGTATCATTAACATTTCCAGGTAACGGATTACAGAATGGTCAAGATGCCGTAGCACTTTATAAAGCAGATGCAGCAAGTTTCCCGAACGGAAGCACTGTTACTACGGATAATCTTATAGACGCTATTGTTTACGATACAAATGATAGCGATGATGCAGAATTATTAGTGCTTTTAAACGTCGGAGAGCCACAAGTAAATGAAGATGAAAAAGGAGATAAGGATTTTCACTCGTTGCAACGTTTTCCAAATGGATCTGGTGGTTTAAGAAATACAAATACTTATACACAAGCCGTTCCTACTCCGGGATCTGCAAACACCAATGCAACCGAAGTTGTAAATCTTATAATTAATGAGCTTGATGCTGATACACAAGGATCAGACGCTCTAGAATTTGTTGAATTATATGATGGTGGAACCGGAAACACTCCTTTAGACGGTTTTGTAATAGTTAACTATAACGGAAGTAATAATACCAGCTATAATGCAATCGATCTAGATGGTTTCTCAACCGATGCCGAAGGATATTTTGTAATCGGTAATACCGATGTAGCTAATGTGGATCTTGTAGTACCCGGAAACACCTTCCAAAACGGGGCTGATGCCGTAGTGCTTTATTTTGGAGATGCAACAAGTTTCCCTAACGGAACCGCAATAACAACTGATAACATCATTGACGCGATTGTGTACGATACCGATGATTCAGACGATCCGGAATTATTGGTATTATTGAATGTTGATCAGCCACAGGTAAATGAAAACACCAACGGAAGTAAAGATTTTGAATCTCTACAACGAGTGCCAAACGGAGAAGGTGGTGCTCGTAATACGATAACCTATGTTGCCAAAGCTCCTACACCAGGTGCTAGTAACGATGGTATCATTGTAGTTCCTGGGGATCCAATCACCATTGCTGAAGCCAGAGCTGCAGCCGAGGGGACTCCTGTTACTATTAGCGGAGTACTTACGGTGACCGATAGCTTTAATGGTCCTGCTTTCGTTCAGGATGCAACCGGTGGTATTGCTGTTTTTGACGACCTGGTGCAAGCAGATGCTGCATTAAAGGTTGGAGATTCTATCACGCTTACAGGAGTGAGAGCTGCTTTTAACGATCAAGTTCAGATTGGATCTGTAGTTGAAGTTATAAATAACGGACTTCCAAACAACCCAATAGTTCCACTAGAAATTACACTTGCAGAACTTTCAAGCCACCCCGGAGAATTAGTGACGGTTCTTAATACCACCTTCCCTAATCCTGGAGATCTTTTATTCGGAAATTCTAACTTTACCCTTACCGATGCAAGCGGAACAGGAGAACTGCGTATAGATAATGACGTAGCGTCTGTCGTAGGTAAAGTTCAACCAGTTACTTGTCCAGAAATCACGGGTGTAGTAGGCCGTTTTATGGAGTTTTTTCAACTATTACCAAGAGCATCTGCCGACATCCCTTGTGCTGTAGAATTTGTTCCGCCAGGAGATACCGTTGGATTCCCAAAAGAAGATACCTTTGACGTAGTAGCATGGAATATTGAATGGTTTGGAGACGAAAACAACTCTCCTGTAGGTCAAAACCCAATGTCTGACGAGATCCAAAGAGATAGTACAGCAACGGTGCTTCAAAGACTACAGGCTGATATTTATGCTGTTGAAGAAATTGCAGATGACGCACTATTTGCAGAACTGGTAGCGCTACTACCGGGATATGATTATATCCTTTCTGATGCGTTCTCTAACCCTGGTGGCTCTCCTCCATTCCAAAAATTAGGTTTTATCTATAATACTGAAACGGTTTCTGTTGTAAATACTAGAGCAATGTTTACCGCTATCCACCCATTGTATAACGGTGGTGATGATTCTGCCATTGCGGATTATCCTAATGAAACCTCTCGTTTCTTTGCTAGTGGTAGATTACCATTTTTAATGACTGCCGATGTTACCATAAATGGTGTTACCGAGCGTATTGATCTTATTGCTCTGCATGCAAGAGCGAATAGTGGTAATGATGCTCAGGCACGTTATGATATGCGTAAATACGATGTTGAGGTGTTAAAAGACTCCCTGGATGTTAATTTTGCTAATAATAAAGTGATCCTGCTAGGAGATTACAATGATGATGTAGATGAAACTGTTGCCGACATCCCTTCGACTATTTCAAGTTTCCAGGAGTATGTAGATGACACTGCAAATTATACGATCGTTTCTTCGGCATTAAGTGAAGCAGGATTGCGTTCTTTTGTATTTAGAGAAAATATGATCGATCATATTGCGATCACAAACGAGCTTGATGAAGCCTACATTGAAAACTCCGTTACGGTGCATT
Source organism: uncultured Aquimarina sp. (assembly GCA_947496555.1). Taxonomy (GTDB): domain Bacteria; phylum Bacteroidota; class Bacteroidia; order Flavobacteriales; family Flavobacteriaceae; genus Aquimarina. The sequence goes on along the minus strand of CANMDH010000013.1, from coordinate 1,005 downwards.
ATGAAGTGTATGATGGAGATTATGCCTTTACGACTTCAGATCACTTTCCGGTTTCGGCAAGATTCCTATTAGAACAACCTTTTATAGAAAACGAGTGTGTTGGTGGATCTGTAGTGTCTTTTGAACAGGGAACAAGAAAAGACGGTGGAAAAATATCAAGACTAAGAAGCTATCCAGAACGTGCGCTTGGAACCCCTAACGAAAGAAAGTTCTTTGATTTTGTAAGCCTAGGATTTGATGGGTCTATTACTATAGAACTGAATAATGAGATTTTTGATAATAAAGACACCAACGAATTTGCGGTGTTCGAATCCACCGGATTCTTTGGCAATATCCCGTGCAATTATTTCCCTGAAACGGCTGAGGTATTTGCATCACAAGACGGTGTTGAGTTTGTTTCTTTAGGAACTACGTGCCAGGATGGAGATTTTGATCTTGCCACCGGTAATTTGTCTTCAGCAAAATACATTAAGGTTGTAGATACTAGTGACAGAAACATTTTCCCTTGGTTTGCTGATGGCTTTGATCTGGATGCCATTGTGTGTTTAGAAAACGGAGAAAATGTTCTTGCAAAACAATCTGTTGTACTGGCAGAAAACCCAACCGCCTTTGAAAGTGAACTAATGGAAGAAGGTTTTGGTTTGGAAGAAGTAAAAGTTTCTGTATCCCCTAATCCGGTTCGTAGTAATTTATTTGTTGATTTTAATGTCCTTTCAAAAAGTGATATCGATGTTTTGATCACTGATGTTACTGGCAAAATGGTATACAAGCAAACGGTTCGATTAAATGTTGGGCAATCCAAATTATCTGTTGATATGGGTCGTTTCCCTAAAGGATTTTATGTGGTGCGAGTTTCTGATATAAAAGGAAGTTTAAGAAAGACCATGAAAATTGTCAAAAACTAAGTTGATCTTATCTCTTATCATTATGAGTCGTCCTAAAATAGGTTGACAGTTTTTAAATAATTTAAGTCAAACCAGTGAAGCTAGCTTCACTGGTTTTTTT
>CANMDH010000012.1 GCA_947496555.1 uncultured Aquimarina sp. | reverse complement strand
TTCTCCGTATTGGAATTTTACGGTTTTACGATATGGCTCTTTTTCAAGACATTCGTTTATGATTTTCTCAGCTTTAGAATTAGAAAGATTATCTGAGCAAGATATGGTTAATAAAGTTATGAGTGTTGAAAATAAAAATATCCTTTTCATAGTTTAGTTCCAATTAATGTTTAAGTTTCTAATTTCAAACTCACCTTTTTCTCTATTTCCTCCACCATCTTTATTCTTAAATTGAAAAGTTCCATTAATTAGGCTTAATTTTTCAGTTTGAGGAAGTACATTTCTAAATATTAGTTTTCCTTGAATTAGCAAATTTGTTGGAACGTAAAACGATTCGGTTCCAAATCCAGTTCCTGATTCTGGAAAAGAAGCACTTTTAAACTCGTAATTACTTCCCGTTTCGCTATATGCAATAGGTTTTTTACTTCCCGTATAAAGGTCAAGTTGTTGGTGAGGTAATGAATGTTTAATTGTAACTGCAAGTTCAACAGTTTGTTCGATAGCATTTCCTTTACATTCAATAACTTTAAATTCAAAATTTGAATTAAAGCTTTTGGTATCTGAAACTTCTGAATTGTTATATAAATCGCAAAAATCGACTTTCTCTTTAAGAACTTGATTTTGCTGTTCAAGAATAGTTATTTGTTCTTGTAATTCGGCTACTGTTTGACTTTTTGCGGATAATGAACTTATGATTAGTCCTAAAAATAAGATTTTCTTCACTTCTCTATTTTTTTTGATTTTAAATTATTTGTAAAATTTATTGCTGTTTTTTTACGCAAATAAGGACTATACTCAAAAGTCTTTCAAAAGTAAGTGCTGAAGTCTTTTAAAAGTGGGACATTAAAGGATACTTCTGGGATATAAAAAAAAGAAAAAGGTCTGTCGTTCTAATGGTTTTTTATGGTTCTCCTATATTTTTCCATTGCTTCCATGGGCAGTTCCAGCTTTAGGTAGTCCTTGGCAAAACTGTTTTTTACAAGTTTGACATTATCCAACACGTAGGCGAAATCCTTTTTTAGCTCATCCATTTTATGCTCCAAACGCTCATATCGAATTCTGGGAACGGTGGTCTCTTACATCCACTCTTCCTCTTCATGACCAATTTCAAACTTCTTTTCTATAAACTCGAAGTCATCCTCAAAGTCACTGTCATTTTCTTGTTCATCAAGATTCTGTTCAAATAGGGATTGCAACATGGCAACTGTTGGTAAGGTCTGGCTCTTTTCAATATCCTTAATAATGGCTATGATGGCATTGGTGCGTTTTCGGTTCTTTATTATTTCCTCTACCATACTCTTTCCAAAACGGTCTGAAGGCAAAAAACCGAGCCATTCAAAAAAGTGCATCACCATATCCAAAGTTTTGGAATAGCTATTGGAGACCTTTTTTGAAAAGCTCTTAAATCTTATTTATGTTTTCTTTTTTATCCGCACCGTTTTAAAATCATCCATTTGGGTTATGTTTTATAGTCTATTGTGACAATATTTTTTAATGTTTATGGGGCTTCTCAAAGGTTTTGTTACAATTTATTTTATCGTCTCAAAACTTATAGAAACCCAAACCACCTATAAACAGGGGCTTTACGGAGTAAATGGAAAACGTAACGCTGCGCCAGCACGTTACCCTCTTGCTCTACAAATTCCGTCAAGCTCTGGCTGGACAAAATTCTCCAACAACTGATTTTCTTATCAGTTGCTTTTTCTACGGAATCAAAATTCCGTTATCAATTATTGATAGATACGGTCATAAGGGAAAGTCAAATCAAAAATGGATTGACCGTACTTAAAAATGTGCTTATATCTGCTTTGTAAATATAATGCATTCACCGTCGAAAGAAAAACGGTATTTGTTCCCAAATGGTCTGTTTTGATACCAAAAAAATGATTTTGGAACAATAACAACTTCAAAGCGTCAATTGGGATTGTTCGACTTTGTTCCCTAGATATTTTTTATGGAACTCCTATTACAAATTTTCCATTTCTAGTTTTTCAATATCCCAACAATCCTTTTTCATGTCCCATTTTTAATAGGTCTTAACACTTTTTTTAGGACAATTCACGTAAAGAATAAATCTTTAATCTCAGAATTTACGCTTAACAAAAATCAGTTATATGGTATATCACTATAATAATCTAATTTAAGCATTTAATTTCAAGCTATAAAATTTTAAAAATTATGAAAAAATCAGTGCTACTAGTGCTACTTGTCAGTATTCCCATGATTTGCTTGGCGCAAAAAAAGATCAAGATTAAAAAAGACCCTGTTGCCTGGTCTTATGAAATAAATCCTGAGAACCCGTTGAACGGTGATTTAAAAACCTATAAAGTGATCGTGGATACCAAGTTGGATCCCATGGATTATTGGGACGAAATAAACTGGACATCAGCAATCAGGGAACCAGACGTGCTTAAACGCAGAAAGCTTTATGATGAAGCCGTAAGGGATACCATTAAGGAATGGACCAACAAATATTTGGATTTAAACGAACATCCCTTCGTTCGCAGCTCTCCATCAGATTTTACAGTTAAACTAAGCACAGATCAATTTAGCGTAGAAAATATACAGACCGAAGTAGACTATTCCAACCCTGAAAGTACCTTAGGTGAAGTTGATGTGGCTGCTAGGCTTATTGTGAGTACCGCACAGGGAGAAATGCTCCTTGACAGGGAAATCAAGTTTTACATTGATGATCCGGATGGTCCTACCACACATTTTAAGCTTAAACATTTGGTGGTCAACCCTACATTTAAATTGAAATTAAAAATAACCAAAAAGCCCGAAAAACGTAAAAAGCTATTGGAAAAACGCATTAAACGATTTGAAGCTGACATTTTAGAGTTTTTTATGGAAGAAGCCGGTAGCATTATTAAAAATCAATATTTGCCTCAGCACATTGATGCGTATACAGGTATTTTCAGTGTGAAAAACAAAGGACATGAGACATTAAATGAAGTTAACATTACAGCTAGAACGGCCATTAACTCCCTTTCAGCTTTGAGCAAAAAGAAAAGAAGAACCATGGAACAGATAAAACCTGATCTGGAATATGCAAGGGACTACTATACTGATAAATTAACAAGAACCACCAATTCTACCATACAAAACGCACTCAATGCCAATTTGGCAACGGTCCTTTTAATTCTGGGTGATGTTGAATCGGCCAAATTTCAAATAAGGAACATTCCTGAGTTTGTAGAGTTGGACAAAAAAACCATTTGGGAAGGCGGTTTCACCTATTATCTAAGAGGGCTGGCAGATGCTATTTCCATAAAGGAAAAATATGGAGAACGTGCTCAGTTACGGTAATACAGCCAAAGTAGAAGTTAAAGGTCATCTGTAATGACGGGCAGATAATGTTAAAAGAAAATACGACAATGGAACAAAAAACATTTGGATGCGTTTTTTAATCATTGGAATTAGTATGATAGCAGGTCTCTTATTTACCTCATGTGGCAATAATGACCAAATAGATAAGAGACCTTGGCTTTGTTTATGTGAACCAAGCTAACAACACGATACGTTTTAGCATTCGAGAACCCGCAATAGGGGATTCAATAGATGTAAAATTGAATCCGAAAGCACAGAGTTCAACAATATACCAGGGAAACCTAAAAGCTATTTCTTAAGTATAATAAATCACATACAAGGGGTCGTTTTTTTTATATGACCTTTGGTTCCCAGGGAAAAGATCAATAATTAACATATATCATTTTTGTTTCGCGGCGCAGCTTCGGTTCGTTGTAGTCTATCACACATACATAGGTGCCAACGGGTACCAGACTACCTTTATGGGTACCGTCCCAAGCATCGCTGGGTTCCCCATAATGGGCGCTGAACAGCAAGCGCTGGTTCAGGTTATATACTTTTACTACGTTGTTCTTATATTTTTCAAGGTCCTCGATCACCAAGGTATCGCCAATACCATCACCATTTGGGGAAATCCCTCTATTAAAATTCACAAGAGGTGAGTCGGTAGCGGGCGAGCCGGGCCCACAATTGCCGAACACAGTCACCATGGCCGTGGCCGTAGAGGTCCGGTCGCCTTGGGAAGCGGTAAGGGTGACCATCACCGGGGTACCCACATTGCTACAATCAAAGGTGTCTATGTCCAGGCTCAATTCTGGTGTGCTATCACAGCCATAGGAGCCGTTGTCGATATCCCCTGGCGAGATGGTGGTTCTTCCGTTGGCATCCAACTGTACGTTAATGTCCCGGGCAATAGCCACAAAGCCGTTTGAATCCACTTCCATGGCCACCCTTGCGCTTGCCGGCAAATTGGGCAAACTGTTTGCTCCTATGGCTACATTGGCCGGTATATCGATGATAATATTGCCATCACAGAGCGATGTAGCTGCCATGGTAGCCGTATATGTCGATCCGCTGCCCGTAAGAACACTTACCGAGGCATTGGTAATTTGAATATCGTCCACCGTAAAATCCGTAACATCGCGATCGAATGTAATGTTTATTGTAAAGGGCTCAAGAGCATCTACACTTTGTGGCGCATCAATGGTTGGTCGGGGAGGGGCGCTGCCATCTAATATGGATCTGAAGCCGCCCCACCCATTATCTTTATACGCTTGTATCCTATCTGTGGGCACCACAAGGTCTATTTGGTGTCGGTTTGCATTGGCAAAGGCAGTTGCATCGAGCGCCGGTGGGTTATTGGCCTCTACCGTCACCAAGCCAAGACCCGGGTTGTTATTAAAAGCCTGGGGCCCTATGCTTTCCACACTGACCGGTATGGTTACCTCTGTCAATTGGTTCTCACTAAAAGCCCGTTCCCCGATGCTGGTGACACTGGATGGAATCTCAACATCGGTCAGTTCCTTGTTTTGAAAAGCATCTTCCCCGATAGCGGTCACCGTGTAGACGGTCGGACCATGATTCAACGTTTCAGGGATGCTCACGGCTGTGGCCGTACCGGTATAGTCCACCACCATTACGTCGGTAGAAGAGGTAATTCCGTATCTGATGCCATTAACGGTAAAGATTCCGAAGCTGATGGATCTGAACCCGTCCCATCCATTATCTAAATACTCCTGTTTCTTGCCAATGGGCACCACAAGGTCTATTTGGTCACGGTATGCATTGGAAAAGGCATCCTTATGAAGGTTTGGGGGATCATTGGCCTCCACTGTTACCAAGTTAAGGTTGGGGTTGTCCAAAAAAGCATACAAATCTATACGGTTCACATTGTCCGATATAGTCACCTCTTTTAAATCGTTGGCAAAAAAGGCCTGGAACCCAATATATTTCACATTGGCCGGTATGATCACCTCTTTTAAATCGTTCCGGGCAAAGGCCCACTGCTCAATCCTGGTGATACCATTCGGTATGGTCACCTCGGTCAAGTTGTTATGTCCAAATGCCCGTTGCCCGAGACTGGTCACGGTTTCTGGAATCTCAACGCTGGTCAATTGGTTTTGCCAAAAAGCATCTTTCCCAATGCTTTGCACACCATAGGGAATAGTTACATTGGCTAAGTCATTGAATTCAAAAGCACTTTCCTCGATTTTTTGTACACCAATGGGTATTCCAACACTGGTCAAGGCATTGTCCCTGAAAGCATTTACTCCAATACTTTGCACACCATTGGGAATAGTTACATTGGTCAATGCATTGCCTTCAAAAACACCTTTCTCGATCCGTGTCACAGCATCGGGTATCTCAACACTGGTCAAAGCGTTGTTCTTAAAAGCATTTCTCCCAATATGGTGCACACCATCGGGAATAGTTACATTGGTCAAGGAATTGGTTTCAAAAGCACTTTCTCCGATCCGTCGTACAGCATCGGGTATTTTAACGCTGGATATATTCCGACCCTTAAAAACGTCCTTCTTAATAGACGTGACGGAATACATCTTGTCTTTGCGGTGGTATTGGATTTCTGAGGGAATTTCTATGTGACCTCCGACAAATGCCGTGCCATCGAGGGCTACTTCATCGGGAGATAGCGATGTGAATTCCCATATGAAGCCTTCATTATTATGGATCCGTCCTAAGACCGAAGAGACAAGCTTGAAATTTGTCCACCCTGCATTTTTATAATCTTGCTCCTTGTCCAGGGGCACTATCACTTCTATATCGTTACGGTGGGGATAATCAAAGGCATCTGCATCGAGCGTCGGCGGATTGTTGCCCAACATTATCACCAGGTTAAGTCTAAATGACCTACGAAAGGCCTGGAATCCAATACTTTTCATACTACTCGGTATGACGACAGTTACCAGATTCTGCCTACTTCGAAGAGCTTCATCGCCTATAGCGGTCACCGGGACCGGGTCGGAGTACCCGACAATATCCACCGTTTCGGGAATGACCAAATTATGTATTGTGCCAGGAAGAAGGCCAATCAGCGTGGCTTCGCCTGAAGAGGTAGTAACTGCGTATCTAACATCATCAACGACAGTCATTCCGGAGGTGACGAACTCGAACCCAAATTCCTTCGTCCATCCTGCATTTCTATAAGCTTCTATAAGACCAAAGGGCACCACAAGCTCTTTTTTGATAACCTTATTTAGGTGAGCATCTTTTGATTGAAAGGCAGTTGGATCAAATTTTACTGGTGGATTACGTTTGACCCTTATCAGGGTAAGATTTTCGTTGCTATAAAAGGCCTGGTACTTAATACTATCCACATTGGCTGGTATGGTCAACTCTTTAATATCGTTCTGGGAAAAGGCCCACTGCTCAATTTTGGTGAGATTTTCCGATAAGGTAATATTGTCCAATTTGTTGGTACCAAAAGCCCGCCGCCCAAGAGTGGTTACACTGTTGGGTATAACAACACTGGTTAATTCGTTTTTCCAAAAAGCGTCTTGCCCAATAGTGGTTACACTGTTGGGTATAGCAACACTGGTTAATTGGTTTTGCCAAAAAGCGCCTTGCCCAATAGTGGTCACACTGTCGGGTATATCAACACTGGTTAATTTGTTATTATGAAAGACCCATTTCCCTATACTGGTGATATTGTTCGGTAAGGTAACACTGCTCAATTGGTTGGTGCCAAAAGCCCGCTGCCCAATAGTGGTTACACTGTTGGGTATAACAACACTGGTTAATTCGTTTTTCCAAAAAGCGTCTTGCCCGATACTTGTTACACCATCGGGTATCACAACGCTGGTCAAGGATCTGTCTGCAAAAGCACTATTCCCAATACTGGTAACCTCAAAGTTGTTAGATCCATGGTTTACGGTGCTGAGGATGGTCACCTCTTTTGCTGTACCCGTATAGCCCACGATCTCTACTTTGTCTGGAGAGGTAGCAGTAATTTCGTATGTGATGTCATCAACATCAAATTGGTCTCCCACACTTTGGCTATACGTGGTAAGGCTCGTCAATACCATAAAAATGGCGGATAGTATTAATTGTAATTGCTTTTTCATTTTATAAAGATTTAGTTATAGCTTTTAAATATTAATTAATAACAAAAAAAACTATACACTGATAATATCCAACAATTAGTGCCCAACCTCTTTAATAATGGGATGTTATAGGGTATTTTGGGGATAATAGAAATCCAGTAATCCCCTTTGGTGGTTTGTTCGTCCCGGCTTTAATCGCTATAGACACTTTTTATCGTTCCGTCTTGTAGTAATAAAAGCCCATATTTGCTGGCAACAAAGGCTTACCAACAAAAAGTATGCGCAACGGCGTGGGGCCAGATCGACGATTGGTTTTATAAGAATAAAGTTTTTTTATTTACGCTTAAGTTTTATAGTAGTAGTGGGGATTGGGAACAACGATTCCCGTCGTTTTTTTGTGGGACAAGGTACTATACCACCGTTTTACTGCTTCTCTTTTCTTTAAATCGTTCCAATAAGTTGTTGATATCCTCGCTTATCTTGCTCTCGACCACCCTTGCATATATCTGGGTAGTGGACAGTTTGGTATGCCCCAAGAGTTTGGATACCGTTTCAATGGGGACGCCATTGGAGAGCATTACCGTTGTGGCAAAAGTATGTCTGGCAACATGGAAGGAGATCTTCTTATGGATACCACAGGATTTGGCTATTTCCTTTAAATAGCTGTTGGTCTTTTGGTTGGAGCTTATCGGCAGCAAACCAATTGTTAATCTCTCGTTTTGAAGAGCTCTGTATTTTTCCAATATCATCTATGCTTTGGGTAGGATGGGGACTTTTACAAGCTCGTCCGTTTTTTCCCGATGGTCAAAATTCCGAGCCACCTGACTAAAAAGTCAGATGCTTTTTTTTGGAATTTACATTCCGTCCTATCTTATATATTGATGTGTACGGTCTATCTGGAAAGTCAAATCAAAAAAGGGGTTGACCGTACTTAAAAAAATGCTGTATAAAGCTCTATAAATTTAGTCCATAAATGATTAAAACAAAAACGGTATTTGTTCTCAAATGGTCTGTTTTGATACCAAAAAAAAATGATTCTTGAAAAAACTAAAAATCAAAACACCAGATTTTGAGGTAAAGATTTAAAAATTAAAAAATACAATGATGATGAAATGCCTGTTGAACTGGAAACAACTCGACGACGGGAAGAGTTGTTCTATTTCAATAATGCCAGAGAAACCTAAAAACAATTTCTTAAGTATGATAAAGTGCTATTATGGTGCTTATTAGTTTAATTTATTCATATCAGATTTCTATATATAGAAGTGACCAACTATAATCGAAAGATTAAAAATGAAAAGCAATTCCTGCGCTTATGCTAATAGTGTTCTTTAGCAAATTATCCACTGGTTCTATGGAAAGGTTTTCATCGCCATGTTCAATAAATGCCTTTTTCCTAAAAAGAAAAAAGCCGTCTCTTTCCTTAATCAAAAGCCCTGTTTTTGAGTTGAACTGAACATTATAGCCAGCGGCTATAAAATAATGGAACTTATGGCTCTTTTCAATACTGAACTTTAGATTTGGTTGCACCCTAAACCCTCTTTGAGAAAGAAAAACAGCATTTCTATCACTGTCAAAAGATCTTCCATTGAGACTAAAATCAGAAGAAGCATTAAATGTACCTATATACCAGTCAAATTGTTGATACCCCAGTTTTACCCTGGGAGCAATTGTTATGGGTCTGCCATTTGGATTTAGATTAAAGGTCTTTGAAAGCAATAAATCGTGTGAGGTAATACCTGTTCTAAATATTTTACTCTCATTGGCATATCCAATGTGAAAATTATCGCTCAATTCATATAGAAATGTAGAGGTTAAACTTAAAGTGCTTTTTACTGAGTTAGCCATTGATGATTGCTGAACGGTTAGGCCTTGATTGGCAAAATTTATATTATAAGGCTTGCTTTCAATAGGTGAATAAGTAAAGTCAACTTCCAATGACAAACGTTGAAGGATTTCAAAAAGCTTATTAGGACGACTTTTTTGTGTTTCTTTTCCTTTTGAATTATCCACAGATTTAAAAAGTTGCTCATAGTTTTTATTTGGCTGGATAATGGTATAATTGTCCCAAAAGTCGGGATGGTACTCTTTTTGTTCATGCAAAAAAACGTCTTTAAACTGTATCCTTTCCAGATAAGGTATATCGGTACTATCGGTCTCTATAGAAGTAGTAATGTACGTACTCGTTAAATTAAGTTGTTTATCCCTTCTTTTAAAAGCTTTAAAAGCTGTCTGGTAATGGGAACTTTTAAAACGCCACAATTGGTCATCGCCAAGTTCGTAGGTTGTGGTAAAGTCTAGGAATTGACGATTGTGATCTAGTATTCCAAAAAATGAATGGTAGTTGTATTCTGCCTTTACAATGGCAAATGTGGAATCTATGATAAATAGGTTACCGGATAATCTGCCCTTTTTCTTAAAATATACTTGATAAACCTCTTTGCCATGTTGCTGTAAAGTATCTTTGATCTTGTACGTATAGCCGGCAGGATTACTCAAAACACCTTCCCTACGCTGAACCACATCGAATCTATGCAAATGATGCGTTCCTGCGTAAATATTAAAATTTAGAGAGTCTAACTGGTTTCCTTCATATTTACGCAATTCGATAAGTTTCACATCTCCAGAGTGTTGTTTTTTATAATAGGGTTTTTTAATAGATTCAAGTATCCCTTCTGCTATATAGATAGGTTTCTCCGGATCTTGGTCCCAACTTGTGATTTCCCTAAAAAAACCCCGATGCCGTTCTTTGTCTCTTGAATAATTATTGGGAATGGCACGAATGGCACTTTCAACAAGCTCACGTCCATGATCACTTGAAAAAAGTGTTACTGCCTGTAATTGTGTTATATCTTCAGCTAGAATGATTTTGTTAAATCCTTCGGACACAATCAATTTTTTTGTCGCATAGCCCATTGTAGAAATTATAAGCCGCTTTCCAATAGTCTCTGAAGCACATACTATTTTAAACTCCCCATTGTCATTGGTGACGGTTCCAATACGGCTGCCTTCAAAGCGCAAATGGACTAAAGGTAGTGGATTGTTTTCTTCATCAACTATCCTGCCTTGAACATTTATGGTTTGGGAAAGACAGATGTTGGCAGATGATAAGATGAAACTTACGATAAACAATGCCGGAAATGGTTTTAATAAATACACTTATAAGTAAATAAATTAAGTACGACAACAAATCAGATATTGCCTAAAGTTGGCAATATCTGATTTTAATGAGCCATTATATTGGCTATCTAAATTTACCATAGATAAGAGCCCAATCAGCAATTACTCCTTTAGTTTGCTTGGTTTTGAAACCTTGAACAGAGCCACAAGTGTTGGGAGCGTTAGTTTTTAATGGTTCGGATATAATTTTCTTTTGTTCCAAAAGAAACCCTATAAGAACCAAAAAGAAAGTGAAATGTTACGAAGGCAAAATACCTGGGGACAAACTATGTGTTTTATGGGATTAGTGGTTTGACGGTGAGCATATGATGTTACTCAACAATTACTTACAGTTTTCCTATCTCTCTTTTCTTTAAAACGTTCCAATAGGTTGTTTATATCCTCGCTTATCTTGCTCTCGACCACTCTGGCATATATCTGTGTAGTAGATAACTTGCTATGCCCCAGAAGTTTGGACACCGTTTCTATGGGTACACCATTGGACAGCATCACCGTAGTGGCAAAGGTATGTCTGGCAACATGAAAAGAAATCTTCTTGTGGATACCACAGGATTTTGCAATTTCCTTTAAATAGCTATTGGTCTTTTGGTTGGAGCTGATGGGTAATATATTTGCTACAAAGTCCATTTCTCTAGCGCTACGGTACTTTTGGAGTACTCTCCATGCTTTGGGTAGAATCGGTATTTTGACGAGCTCATCCGTTTTCTCTCGTTTGGTATATATCCAATTATTGTTATCTATGCCCTTGACAATATTATCTTCTGTAAGCTCCTTTACATCTACATACGATAGTCCCGTATAACAAGAAAAAACAAAGCAATCTTTTATCCGCTGTAATCGTTCACTTTTAAAATCCGTGTTCTCCAATAGTTCCAGTTCCCTTTCCGTTAAAAATGCCCTATCGTATTTATCGTATTTTAATTGGAAGCGGTCAAACGGGTTTTTACGCATCCATTCCAGTTTAATGGCTAGGTTTATTATTTTCTTGAAACGTTCCAGATGTTTCATTACCCCATTGTTTCCCATAGATAGTTGTTTCTTGGAATCCTTGTAATCACGTAGGTAATGTTCAAAATCTGTGATAAATCTATAATTTACCTGTTTCAGGTACATGTCCTTTACTTTTCTTTTTTTGTCCAAAAATCGGTGCAGGTACTTTTCCGTGGTATAATAGTTTTTCATGGTACCTGCTTTCAAAACACGCACCATATTGCCATTATGGTAGCTTATTAGTTCCCGTAGGGTCTTACTGTTATCATCTTCTCCTAAATATCTGGTTTTTATCGCATCCGAGGATATGATTTTATCTTCCTCTAATAGTTCCTTGTGACATTGGAGCAGTTTGGTATATACTTGGTCCAGATAGGCGTTCAGAATCCTTATCTTTTCCGTATTGCCCTTTCCCTTGGTCTTGATACTGTCCCATTGGGCAACATGGACATTTCTTTTTAAACTGATTTCCGCTCGTTTGCCCGCTACGGTAATACGTACATAGATAGATAATTGTTTGGGATTACTTCTTGACTTTCTGGTGAAGAAAATAAGGGTGAAGGTGCTTTTTGATTTCATTCTTAATGACTTTGGTTCAACAATAATTTGTAAGGACGAAAGTCAAATCATGCCTCAAAGCTCCATAAAGTTAGCACAATTTCAGTGAAACATTGCACACCTAATTGCACACCTTTTATATGGTTTTAAATGGTTTCATTTGGCATCAAAAAAAATGTGTAAAAACAAAAAACACTGAAAATCATACGATTAACAGTGTTTTGTTGTGACCTATTTCTAGGTTCGTCGGGGTGGCAGAATGTTATCTTACCACACTATATCTTTAAAAATCAAAAAGTTACTTATTACTAAATCCTCTTGGTAACCGAATTGGTAACTTATTTGATAAGAACTTTTGTTTCTATTTGCTTTTGTAAAGCGATGCAAATGTACAATTTAAACCAAAAAGGCATAAATAAAATTTCACTTTTAACCTAAAAAGTAAAACTTTAATAAAACATCAACGTCCAATCTATTCTTGGAACGTTTATATATGGATAATATAATAAATTGCTCATTCTGGTTTGGTTTATTAAAAGTCAAGTCGATAGAAGAAATTATCAATGAATTCCCAAGCAATGTCTTCTTGCCCGTTAATTCCAATTTCTCCATATGGTGATTTACAAATCATTCTCATAACAATCTCTTTATTCATCTCTTTGCCGTTTAAGTCATATGTTATGTTCATTGTAACTTCCGAAATAGCAGGTTTATCATCTTTGATTTTAGTGATCCTGAAACCTTTTAGAATTTTATTGTTCAGTTCACGTCTTATCTTTCCAGCTTCTACACCTACATTAATTTCCTTATCTCCAATTCGATACATTTGAATTGCTATTTTGCCGTAATTTTTATTCAACCAGTTTTGGGCTAAATCAAATGCTTGTTTTTCAGGACTGAACTTTCTAAAATCAGAAGGATTTAAACTCAATTCAGATTTGGTTCTTGGTTTCCAATTTTCTATTTCTTTGAGTGTTTTTTCGTGTTCAATTTTCCATTCGTTATGCTCAATGATAGTTTTTTTTAAATCTCTCAAGCTTTCTCTTAAACTTGGCTGAGTTTCGGGAGTGGGTGGATTTTCTTTTTGTTCTTTCAATGCTTTCGCCCAATCATTTATGGCAAAAAGTGTTGACCAACATTTACCAACTACATATTTATTATCAAATTTTAAATCCCGTCCGTGCAATATTCCATTTCTGTATGGTAGATATATTTCGTCTGTGTTCGTTTTTTTTCTTGTTGTATTAAAAATGTCTCTAATCGCTGTTAGTCCACTACCATGTGCAGCAATACTATCCCAAGCAGTTAAATCTGTAGTTTCGGTAAAAAACCCTTTACTTTTACTAATATCATTGACAACCCCATCTATTACTAACAGTAAGATTGGTACACAAGAATGAAATCTTCCTTCCAATGTGTCTTCATAAGCTCTTTTTATGAGATTAAATCTAATAGAGAACTCTGGTAATACTTTAAATCTATGTTGTAGCCAATTAATTTGGGTTGAAGTAAAATGGTCAGAAAGTATGTCTTCAGCCTTTTGAATGTCATCTTTATCAGCCAGTTTAACAGCTTTTTCCATTAATGGTGAATTCATAGATTCGTGTGAAATCCATCCTAATTTTGCAAAATGTGAATTGAATCGGTCGGGTAATGTAGAAAGATGTTCTACTTCTTTTTTTAAGTTCGGGATTTTAGAAAAGGCTTCATTTAATCCATCATTTTTAATGCCAAAGAATGAAAGGAATTTGACAACTTTTCCAATCACATTAGCTCCTTGAATATCTTTTCTAATTTTTGAATAAGATGGTAAATCAGCTATTTTTTCTTTCTCTTCCATTTGGTTTTTATTTTTTTGGTACAAGACTTCTATTGGTCGTAATATCCTCCAACTCCCATAGCTGACCAAAAACTATACTTTACAAACTTATTCCGTCTCTTATCTTCAGGAATTTCTTTAATTGCTTGCTGCATTAACGTTGGAATGAAATTACTACCTGCCAAATGCACTATTGTTAATTCGCAAATATGAATATAATTTGGAATCAGCATTTTAAGAAATTCCGATAATGATTGTCTTTCTAATTTACTCCCTTTAAAATCAAACTCAATACTTGGTGCGAGAACGTCCGAATTGGCTGCTAATTCAAAATCATATATTTCAACCCCCTTTAGTTGGTGGTCTAGGGCGTTTCTTAAATTTCTAATTAATTTCATAAAATCTAAGGTCGATTCAAGAAACTCAGTAAAACTGTCCTTTTCTCCATATTTACCCTTTATTATTTCACTAAGTTTTGGAAAGTGAGATTGTTGAGTTAGTCCATCATTAGGATAAAAAATGGTTATAATTTTCATCAAAGTTTGTTCAATATGGTCTGCCTTTTGAAAGATTGTTGTACATCTATTCTTGGCATTTCCAATTGAAGGAATCGAATAGCTAACAGGTTTACCTCTCTTCGATTCATATTCTGCGGATACCTCTTCTTCTTTCTCTAAGTAATTCTTTATTTCGCTTTCTAATATTGCCAATTCCTGAATTAGGTCTAAGACAAGATTTAATACTTTAGGAACATCAATATTTTCGTCAAACTTGCCTTTGTTAAAAAGTGTGTTGGCAGTTAAAAAAACTTTAGATACCATTTCTGATTCTGAGCCTTGGTCAATTAATAATTTGTGGATATTATTTGGCAGCATGATGTTTGTTCTCTCAGGGTCGATATCGTCCGCCATCATAAATTCGTAAATTGACCTTTCTTTAAGAATAATAAGTCTTTTACCGATTTTTATCATTTGCTCAATAGCTCCATCTTCTTTTGTTCCGATATCAGCCATTCCACCTGAGCTTCTTTTACGGTCTATTGGGTTATTGTCTTTCATTTATGTTAGACTGTTTCTTTTTGCTTGTTGCCAAAATTCTGGCTATGATTTCGTTGTGCACAAAACCACAAAGAATTATAGCAATTATTAACTATAGTTATTTAATTTTTTTTTGTTCAATCCAATCTTCCATTTCGGTCATAAAACTTCCCGCTAGTTCTATATCTGAATTATGAATTGCGTCTATATTTTCTATATCAAATTCAGTCCATCTGTTCCAAAAATCTGTAACAATTCTAAACAATTCGGGTTCTTTTTTTTGAAGCAATTTTAAATGTTCAATATAGCTATTATCAATATGGTCAGCATAAATTGAAATTAGGTATCCAATATATCTATTTACTGAATCTGGTTTGTATTTGCTTAAAAATTTTAAATGTAACTTTTTAATATCATCAATCGAACATTTTTCATCAAGTCCATTCATTATAAATTTTTCTGGACTATAACCCATTTCCAAATATTTAGGATACATTTTATAATGGTCAAAACAGTTCCCAATATAGTCACAGAGGAATTTGTTAAATATTTTACTCAATTTCCAATCAGATTGAAATGATAGGTAAATATGATTACCAATAATGTAATTGTATTTATTCAGCCAAATGTGCAGTAATTCGTGAGCAATTGATTCATTGTTGACAATATTCGGATTGTAAAAAATGGTCGATTTTCCATTTTGAGTATAAACTTCGCAGTAATTGATGTCTTTTTTCTGAAAAACGATTTCAAACTCTTTTCTTAATTCAGATAAGAGTTCTGTTGTATTTTTGTCTAATTTGTCTTCGATATCCATTTATAATTATAGCCAACAACTTTAGTACTTATATGCTAATAGTCGTTTGTTGTATTATTTTAAAAAACTCCTTTTTAGCTGTCGATTCGTCTGGTATTTGGACACAACAAAACTTATTGTCCTTCCTGCCATTTTTAATAAAATCAATAAAAAAACCAGTCCGCTTACTATATCTTTTTAATTCATATTGGTCGTTTCCATACTTACCTTTCCAATGTCCGTTAGACAAATAAGTCCAATTGATGGCTAAAGGAATTTTTTGTAAAGCTTGTCTAAATTCCAAACACGTTTTAAATCTGTCATTACGATTTGGTTTCATAGATTTTCTTACAATCCTTAAAATTGACTTTGGTATATGCGCCTGAAACTCTCGTTTTGGGAACTTTTCACGTTTAACAGCATTTAACCAATCTGTATCATTAGCATAAGGAACATTTAAATTCGGTAAATTATTTATTAGTCTATAAAAAGTTATACCTAATGAATAAATATCACTTAATTCATCTTGTCCTATTCCTTCTAAAACTTCTGGTGGTAAATGAGAACTGTATCCTGCAAAATTAAATGGCTGATTTGCCAAACCATAAGCTAATCCAAAATCTGAAAGTTTTGCACTTAAATTGTCTGCAAAAAGAATATTCGCAGGTTTGATATCTCTATGAAAAATTCCTTCATTATGTGCGTGTTCTAACCCAAACAAAACATCTGAAACTATTTTAATGGCCTTTTTTACAGTTACAAAGTTTTTTTCTAAAAAGCCTTGTGCACTACCTTTGGACAAATATTCCATTGCTATGCAAGGAACGGGATTATTTTGAATTTGGTGAATGTCAATTTCCTTTATATCAACTATGTTTCGGTGCCTACATTTTTCTAAAATTTGAGCTTCGTTTATTGCATCCAAAAATTGTTGCGGATTTTGAACACTGATTAATTTAATAGCTCTTTCTACATCTAATAAATTATCTTTTGCACGGAAAACTTTGCCAAAATTTCCACCTCCAATAAAACCTATGGTTGTAAATTTTCCAATATCCATATTCTATAAATTCAGTATTGCAACTAATGCACTATTTCGCATATTTTTATTCCAATGTGGTGGATGAGTTCCTAAAGTGTTGTCGATGTATGTCTCTAGGTTTGTTCCATTTGGCTGGTTAAATTTGTTTGGTTTTACAGATGCTGGTGATGTATGACAAATGTCTATTTGCCTTCTGTGACAAAGTAAATTTAAAATTCCTTGTGCATAATAAACACAATGCACATAGTTATTTGTCACATTATTTATTGTTAACCTGTAGCTTACTTTATCAGGATTAACATTGTTTAATATCGCAGTTAATTCATTTTCAAACCAATCTACTTTTTCTGAAACACTATGATTTGCAGGCAGGCTAATTTTATTTTTAGATATAAAATTTGGTGCATTTATAGTTCCTTCAACAACCACATAATAAATATCTGAAGAAGTAAAGTTAAATCCTATTGTTGTCATATTGTTGGTTGTTTTTTGTATTAAAGCTAACTTGTTATATTTTTTATTTTATTCTTGTTATCCCGAATATTCCTTTATAAACAGGATAAGCTTATTCCCATTTAGATAATATTCGTAAAAATCGAAATTAAATATTATTCTTCCTCGTGGAAATCCGTAATCAATTCGATAGCTATATAAGGATAACTTCAATCCATAAAAAAATACCCCAACTAGGGTATTTCTCATGCCTCATTCTCCTGTTCCTATTTGTAGTCCAATATAGTCATTTTAAGCTAATTACAACTACATATTATTTAGATTTTTCTACTAATTATTTTTCAACAGGTTTGTTTTATTTTAAGCGTATCAAAAAACGAAAAGCAAAATACAATACCGTTTAATGACATATAGCTATGCACATAATCTATAGATTTTTTATTGTCCTTCTGATTTTTTTGATTTCACCTTCAGTAAGCTCCAATTTCAAATAAGATTTCCCAAAACTGCTTTTTATCAACTTAACATTATCCAACACATAACTAAAATCCTTTTTTAGTACTTCCATTTTATATTCCAAATTCTCATATTGAATTCTGGGAACAGTAGTTTCTTCCATCCATTGTTCCTCTTCTTTTTCATTTTCAGATTTCTTTTCTATAATACCAAAGTAATCTTGAAAATCACTCTCTTCCTCTTCTGGTTCTAACTGTTGTTCAAATAGGGATTGCAACATGGCTACCGTTGGCAATGTTTGGCTCTTTTCTATATCTTTTATGATGGCTATGATTGCATTGGTACGTTTTCGGTTCTTTATGATTTCCTCTACCATACTCTTTCCAAAACGGTCAGAGGGTAAAAATCCGTGCCATTCAAAAAAGTTCATTACCATATCCAACGTTTTGGAATAGTTACCACTAACTTTCCTTGAAAACTTTTTGAATCTTAACAGGGTCTTCTTTTTTATCCGTACTGTTTTAAAATCATCCATTTGGGTTATGTTTTTATGGCCTATTGTGACAATATTTTTTAATGTTCATGGGGCTTTTCAAAGGTTTTGTGACAATTCATTTTATTGCTTCAAAACACGTAAAATCTCAAAACGCCCATAAACAGGGGCTTTACGGAGTAAATGAAAAATGTAACGCTGCGCTAGCACGTTACCCTCTTGCTCTTCCATTTTTCCCGCTGGTCAAAATTCCGAGCCACCTGATTGAAACAATCAGATGCTTTTTTTAGGAATTTAAATTCCGTTCTTATTTGTTTTTTGATGTGTACGGTCTATCTGGAAAGTCAAATCAAAAAAAGAGTTGACCGTACTTAAAAAAATGCTGTATTCAGCCTTATAAATATAGTGTCTTCACCGTTGAAAGAAAAACGGTATTTGTTCTCAAATGGTCTGTTTTGATACCAAAAAAAATGATTTTGGAACAATAACAACTTCAAAGCGTCAATTGGGATTGTTCGACTTTGTTTCCTAGATGTTCCTTATGGAACTACTATTGGAAATTTTCCATTTCTAGTTTTTAATAATCCCTTTGCACTTCTTTTTCGTCCCACTTTTAACAGTGGTCAGCACAATTATTATAGCTACAGATTTTTAAGGATGATATTCCAAAAGGAAATGGGAATCTAATTGAACCTAGAGGATATTTCCAAAAAAATATGTTTAACTTAAATAATAGAAAATTATGATGACATTAGCAAAATATGCAGCAGCTGCAATAATAGCTATTGTAGAAGCTCTTATGTAATTGTTTTTATCAATTACATTACAAAAAGACCACTAATTATTTGGTGGTTTTTTTGTTATCCACTATTTTTTTAGTGGTTTTTTTCTTCTTATCCACCTTAACAATTCCGCTTTTGTTATTCTGAAACGGTCATTTTCTTTCCAGCTCTGTTTCCACAAAGCCTTAAATTCGGCTAAAAAATCCTTTTTTAAGATTCCCATTTTATTCCTTTTTAAAGTTATACCCCATTTGTCTTATAAAAGAGATAAATGTTACTTTTAAAGAAGATAAGTATTACATTTTGTACGGTTTCACTTTATTCTTTGAGTTAAAAAGTCATAAAAAATGATGATGGTGAAATGCTTGTTGAACTGGAAACAACTCGACCTTGGGAAGAGTTGTTCTATTTCAACAATGCCAAAGAAACATGAAAAAATTATTTAAAATATTCCTTTATAAATACCTTTCCAATCGCTGCATATCCTCACTTACCTTTCTTTCCAGTACCCTAGCATAAATCTGGGTGGTCGTTATCTTGGAATGCCCCAATAGCTTTGAAACAGTTTCTATGGGCACGCCATTGCTCAAAGTTACGGTCGTTGCAAACGTATGTCTTGCTATGTGAAAAGTGAGGTTCTTGTTGATATGGCACACATCGGCTATCTCCTTTAAATATGAATTCAATTTCTGATTTGAGATTGATGGAAAAATTCTTTTGGTCGCAAAAGTATTGGGATGGTCTTTATAATCGTTTATGATTTCCCGTGCTTTTGGCAATAAAGGAATCCTAACAGGTATGCTTGTTTTTTGTCTATATGAGCTTATCCATTTTTTACCGTCTATCCCAATACAGATACTATCCTTTGTAAGGTTCATGACATCCCCATAGGACAATCCCGTATAGCAACTGAACACAAATAAATCCTTAATGAGCTGTAACCTTTCGATAGTAAACTCTTTTTCCTCAATGGTCTGTAGCTCACCCGATGTAAGATATGTCCTTTCCTTTCGGATATACTTTGCCTTGAACTTTATAAACGGGTCTTTGTCCAGCCATTCCATCTTATGGGCAAGGTTTACAAGCTTCCTAAACCGTTCTATATGTTTCATGACGGTATTGTTGCCCATATTCTTTTGATGGCGCAAAAAACGCTCAAAATCGATTATAAACTTGTAATTGAGTTCAGAAAGGTATAAGTCCGTCGTTTTATGTTTTTGCTTCAAAAAAAGAAAGATATATTTATGGGTCGTGAAGTAGTTTTTCTGTGTTCCCCATCGCAAGGTCTCTTTCATATGCTCGTTGTGGTATTCGATAATATCGCTAATGGTATACCTGCTTTCCCCATTGCCAAGAAAGTGTGTCTTGACCAATTGAGGAGAAACCAATTTATTTCCGTTCCTTAATTTTTGATAGCATTCAAAGAGTTTGGAACGTACCCCGTCAAGATAGTTGTTCATTGATTTAGGTTCACTGCCTAAACCTTTTAACCTGTTTTTGGAAGCGTCCCAATCTGAAATGGTCACTTTCCGTTTAAGGGAAATCTCTGCACGTCTACCGTTTACGGTAACACGTGCATAAAGCGGGGCTTTGCTGTCCTTTTTGTTGGCCAGTTTCAGCCAAAAGAGAACACTGAATGTGTGAATAGTCTGCATACTTTCATTTTTAAAAATTAAACATCTCAAAACGAAAGTCAAATCAAAGAAGCTCGGTTACCATTTTGAATCATTTCAGAACAAGGTAACCGAATAGGTAACTTATTTTACCATATCAATTCAAATTAAATGATTGCCCTAAAACGACAAAAACTTGATAATCATACGATTACCAAGTTTTTGTTACTATTTGATTCATTAAAAAGTCGGGGTGGCAGGATTCGAACCTGCGACCTCCGCGTCCCAAACGCGGCGCGATAACCGGGCTACGCTACACCCCGAGACATTATGTCTCTCATTTTGAGGGTGCAAATATAAGTAAATCATTTAAATAAAAAATATAAAGTCAATAAATACTTCAGGGGATTATTTTCTCTAACGTTTACTTAGAATTTTAGGGTTTCGTTAAAAGATCTTTTTGAGTTACCAAAATAAAACTAAATCGAATCATATAGTTTGTTAGAAACCTGTTCTTTTTTTGACAACTTATCATGGTTTTAACATAAAAAAAACAAAATATCAACACTCAAACGTTTTCGCAAAAAATTGATACCAACAAGGTTGTCTAAAACCCATTTTTTTTTAGAAATATTTATTACATCGTTTGAGGATTATCAAAAATGTAATTTTTCAAACGATGTATTTACAAACACACAAACTAATAACATTAATTATGAAAAAACGCTTACTCTATTTTGGAATGCTTTTATGTTTATTGCTTCCAAAAGTTGGCAATGCACAATCTCTAAAGAATCTACCTTTTTCTTGGGATAACGTGACAATTTACTTTTTAATTACCGATCGTTTCAATAACGGTGATACTGCAAACGATACAAGTTTTGATCGTCAACAAAACAGTAGAAATAATGAACTTGATTTTCATGGAGGAGATATACCCGGTGTTACTCAAAAAATTCGTGAAGGGTATTTCGATAAACTGGGTGTAAGTGCTATCTGGGTGACTCCGGTAGTAGAAAACAGACATGGTTTTAATAATCCACCTGCAAATGATCCAACCTTTAGAGATTATCCATATCATGGGTATCACACTAATGATTGGACGGCTTTTGATCCAAATTTCACATCTGCAGCACAGTTTGAGGAGTTTATAGATGAAGCGCACAACCACGGGATACGAATTCTTGTGGATATCGTAATGAACCACACAGGGTATCGTACCTTCAAAGAAGTAAACGGTAATTTAGAATTTGTAGACGAAGACTATCCTAGTGACTGGGTTAGATTACAATGTCAGGAAGATGGTAAGCCTTTTAATGGTGAATTACCTTGTGATGATTATTCAACTCCTTTGTATGGGTTACCTGATGTTAGAACCGAATCTTTTAATGAAGTTGCCCTTCCACAGTGGCTGTTGAATAAATGGGACGCTGAAGGAAGAAAACAACAAGAACTAGATGAGTTGGACGCCTATTTTGCAAGAACTGGAAAACCTAGAGCTCCAAGAAATTATTTAATCAAATGGCTAACCGATTGGGTTAGAGAATATGGTATCGATGGTTTCAGAGTAGATACAGAGCGCCACGTTAGAGCTGATGTTTGGAGAGATCTTAAAGATGAGGCCGTATTAGCGCTAAGAGAATGGAAACAAAACAACCCTACGAAAAAACTGGATGACCTTGATTTTTATATGACAGGAGAAGATTCTGGACTTAACATCAAGGAAAATGTAAATGATCCATTACCTGAAGATTTTACGGTAAGTAAATTTAATAGTATGATCAATTTCCAGTCTCCTAAAAGAGCATATACAGAAATGGGTCAGGAAGCAATTTTCAGTTCTTTCGCTGCAAAGCTTAACCAGGATGGAGGTTTTGGTACCAATGGGGAGTACAATATGATTAGTTACCTAAGATCTCATGATTTTAGTGAATTTTATACGGGGAACATGTACTACGGCGGAACAACTTTGTTACTTTCTCCAGGGGGCGTTCAAATTTATTATGGCGATGAATCGGGACGACAATTCTTTGATTCGGAAACATATGTAGATGCTGGTTATCGCGGTGACATGAACTGGGATTCCCTAGATGAAGGGATGTTATTTCACTGGAGAAAATTAGGAACATTCCGTAGAGAACATACTTCGGTTGGAGCTGGATCACATCAAAAATTAAGTGATGCTCCATATATTTTCAAAAGAGAGTACAGCCGAAATGGTGACAGTGATAAGGTATTGGTTTTACAGGGACAAGATGGTGATTTTGCGGGAGCAATTAATGTATTCGGAATGTGGCCCGATGGGACAGAGCTTAAAGACTATTTCTCAGATCTTACCGCAACCGTTTCAAACGGTACAGTTTCTTTTGGAACTACTTTTGGATTGGTATTGATCGGAGAACCTCTAAATATATCTGATTCGGTAAATTTATCGGTTAGCCCAGCTTCTGGGTCGTACAATGGATCTATCAATGTTGAGATGACTGCTTCATCAACTGTTCTGGGAGCTTCAGTAAGCATTTTTTATACAACAGATAGTTCTAATCCTTCTGCAGCAAGCACACCATATATCGGTTCTTTTATAGTGGATACAACGGCAACTGTAAAAGCAATCGCTATTGATTCTGAAGGTAACGAATCTTCTGTAATTATCAGAGATTATGCCATTAGTGACGGAGGGCCATTTGATATTCATTTCAAAAAACCTTCGGGTTGGTCTTCGGCATTTGTTTATATATTTAATCAAAATACAGGAGAGGCTTTGCCCGGATTCCCAGCTTGGCCAGGAGTAGCGATGCAAAAAGAAGGTGATTCTCCTTGGTATAAGTATACAGTAGATCAAAATGTACAGGTCGGTATTGTGTTTAATGATAATGGAGATGCACAATCTGATGATTTAACGAGATCAGCAACAGGTTGGTACGATAACCAATGGTTCAACGAGTGTCCAAACGAGTGTCCCGGAGATATTATAGATACCTCTTTTGATATACATTTTAAAAAACCAACTGGTTGGAATACAACTTTCGTATATCTTTTCAACAAAAATACAGGAGCAGCTTTACCAGGATTTCCCGTATGGCCAGGAGTAGCAATGCAGCAGGAAGGAACTTCGCCTTGGTTTAAATATAAAGTGGATCAGTCTGTAGAAGTAGGTATTGTATTTAATAATAACGAGGGAGCACAGACCGATGATTTATTCAGAACAACCGAAGGTTGGTACGATAATCAATGGACCAATACTTGTCCGGGAGATTGCCCTGGAGACATTATTGATACAGCATTTAAAGTATACTTTAAAAAACCTGTATCATGGAATGGCGCTTTCATCTATATTTATGATAAAAATGCAAATGCAGCAATTCCTGGGGCACCAGTTTGGCCAGGAGCTACGATGAGTTCAATTGCAGGAACTCCATGGTATTCGTATACTATCGATGCATCTGTTGAGGTCGGAATCGTATTTAACGATAATGGAGTAGTGCAAACGGATGATGTATTTAGAACAACTGAAGGTTGGTACGATAATCAATGGTTTGATAATTGTCCGAGCGAATGCCCAAGTGTAGGTAGAGCAAATACAAAATCTCTGAATAATGCTGGTTTAGTAAAGGCATATCCAAATCCATTTGGAAACACATTGACACTTTCTTTTGCGGGTAATGTGGAAAAAAAACCAGTCCGTGTAGTAATGTATGATATCACAGGGAAAAGAACTAAACTAATTCCTAATCAGGAAATAAAGACAAGTACTTTAACCATAAATACTTCAGATCTTCCTAGAGGGATCTATATGATTAAAGTGATCTTTAATGATACTTCAGAGGTAATTAAATTAGTAAAATAATAAGATTTTTATCAAAAAAAACCTGCTATAGATACCTTATCTATGGCAGGTTTTTATTAAATAAGTATAATAAAAAAACTTCAAATTCTTAAAGCATATTTGGTTTAATCCTCAAACAAGGTGTAAGCTCTGGTAGTCCCTGATCCGGTAGGTCTAGAATATATAACTCTTCTATCGGTTTTAGGTCCCGCATATGTTCTTGACCAGCCAATTGAACCACTAAATTCGTGTCTGAATTTAAGTACCCATTGCCAATTTGGATTAAAAATGCCACCAGTGTTTTCCCAGGTCTGATGATCTACTCGTTGAATGTCCCCGATATTGTTAGCTTCTCCGTAAGAGTAATCTACATCCTGCCAAGATCCAAAGAAAGAGTTACGTGTCGCACCAGTAAAAGGGCCAGTGGTACAATTCTCTATAAAGTTGGCATTGGATGCCAACGGGAAGTTGCAGTTATTATTTTGAAAATTAGTAGCGCCAACATCGTAACCCACTTTTTGATTCTTAAACGGAATAAAATTAGGATCTTTAATGAGTATCTTTTCGGCTCCCTGAGTTAGTACAGTTCTTTTTGTTGCAGCTAAAGTTGAAGCATCAACGGTCATAGCAATACGATGAGGTACAGCTACGCTTTGATCGGTTATGCTGATAAATAGCTCAAAGTCATTCATCTGTTGATATTCTTTAAGTTTAGAATATGCTTTTTCCAAGTCTTTACCATAAAGAGCCCCGGTTACTGCCAAGTCATCATCATTTCCTAAAGTAAAGAATGTGATTTCATGTCCATCTTTCTGAATTTTGGCTAATTCAACTGGCACCTCTGTCATTTCTGTATTTATTGAAGCATCGGCCGTTGGTTCAGGGCTAATTTCCTGATTTTGCTCATCAAATGATGTAGCATTGTCTTTTTCACAAGCAACAAATACCAACCCCAGTGTCATTGCTAACATCATTTTCTTTAAAAATAAGTTTCTCATAATTTATGTGTTTAATGAATTTTTGTACCAGAACTTTTCTGGTCTTCTATAGCGATGAATTCATAAGTTTACGTACGCTTTTTAGGAACTCATCATAGTAAAGGGTAAGTACCTAAAATTCATTACCCAAAAAATTGAATTTTTTTGTAAAATGTTTGAAGAAGCTATAAAAAAAAGGTTTTACTGATTTTTTTTTCTGTACACAATAATGATAAGTGTAGTGATAAGAAATAATAATCCGATATATAAGTAAGTAGTATTGGTAGATGGAGGTATAGCGTTTTTGATACTGCCAGTAAGAATTAATGGTGCCCAAAAAAACGGTGAACTTTCTGAGAATTTATTCTCTTCTAAATACTGAAGTTTTGCCTTTCGCAATGCTGTAGCTTTTGTCTCTCCTTTTTTAAAGTGGGTATAAAAATTGGATATAATGATAGCACTAGACTTTTCGTTGGTACTCCATAATGATGAAATAACGCTATTAGCTCCCGAATGAAAAAAACCGCGAGATAAACTCATGACTCCTTCTCCTGAATGCAGCTTGCCTATACCTGATTTGCAAGCGTCTAAGATCACTAAATCTGCCTGATTTTTAACAAAATATAATTCATTTAAGGTTAAGAGATCTTCATAAAATGCTATCCAAGGTTCTTGATCACTTACAGAACTGGCATGGGTAGATAGATGGATTATGCTATACTCATTGGCTTGTGCTATGAAATTAGATTTAGATGCTTCTTCTCGAAGTGCTATTGTGCCTGAAAAATCATTATCTATTTGATTCATCTTACTTTCGCTTCTATTTAGATCTGATAATCCATGTTTCTTGAATTGTATGGGAGCAAAACCGATTAATAAAGATTTCGGATTTCGCTCTTTCTGCTCTATTTTTTTTAGTAATGACATGGAATAGGCATAACTAATCTCTGTATTATAAATCAAATAGGGAAGGAGGTTTTCTTTTGGTTGTGGATTAGTTACCAAGGCTTCAAAAGGTAAATACTGTAATGTATAATCCGGTATTATTAGTAATTTTTTGTTAGAAAGTAAGGTTGAAGCGTCTGCAAATGGAAACAACCTCTGAAATATAGAAAAAGATGTTTTAGTATATATATTTTGTTGCTGAACGGTCATAAGGGGCTCTGTGATTAGTTTTCCTAATGTTCTTATTTCTGTATTCAACAATTGGGGATCGGGAATTTTAAAAAAATGAGTCGTATTGTTCGATACAAATATACCATACCCCTCGCTTTCCGTTAAAATATATTGTAACAAACTACCAGCAGAAGAAACAATTTTTGAGCAGCTTTCTTCAAATGATGCAATATCAATTTCCTTTTTATAATTGTAATACCCTGAATATTTTTGTTCTAAAGAGTTTATGAAATTTTCATATATTTTTTTTTGCTCAAAAATAAGCGATTGTTTTTCTAGTTCTGTAAGTGTATTGTCTGCTCTTAGTTGTTTACTGATTTTATGAATCTTGTGTTTTAAAGTATACTCTTTTTCTATGATGGAATCAGGAAGATTTGCTCTGTTTTTTGCTTCTTCATGGGTCAAGTTTTCTAGTAAGGATAATGACTTACTTTTTTCCATAAAATAGAAAGCTTGTTTAGGATCGTCTAGCTCATAACATATAGAAGTCGCCAACATATACAAGTCAACTCCTTTTTCTCGCCAGAAATATTTGGATTGCAATTCGGTGCTTTCAGATCGAATAATATCAATGAGTTGATCTGCTAGTTTAATCGTAGCTAAAGCATGATGTAAATATGCTGTGTTTTTAGTTTCATAATAAAATGCAAGCCACCCGTTCGCTTTATCTTTTAGGTTGTTAACTAGGTTCACTTTGCGATTGGATTGTGCCAATTTCTCTATAGAAGGTAATGCTTTATATTCAATATTTTGATACTCTTTTAGCTTATAACTTATAGCTTTCTGATAATTGAAGAGTGATTCTTTATAACTTTGTTTGGTTAAATAGTAATCTCCTAGATTATTATATACCTCACTTAATAGAGAATCATATTGTATGGCTTTAGTATAGTATTCATAAGCTAAGTTTGATCTATTTATTTTGGCAAAAGACAAGCCTAAAGAATTGTAAGATTTGGCAATATTAGATTTGTCTATAGGATTGCTTTTTAGCCCAAGTTCAAGTTCTTTTTTATGATTTTTTAAAGCTTTGTTATAACGTTTTTGCCTGAAATTTATATAACCGTATCGATTATTTATAATGATCTGATATTTTGATTGTTCTTCGGGAGATAAATAAGTGATAGCTTCTTCCGTTTTTTTTAGATATTCTATTGCTTTTTTATAGTGTACATTTTTCATGGTCATAGAATACACACGAGCAAAACTTAAATATACACGAAATAGTTCTTTATCGAGAATAGAATCATGAGCTTGTAAAATGGTATTTTCGGCTTCCTGAAGATAATTGATGACTTTGTAATAATCCCCCCTATTAATATGCAGGTCTGTTAACCTTCTTGTATAGGCATTAATAACATATCTATCTTTATAAGACTGTTTGGTCAGGGTTTTAAAAGTTTCTAGTGCCTTAGTTTCGTTCCCTGAACGAAGATAAAATAAGGCGAGGTTATTATAACTTCTATTGAGGCTTGAGGGAATAGAGTCAATAAACTTTTTTTGGATAGCCAATGCTTTTTGAACATTCAGAATAGCATTTTCGTAATCGCGATGTCTGTAGTTAAATTTACTCAGATCATTGTATCTATAACTCAACTGAACAGAGTCTGAAAGGGCTTCATCGGTCTGAAGTAATAGGTTTGCTTTCTCGATCTTGCAGCTATACTCGATATCAGAGCTTTCCAATCTTTTATATTGTAACTCTATAGATTCTTGACTATTCTGAGAATATCCAGGAAGGGGAATACTCAAAACAAAAAAGTATAAAAGGAGACAATACCGAGACTGAAAATATGAATTTTTGTCCATGACGTCATCGTAAAAGCATCATAAATTTAAGTGTTTTTTTACAATTGTATTTATTAAAAAGAAATTCTCTTTGCGTTCGTATTGAAATTATTTGAAAGACTAGTATAAACTTAAAAATGTAGCACTTGGCTACATTTTTAAGTGGTTTTGGGATAGGATATATTTTCAATTGTATAAAAAGGATTTAATCAATGATTTTGTCACTACATCGCACAGGAAGTGTAATACTTGGATCTAATGGAGTTGCATTAGCATGAAGTTGCTGTAGTATATCCGAGGGTAGTGTATAGCCATCAATAAACTGTATTACCGATTTTACAGTTACGAATGGTGCGGCATATGAGGTACCCGAAACTATATATTTGTCACCATTACTATCATTAAATATGATATTTTCCCCTAATGAGAGGAAATCTACACTGGATGTTCCGTAATTAGAAAAGTCTGCTAGTCTGGTTTTGGTGGCGTCAATACTACCAATTGCCACGGTGTGATTATGCCTATATGATGAAGGATAATGTGGGTCAATATCGTTATTGCTGGTGTCGTTTCCGGCAGATGTTATATGGAGAATATCATTATTTTCAGAAATGTATCTACGTAGTAATCGGCCTTTTTTATAATACCAACCAAAACTCATATTAATAATTGAAACAGAGGGTTTACTCGTTGCGTATTTATAGCCACAAAGTAAATTGAAATATGATCCCTCACCATTATGATCAAAAACCTTCACTGGTAGTATTTCATAATTATTACTATAATTTCCTGAAAGCCCTGATTTAATAATACCATTTACTATAGTTCCGTGTCCATTATCATCGTGTGGATTATTATCATGATTCACAAAATCCCATCCCGATATTTCTTGTTTTCCGTTTTCTACGCAACCCGATTCATTTGGCCTAAGCTTATATAAAAAAGGACCTGTATTTGGCAAATGGTTCAGATCTATACCTGTGTCTAGCGTTGCTATAGTAAGTTTAGAAGGGTTAGATACAATATTAGATTTGAGTATGGCTAGATCTTGTTCTATATCTGTTACCGTTAAGCCAGTTGGGATTGGGTATGAATTATTATAATAAAATTCGTTTTCCACATCAATACCTTTATCTGTAATTTCTGACTGTTCTTCTTCGATATTAACTCCGGCCCCGAACACCCATTTTTCTATTTGTTTATTCGAGCAATCACAGGTCTCATATTGTATTACTCCATGCTTTTGTCGTAAAGTAGCTCTCTGAATATCTGATGTGTATCTATCTTCTGGGTATTCTATAATTAATTCGTTAGTAGATTCTATAGGTCCAATTACATCGCTATATACTATACTGTCTTTCTCATTTACATTTTGCCCTAAATCGCTATCTTTGACTTCTTCTTCTGAACATCCTAAAAGCATAATACATATCATAAGTAGCTGTAATAAAGAATTTAATTTTCCCATTTTTTGTGTGTTTTAAGTAGTACTTTTATGATATAGTAGATGAATAATGAATTCATTACCCATTATTTTTATTTTTTTAAAATATTTTGGGATAGCTTTCTGTTTAAACATGATAATAGTACTTTTAAAGTACATAAAATGTTTTACAATACCTATTGAATTATATAGGATACACCATATCATTAATGATGTACTGAAGCTTATAAAAGGTACATTACTGGCTTCTAAAATTTGTAATATAAGTTATTAGAAGTATTTAAGAAGAACTCAAAAAGAGATTGGTTTTATGAGTGACAATACGTCAAAACAATCATCGGATAGGTTTATAGATGCATTATTGAACAACAATAGTGTTATAATTTCAGAAATTTATTCGCGTTTTTTTCCAAAGGCTTTGCGATTTATTCTACAAAATCATGGATCTCATGCTCAAGCCAGAGATATTTTTCAGGAATCGCTGATGTATATTATCATTGGAGTAAGAGAAAGAAACCTAAAGATCGATAATCTCGAAGCCTATTTATTTACCATTTGTAAAAATATGTGGCGACGAGAGATAGAAAAACAAAAAAAACGGGTAACAAAAGATGGTCTTTATACACTAGAGGATAAAGAGACTAATTTTGCTGCTTTTATGCTAGAGCAAGAACAGTTAGAACTGTATCAAGAAAAATTTCGTCTGCTTTCAGATAATTGCAAGGAAATTTTGTCTCTTTTTTTTAATGACGTACCGTATGAAGATATTGTACGGGAATTATCGTACGCAACAATCAATACGGCTAGACAAAGAATATTTAAATGTAAAAGTAAATTGATTAAGTTAATAAAATCCGACCCCCGGTTTAATTAATATCCCCTAATTATGGAGTTTGATAATAGCATATACGATCAGATCGAAGCTTTCATTTCAGAAAAGATGAGCGAGGATGAAAAACGTCTGTTTGAATCAAAAATTCAATCAGACAACGAACTTAAAAAAGAAGTTGATTTACATCGATCTTTAAAAATTGCCATCAACGATAAGAAATGGCATTTGACTGAAAATGTAAAAGATAATGATGAATTTAATCAAATTAAAAGCATTCGAAGAAGTAAGAAATATACTGATATAGAGTCATCAATAGGGGAGGCAGGTGATCAGTATTTTGAAAATGAAATGAAATCTAAAAGATACAAGGCATGGATGTATTATGTAGGTGCCGCAGTTGCCATTGCTTGCATCGCATTTTTTATAAACTATTACAGCGGCAATCAATCTACAAACGCATTGTATGCCGAATATAGCAATTGGAACGATTTACCATCGCTTACGGTTCAAAACGAGAATGAAAATATCCTTGCAGAAGGGGAACGCCTTTTTTTGGCAACCGAGTACGATAAAGCGGTTATAATTTTTTCTAATGCACTTCGAGACATTTCATTACAAGGGCAAAGCCCTGATCCCTATGTGTTATCATATTTAGGTGCTTCTTATCTAGAATTGAATGATTATGAAAGTGCATTACTTACTTTTGATCAACTATTAAATAGTAATACCATTGATAGTTCTAAAGGATATTGGTACAAAGCTATGGTGTATCTTAAACATGGAAATAAACAAAAAGTAGGAGAACAACTAAAATTAATTTTACAGAGTGAAAGAAATTTTAATTTTCAAAAGGCAAAAGAGCTTTGTGAAAAATTGGATTTAGGCCTAATATGTACTTAGGTTTTTTAAACATTCATACGTATATCAAAAACTGTTTTTTTAATTTCTGATTTAATTATAAAATAATAGTATAAACCGAGGTTAAAGTCTTCAAGATTTCTTTACAGAATCAGCTTTGTGTCGTATCTTTATAGTGTGAATTGGAAACCTATTTCTTCTCTAAATTTAATCTATGGAAAACCTTGATGCGGCAAGACTCCAAATGGCATTTACACTTATATTTCATATTGTTTTTGCCTGTATTGGTATGGTTATGCCATTTTTTATGGTAGTATCTCACTATAAATGGTTAAAAACCCGAGATCAGATTTATTTAACACTTACCAAATCTTGGCAAAAAGGCGTGGCCATATTCTTTGTCACAGGCGCTGTTTCGGGAACAGCATTATCTTTTGAATTAGGATTGCTATGGCCAGAGTTTATGAAACATGCCGGTCCGATTATTGGAATGCCCTTTTCTTTGGAAGGAGCTGCATTTTTTGTAGAAGCCATTGCGCTGGGATTTTATCTATATGGATGGAATAAGTTGCCAGAGAAGTTTCATTGGGTAACAGGAATTATTATTGGGTTATCCGGCGTAGCATCTGGTATTTTGGTTGTGGCGGCCAATGGTTGGATGAATTCTCCAACAGGATTTGATTATATAGATGGGCAATTTTTGAATATAGACCCAGTTAAAGCTATGCTTAATCCAGCTTGGTTTACACAGGCATTGCATATGACTCTGGCTGCTTTTACGGCAACAGGATTTGCAGTTGCTGGGATTCATGCTTATCAGGTTTATAAAAAACGACGGGTAGAACTACATAAAAAGGCATTTAAGATAGCAATAACCTTTGGGGCAATTGCAGCAATTTTACAACCTGTTAGTGGTGATATTTCGGCAAAAGATATTGCCAAAAGGCAACCTGTTAAACTTGCGGCTATGGAAGCTCATTACAATACCGAAAAAGGAGCCCCTTTGTATATTGGAGGCATAGTGGATAATGAAAAGCAAGAGGTTAAATATAAAATTGCGCTTCCGGGAATGTTATCTTTTCTGGCTTTTGGAGATCTTGATGCTGAAGTTAGAGGTTTAAATGATTTTCCGGAAGATGAGCGCCCCAATGTGGCCATAGTGCATTATGCATTCCAGATAATGGTTGGGATTGGTTCGTTGCTTCTCTTTGCGGGAATACTTTATTTCGTTTCTTTGAAACGGAAAAAATGGTTTAGCAGTAATAGGTACTGGCTTTTGTTTGTGTTACTGGCTCCAATGGGGTTTATCGCTCTGGAGGCTGGTTGGATTGTTACTGAGGTTGGTAGACAACCCTGGATCATTCATAAAATCATGAGGACCAAAGATGCAGTAACCCCAATGCCAGGTATAGTATTCAGTTTCTACACCTACGTTGTAGTATATCTTACCTTATCAATAGCGGTAACCTGGTTGATGCTTCGACAAATAAAAGTTTTAAATAATTCAAGTCATTAAGTATGTTATATGTTGTTTTATTCTTCTTGATATTTTCTCTATACCTATACGTGGTGTTGGGTGGTGCCGATTATGGTGCTGGGATTGTAGAACTTTTTTCGTCTGAGGAAAACCAAAAGATTACCAAGAAGACTATTTATCGAGTTATGGGACCTGTTTGGGAAGCCAATCATATTTGGATCATTATTTTGATTGTGATTCTCTGGATAGCTTTTCCTGCATATTATAATATTATTGTAGTACATCTGCATATACCACTTACAATTATTTTGTTGGGGGTTACATTGCGCGGAGTAGCTTTTGTATTCAGACATTATGATGCAGTTATCGACAATTCACAAAAGCTTTATGATAGCATGTTTAAAGTATCCAGTCTGGTAACTCCAATTTTTCTGGGGATGGTATTTGGGGCATTAATCAGTGGTGAAATCCTGATAGTAGATGATGTTGGCACCTTAACCTTTTATGAAGCCTTTATAGAACCATGGCTTAATATTTTTAGCGTATTGGTAGGTTTGTTTTTTGCAGCGCTTTGTGCTTTTTTATCTTCAGTATTATTAATTGGGGAGTCAGAAAAAGAGGTGTCTAAAATATATATACGAAAAGCAAGCATCGCCACTGTTGTTGTCTTTATCGTTGGTTTGGTAACTTTTGTTTATGGATATATTTTTGAATATGTCTTTGTAAGAGACTTTCTTGAGAACAACTTTGCTATTGCTTTTATGCTCCTTTCTGGAATATTACTATTACCTCTTAGAATAACCATAAGAAAGGGAAGGAGAGTATTGAGCCGTTTTTTTGCAGGATTACAGGTTTTTTTAATTCTGTTGGCGGCATTAATTTCTCATTTTCCCGATATCATAATTACAGAAACTTCGAGTATTAGTTTGCTCGATAATATAGCTCCTGATAGTGTTATTCGAGTCTTGGGAATCTCACTTATAATAGGAGGTGCTGTCATTCTTCCTGGATTATTTCATTTGTTGAAATCCTTTAAAATGATCAAAATTTTAGAGCAATAATTAGTATACTTTCATCGAAATAATATTTTTTATGGCCGTCTCATAATTTGAGATTACTACTTTTTAGTTTTACCATGTTTTCCAAAAGAAACAATGAGCAATGTTAAACATAGTACGTAATTAAAATTTAATCAAAAAATGAGGAATCTAACAAGCGCAGAATAAAGAGAAAATAATGGTGGAATCGATGGAGTTGCTTTGGCAATAGCTCTAGCCGAAATAGCAGGACAAATAGAAGCCATTGAAAACCCAGGGAGTTCAATAGGAACTACATACTATATCCATGATTAGAACATAGAGTGTAATAAGCACTAAAGTTTATGCGACAAAATCTGTCTGTTTTGATTAAATATATAAAGGCTATCAAAATACGTTAATAGCCTTTATAGCCTTTATAGTCTTTAAATAAAAATCCATTCACCTTTAGTAAATGGATTTTGTAAGTCGGGTAGAGAGGATTCGAACCTCCGATCTCTGGTCCCCCAGACCAGCACTTTAACCGGACTAAGCTACTACCCGAAAAATTTGGATTGCAAATATAGCTTTTTATTCTAATTTTTAGGAATTGATTTTGGACTAAAATGTCAAAAATAACCTTCTTTAGAAATATCAACGTTTTCAACAATGGCTCCAAAGTGTGAAGTAAGAGATTTAATCTGAAATTTATACGAAACATCCATTGGTTTAAGATACAAATATACATGCCAGTCAACGATATTGGAGTATAGAAATAATTGGCAAACTAATTATAAGGAGATTGTGACTAGCAAAAAAACAGTTCCTTGAGAGAACTGTTTTATAATATGTTACTTAGGATTACCTAATCTTAGTATAATTCTCTGACTGTGAGTAATGACCATCTTCATCAACGTCAATTTGTTGATACGAATCTTTACCCATTACTAAGTCAAACTTAAATACCTGGGTAGTATCCACAATTTTCATCATAGGTCCCGAAGCATATTCTAATCGTTCTTCAAGAACTCCGTCATTGATTGTATAGGTGCCATAACCAAACCACTCATTATTATCCATGGGATCAAATCGAGTCCACATGACCTTTCCTTTGCTATACATCTTTATCTGGCGGTATCCATTTTGATTTAAAATTGTATCACTTACCTGGTTGTTTTCATTATATAGGAACTGATGTTGAAGTTCCCAAACACCTTCAAGGATATAAGGCTCTACTGCGGCTGCTTTTTTCTCTTGCGTGATTGCAAGAAAAGAAGACATCCCTATTAGAAGTATGATTATATTTTTCATTATTGAGAGGTTTACGATGTAGACTTTATTAAGTTACAAAAATTTTACCAAAAAGGTTGACTTCAAAATGCTTTTATCATTTATTTAAAATTTGATTATGAATAGATTACGGTTTGTTTTTGGTTGTGATATGGTTTTAAAAGACTTCAATGGTAATCCGGACTTTGAAGGAGCGTATTCTGCGACAGGCTATGGCGGACAATTTATTACCATAATCCCAAAACTGGAAATGGTCATTGCTCATAAGACCACTCTTAATTTATTCAATTTTATTGGACTCAGACACGATGTTTCAAATAATCAATACTGGAAAATTGTAGACACGATAATAAATGCGAAAGACTAAATGATATAGTAAGAGGTATGCTCTTTTTTTTAAAAGAAGAGCCATTTGATTAAAAGTATAAGGATATAATCTTGCTATCTTTTTACTTCCCTACAATTACGCGTTCAGCGGTATACTCACTATAAAAACTAGCTTTTACCTTTTGTCATAATATTTCACATATTAGAAATATATGAGTACCTTGGGGATGATATTTATATGTTAGAGAGCATTAAGACAAATGAGAATACAAATTTCATTAATAATATTACTTGGATTAATCCAATCCATTTCTGCACAAATCGGAAATGATAAGGATGTGATTGTCGAAAATAAAGTGAAATCTTCTTTTGAAAAACACTGTTTTTTAGACTCAAATTCTAGTTGTACTGCTATTTGGGAAAAATATGATAGACGGGGAAACTCTATAGAATGGAATATGGGAAGGCTAGGAACTATTTATAGAAACATTTATGACAAGAAAAATAATAAAATTTTCACTCTTTGGGTAGACAAAACAGATTCTACTCAAATAGATTCAATACCCTATGTCTATGACAAAAACAATCAACTAATTCAAGGCAGAGAAAATAGGTACAAAAATCTTTACAACCATAAACATCAACTAGTAAAACAACTAAGCGAAAGTCAAAACAATGAGAAAAATATAGTCCGCAAGACAAAAACGATAGACTGGACAAGTTTTGACAAAGTAAAAACTGAAATTATTAAAACAGAGATAATCGAAACCACTAAACAAACGAAGTATGGAAAACTAAAAGTCTATTGTAAAGAATATGAATATGATAAGAACAATAATCTTTCTAAAGAAACTCATTACAAAGATGATGTTGTAACAAACACGATCATTTACAATTATGATCCATTAAATAGATTAGTAGAAAAAAGAGAAAGAAATATTTCTCGAATCGAGAGTCTCAATCGTAGGAAATTTGGTAATCGTGAAGACATTTCTGAATTAATAACAAAAATATCATACCATAAAAATGGGTCTATAAAAGAAAAATACACTTATTTCGGTGACCCATGTATGAATCTGGACAATCACTTTTTATACAAACATTTTTATCTTGAGAATGGATTGTTGGAGAGAGCTGATGTTTCTGAAAAAAATAATTTAGTTTTCACAATTAGTTATGAGTATGAATATTTTGAATAGCAACGCACGTTAACAATGTATAAGAAAACATAGGGCTATTGTACTTAATCGAAAGGTCTGTGTTTATTTGCAAAGTCGCAACTATAAAATTCGGCATTTAGGAAAATGATAAAAGCAAAATATTTATATTTGGCTTAGTACCAAACCGAAATGAAATGTATTACTTATCACCTGCCTTGCGTTTCTTATACGAGCCGTTGGTTACAATAAATGAAATCTCATATAACAGTAATATTAGACAATAATACTAAGAATATTTCAGTCGCATTGGAAGAAGCATTGGTACCTCATAGACTTGACTGGGAATGCAATGAATCAATTGAAAATCATCATTGGGATTATTGGGTTTTTCCCACTAATTTCTCGGATAAAAATGAGATGGATGACCCTGAATTAAAGAATAGATTCCAAAATGAGGATATTGAAATTTTAACGAATGCTTGCTTTGTTAGAAATCTTCCTAATGATTATAATACTTCGGGCATTATAGACTTAGCAGGAAATTGGATTGACCTTCAAGATTTCGGATGGACAATGCTAGGCGAACCAAGTAAGGCAAACATTGAAGCGCGAAAACGCTGGGAATTGAAACTTAAAGAAATTTTGAATGCAAACAAAAGTAAGATATGTGTTCAAGTAATATTACATAATTAAAACTGTGGCTAACAAAATATGAGATATACACCCAAAGATGGTTTTCCTTATTATTTTGACCTGGTAAAGAATCTAGATTGTAAACCACTTTTTTCTTCTTTATCAACTATTGCATTTCTAAATACAATCAATGAGGAAAAAGCTGCCTATCGCTATGCACCCAATAAATGGAATATAAAACAAATCGTTGGACACATTACAGATCATGAAAGAATAAAGATTTTTCGTGCATTTTTAATGAGTAGAAATGAATCAGTACAACTATGGGGTTACGACCAAAACTTCTTAGTCGATAATAGTCGTTTTGAAGAGTTAACATTTAAACAATTAATAACAGACTTTATAAATGTAAGGAAATCATCTCTTAGTTTTATTGAGGCCTTATCTGAAAATCAATTAAAAATAACAGGAATGGCTCGGCAATATGAAATTACACTTGAGAACTTTCTTAAGTCCATTGTTGGGCATGAAATGCACCATATAAAAATTATCAAAGAAAGATATATCTGATAAGAATTGTTATTAAGTCAGGTGGATGTAGTGGCAATACTTGGGAAATCGATTTAGTAGACGCAGATAGAATTGCCGAAATGGCTATTGAACAAAGAGACATAAAATTATTTTTAGAAAACATAGAGCTTTGTAATGCCTTTGTTTTTAAAGAAATTTCATTTGACCTAATACCACTTCGGACACAAAATAGAGAGGTATGCATTGGATAAATTGTAATACCTTTATTTGATCATAAAGGAAGTATATGAAACTAAAAAAAGATCCGGCAGTTACCAAAAAATTTGATGAATACCCTGCCAATGTCAAAGAAAAACTTATCAATCTGAGACAACTTATAGTAGAAACTGCCAATATCATACCCACTATACAAGAACTTGAAGAAACCCTGAAATGGGGTGAGCCTAGTTATCTTACTAAGAAGGGAAGTACTATTCGAATCGATTGGAAACCTTCGAAACCGGATCAGTATGCCATGTATTTTCAATGCACTAGCAAATTGGTACCTACCTTTAGAATCATTTATCGAGATACTTTTCGGTTTGAAGGGGACCGTGCGATAGTGTTTACTTTGGATGATAGAATTCCAGAAGAACAATTGCAACATTGTATTAAATTGGCATTAACGTATCATACCGTAAAACACCTTCCGTTGTTGGGGGCATAACTGTTTTTGATTGTAATTTTGTTATAAATTAGTTCGAAAAAGTACATATTAACTATAACAACTTCTTTTCGCTCACCAAAATACCATCTTCGTCAACATACACATAGTTTCCAGGTGTAAATTCAATTTCAGCAAGCTTTACGGGGATATCAAGTTCTCCTATATTTCGTTTTTGGCTTTTAATAGGACAGGTATTAATAGCTCTAATCCCTACATTCATATCATTAATAATACGACTATCTCGTATACAACCATATACGATAATTCCTTCCCAATTATTATCAATAGCTAGTTGCGCCAATTGATCGCCAACTAATGCACATCGCAATGATCCCCCGCCATCAACTACCAAAACTTTACCGATTCCATCGGTTCCTAATTGCTGTCTAACAAACGAATTATCTTCAAAGAGTTTTATGGTTGTAATTTCACCCCAAAAAGCACCTTTTTTGCCAAAAGATTTAAAAATAGGGCTTGCACAGGTAAGGTCGTTAGCATATTCGTCGGATAAATCAGCTGTTTGAAAATTGGTTGTGTTCATATTAAGTATAAATGAATATGTTGCGGTTAAGAATAAATTCTAAAATAGTGAAGTTTACTTTGATAATCTATCTCTAATCATTTCAAAAGCCAGTTGTGTTACTATGTTTTTGGTATTGGTAAATGCTTCTTCTTCATTGGCACTTACAGATAATACGGTTTTCAAATGTTCAATACCCAATGACTGAACCTCGGATTTTGATAGGTCGGAAGCACCAGATATCACATAAACCGGAATGTTTTTAGCTTTTGCCAATTTTGAAACACCATGTATTACTTTGCCATTAAGAGTTTGTTGATCGATTTTGCCTTCACCGGTAAAGATGAGGTCTGTTTTTTCAATAACTTCTGAAAACCTGGTGATCTCTAACATGGTTTTAATTCCGGACTGCAGGCTGGCATTTAAAAAAGCAATGCTCCCGCCACCCAAACCACCAGCGGCACCTGCACCGGGTATGGTTGCTATATCATTGTTCAATTGTTGTTTGGCAAGGTTAGCAAAATGAACTAGCCCTTGATCTAATATCTTTATTTCTTCTTGATTTGCACCTTTCTGAGCAGCAAAAACATGAGCAGCTCCTTGTTTTCCGTATAAAGGATTATCTACATCGCATAAAGTAACGAACCTTATGTTTGCCAATGGTTTACTATTTTTTGGCGGTACGA
The DNA here is from genome assembly GCA_947496555.1 of uncultured Aquimarina sp. Taxonomy (GTDB): domain Bacteria; phylum Bacteroidota; class Bacteroidia; order Flavobacteriales; family Flavobacteriaceae; genus Aquimarina. The sequence continues at coordinate 76,743 of CANMDH010000012.1, read as the reverse complement.
CAAAAGCTATTTTTTTAAGATTTTTGCCAACAGGTTTTATGGGTTCTCTATTTTGATCAAGAAAGGAAAATCCTAATGCCTGGGCCATGCCGATTCCAGCATCGCACGTTGCCGATCCACCAATAGACAAATATATTGTTTTTACGTTTTTTTTTATAGCATCCATAATCAACTCTCCGGTACCATACGTAGTAGTATACATACAGTTTTGTTCTTCTGGAGAAAGAAGGACAAGCCCCGATGCTGCTGCCATTTCGATATATGCAGAATCGGCCGTTTTTTTATAGCTGGCTTTGATAGGTCTAAATAAGGGATCATTTACTGTGGTTGTGACAGTCTCAAGATCTAGGTGTTGCTCGAGTACATCCAAAGATCCGTCACCACCATCGGCTAGTGGGTGTGTAACCACCTGGATAGTAGAATCGTATTTTTTTATTCCTAAGGAGATGGCTTCACAAAGCTCTGCGGCGCTTAGTGAACCTTTAAATTTATCGGGAGATACAAGGATTTTCATCAATATATGATTTGATAGTTTTTCAAGAAGTCTTGTACAAAATATTTTCTCAAAGGTACTAATAAATTATACTGCTATACACTTGATAAAACATTATAAACTAGTAGAGTTACCAAAAAATATTTATAATTTAGTGGCTATGATCACAGGTCCATCTTTATTACTTCTCATAGTAGCATCTATCATTCTAATCATTTTATTAACAGCTAAGTTCAAATTACATCCGTTTTTAGCACTCATTGCGGCATGTTTTTTTTTAGGGATAACCGTAAGGATGCCCTTGCCCGATATTGTAAAATCTATGGAAAAAGGTTTCGGAGGTATTATGAGCTATATAGGAATGATTGTTGTTTTTGGAAGTGTGATCGGGGTTTTTCTAGAAAAATCAGGAGGTGCTATGAAAATAGCACAAAGTATTATCAAGCTTACAGGGGAGAAAAAAACCATTCCAGCAATTTCTTTAATAGGAGCAGTGGTGAGTGTTCCTGTCTTTTGTGATAGTGGATTCATTTTGCTCTCGGGACTGGCAGATAAGATCAGTAAACTTAGTAACACCAATAAGGCGAGTCTTAGTTTGTCTCTGGCTACTGGTTTATATACCACACATACGTTGGTACCTCCAACTCCAGGTCCGATTGCGGCGGCTGGAAATATTGGAGCCTCTGGATATTTGGGGACCATTATTCTGCTTGGATTGTGTTTTAGTATTCCTACGTTATTAATAACCCAATTTCTTTCAAAAAGAATGGGAAAAAAGATTATAACCAATGAAGTACAGCATACTGACAAAATAGAGCAAAACGATACTATGTTAATGCCTTCTTTAACCAATGCACTTATTCCTTTGTTGGTCCCTATTATTTTGATTGCTTTTGGAACCATAATAAGGTTCGCTGGAATGGCAAATGAATGGATTGATTTTATAAGTGCTCCCGTGGTGGCAATTTTTATTGGTGCCATTATCGCTATGCTCCTTTTGCGACCTCAAAATAAAAGTGATATCAAGGATTGGTTTATAGAAGCTGTAAAAGTTTCGGGTCCAATATTGATTATTACAGCTGCAGGAGGCGCTTTTGGAGGCGTATTAAAAGCCACACCACTCTCTGAGTATGTTGGGCAATGGATGACCTCGGGAAATTCAAGCGATATTTTGATCTTATTACTTATTTTTCTTATTGCTGCAGTTTTAAAATCGGCACAAGGTTCATCGACCAGTGCGATGGTAATTACATCCTCGCTTTTAGCGCCATTAATTCCGGCATTGGGATGGGATTCTGCTATTCAATTTGCTATAGCGGTACTGGTAATAGGTGGAGGGGCTATGACCGTTTCTCATTTTAATGATAGTTACTTTTGGGTGGTATCGCAATTTAGTGGTATGAGTGCCAAAGATACGAATAGATCTTTTACCTTAATTACGGGAGTACAAGGCCTCGTGGTACTCATACTTTCTGTATTGGTGTGGATTGTTTTTATCTAATTAAAAATAATATAAATGTGGATATCACATCTAGACGAAAACCAGTTTTAATAGGTAAGTGCGTTGAAACTTGCCTATTAATATCTAATTTTGGAAAGTGAACAAAACAATAATCGGCAGGCGGGAGTTGAAATGAACATTCTAACAAATCCATTATGAAGGATTAAAGGATCAACTCCTTACCGTGCCGAATTCCATTATGGTTTTAGTTCTAATTCCATCTGAATGTTACACCTTTTGTAAGGCGTAGTATGACCAATTACTTTTTTAAAACCCAATTTTTGATATAGATTAATGGCTGGTTTTAAAATAGTATTACTTTCCAAATAGATTTTTTTTGCTCCCAATACTCGTGCTCGATCTTCTATTGCTTTTCCTAACAACCATCCGATACCTTTTCCTTTGGCTTTAGGTGAAACTGCCATTTTAGCTAGTTCATAATCGTATTCAGGATCGTCCATTTTTATTAAGGCGCAAACACCAACAGGTTCTCCTTCATATACAGCAACCAAAATATCACCACCTTTATCAAGGATATATTCTTTAGGATTTTCCAAAGATGTGCGATCGGTTTCTTCCATAACAAAATAGGCATTGATCCATTCTTCATTGATGCGCTTAAAAAATGCTTGATATTTTGGATCGAAGCTCACAATTTGTACTTTTTCTGCTTCTCTTTGTTTTTTTTCTTCTTTAACTCGCTCTAGCAACGATTTTTGTTCTAATAAAAATTCAAATTCTTCGATTGCCTGCCACATATTATGTCTACTTTGATCTAGCATGGCTTGTACGGCATGCGCTACATCGCGGTATTGTTCAAGAATTTGATCGGCTATCTTTTTACCCTTGGTCGTAAGTATGACATTATTTTTTCTTCCATCTGCGGTGTCCTTCTTTTCGGATAATATTCCTTCTCGGACCATTTCGCGAACAATTTTGCTTACAGAAGGGTGGGAGTGACCAATCTCATTGGCTATTGCGGTGATAGATTTTTCCTTACTTTGAGATAGAACATAAAAAACAGGAAACCATTTTGGTTTTAGATCTACTTCATACATTTCGTAGATTCTAGCGGCATCTTCGCTCATTTTTTCACTTAACATTCTAAGTCTGGTGCCAATGGCCATTACACCTACATTATCGAAGAAATTCATATTTATATAAATAATTACGTAACTGGTTACGTAAATATAAACTTTTATTAGAATTTTTCAAAAAAAATCCGATCATAAGACCGGATTTCATTATATGTGTTTTGAAACTTTCTTTTAACCTTTGGTAGCGTTTTTCATGTTTTCTTTTACCAAACCGTAGAATTCGTCAAATTTCGGATCGATAATAATTCTGGTAACAGTTTCAATACTGTCCGAACCGTACTCGCTTTTTCCTAAAACGCTCATTCTTTTTGGGTCTACTTTAAAGTCCTTTTGTAATGCTCTTACTACTGCCGAAGCTTGTTTTGAACTAAGGTCCCAGTTATCGCTTAAACTTTTATCTTTAAAGTTTAGTGCATTACTATTTCCTTCAACAAGAATTTTTAAATCTGGCTTAGCATTTAGTGCAGTCGCTATTTTTCCCAGAATACCTTTTGCTTTGTCTTGAAGAGTAACGTTTTTATCATTATCCCCAAAAAGTACCACATTTGGAACAGTAAGAATTACCGCTCCGTTTTGTACTCCTATTTTTGCATCGTTCCCTAGTGCTTGCTTAAAAACAGTTAATGTAGCAAGTTTGATTGAGTCACCTTTACCAATAGCGTCGTTGATAGATTTAATTTGTTTGTCTTTTTCCTGAAGGCTTTCCAGCGACTTTTCAAGGTTTTGCGCTTTCTTTTTTGAAAGCTCGGTAAAACTACCCATGTTACTTAAAAGAGAGGCATTAGTTTCCTTAAGGTCCTTAACTTGGGTTTCCATAGTTTCAACCTGTGTTAAAGTCGCCTTTTCTTTTTTGCGGGAATCGTTTAATTGCCCTTTTGTAGTTTTAAGCTCTTTTCTTAGTTTATCGATTTCATCCAGAAGGTCTTTTTTCTTCTGTGCTTGTAAAGATGTTGTTGAAATAAATAATACAGTTGCGAATAAAATAATTCTTCTCATCGGTGTTTATGTGATTTGTTGCAGCTGCTAAAGTAAAACTTTTTTATAAATTATGACATACTGAATTATTAGGACTTTTCTAGCAAACGCTTTGCATTGTCTATACTATTATTAATTTGATCTCTTAATTCACCTACTTCAATTTCTTCTTCTTTAAGCAATTTTATTTGAGAGGAAATTTTTGCAGAGTCCATTTCTGCTCCATCATGCGGGAATTTTTCACTAAAATCACTCATCCAGGTCATCATAAAATCATAAGAGTCTTTGAGATCCTGTTGTGCCTTGGCATAAGATTTACCTGTCTCAGTAGTGTCGATTTTGGGTTCGAGATCTTTTATTAAGGAGCTAATTTCTCCCATTTTTGGCATTACTTCATCATGTACGCTAATTACCTTCTCCATTATAGTATCAAATTTTTCCTCTTCTTTACTTAGTTGATTGCATGAAATAAATAATACTGCTAATAATGTCATATAAAAAAAAGATGATTTCATAGGTTTTAATTTTAAGTTGTAAAAATATTATTTTTCGTCGGCTTGTCGCAATTTTGTATTCTTATATTGTTTTTCAATTTTATTCATTTTTCTAATTTGAAGAATGATCTGAAAAACGCAAAAAGAAATGGCTATAATAAGAATATATGTTAACATATGTATTGTGTTTTAAGGGTTTTTATTGTTTTTCTGAAGAGGCTCAAGCATTGCGTCATACATTTTTTTAGTCATATAATGTACTACCCGATCTGTTTTGTCTGGATGACCACCTGCAAAAGGAGGTTGAGGATCATACTCTAGGTTCAAAGAAGTAAAAGCAGCATAATTTCTTCCTAAAATATGATCGATTAGTGCCAAACTCATGTCAATTCCAGCAGATACTCCTGCACTGGTCCAATATTTTCCATCGTTGGTGTATCGCTTTTTCACAAATTTTGCTCCATATTGATTTAATTTTTCCTCGGCTTTATACCAATTTGTGGTAGCTTCTTTGTCTTCTAGTAAGCCTGCGGCTCCCAGGATCCATGCTCCCGTGCAAACGCTCATAGTATATTTGCTGTTCTGATCTATTTTTTTGATCCAATTAAGTAGTTTTTTATCCTTGGTAGCGTTGTACGTTTCTATTACACCACCAGGAATAAGTAAGATGTCCAATTGGTCGATATCTTCGATGCTATAATCGACGTGTATTTTTACTTTATCACTACTGGTCACGATTCCTTTATTCCTACCAATCAGCATTTTTTTTGTTGGAGACATATGGTTTAATACTGATAATGGTCCCATAGCATCCAACATAAAATATCCCTCATATAAAAGTATACCTATAGTTTGTATAGTATCTCTTGGGGTTTCATAAAAGACCGTCATTAATTCTTCATGTGACATTGCTTCTAATTCTGAATTTGTATAGAGAGTACCGTCGACTTTTCGATTATAGTCTTTTTTAATTTCAGAAATTGAAGCCGATGTTTCTTTTTCTATAGTCTCAATGGTATTTTCATTGGAAAGCTTTTGTTCCTTACATGCAAGCAAAGAAAATGTAAGAAAAATGGTGATCACAGCTTGTTTTGCAATTTTCTTTTTACTTTTCCTAAGGTATTCAACCAGTAACAGAGCTAATAGGCTAACCCCGAATAACGGAAATATAATAGCAAGAATTCCTATTATGACTAGTACTCCATACCCAACTTTGAAAATTGCAGGAACTCTAGGAACACCCCATGTGCCTTTTCGTTTACGCAGGATATACGAAACAAGTGCAGACGTGCTCATGATGGTAAGAGCTACGGCGGTCAAGAGCATTAGCCACCAGTTCCAAGTGCCAAATTCTCCTTGGTGAAATGCCATAACCCACATTCTTCCTCTCATGAGGATCCCAACATCTTTCCAATCGTTTGCAAGGATTTGTTCACCAGAATATTGATCAAAATGAATTTTCTTTTGAGTCTGAAGATCCGATGGGTTTTGGTTAGACACACTGAAAACTCCTTTTGACCCCTTTGGGAAGTGAAGCGTAACTGTTCCGGGAAGGTTAAACGTTTCGGCTTTGGCAATCATTTGATCTAATGTTATGGATTTTCCTTTTATTTGGGACTGTAATTGTCGCCCTTCCCAAGTAGATGGATATCCGGTATTCGTAATTTTCTGAACTTGTTTAAAATTCTCTCCAAAAACATCGGTCCATGGAAAACCACCTGCCAAAATCAATATAAGCAATCCCGAAATCCAAAACCCGGTGATCGAATGTAAATCTCTAAAAAACGTTCTTTTACCCTCTTTAATTCTTGGGAAGAAAAAGCCTTTAAGGTTCCATTTTCTAGCGGGCCACCAAATATAGAACCCGGTTAGGATCAAAACAACCATCCAACTGGCGATTAGTTCTACGATTTTGGTACCAAATTTACCCATGAGCAATTCCCCATGCAGTTTTCTAACCTTGAACATGTCTGTTTTTCTGGAAACTATCTCACCAGAAACGTCTCCTGTATAAGGATTCACGAATAAACTACTTTTTCCACCAAAGCGACCAGATATGAATTCGGTAGCTTGATTTGCTTTGGTACTTATAACTACCGAATTGGGCCTTTTGATAGCATTTTTATTAGCTATTTGCCATTGCTTCTCAAGAGAAATAGGTGCTCCTTGCACAACTACTTCTTTAATATGTTGTTGTCTGGGCGTTTCATAATCGGTTTTAAAAAGATAGATACCACCTGTAATGGAAAGCAATAGTATAAAAGGAAGAGAAATCAAACCTGCTATAAAATGCCATTTCCAGAGCCATTTATTAAGTTTTTCATTTTTTTTCATAATCGGAAATTCATGTTGAATTTATTTATTAATACTCTACTGTCATCTCGAGCGTAGTCGAGAGATAATCAACCTTTCGTTTGTTACATTTCGACTACGCTCAATGTGACAGTAATTTTACGCACCCTACTATATTATTTTAAAAATTATATCTAGCTCCAAAGTGAAAAGCGATCGGATTACCAATGGTAAAACTGTTTTCTCCTCTGAATCGATTAAAAGAAGCTCGTGCCGCATACAATTCGTCAAAAATATTAAGAGCATGTCCCCATACTTCAAACCTTTTATAGCTTACATTTGCTCGAAGGTTGAAAACATTGTGACCGTCATAAGTTGCTGTTTCCATAGAACCATCTTCATTTTCTACTTGTCCTTCAAAACTGGTATTGTATTCACCAACCAGTTCATGTTCTGCTGTAATGCTAAAACCTAGATCTTGATTGAAGTTTTTACGATAAGTAATCAAAGAGGTACCTAATAAGTTGGGAGCTGTTTCTCTATCGGTATCAGAATAATCAACCCCTCGATCAAAAAACTCTATGTATTGATGCATAGCGTAACTACCATTATGCGTTATTGATATGGCTTTTATTGGCATCCAGGTAACACCATATTCTACCCCATAAGATCTTGTCTTACCGGCATTAGTGTTAAAGAAATTGTCATTTTCATCTCGTAATGTGATCAATGTATTTTCTCCCTCAAGAAGATACACGGCAGCATCTAATTTTAATTTCGAAGAAGAAGCAACATATCCACCAATTTCGTAGTTGTGATAACGACTTGGTTTTATTCCGCGTAGCTCATTTCGGTTACGATATAATGTAGAAACTTGTGGTGGAGTAAACCCTTGAGAATAATTGACGTAAACTCCAGATCTGTCGGTAAAGTTGTAATTAAGGCCGAGTTTAGGAGTAAGATTGTTAAAATTATCAACGGCATCATCTACGCCTACAATTCCGTCGGCAAGATTATCGTAATCATATTCAAAACCATCGTATCGCAACGCCGCGGTTACTTTTAGCGCATCAACTGGAGATATTTCATATTGAAAGAATCCTGCATAATTAAATATATCGGCTTCATAATTCAGAATAAAATCACCCGAGTTAATCCTAAAACCGGTATTTCTACCTGTTTCAGTATCTACAAATATATCGGTGGTTTCTGAAATATATTCTTGAGGAGAATAATCTGCCGTTGCCCCAACAATTAAGGAAGAATTTGCAAAATCAAAGTCTAGTTTATGCTGAATTAACCCAACAAAACTTCTAAACTGATTAGAATTGACTTCTCCAGATCCAAAACCGGTTAATTGCCCCTGGTTTCTAAATTGTCTGATTCGGTAGGATGGATTTTGATCCATGCGATTATCCCTTACTATAAAATTAAAGGAAGTTTTATTACGATCATTCCAAAATTTATCAAAGGTGTTTCTTATTCTGAAAGCCAGCGCTTCTCTTTCGGTAAAGGTTTGATCACTCTCATAATTACCCCCGGTATAATCGGCTTCGCTCAAAGAGCCTGACATATCTGATCGATAGTCTACGATATCTATAACCGCAGTCCAATTTGTGGACTCATTAATATTATATACCGTTTTGAAGGTGATGGCGGTTTTTTCATAATCACTATGTTCGATGGGGCCATCTTGACGATCTGCGTAGTGCCCTCCCAGGTAAAAACCAAATTTTTTACCTGGTTGATCAGACACTTCAAACTCATACCGGGTAAGGCCCAAATCATTGGTTTGAAAACCGACGGTTCCACTCAGTTTTTTGGAAGGTTTTTTGGTAATGAAATTAAAACTTCCACCTATAGCCTCACTTCCATAGGTACTTGATGCTGGTCCCTTTAGGACCTCTACACGGCCATAGGAAATATCGTTCATTTCTAATAAGGCGTTATGATTAAACACAGAAGTTGGTCTGATTTGCAGGCCATCTTCCAGATACAAAAACAATGCTTTTGTTGAAATAGGGGAGCGCACCGCCATAAAATGTTGTTCATTACTGGCGGCTCTTGATGTAGACATAAAAACTCCCGGCACCTGGTTTACCAATTGATCGATTCCGAATGCTTTGGTTTCTTTAATTGTTTTTGCATTAATAATGGCAATGGATCCTGGTACTTCAGAGCGTTTTTGTAGTTCTCTATTAGCCGAGGTAACCAAAACCTCTTCTAGCATTTCTTCAGAAGGAATACTATCGGTTTTTTTCCTATATACTTCTTGAGCAGACAGTATTTGTGATGCCACTAATAAAAGGGCATAAATATATTGTTTCATTTTTTATAATGAATTATAGTGACAGCTCCTCTTTTGTTGTATTTTAACCTGGATTATGCATTAGAAAATCTACTACAGCTCCAAACTGCTTCAAAATAGATCACTTTGTTATGTTTCTCAAATTAACCGTAGCGGTGCTATGCTACATTTGATGAAACATTATATTTCATTGTATTTTAGAGCTTCATAACGAAGTTCTAATACATAATCTGGGTTTAACAAAGAGGATTGTCCTAGTTTTTTACTTTTAAAACTTGATTTCTGATCATTACAACCTTATGGATAAACATGAAGTAGTCTATTCATACTTGAATTCAAAAAAAATGTTGTAATTAATTAAGAAAGTAGATGTTCAGGAGGGTGATCAATGTCTTTCGAAATAGTTTTTAAGTGAAGATACTTTATTTTCCAATTTGGAGATTGTTCTGCAACAAAAGGATTTGTGTTTTTTATTTGGATCGAATTTTCCTGGAAGAAAAGAGGAATAAAAGCTTCAACGATGATAATAGTATCCGATTTTTCTTTAGAGGGCTGTGTTTTGGCCTTCATCTGGCTCATTAAGTAACATTTCCCGTTACAATTAAGTTTGGGGCGTTCTTTATTAACACAGTATTTTTCTACGATATAATCAATGTTGAGTTGGTAATACATAACCGTGCTGATTTCCATAGCTGGACGTATGGCGAAAGCAGAAAATAATAGTATAGAGAATAGTACTCTCATCAACACCGTAGGAATTTCGTGCAAAAATACAAATTAGAAATGTTCTTTGGTACTAAAAATTGAATAAGGTGTTGTTAAAAATGAGAGATAAAATTGAAATTGAATACCCGTAATATATCATATACCATAATCGTCAACCTGAACTCGTTTCAGGTTCTCATTATAACTGATTGTTTATGAACGAAATGAGATTCCGAAATAAACCTGCCTACCTGCGGTAATGCAGGCAGGTTCGGAATGACGCTAAAGAATTACATGATTACATATTACGGATAATCATAAAATTGAATTATAATTTAATCGATATACTATAAATCCTACTTAAACCGTTTTCGTAGGAGTTCATAACTTCCAGTAGTTGTTGTAGATTTTTGGTTTTTTTAGTGTCTTCTTTTATCACGTTTCTTTTACTGGTAAAGTAAAGTGTTTGTGTTTTGGAGTCATAAAAAGGGCAATAATCCATTTTATCAGAGTTGATTTTTGTAAGATTTTCAGCTTTGGACCAATTTCCTTCTTTATCCTTATAGGAGATGTATAAATCTCCACTACCTAATCCATCTTTTCGCTTATAACCACCAAAAATTAAGAAGGATTCATCAGACGAGATATAAGAATTGTATTCATACCCTTCAGAATTAATGGCTTCAGATAATGAAATGGGTTCAGAATATATGTTATTTTCGAACTTACTTACAAAAATATCATCTTTTCCTTTGGACGAAGATGCCGTGCTTGTATAATACAGATTTCCATTTTTCGCTATAGATGGATAAAATTCATCTCCTTCGGTATTAATAGGGCTACCCAAATTTTTTGGAATCGACCAATCGTCATTTATAGTAGATCGCTCGATATACCAAATGTCATGATTCTTTTTCTCATTTGTAGTGAATGCATTTGGTCGATTTGAAACAAAAAACAATCTCAACCCATCGGGAGAGAACATAGGTTCTAGGTCTGCGTATTGACCCGAAAAAGGAGCAACCTGTGGAGCAGACCATTCATTATCCTTTTTAACGACCTTTATTATGGTTGAAAGTTCACCAGCATAGCCCTGGGCGGTAAAGTAGATTTCATTTTCATTAGGAGACATAGTAAAATCTCTTACCGTTGGAAACTTTGTAATGATTTCTGGTAAGAAAGGATGTACCAGATTTTTTTCCTGACCGGTCATGCATTGTATAACGATAACAAATAGGAGGAAGATATTTTTTTTCATAATGGATTTTGACTGATTCCTTGGGAAGGTAATTATTATTACGAAATGAAATTATAAGATTTTGATAAAATTAACCCTGGATTATGCAATAGAACTTCGTAATGAGGGTTGAAAATGCAATAAAACCTGACATTTTCCAATTTTTAGCATAGCATCGCTATGGTGAAACTTGAAAATGTAGCAAAGCAGCAGGTTTTGAAGCAGTTTCAGGCTATAATAGATTTTCAATTGCATAATCCGGGTTAAAGATCAAAATGAAGCTTCATTCCTTCGTGAGTGGCTTTAAAACCTAGTTTTTCATAGAATTTGATTGCTTCGGGACGTTTTTTATCGGTAGTAAGCTGAAGCAAATGAGCCCCTTTTTGTTGAGCACGCTGTATGGCCCATTCAAACATTTTTTGTCCGATTCCTTTTCCTCTTTGATCTTTTCTAATTCTAACAGCTTCAATTTGTGCCCTTATCCCTCCTTGGTACGTTAAATATTGAATGAAAGATAATTGTAAAGTCCCAAGTATATCAGAGTTGATATTCTCTACAACTATTAATTCTTGGTTCGGATCTGAGTTGATGTTCTCAAAAGCTTCAAGATATTCATTAGGCAGTGGATCTTGATAATTTTCTCTGGTTTTACCCAAAGCATCATCGGCTATCATTTTTATGATAGTGGGAAGATCTTTTTGAGTTGCTTTTCTGAAGATCATATTTATAATAATACATTAGAAATCAATTGTTCAACAGTGGGATGATCATTTCCTCCGGCAGGTTCGATAGTTATATTGATAGATTCGGCATTTTCTATATATTTCATAGCTATCATTTCTTTATCAGCAGGAATAACGCCCATATCAATCATTTCGCCATCTACATCGGCCCACATTTGGTAGGTTTTGTTGGTTTCGAGTTCGGCAAGTCCTTTAGAATTGAGAATTACAGTTTTGTCTTTATGATTAACATATGTGATGGCCTTAGAACTGGGAGATATTTGATTTCCCTGAAGAACTAACTGAATTGTATTTGGATTATTAATTGCGGTATACCAGGTATTAGTTTCTTTTAGGTTTTCCTCAAGAACAACAATGCGGTTGCGTAAATCTAAGGTTTCTTCAGTTACGATTTGAAGGTTGTTTTGTGAGTTCTGCCATTGATTATACAACCATCCCGAACTTACTATAAAAAGTAAAGCCAGACTGGCAGCTATCGCCAAATAGATAGAGTGTTGACTTTTTTTATTAATAGGGATAACATCTTTATCTGTTGTAATTTGTTTTTTTTCGCTAATAGAATTGAGTAATGATTTTTTTATATAGGTAGGAGGGGAAATAGCATTTTCCATTGCCAACTTCTCAAAATCATCTTCTATTTTATAGAAATATTCACGTAGCTCCTGATCTTCTTTCAAAATGTTTTCAACCTCGATACGCTGATCTTCTGAAAGTTCACCAAGCAGATATTGCTCTAATATTCCTGTATCTTTTATAGAATTCCTGTCCATTATATCATCTTCTCAATTATTATCCAAAACAAAAAGAGTTCTTTTTGATAGGTTTCCCTTAGCTTTTTTAAAGCTTGCTTTATGTAAGATTTGAATGTCCCTAGGGGCACATCCATCTCTTTGTGTGCTTCACGATGTGTAAGCCCATTAAAATAAACCAGTTCTAATGCCCTTTGATGATGAGGTTCTAATTTCTTTAGCGAACCATTTAATTCTAATATATCCTGTTCTGGTTCATCTAATTCTTTATCGCTATATACACTTAAATCCTCGTTTTGGATGAGTTTCGAAGGATTACGAAGCGCATTTAACGTTAAATTTTTTGCTATTCGATACGACCAGGTAAAGAATTTTCCTTTTTCCCAGTCATATTGATTAGACTTTTGCCAGATTTTTAAAAAAGTTTCTTGCAATAAATCCTGTGCCCATTCTTCATTTTTGCAAATACGCAAAATTACACCATAGAGAGCTCCCGAGTATCGGTCATATATAGCAGACAGTGCATTACTATCTTGATTTTGTAATCGCTTTATAAGCTCTAAATCGTCTTGCATTTTATTGGTAGGATTACTCAAATTTAAGAAAAAAATGATCTAACCTCATCCAAAAGATTCAAACATGTGTATATGAAGATGTAAAGCGCGCTTAAAATTGTTTAATTATTAAAATAAATATCATGAAAAAGTTAGTTTTTATTGCTTCAACGCTTATCTTATTTTTACTTGCACAATCTGTATCCGCTCAAAAAACAAACAAAGACATTGTAGATGTTGCGGTTTCTGTTGATGATTTCTCTACTTTGGTAACCGCTCTTAAAGCTGCCGATTTGGTTGGTGCCTTAAAAGGTGACGGGCCGTTTACAGTATTTGCACCTACCAATGATGCATTTGGAAAAATTGATTCAAAGACCTTGAATTCGTTGTTAGAACCTGCTAATAAGGAAAAACTTACATCGATTTTAACATATCATGTAGTAAGTGGAAAACTTGCCGCAGGTGATGTAGTGGATGCACTTAAAAAAGGTAATGGAAAGGCCGAAGTAACAACGCTTAATGGGGCAAAATTACAGGTAATTCAAAAAGATGGTAAGATCTGGTTAAAAGATCAAAATGGAACCTACAGTCAAATTGTTAAGACTGATGTAATGGCCAAAAACGGCGTAATTCATGTAATTGGTGACGTTGTGATGCCTAAATAGGTAATAGGTTAATTAATTTAGATGTGAAAAAGCGCCGTGTATATCGGTGCTTTTTTAGTTTATTCCGTTTTCGTTTTTAAAACGAAAGTAAATCAGGTTCTAGATATTCTTTTTTTGCAGATTCAGAATTGAAAATATCAAAACCATAATGAAAATCAAGTAGTTCTTTAAAATTATATTTTAACCTTGGAAACTCTTGAATAAAACCTATGAAATTGGTTGAATTTGATTTTTGTATGAAATGATTGACTGCTTTAATAGCTGCAATGGTGACAGTTTTATTAAATTTCCCGGGATTCCCATGTTTGGTGGCAAAATTTAGAATTTGATCACAAATAGTCTCACATGCTGTGTCTTCTCCATATTTGTTTATGTAAATCCAGGCCAGGCGTAAATGCGCTTCATGGCAGAATAATACTGGATCTAAGTCTCCATTGGCAAATTGCTTTTCAAATTCTGAATCAGTGAGTTGTCTATGTTGTTCCATGTTTCTGCCTTGTTTTATTTCTGATCCGGGCTATTTTTTAGTTCTATTAATGTGAGTTGTGCAACGGCACACAGTTTCTCTTCTCCATCCTTTATCACAAAAACTTCTGATTTACAAATGGTTAAAGTTCTGCCATTTTTTAGCACGTTGGATTTCCCAATTAAGAGTTCACCATCGCCAGGTGAAATAAGATTAATTTTAAACTCTACTGTTAATACTGATGAATTTTCCTCCATTAATGAAAATGCAGCATAACCGGCAGTATTATCTGCAACTGTGCTAATAACACCCGCATGAAAAAAACCGTGTTGTTGTGTTAAATTTTCATCATAAGGCACATGAATCTCACAAAAACCTGGTTGTAGGTCAACCAACTTTGCATTGATTAACTTCATGAAATTTTGACGATCAAAACTATCCTGTACTTTCTTCTTATAAATATCTGATTTAGGTTTGAATTTCATTAAAGAGAAAGGTTTATTAATCGATTTATCAATAAAAAGATACTCATAATTATTCAAAAGTAGATGCTAAGTTATTTAGAAAATAAATTCAAAATATTTGATAAATCAGCTTCTTTGCCTTGAAAATTACGAAAATTATCATAATAACTATCCGTAACAGGAACAAACTGCTCACTCTGTTTTGCTTCAGACCAACCATGTTTTATAGATGCTAGCGTTTCTGGGTTGTTTATATGTAAATTATGAATTAGTTTAGTGATTTTTTGTTTATAAATTTCTGGAAGATTGTTTTTTACTAATACCGGTCCAAGCGGTATTTCTTCTGAAATCCATAGCAATTTTGTTCTATTTAGAATAGTAGAATCATTCCTGATCTGCTTAAAATATTCGTTACTGCCAAAGGCGCAAATATCTGTTTTACCTTCGATTAATTGTTGAAATGTACTTGTATGATTTCCTCCATATTGTACTTTTTTGAATAGAGATTCGGGGTTTTTAAGACCAATAGCACTTAAAAGAAGTCTGGGAACTAAATTTCCAGATGTAGAGCCTTCGCTTACAAACATCATTGATAAATTATGTGCCTCCTTTTTAATGGATTCCAAATTTTTAATATCGGTACTTTTGTTGGCCAAGAGAACAGTCTTATAATTGTCTTTGGTATCATTTTTAACATTTAAAGCAGCTATTGGTGTTACAACGTCATTATCCAAAGCCAGTAAAAGGTAACCGAAAGTATTTATAAATGCGATATCTACTTCATTTGATCTAATACCATTAATTAAGGACGCTACGTCGGGATAGCTTTTCGTTTCGACTTTGACACCCAAAATTTTGCTAATGTTATTAGAAAATGGTTTTAAATTATCAATTCTATTGTTCGTAGAATATGTATAAGTGGCTACTACAATTGATCTATCTTCTGTTTGACAGCTTAGTAGTATTACACTAAGCATAAAAATAAGAGTAATGTTAATTTTTTTTAGTTGTTTCATATGGGAACTATTGAACGTTTTTGAATAAATGTTACTTCTATAGATATTACTACTTTTTGAAAAACAATTTTTAGTTTTTTATGTTTTAAGATTTCTTACATAGAATAAGGGAAGTGACACCTTATATTTTACTACTAATAGTCTAATGATAATAATTAATAATGCAGTTGATACATAAACTACATTTTGATCAATTTTGGCATTGTACAAGCTTATAAAACATATTCCACCTGCTATCGATGCCGTAGCATAAATTTCTTTTCTGAAAATTACAGGGATTTCGTTACATAAAATATCTCTTACTACACCACCAAAACATCCTGTCATTGCTCCTAAAGCTACACAGATGATTGGTTCTAACCCTGTCTGAATGCCAATTTCGACACCTATTATAGTAAAAACCCCTAATCCTATGGTATCAAAAAGGAAAAGGGATTTCTTGAGGTAATCCAATTTGTTTCTGAAAACGATTGCCAGTACGGTAACTCCACCAATAAGATATAAGTTAGAGGTGTTTTGCATCCATGAAACTGGCGTATTTCCTATGAGTATATCCCTAATGGTTCCACCACCAATAGCGGTTACAAATGCAATGATAAAAATACCAAAAAGGTCTAATTTTCGGTTCATAGCACTCAATGCTCCTGATATGGCAAAGGCTGCTGTTCCTAAAACATCTAATGAGTCAAAAAATGTCATTTCTTTTATTTTAAGACTAATGTAGGGTATCTAACCCGAATTATAATCGTGCCAATGATATTTTGTGTTGTTGCCTTTTATTTCAAGGTTTACGTTTCCGATTTCCATTTTTAATGTACCCGGAATGATACCATATTTTAAACCTATTCCTTTTACAAAGAAATACCTGAGGTAATCTCTTGCCAGAGCTATACTTTCAAAAAAATAGGTACCTCCAATAATATTGGTTTCCTGGTTTATGTAATAATACTTAATGATTAAGCCTTTTATATTTGCCATTTCATCACGATTTTTGGTAGAGATGTCATATAATTTCTCAAGTGAAAGAGTAGACTTAAATTGAACATTTACAATTGTTTTTTCTTTAAACATTATCTTTCTCGGGCTTAATTTTTTAAGGATTTTGATTATTTTAAATACGGTTTTTTGCCTATTCTTTTGTAAATGAAAAAAGAAATCATAACTATCAATATCGCGATAACTTCTATCAGTATTTTGCTAATTATATAGGCATTGTTTGTATTTCTTAAGGTAAATAATGAAATAATAAGAATTGTAGAAATTACCGTAACTAATAAAATTTCTACAAATTCTTTAGAAAAGATATGTTCTGTTTTTGGTGAAAGAATATCCTTTGTATATAATAGCATGTTCATAATAATGTAGAGTAAAGTAATATTATAAACTTCTAGATATAAATATTCTATCGAATTAGAATCACTGGATAGAATGATTACAAAGAGTAATGTAGCATATAAAAGAGCACTAAAGAGTGTACGAATACCCAGTATTAGACTCTTGATTTTTTTGTAGTTAGTTAGTATTCTTTTCATTTTCAAAATAATTATTCTTTGTGTGTAAAAGAACCCCCAGATTATAAACCGGAGATCCGGGAGTAACTTTTACAGAACTCAACTCAACTTATTTATTTTTCTTTTGAGATATCTTTAAAGAGCAACATTTCTCTTATTTTATTTGACCCACCCTCATAAAAACCGGTCTCATGGCTATATGTTTTTGGATTACGAAATGTTCCAAAAATTATATCGATAATCGGAAAATCTGCATAGTTATACGCATGTATTCCTCTTGCATGATGATAGGTATGTGCTTCTGGTCGTTGTACAAAATATCCTAGCCAAGCGGGTGTTTTGATATTACTGTGTTGAAAAATTGCTAAGAAAGTAGTTCCTAGTATAATTAACGTGGTGGCCTCTGCCGTAAATCCTGCTACAAGTACCAAGCATAGACTACCAAGAAATGTGAAACCAATCATATCCATTGGACTAAAATAAAAGGCGCCATAACTGTCTAGCCTTTCGGCACTATGGTGCATTTGGTGAAAAACCCGCCATAAAATATCACTTTTGTGCATAATTCTATGCCATACGTACAAACCTATTTCGTAAACAAAAACTCCTACGATTACTCCCCAAAAAGTACCTAGGTTAGTGAGATCGAATATTTGGTATTTTGCCAAATAGCCATCCCATAATAATGGGAAATAGGTGGATAAGAAGAAAAAAACTATAAACGCTATCATTCCTTTAAGTTTCCAATGTTTTACCTTTGGTAACTCACGGGCTGGGGCAATAGCTTCCCAAATTATTAATAGCGCATATAGCCCTAAAACAATAAATGATATTGGGTCTAGTAGTATTTCTAATGGTGTTGGTAATGTGTTCAATAATTCCTGCATCTCCTATACTTTTTTGTTATTTAACTTGTTTTTTTGTTTTCGGAAACAAAAGTAGGAGAGGTGTTATCTTTTTGGTAATAAGTGAGGTATACTCTAAGTGCGCACTTTTTTATTATAGGTAGACATGTGTTTTTTTGTTCATAAAAAATAGTAGACAAAAGGTGAACAGATGTTTGTAAATATCAGTATTACAAGTATTTGATAAACTATAAAATTTAATAAAAATAGTGACCAAGAAAGATTGAATGTTTAACTCATTCATTCTCGAGAGTCAATAAATAAGTAAAAATCTCTTGATCAGAATTAAGATTTAGTTTTTTTCGAAGACGGTAACGGGCAGTCTTTGCACTTTCTGGAGATATACCGAGCATGCTCGCTGTTTCTTTGATATTTAGATTCAGTCGGGTTAAACAACATAACTTAAGATCATTTGAGCTTAGATCTGGATGCTTGGCATTTACTTTTGAATAGAAATCGACATGTACTTCTTCAAAAAAGCGTTTGAAATCTTCCCAATCCTTATCGATAGTAAGGTTTTGTCGTATTGTCTTATGAAGCTCATTAATCAGTTTATCTTTCTCTTTTGGAGAAGCTTTTTTTGCTAGCAAAGCGATGTTTTGTAGCTTTTCTAGTAATTCATTCTTTTGAGCAAAATTGAGCGTATATGAGGTGAGCTCTTTGTTTTTAAATGTTAACTGTTGCTTTAATTCTTGTTGTTTTAGCTTAGCATTCTCAATAGCTTGTTGATTTAAAGCTTCTTTTGATTGTAATAACTCATTACTTTTTTCTAATAATTCTTTTTCTTTTTGAGAGCGCTGTCGAGTGTTTTTAAGAATAAAAAAACCTCCTAGGAATAAAGCCAGCATACCAAGTAACAAACTAGATTTGATCAAGGTATCTGTTTTTTCTTTTTCTTGAAGAAACTTTAGCTCTTTATCCTTTTGTTCTAGTTCATTTTTGAATTCTAGATAGGCTATTTGTTTTGTTTTTTCGATGTTGAATATTGAATCCTTTAAAGAAACGTAGTTATCGTAGTATTTTAAAGCTTCTTTCTGCTTATTCTGTCGTTTGCTTAATTCCTTTAATTCTTCATAAGCTAAAAGTTCATACTTTTTTAGGTTATAGGCTTTTGCCTTTTCTAATCCAAGTTGTAAATGAGCATCTGCCGCTTCGTAATTATTTTCAAGACGAAGTAATTTTCCATAAAGAATAAGATTACTGGTCAATCCATCTTTATCATCAACCTGGCGTCCTACAATAATGGATCGCTCTATATGATATTTGGCTTGAGCAAAATCTTTTTCTTCAATATAAAGAATCCCTAAACGATTATGTGCCTCCGAAATTCCATATGTAAAACCATTTTGGTTATGTAACTTCAGGGCATTAGAAATGTATTCTCGAGCCTCAAAATACATTCCTTTTTCAACATATATAGTTCCCATTTTGGTAAAAGTAGTAGCTATTCGGCTTGTTAAGTTTAATGCAGTAAAATAGTCTATAGCGCCATTATAGTTTTCAAATGCTTTGTCATATTCTTTCAAGTCTGCATAAACCATCCCTATGTTAAGCATCGTATTTGCAATTCCTTCTTCATCGTTTATAGCTTGAAAAACCTTTTGAGAATCCGTAAGATATTGAAGCGCCTTGTTTTGAATGCCCTGGGCCCAGTAGGCTACTCCTATTACCCGATTGGCTTTTGCATTTCCTAATTGATAAGAAAGCTCATTAGAAAGCTGTAAGGCATTATGACCATATTTTAATGACTTACCTGTATCGGTAATCCAATATTCCAAACCAATATTATTAAGTAGATCGACTTTTTTAATATCGTTTTGTTGATATTCTTTGAGAAGATTAATTAAACTATCTGCTTTTTTATTTTGAGAATATCCTCGTATGCTTATCAATAGCAAAAGGGTAATTAGAACAATGCGCATATATCTTACTTGATTGTTATACAAATATATAAGGGTAATGTTTTAACAGATTTCATTTTAGTATTTATTTATGATGTCTATAGGTTAATAACAATTCTTAATAACTTTACTGTAAGGTTTATGATCAAATTGCTACTTTTACAACAGATAAAAACGAAACGATTATGTCTGATACAATAGAGAGAATAAAATGCCTTATTATAGGCTCAGGGCCTGCAGGATATACCGCGGCAATATATGCAGCAAGAGCTGATCTTAAACCGATTATGTATACAGGTATGGAACCTGGTGGACAGCTAACAACCACAACAGAAGTTGATAATTTTCCTGGATATCCAGAAGGAATAGATGGACCAACTATGATGGTACAGTTGCAACAACAAGCAGAACGCTTTGGTACTGAAGTTCGTATTGGAATGGTAACTTCTGTTGATTTTAGTACCGAAGTAGGAGGGATTCACAAAGTTACTGTCGACAACTCTAAAGAGATTGAAGCTGAAAGTGTTATCATTTCTACCGGAGCTACCGCAAAATATCTAGGGATACCTAGTGAACAAAAACTGCGAGGTGGTGGAGTTTCTGCATGTGCTGTTTGTGATGGATTCTTTTATAAAGGGCAAGATGTGGCTATTGTTGGAGCAGGGGATACCGCTGCTGAAGAAGCTACATACCTTGCTAATATTTGTACTAACGTTACAATGTTGGTACGTAAAGATTACATGAGAGCATCCAAAGCAATGCAACATAGGGTAGAAAACACACCCAATATTAAAGTGATGTATAATACCGAAGTTGATGAGGTATTAGGGGATCAGGTTGTTGAAGGTTTACGAATGGTGAATAACCAAACAGGTGAAAAATCGGAAATTGAAATAACAGGATTATTTATCGCTATTGGACATACGCCAAATACTCAGATTTTCAAGGGGCAAGTAGATATGGATGAAACCGGGTATATTATTACCGAAGGTAAATCTACAAAAACGAATATCCCGGGGGTGTTTGCATCAGGAGATGTTCAAGACAAAGAATATAGGCAAGCAGTGACCGCTGCAGGTACTGGATGTATGGCTGCATTAGATGCAGAGCGTTACCTAGCTACCGTAGAGACTAGTGAAGAAGTTTCTGCTTAGTAGAACATAATATATTACCCGCCAGTTTTAAAAACTTGGCGGGTATATTCTACAGTAATATGTTCTTAAATGCTATTTCTTAATTAATTTGGTTGTTTTTACAACTTTCCCATCCATAATCACTTTTACATAATATAAATCATTAGGTAGATTACTTATATCTATTTGTTTACTTTCTTGAGATACTTTTGCCTTTAATCGTACTCTTCCATTTTGATCTATCACTTCAATAGAATATGGTTTTTTTATTGTATTATTTCCTGAGGATTTGATTAACAACAAATCACTTGACGGATTAGGAGCAATGAAGAAGCCACAGTCCAAAAATTGAGCTAAGGTAAAGGCGTTAACCTGTGTATTATTACAAGTCGATGTGAAGGTGAGACTTACACTAAAACCTGAGGTGGTAGAAGATTGTACATTTAGAGTTTGATTTGTATTAGAACCAACAATAGTTCCTCCTGAAGATACACTCCAATTATAAGTTCCTGTTGAATTAGCTGGGTTCTTTACTGCGTTGAAGGTCAATACATCTCCTTGACAACCAAAAGGTTCTTGCTCTATGGAAACCGATGGAACCGTACAAGGTGGTACAATGTCAACAGTTTTACAGTAGCAACAAGGTTGTGATCCACTTTTATATCTGGTTATACATACTTTTCCGCTACCAGCGCCGGTACCTTTTACTGAAACAGATGATGATGTATTGCTTCCTATTATGGTTAGCCCTCCCGTAGTAGACCAAAAGTAATTTGAACCACTTAACGTGCTCGTTGAGAAAGTTGTGGTTTGATTCAAATTTATTTCAGCAGGGCCACTCAAAGAGCAACTTGTGCACTGTGAAAATGCACTGTAGTAACTTGTAAGCATAAAAAATGCTACCAAAAAATGGATAGGAATTTTTTTCATGGTTTTAGGTTTTAAGAGTTAAAAATTTATAATTAAAAATACAAAATTACAGAGCGCTTTTAGCTTTTTAACTATAAGATGATCCACTTTTAACACTTCTCTATTTAAGAGAATGCTTTGTAAAACGAATATGGTCGTAGGCACATACTTTATTAGTTGGTCATCACTAACATTTCAATATATTATTTAAGAGGTCGGACACAATTATTTCAGATCGGATATCTTAGGACATTTTTATATCTCCTATTCAATGAAAATATGAAGTTCTATCAATAATGTGATTTTCTGCCTTCATTAGTTTAACCTAAGCTTACTTGGAACGTAATCTAAGTTTTTCTTGAATAAAGAAGCTTCGTTTGCAAAAGTTTTGATATTGATTTTGGGTTCACCCAACAAGAAGATTTCTGATTTATCCCTGGCGTCAATCGTTATTTCTTCGTTGGTTAAAATATAACAATCACTGGCACCTTCAGCAATTAAAGAAGTTTTTGCTGCACTTAATTTTTCACCATAAAAATCGGTCTCATTATCTGCTCTTACCAACATGGATTTTACTTGACCTTCTAGTTTTGCGGATCCTTTTTGATATAGGTCGACTTTCAAACTATCGGTAGTTACGATACCTTTTACTTCAGAAGCATCGTTAATTTGATAGGTAACTTCTGTTGCTGTAGCGTGAAATTCTGCGGTGGATTTTCCGTTTGCTATGCATTCTAATTTACTCGTTTCGGTAGTAAGAAAAATCTCGGAATTGTCATTTGCTTCTACTTTTAGATTACCTGATGTAATAGGAGATAATGATTTCAGAATCACTTTATCATAAACAAGAATTCTTTTCACTTCAGAAGCATAAAAGATATCCAGGTTTAATGCTTTTGCACGGCGCAAATCTTTGTCGGATTTGATGGTTAAAACACTATCCTGAACTACAAACTGTATTAAATCTTGTAAGTTACTATCCGCTTCAATTTTGATTAAGTTGTCACTACTTTCGTCTATCGAAACTTCAAAGTTTTCATAAATTTCAATAGTATGAAATCCTTCTAATTCATATTCTTCGGTACTTACAATTTTATTGCCCTTTACTTTCTCTTTTTGCCCATATACATTTCCTAAAAACAGGAATGAACAGAACAGTAGCATTAATATTCTCATATTTGTGTGAAATTTATATAGTATAAACAGATTATTTTGCTTTTAAGTATAGCGATAAGTAAAACTTGTTACAAATATAAATGACTACTTATTAATATGGAAGTTACATTTTTGTAGAAAAGAAAAGTGGATCCCTGCTAATGGGATCCACTTATACAAATAGCTGTTGCAGGTTAAGCAAAAAAAAAATAGATTCACAATTTTTTAGCTTCTTCTGCTACGTTTCCATTCTCGCGAACAATGAACTTTACGACTTTGTGATTCTCATCTTTTATAAATTCAAAAGTAAGCGGGCTTTGTTTGTGAAAAAACAAACGCTCTGATTGGGGGTATATAATTGCTTGCATTTTTCCTGCGTTTATTTCAAGAAAATTGTCTTTTTTGGATACAATTACAGTTCCGGTATTTGGCGCCTGATAGGTCCCAACATACTGCATTAAGATCTCGTTAGGTAATGTTACTTCTTTTTTGTCGGTATTTTGTGGTGCAGGTTGGTGATTATAACTCAATACACGAGTCATTTTCCATTCATTGTTTTTATGTTGCCAGACATGTGTGAATTTAGCGATTTCAGTAGGTACCTCTTTTTTCCCTTTTTCTGTAACAAAGAACTTATGATCTCCTGTGATAATTGCTCCGTACTTGTTCAAAGGGTATACATTTACACTTCCTTCGATAACTTCTCTTCGTACTCTTGGGTTTTCACTACCACACAAGCCAGTTTCAACAAGTTCCATCATTTTTGTGAAGCCTGAAGTCAAACCTCCTTTATCATGATAAAACTCAAAATCTTCTACAAAGAAGGTCTTAAATTTATCGAGATTACAGGTGTTATAAGATGCCCAAAATTCGCTATCCAGCTTTAAAATTGTTGTTTCTAAATTTTGATTATTGTTTGTTTCTGATTGTGAATTTACAAAGTGACTTGAAAATAGGGCGATTATAAAAGTTAAGACTGCACTTTTGAGGTTGATTTTTGATATCATATTTATGTTTTTTGATTGATTGAATTGATGAATAAAAAAGACCGCCTGAAAAGCTATTATTGATTGGTTAGTACTTTTCAGGCGGTTTTGGTTGGTTACCTTATTGATTGATTAGATCTTTGTTTTTTAATGTCTTCTTACATTACCTCCGGAATTATCAACTTCAGATACTCTTTCTGGTTTTCCATAGTATACAACATCAGCACCACTGGTTGCTTTACCTGTGAATTCGTTTTTTGCATGGATTCTAATAGATGCACCACTGGTAGCTTTAGCCTCAGAGACTAAACTTAGTAGATCCTTTGCTCTGATATTAGCGCCACTAGTAGCACTAGCTTTGTGGTTATTTACTTTTCCCGTTAGGTCTATCATAGCGCCACTGGTCACAGAACTACTTAGAGTTTCTGCCTTAATGTCTAATCTGATATCGGCACCGCTGGTAGCGCTTAGGGTAAGTTCTTTTTGCACTAATGATTCTTGAGCTGTTATACTGGCACCGCTATTAACTTTTAACTGGTTTATTTTATCGTAAGAGACAAATACATTTTTTTCATCTGCCCAGTATATGTTTTTATCTGATGTTACATGTAAAGTGTTTTCTTTCACATATACTTTGATGTGTTCATGTAGATTTTTATTAGCTTCTACAATTACTTTTGTTTCCTGATCATTTACCAGTATTACATCCAATCCTCGACTTGCTTTAACTGCATTAAAATCTGCATTAATTATGCGTTCTTTGCGAACTACTTCTCCTTCTCCTTTTATTCCATCAAAAGTGATATTACAAGAACAACAAGCTATTGATAAACAAAGGGTTACTAAAATTTTGGCTAGTGTGGTCATGATTTTTTTGTTTTAATGTGTTTAACTGTTCGTTTTTTGATTTGATTTTTAATTATCGGTTTTGATTTCTATTCCGTTCTCATCTATTTTTATGTCTACTTCTTCACTTTTAAGTTCAACTCCTTCATCATCAATTTTAAGATTGGCTTTAGAATTGTTTGAGTTGATATTGATGTTTACGTCATCATCTTCCCATTCATTATATTTCCAATCGTTATCATTATCTTTCTCTGGGCAGTTTTCGCATTCTAATTTTCCATCAACAACTTTTATGTACTCTCCTTCGTTTCCATCAATGGTAACATAGTCATCGTATTTCCAGGAGTTATTATATCCCGAAGTGTTATCATCTGCCAGTATAGTGATTCCTTCGGGTAAAGTTAAAATCACTTTAACCTCTTGGTCTCTATATTTGCTAGTGTAATCTGTAATAGCATAACCATTTAACAACAACGTGTTTCCATCGATTTCATAAGAATACTTTAGTTCTTCGGCTCTTTCTGAAGCTTCATCATATGATCTGCCTTCAGCCTTCTTTTCGATAATAATACCTACTGTAGAATCCCTTTTGGTGGTCTTAAGGTATAATTCGACATCCTGAATTACAATAAGCCTATTTCCCTGTTCGTCTCTTTTGATTTTATAATCATTTCGGTGCTGAAGGTATTTTACATACCTATTATTTCCTTGCATTTTTATAGTTAACGTATCATTACTAGTAACGGGAATCATTTTTTGCTCTGTAATCACTTCGGCATCATATGCTTCGAGAGTAGCTTGTCTTAACCCAATGATTATTAACCCGATCAAAGAAATTATCCAAACTCCTAGTAATCCAAGTTTAGCGGCTGTTCCTATTGACTTCAAATTATTGATTAAGATTTTTAATCCAAGAATGAATAAGAAGAAAAATGGAATTCCGACAGCAAAAAAGGAAAGGAGTGAAATTAACCATAGTGGAACGTCTGGATGACTGCCTACTTCAAAATATTCTACCCATGGCATATCCATAAACCCAAATGTCCCTAGAGTGAATAATCCTATAAATAAGCTTATCAAGGTAATTCCGGCTGTAATCAAAAGTATGACACCAATAAACTTCACAAAGATTTTCAGTAAAAAAAGCATAACATCCCCCAAAGCATCAAAAAAAGTAGTTGAACTGCTTTTTACTTTGCTACTGTATTTTTGATAATCGACATTTTTTACTGTATCGGCAACGCCATCAAACCCTTCTTTGATTTTTTTTTCGATGTTACTGATGTTAACAGCTTCACCTTTCATTGCCAAAAAATCGGCAGTGGTTTTCGCTTCAGGAACAAAAATCCAGAGTGCTACATAGATTAGTGCGAAGGCACCACTAGAGAAAATGGTAAATAAGATCCATGCTATGCGAATCCAGATGGGTTCTATACCTAAATAATGCCCAAGTCCAGAACTAACTCCGCCTACATAAGAGTTGGTGGTGTCTCTAAATAATTGTCTTGATGATTTCGCTTGTTGATATGATGATTTCGGTTCGTCTTCAAAAATCTCTTCATCTAATCTGTAGTCTTCTGGTTGTCCCATAATGTCAATAACCTCGTCTACTTCTTTGACGCCTATCACTTGTCTTTCGTCCTTTATCTTTTCGCTAAACAATTCTGCTATTCGCGCTTCGATATCGGCTATGATTTCATCCCTTCCTTGTGAATCTGTAAAGGAACGTTTTATAGCATCTAGATACCGTTGCATTTTTAGATAAGCATCTTCATCAATATGAAAAAATATACCTGCTAGATTTATATTAACTGTCTTGTTCATTTTACTTCTTTTTTTGTTTAGTTACCACATTTACCGCATTTCGTAGTTCATCCCAAGTGGTATTTAATTCTTTTAGAAACAATTTTCCGGTTTCTGTGAGTCCATAATATTTACGAGGTGGTCCAGAGGTAGATTCTTCCCAGCGATAGCTAAGTAGTCCTGCATTTTTCAATCTGGTTAGCAAGGGGTAAATAGTACCTTCTACCACGAGCATCTTTGCATCTTTAAGGGTTTCCAAAATTTCAGCTACATAGGCATCATCGTCCTTAAGGATAGAAAGTATGCAATATTCCAGAACACCTTTGCGCATTTGCGCTTTTGTGTTTTCGATCTTCATAAAACTAATTTTTAAAAGTTAAACTGTTCATTTTTTGATTGATGATTAATGATTGATGAATTATTTAAATAAATATTGATCAGTGAGTACAACAACAGCTACAAATACCGATGCTAAAAGATAATTGATTAGGTTAAATTTTATAGTGTACTTCTGTTCTTTTGATGTTTTTATTAATAGAAATAGCAATGTAAAACATACCATTAATGGTAATATCCAGTTTCCAAGTCCGAACCAGGCACTAATTCTAGCTTCGTCATTTGGATGTATTATAGAAATTATCATTGCCATAAACCTCATGTAAAAGCCAAAGAATAAAAATGGATATAAATATATATTGTTGGTTTTTCTGATGATGTAAAAAAATACAAATGATACAATAATCGTGAATATCGGTCCTGCTGCACTTACCATTTGTTCGTGCCAAGCACTTGTGTATTCCCCTTTGGCTATGAAAGCAGAATTAAGAGTCATCTTCATATCGTATCCTAATGCCTCTCCTGCAATTAGATGCGCCAACTCATGAAAAAAGAATGAAAGCACAACTGCAATGGCAGTTAATAGAATATATTTTATGTTGATAGATGACCTCATTATATTATTTTATAAATCTTATGGTTAACGGGTACTTATATTCTTCACCTTTGTTTGCTTTAATTGCTGCTGAAATGATAAAAACAATTTCCAGAAAAAAACCTGCCAAAGCAATTACACCTATAAAAGAAGCACCAATCAATGTTCTAAATCCTCCTGGCTCAGAAATATTGATGTGTAAATCATCAAAATGAATAAAATCATGAAAGCTGACATCTCCGAAAATATTAAAAACAAAGAAGGGAATAGAAAGCATACCCAAAATTATCGTGTATAGTAAAACACTTAACTGAAAGTTAATTGCTTCCTTTCCATGTCTGTCTATAAATTCTGATTTGTCTTTGTTAACGGTCCATAACAAGATGGGAATTATGTAATTCCCAAATGGAATTATATACCTTGAGAATATTCCCAGGTGCATAAAGGTTGCTATATTTTTGTGGTTGTTATTTAACATTTTTAAAAGTATATAATAGTTTCTTATGCAAATATATATCTAAAAAAAGGTATTATGCAAAACATAGTACCATAATTTAACATAAATTTAAGATTTTGCAACTAAGATTGCAACCTTAGTTTTGCCTATATTGTGATAATTAAAAGCTAATACAATGAATATCACTCCTGGAAAACTAAATACATTTTTATTGTTCAAATTACCTTCTGCATGGTTATGCGGAATACGAGTAAAAAAGATAGATAGAAACAGCTGCACCGTTACAGTGAAGCACAGATGGATTAATCAGAACCCTTTTAATTCTATGTTTTGGGCAGTACAAGGAATGGCTGCCGAGTTAACGACGGGAGCTATGGTAACTGGGTATATAAGAAATAGCGGAAAGAAGATATCTATGCTGGTTGCCAATAACAATGCCACTTTCACCAAAAAAGCGACGGGACGAATCACTTTTGTATGTAATGATGGACATTTGGTAGAAGATGCCATAAAAAAAACCATTGAGACAGGAGAAGGACAAACCGTATGGATGAAATCTATAGGCACCAATAAAGAAGGGGTAGAAGTATCAACCTTTAATTTTGAATGGACTGTAAAAGTGAAGAATTGATAATGAATAATTCAAAATGATCTATAGTAAGTTTTGTAACATTTTAAAAAAAGATTTACTAATAAACTGAACTATTCATTAATCAATAAAAATTAAACATTAAAAATATGACAGCACACGAAATAGACTACGAGATCATTGGAGAAGAAATGCAGTACGTAGAGATAGAACTTGATCCTAATGAAGGCGTTATTGCCGAAGCAGGAAGTTTTATGATGATGGATGATGGTATAAAAATGGATACTATCTTTGGAGATGGCTCTGCAAAGGATCAAGGAGTTTTGGGTAAAATCTTTGGAGCGGGAAAACGCCTTTTAACTGGAGAAAGTTTATTTATGACCGCTTTTTACAATCAAGTTTCAGGTAAAAAGAAAGTAAGTTTTGCTTCACCTTATCCAGGAAAGATAATCCCCATTGATTTAACTAATTACGGAGGGAAATTCATTTGCCAAAAAGATGCGTTTTTATGCGCGGCAAAAGGAGTTTCGATAGGCATCGAATTCTCTAGAAAACTTGGTAGAGGCCTATTTGGTGGAGAAGGGTTTATTATGCAAAAGCTGGAAGGAGACGGTATGGCATTTGTACATGCCGGCGGAACTACAGCGCGTAAGGAATTGCAGCCCGGAGAAAAATTGAAAATCGATACAGGATGTATTATAGGTTTCTCTCAAGGAATAAATTATGATATAGAATTTGTTGGAGGAATAAAAAATACCATTTTTGGAGGAGAAGGGCTATTCTTTGCAACTTTAACAGGACCAGGAGTTGTGTATATACAATCGTTACCTTTTAGTCGACTTGCAAATCGTGTATTAGCGTTGGCTCCAAGAGGAGGAGGAAAAAGTAAAGGCGAAGGTAGTATTTTAGGAGGTTTAGGAGACATTTTAGATGGCGATAATAGTTTTTAACTGTGTTAAATAAGCGCTAAATGACCATTTTTTTGGTTTTATTTGCATATATTAGCGTAGACAACTTTTAAAAATGTAAGCTTATTCCTACAATTACTTGTTTTAAACCTAACATTCTAAACCCCTATTAATTTATGGCTAGAGCAATGTTCGATTACACTAAAACTGTGCTTAAAAAAGTAAGTTTTGATGTTAATCTTTTTACAAAGGAAGTTCTTAAAGCACTAAACAGACTACTTCCGCATGAGATTGAAGAATTAAAAATATGGATTCAATCTCTAACCGTAAAACAACCAGAATTACAATCTTGTTTAATTTATTTAAAAGCATAACAAAAAAAGCGACTTTTTAGTCGCTTTTTGCTTTTGTAAGGGGACTTATAATTTGAACATTCTGAAAAGCAATTGCTCCTTTTACCACGCCCGCTATTGTAGAATGCAACGCTTCTATTATTTGCATTTTTAGTTCACTTTTGTTAAAAATCAGGCTAACTTCTCTTGCAGGAGAGGGCTCGTTAAAATAGTGAAGGTTGTTTTTTTCATTGTTCTTGATATCCAATGTGTGTAAATAGGGAAGTAGAGTCATTCCTAATCCCTCATTGGCAAGTTTTATTAAGGTTTCAAAACTTCCGCTTTCTAATTGAAAGTGATCCTCGTCATAACTTTTCTGGGTTTTACATAGATTGATGATCCCGTCTCTAAAACAGTGTCCATCCTCTAGCAAAAGCATGTCATCGATATCCAGGTCGGTCACATTGATTTTTTTCTTCTGGTTTAATCTGTGCATAGAAGGAATATAACCAACAAAAGGCTCATAATACAAAACACGTTCTTTGATACCTTCATTTTCTAAAGGAGTAGCCGCAATTGCAGCATCCAAATGACCATCCTGAAGGCGTTCAATAATAGCCTCCGTATTTAATTCTTCTATTTTAAGCTTTACTTTAGGGTATTTTTTAATAAAATTATTCAAAAACATTGGTAACAGTGTGGGCATCACAGTTGGAATCACTCCAAGCTTAAACTCCCCACCAATAAACCCTTTTTGCTGGTCTACAATATCCTGTATACGCTCACTTTCATTAACAATATTTCGTGCTTGTTCAACTAGTTTACTTCCCACTTCTGTGAGCGCAATAGGTTTTTTACTTCGATCAAAAATGAGGATGTCTAACTCTTCTTCAAGCTTTTGAATTTGCATACTTAGCGTAGGCTGTGTTACAAATGTTTTTTCGGCTGCTTTGGTAAAATTTTGATGCTCTGCCACTGCAAGCACATATTTTAATTGTGTAATGGTCATAAGTTATTCTTTGTACGACAAAAATAAAAAAGCTATCGATAATATTTATTAAATTTTTACAAAAAATTTATTTTATCTATTGTTTTATGGCGAAAAAAAAAGAAATTGTACCTCCTGGTACAATTTCTATTGATTGATGAATATTGATTTGTATTCCTACATTCTAATTTCCAGATCTAAATCTTCAGCTCCCACTTCGAATTTTGCATCACTCCACATTGGTGGACCATAACTCATATTGTTATTCGATACCCCGTAACTTTCTTTTGGCATTCCGTTTTCTTCAAAATCCATTCTATTGTTTCCATTTTTATCATGAAAACAGGAGATGGCAAAAACTCCCTCGGGTACATTCTTAAAAACAATTTTGGCTACACCATCTATGATTTCGCTTTTTTCACCTTGTATTGGAGCCGCTTTCATAAACGTATTTTCGTCATACAATCCAAAAAGTACTTCGCCGTCAGAACTGGTGATGTTGGGCACGGTTACCGTAATGGTTACTCCATTAGGTTCTTGAGCATTGATAATAAAGTTTGAGATTAAAAGAGTAACTAATAATGCTAGAGTTTTCATATACTTACAGTTTTATAGTTATTTGATTTTTGATGATTCAAATGTCTATAAATTCGAGTACCTTTTATAAACTAACCTACCGAACTGTAAATATTTGAGGATGGAATGTGTTTTTGGTAGCCAGTCTGTAGTCATTATAGGCTAGTATCCTAGAAATCTCATTTCTAAAAAATGATTTTTATGAGCAATATTATAATATTACACCGTAGGAAACCTCTTTTAGAATTGATCTTAGAACCTTTGGATCCGTGTAACTGGTAATTTATATGTAAAACTAACTTGCCAACATTTTTGCATAGTCAAATCCGTTAACTTCTTTAATTCCGTAGGTTGGATAGCTTAAAGATAAGGAGGCACTATCCTCATAAAAGAAATTGAAGATAATACTGTAATCATCTTTATATTTATTTTCTTCGTAAAACGCCTTAATGAAATCAAAGCTTTCTTCTTTTAGATCAACAACCTCATTAATTTGTTTGCTTACAAAAGTCTCTTGTTTCAAATGATCTTCTAATGTCTTTAGTTCACTATTTTCTAACCAATAGATAGTGCGATATGCGTATGCTAATGTTCTCTTTTTGATAAGATTTTTGTCATAATTTTCGCTGGTCCAAAAATAAGGTGTGCAGAAGTCACGCCTAACAAGAGCATTTATCTTGAACTTGCTATCAAAATCTGTTACGTAACGATTGGTCCAAGCTCCTCCAAGATCATCAGCCAGGTTTGGTACTACTTTTATAATTTTAGATCCTTGTTTAAGAGGCTTGAAATTTAACTCGTATAACGTTTCTGAAATGGTCTCCTCTGTCCCAATATTTCTTAATTCTTTAATTTTTTGAAGTACCTGTTCTTTGGCCATAGGATTAAATCCCATAATTGGTATTTCTAAGTTGTTTTTGTCGGTCCCTTGCAGTTTAAAGAGATATTCTGTAAACCGTTCTCTAGATCGTGGTTTGCCGTACAGGTCTTCGATAAAATCGAGTATGGGTATTAGTTTGAATTTCATTGTTGTAATACATATTATTCTTTCATTCTTTCATTCTTTCATTTATAAGGTTTACATATTTATCTGTGTTTTCGAGTTCAGGGAAATGTCCACAAT
This sequence comes from uncultured Aquimarina sp., assembly GCA_947496555.1. Classification (GTDB taxonomy): domain Bacteria; phylum Bacteroidota; class Bacteroidia; order Flavobacteriales; family Flavobacteriaceae; genus Aquimarina. The sequence goes on along the minus strand of CANMDH010000012.1, from coordinate 43,931 downwards.
TATGAAATTCAATTATTTCACAATTTGGAAGATGTTCCATTATAGATTCTTTATTCGTATTCTTATGAGTAAAGTCTTTGTTTCCCCATATAAGGGTAGAAGGAACCTCCAAAACTTTAAGTGTTGAATTTATTTCTTTTGACAATCCTTGTACCAAACTTGATAAACAGAAACATCCTCTATTATTTACAGAGTGTAAGGCGGTCTTTTGATATTTAGATATGTCAGTTTCTTTCGGAAGCGCATATTTATACCAAATTTTTGCAAACTTTTTTTCAGAGAAGATGTTTGTAATTTGCCCGATAATGGGAAGTTTAAGAATTTTTGGTATGGCATTTTCTGTCCATTTATTCATTGAATCTAAGGATGGTGTTTGGGTAAGAAACAATCTATTAATTCTTTGAGGGAATAATTCGGCTGTTTTTATAGCATAAAACCCATTTGAACAAGAAAATGCAAGTGTTGCATTTTCTATTTTTAAAATATTCATGAGGTTAATTATCAACTTTGACGCATTAGGAAACGAATAATTATAATTTGAATTTGGATATGAGAAACCAATTCCAGGCAGTTCAAAGCAAACAACTCTAAAATTTTCGGATAACTTAGTAATTAGTTCCTGGTGATGCTCAATAACATTTGGTCCATCCGGAACATTTAGAATTACGGGTTTATCACCTAATGTGTCCAATACTCTTATTTTGCCAAAATCTGTCGTAATTAGATTGATATCATCTTTCCAATTTTTTCGAATCTTTTTAAAACTAAATCGATATGTGTCAATAAAATTACCTGTCATTTCGTTTTTTCTTGATAAATTATAATCTGCAATCCATCTGGATCTCTCAAGTATAGATAGTATGAACCCCAAGGACGAAGTATTGGGCCTCTTGCATCCCATTTTTCTTTTAAAAGGGCGGCCCAATATTTTACATTATCGGTTCTCAACTGTATATCTGTCTTATCATTTTCAACACTTTGACTAAATGCTTCTTGATAATAGCTATGATTAGCTGTTATTTCAGAGATTTCCAAAAATGCATTACTTCCTTCTGGACCAAACCTAACTATTAATCCTTTGGAACCATTTCCATCATTATATTCCTCTGTTATTTCTAAATTTAGAACTTGAGTATAAAATATTCTTGAAGCTTCAAAGTTTTTTGTTCTGATAACAGTTTTTAAGCTTAATAAGCTGTTCTGATGAGAATCGTCTTCCATTTTTGGCCATTCTTATAATGTGTACACCGTTGTTTGTATGATTAGTAGCGATAGGGTACAATGTCGGCAATGGACCAGGTGGCGTGCCGGCAAAGAGTACTTTTCGTTGTCGTTAAAGATAATTAATCTAAGTGATTTTTGTTAAATAATTCATTACCAGTGAGCTATACATGGTTTTGGTAAATCATTTTTATTGTTCCATTGCTTTGTTAAAAGCATCTTTTCCGAACCTTTTCTGAATTTCCTTATACATTACCTTATTGTAACAATGATTTGGTGTTCCTAATAGTCCTTCTACGGTAATTATTTTGATATCATATAATTCACTTAACCTTTTAGGAAACTTTTGACGACTTCCAAAACCTCCAAAAATATATTTAATTTTGCCTTCTCTTAATTCCTTTTTCGCTAGTTCTCGTCCCTCTTCGCAGCTTTCAATTCCATCATAATTTGTGGGTTCGGTAAGATCAGAATCCCTTAAGTTGGTATTTTTATGACTTTCAACTCTTACAATATTATTACATCCAGTTACTATCCAAAAAATCGATATTAAAAGAACTATTTTTCTTAAAGTAAGATCCGTATTCATCATTTTTACGCCTTGTTGATAGTCGTCTTTATTTTTCTTTACTTTTTGTTCTTTTAACTATATCCATCGCTATACCTCCCATAAAATAATTAGGTTTTAGAATGTGATTCCATTTCCCTTGCTCTCTACAAAATGTTATGTTCAAATCAATCACTTGAGAAATTAATTCTTCTTTGGTTATTAATCCTTGGTTATAGTTTTCATGAATATGTATTAGTTGACCTTTATAAGAAGTTATATCAAGAACAATTTCATTTAATAATAATGACTGTTTATGATTTAAAATTTCAATTTCATTGTTTTGAATAGCGTCTTCTAATTCAATAATGAAGTATTTAGTGTAGCAAATCGTTTTGTATTTCTCTTTCTTTAATACTAGGCATGTATCTGTAAAATTGGAAAGAAAAAAACTAGGTCTTAGGTGATAAGTATCAGTTTCAATATTAAATTTGAAGCAAATGTGTTTATAATAACTTTCTTTAGAATCAAATAAAACGATAGGAGAAATGGGAAATTGAGTATCCATTTTTTTGAGGTTATCACTAATGGATAATTCCTTAAGCTTTATGATCATTCCTTCCTTAATCATTTATTATTCTCAATAAATAAGCAATACTTTTGTACTTGCTGTCAACGGTTAACATAAGGGCAGTGGCGGATTTAATACTTCTACTTTAGGACCCCAAGATAATTAATTAAGCACAAAAAAAACTAAAATTTAAAACTTACTGTTGGGGCTATGTAGAAAATATTTTCTGAATCGCCTGATACTTCAATAAATTCACTTGCAATGAAATAAGAGCTCCGCAAATCAAAGGAGATATTACGATTGATTTCATAAGATACTTGTAAACCAAATACGTCTCCAATATGTTTTGTGCGAATCCCATTGGCTTCACGAGTTAAAAAGCGTGGGGGAGTATAAAGACCATCATTTGATTGGGTTCTATAAATGAAGGCATAGTCCAAATAAATCGTTAAACCTTCCATAGGATAAAAAGTGAAGTTGGGATGTAGGCTTGTGATATTTGCAGGTGTATTTACGGCAGCGAGACTGTAAATCGCAGGATTGACAAATATCGGATTAAATGTGCCCACTTTTCCATCTCCGGCACGTTGATCTCCGCTCGACCAATCTGCTTTAATACCTAGTTTAGGTTTCCAGCCATTTTTGATAATCGTGTATTTCCAGTCCGTTTCTATATTGTAAGCAAAAATATCACTGTTACCAAGTTCACCCCATTGTATGATTATTTCGGTATTGTATGATAATCGGCCTTTAGTGCCAAATGATCTAGCGCCAATGGAATGTCTGGTTTCTGTACCGGCAACATCATTGAAACGTGATAAATTTGAATAAAAGCCAAAATAATAGAGATCTAGTTTACCAATGTCTCCTAGAAAAGGTCGTCTATAGTACGCACCCCAAAAACTAGGATTTGATACATCACTTTTAAAAATATTGGACTTATTGTCAAAACTGAAAGGAGAAATATCAACTTCTTTTCCATAAAGCAGATCGATAGACGAGTTGTTTTTTTGGATTATAACTCTTGCCATATCAAAAGACCTTCTCATATTAGGCCCTTCTCTTATGCCTACAATTCGAGAAGCTCCATATCCAATTTCTTGCCTTCCAAGCCTGACGGTTGTCTTAAAGCTGGAAGAATTGATAGGTTTCCACTCCAAGAAACCTTGATGAAGATCAATTTCATCAGATTCAAGAAATATATTTTCATTATCTGTCACGTAACCACTGTATAGTTCACCAAAAAGACGAAACTTAGTACCTAGCATTAAAGAGGCGTGCAAATTGACTCTTTGAGAATAATAGGTCAGGTCTCTGTCAGTATAATTCTCGTTCGTGTAATGTTCGATTCTTGCACGGTATTCGCCACCCAATGTAAGAAAAATATTATTTTCTCTGTTGATGGTCATTAGTTTAAGAGGTTGGAGAAAAATCATTTTTTTCTCTATTGAGTCGAGGTATATGTAAGACTCTTCTGCTCTTAAAATACCAATGGGAGGTATACTTTGGGCTTCCTTTTCTTCCTCTTGTGCCATCATGTTCCAAGGCAAACAAAATGTAATAATGAAGAATATGCTAAAAGTTTTTACCATGATAATTTGCCAGTTGAGTATAAATTACGAAAGACGATACAACCTAAAATCAATAAGATCAGTATTAAGAGAAAAACAAAATACTGATCTCATCAACCCATGCCAATGATCTTTTTAGGAGCTAGAATCTGTTGAGACTTTGGTTTTAAAGTAAGCTACAAAGCTTAAAATGATAGCCGCTGAAGAGACCAAGGTCATAATAGTTCCTGGAACAAAATGCACAAAACCTCCTAGATCTAGAAAAATGAAGTATCCTAAATCGGTTAAACCACCGGCAATAGCTGCCAGGAAGATGGCGTTTTTATTGCCCTTCCAGATATAAAATGCGCAAATAAGCGTTACAGTACCTACCCAAAGAAGATTAAAGCCGTGTTGGCCAATTACTGCTCCCGCAGCAGCCGGATAAGTCATTTGCAGAGTCTCAGGGTCAACAGCATCCGCTATTCCACCTACTGCTCCGCTTATATCACCAGAGGTAATAAAATAAATGGTCATGGTACCGGCAAACATGTGCACTAAACCCCAAATAATCCATAATACTGTGGCGATTTTAAAAAAAGTTTTGTAATTCATAGTAAATTATATTTGATTAATATGTTCCTGAAATTTGTGTAACTCTGACTCAAAATTCCGAGCATGATTTTCATCTATTATTTGATTGTTTTTAAAATAGTGATTGAATGAGGGTAAGACATACTTTGCAAGGATATTAGCTCCAAAAGCTGGAAATAGATCTAGTGAAACTTTCATCACATAGTTTCTTTCTTTTTTAGAAGGAGAGGTAGAAAGAAGAAACATGGGCTTGCCGCCCCAGATATTCATATCATCAATCCTCGAAATCCAATCCCATAAGTTTTTAAATGCACTCGTATAAAGTCCATTATGTTCTGCTAGTGAAATGATGATAGCATCAGATTCTTTGATGAATTTTGAAAATCTAATTGCATTGGAAGGAATGCCTGATTTTTTTTCTAAATCAATTGAATAGATAGGTAACTCAAAATTATTTAGGTCAAGAATAGTTACTTCTGTATTTCTTAATTTGCTGGCTGTAAATTGAGCGAATTGCTTATTGATGGAATGTTTGCTGTTTGAAGCCCCAAAGGCAATAACATTTTTAGTCATTACTCCATATTTTGTTTAAGAGCAAATGTCTAGCTTATAAAATTGCTTTGCATTATGATTTCATAAGAAATGAAATAAGTCAATCTTTATTTAGGTGTTTTGATTTGGCAGCACTTAAGGTTTCGGGATTAACACCAATATATGAAGCGATCATGCGTTGAGGTACCCGATGAGCTATGTCAGGGTATGTTTGAATAAAATATTCATATCGTTCAATAGCATTTGTGCTGATTAGCATTAAAACTCGTTTTTGTAATGCATTTAATCTTTTTGTAAAAGCACCTACATTTTGTTTTTCTCTTTCAAGGTCTTTTTGCATAACAAGTATTTTTGAATCTTCTAAAGCGTCTATAAATAGATCTGCAGGTGATTCTGGGTTACAGTTGTCTGCTATTACCCATGCTTCCGGTGCAAACATGAATATATTTTCTTTGCCGTTTTTATCGATTGAATAGCTTCGTAGTAAACCAGATTTGACATGGTAAACCTTTGTGTTTAGTTCACCGCATCGTTGTAATATCTCTCCTTTTTTTATTGATAACTCTTTCAAAACACTGATTTTTAATGTTCGTTAAGATACATGGTTTACACAAGTTAAAGATTAGGTGTTTACACTAAATTAGTTTCTATTCTTGTTGCTTGTTGTTTTTTAATTCATTCCAGGGAATACCCAGGTCAGTCCGTAGAAATACAGTCCACCAACTATTAAAATTCCTATAAAATTTGCTTTCAATTCTACTTTTTTTAGATCGTGCCAAATCGATTTTAATTTCTCTTTGTCAGATATAATGACTTTAGTATTTGCAAGAAAATCACCAATACGTCTTTGCGGGTTTATTAGTCCGACAATTACTTCTATAGGCCAACCAATTAATGTCAGATTTCGTATAAAACATTGAAATTCACTAGCTGGTTGATTCGTTTTTATGTCAACAATTTGATATCCCATTATCCGTTTTGCTGGGCTCTTTCCCCTTAGTAAATCTTTGTTAATATAAATAAACATTGGGATAGAAAACAGACCTATTCCACTTAACTTAGAAAGGTTTTGTTCAAATTGAGCGACGACTATGAAAATTAGAATTCCTAATGGAACAATTAAAAAGCACATTATAAAATGATCCAGTAACATACTGGAAATCCTATGGAATCTTGGACTGATTCCTGCAAGTTTATTAACTTCTTTGTGTAAAATTCCTTTATATTCCGTTTCCTCCATTCTAATGTTTGCCAACAATAGTATAAAGGATATATGTCCTTTATTTTCTATATATTTTATTTCTGTTTGTACTCGTTTATAAGTATTCGTACATGTATAATACTGCTTATTCAATACTTTTTTTACTCAAAATACTATAATAATTGTAAATTATAAAAGTCCTCTTGCTTTAATCTCAAGATATTTGTTGATGGTATTTACCGTAAGATCCTCTGGAGCAGTTAGAACTGTTTGAATACCATGTTTTTGCAACTCTTTTACCATCACTTTTTTGTCATAAGCAAATTGTTGTGCGATAGTTTGGTCGTAGATCGTTTGCAGATCCTCGGCTTTTTTATTAATTAGATTATCTAATTCTGTATTTTCAAAGAAAATCACTACTAACAGGTGCTTTTTGGCCAAAGCTTGTAAATAGGGTAGTTGCCGTTTAAGCGACGAGATATGCTCAAAATTAGTGTATAGAAGTAATAAACTGCGATGGGTAATTTGTCGTTTGATATGCGCATATAACAACCCAAAATCAGAATCCAGGAACTGTGTTTTTACATTATATAGCGTTTCAGAAATGTTATTGATGTATGTTTTCTTACCACTATCGGGTAAAAAATCGTTAACGGTATTCGAAAAGCTAAGCATCCCAACCTTGTCATGCTTCTTTAAAGCAATGTTAGAAAAAGCCAAGGTGCTATTCACAGCATAATCCAATAAACTTAACTCATTAAATGGCATTTTCATGACTCGGCTAGCATCAATTACAGAATAGATAGGTTGTGATTTCTCATCTTGAAATTGATTGATCATCAAATTACCATGTTTGGCAGTAGCTTTCCAGTTAATGGTACGAACATCATCGCCCAAAACATATTCTTTGATTTGCTCAAACTCGATGGTATGCCCAATGCGGCGTATTTTTTTGAGTCCGATTTGGGTGAGCTTGTTATCAATGGCCAGAAAATCGTATTTCTTCATCTGTATAAACGAAGGGTATACTTTTACCATGGCAGACTTATCAAAACTATAACGACGTTTTGCAAGGCCAAGGCGAGTCATAGCGTATATGTGCAGATTCCCGAAAACATATTCTCCTCGTTTTACAGGGCGCAGTGAATATTCAAAATCTAGCACCGATTTGGTAGGAATGGTACCCGTTTTAAGAAAGTCCCGTTTTTGAAATTGCACCGGAATTTCATCAATAATTTCTACATTGCAGGCGAAGCTATAGTTATTCTTTATCCGCACAGGTACAGCATTGAAGTCACTATTAGAGAATTTATCAGGTAAAATTCTGCTGGCATCAATACCGTTTTTTGTATTGTAGAGAATAACAATATCAAATAAAAATGTAATCCCTACTCCCCAAACCAATAACCAAGCTATTGGATATAGCGCCGTGAACCAATACGACAACAAAAATAATATCGATATTGCGGCAAGTATATAAAATACTTTGGCGTTTAGATATAGTGATTTTAAAAATTTGATCAAAACTATCTTGGTATTTCTACAGATTGAAGGATCATTTCAATTACATTTTCGGTAGTCATTCCTTCCATCTCACGTTCTGGAGACAAAATGATACGATGTCTTAAGACTGGGAACAATGATTTTTTGATGTCTTCGGGAGTTACAAAATCCCTTCCGTTTATAGCGGCAAACGCTTTTGAAGCATTCATTACTGCTATAGAAGCACGAGGCGAACCACCCAAATAAAGATGAGGATGTGTCCTGGTTTTGGTAACGATCTCTGCGATATAACTCAATATCTTTTCTTCAACAATAACCTCTTGGGTTTTAGCTTTAAACTCTTGCAATTTTGCAGGGGTTAATACGGCTTCAACCATTTCAAGAGGTTTTTGAGATTTTCTTTCATGATGAGTTTTCAGGATATTTACTTCTTCTTCAAGACCTGGATAATCTACCTTTATTTTGAATAAAAATCTATCCAATTGTGCTTCAGGTAGGGCATAAGTTCCTTCTTGTTCTATTGGGTTTTGTGTAGCCAATACCATAAAAGGAGGTTCCATAGGATATCGAATACCATCGATAGTTACTTGTCTTTCCTCCATTACTTCGAATAAAGCCGCTTGTGTTTTGGCTGGGGCGCGGTTAATTTCATCGATAAGCACCATATTCGAAAAAATCGGCCCTTTTTTAAACTCAAAGTCACTTGTCTTCATGTTTAGCACCGAAGTTCCCAATACATCGCTTGGCATAAGATCCGGAGTAAACTGAATTCGATTAAACCCAGTATCCAATGTTTTTGCAAACAACTTAGCTGTAATGGTTTTTGCAATTCCCGGTACACCTTCGATCAAAACATGTCCATTCGACAAAAGCGATACGATCAATAATTCGATAAAATCTTGTTGCCCCACAATTACTTTTGCTAATTGTACTTTCAGTTTTTCGGCAATTTCCTGTAGCTCGCTAAGATCAATTCTATTTTGAAACTCCAGATTTTGATCTGTGGACGCTACTTGCGGAGTTTGTTCTGGATTTATGTTATTTGTTGTTTCTTCGTTTTCCATTCTATAATTCGTTTAAAATATATGGTATCATACTCTACTTTTGAAATCGGTTATCAATTCATAAAGTCTGCTTAACTCTTCTTTTTCTATTTTTTGTTTTTTATGTAGCTCATCAAAATACTTGAACAGCTTTTTTGTAGTCTCCAGGTCATTATTGCTTCTGGCCGAAATATCGATTAAGGTTTTTTCATCCAGATGATCGGTTGGCACTCTTAAAGTATTGCGAACATAATCCAAAAACAAAAGATTTTGCTTGGTAGCAATTTCTTTATGCTTTTCTTTTTCAAAATACATTCCGCTAATGGTTCTTGTAAAAGCCAGTGTTTGATTTTTTAGTGGAGTTATTATGGGGATGCTTCTCTGTTTGCGTTTTCCTTCAAAAAATACAAATAATAGGATTCCAATTATAATAAAATAGTAGGCCCATTTGAGATACCTATTATTCAACAATAGGAAAAGGGGAGAGGTATAAAACGTTTTGCCCGATTTATAATAATTATCCCAAAGAAGTTGTTGCCTTGGATTTATATAGCTTAAAAGGTTTTGAGTGTATCTGTAATTTTCATCTTTTAGCATAAAGTAATTGCCAAATGCCTCAGGAAATGTATGCAATAAAACTTCTCCGTCACCAAAAGCCTGTTTGATATAATTTATTTGGGGTTCTTTTATCTTTAAGGTATCATTATACAACTGCATCACTCCAAGTGCTGTTGTGTGTATTGTATCTATAGAACGAAAATAGGGGTTATCAGTATCTCGATCATATAGAAAAGGAGAGGATTCTTTTAGATTGGTATTTGTCAACTCTACAATGGGTTTTGTAGAGATATCATTTAAGGATAAAAGGTTATCATTTTCTAAGTTCAGGGTATCTAAAAGGTTACTTTCGATAGATTTTGCGGATATGAACAAAGTATTGCCTTTTTCGACCCAACTCAATATTTTGTTTAATTCATCTTCTCCAAAATCTATATGACCATTCACAAAAAAATACGTTCCCGTAATGGTATCATTATCCGTAAGAAACTCATAAGGGGGTTGATTAATATCTTTAAAGTTATCTTCTTTGAAAGTATTCTGTATGATATCATGTGATACATAGGTGCCCAACGGTATTTTGTCTGCTTTTGCATAGCTAGGAAACCAATTTATGGGTTCACGCTCACTAGCCTCAAGGTATGTAAGCAAACCAATAGCCACAATAATGAGTATGATAAATATTTTGGCGTTTTTACTCATTATATTAACGTTGAATTCGATTGCTTATAGATTGAAACTCTTTTTCTGCCTGCTGATACGATTTTTCGTTTACTTCAAAACTACCGTACCAGATATAATCGTATAATTTGGTGATTACCTTAAATTGATCTTTCAAACCGGCATCATTCAATTCTTTGATGTAATCGGTATTGGTCTTTTGGGATTCCCAGTTGATTAACTCAAGATCTGACAATTTCTTTAATACAAACAAATAATAGTATCTAATAGCCAGTCGGTAATTATTGTTTTGTAATGCTTGATGTATTAATTGCTGTATATCTTTATTTTGGATAATATCTTCGTCTTCTGTAAGCTCCATTTGTGGCGGATCTTGCTTTTCAAGAAGCATATCGGTTGGGTTTACTTTTAAGAACAACCAACCCAGTAAGAATAAGACTCCAATAACCACAATATAGGGTAATATTTTCAAAATAAAGGCCCAAAAACCGGTAATTTCGCCACCCGATAACCATCTAAAGAATCTTTGAAATAACTGACCCACCCAGTTCTTAAATCGTGTCCACCAGTTATCAACTTCTTGGTATTCGGTATACTTAAAATCATCCTGATTACGATACTCTTGTATCTGTTCTCGGTCAAATTGCTTTACTTCTTTTTGAGAATTAAGATCATATACAACTTCTGTATTTTCTGAAACTGGAATACTATCTTGTGCCTCCATGGATATGGAAAAAATGACAAAGAATAATAAGTAATAAAGAATTCTCAATTTACTCGGTATTTCATCTGTTTATTTTACTATTTTTTTATTGGTCACACTTCGACGTTGCTCTGTGCAGGTATGGAATTTGTCAATAATAATTTCTGTGGCTATCACCCTAAGTAATTATGACTCATTTCCTAAAGAATCAATTTGTTCTAATGCTCCGGTAGCATATTTTCTTTCATTTAGATTGAAATATATAAAAGCGGTAGCAATTGCTGTAATCACGTATAGTGCATACTGAGCTGCCGAAGAAATAGTATTTAAAGCTATAAAAACCCAATCGATCATTGCTGATGGATTGGCATATGAGCCTTCTGAGGCAGCAGTAAATGTTTTGGAAAATGTATATACAAGAGCAGGAATAGAAAATACCATGCTTATCACCCATATAATTATTCCCAGAACAAAAAGTGTAGCAAAAGTGATCCACCATTCATTTTTTATGAGCTGAAAACTTTCACTTATAGAGTCTGAAACACTTACATTGCGAAATACCAAAATTGAAAAGACCAAACTCATTGGTACATAAAGGTAAATTCCTGGTAAAACACAAAGCATAAATCCAAAAAAGATAATAATTCCTGAAAGAACTCCTAATCCAAGAATGCTTCCAAAATCCTTTTTTACTCCTTGTACAACGCTACTGTAATCTACAGTGCCTTTGTTATCGATATAAGCTTTAATATAGTGCAAAACACTTCCAAAAAGTAATCCGTAAAAAGCGAGCAGTGTAGCTAACATCAATAACAAAGAAATTATGATGGCTCCAGAGTTAAACATTGCACCATTACTAATACTCACTGGATCAAATAAATTTGAAGAAGCGTAGGTGTAATAAGCAGAGGCCAATAAAAGAAGTACAAAAGGAATTCCGCATGTTTTCATTAAAACAGAAAACAAAGATTTTCCTTCTTGCCTTAAAAAAGCAAAGGTATCTGTAAGGATGTCACCTAATTCTCTTTTCTTCTTAAATTCTATATATTTATTAGTATTCATTTTTTTGTTTTGTTATATAGTTGTTTGGGATAAATTACATAATAAAATAAGATCAGGGCCAAAGACCCCAGTATAATAAAAATAGCCAACCAATCTGGCATTTCTGTGTGTCTGGTTACAAAACCTTCTAAAAATCCTGCTATAATAAAGAACGGGATCGTACTTATGACAATTTTTAATCCTGCTTTAACTCCTCTTACAAACGAAGTAAGCCGAGTATAGGTTTTAGGAAATAAAATTGAATTGCCAACAACCAAACCTGCACAACCAGCAATAATAATTACAGAAATTTCTATGGTACCATGAATCCAGATGGTACGAACACTTTCCCACAGCAATCCTTTGTCATAGAAAAAATACTGAAAGGAGCCAAGCATGATAAAGTTTTGCATAAGCATATAAATGGTCCCTATGCCAAACATCACGCCTAGGATAAAACAGTTTAAAGCAACTCGAATATTATTAATAGTGATGCCAAGAAACATATTAGTTTCTCCCATTTGTTTATATACTGCCATAGGATCATCGTTGGCGATATTTTCAAGAGTCATATTTACATAGCGATCTCCAAGTATAGATCTTACAAAAGCTCCATCGGTGGCCGAAGAATACACACCAATCGCGGTAAAAAGAGCAGCGATCAAAAAGGTAATCAATAATTGTTTTTGATATTGATAAAACTCAAGGGGGAATTCTTTTACCCAAAAAGAATAGAATCGATTTTTTTTCTCTTTTTTAGTTTTGTAGATCTTTTGATGGGCACTTGAAGCTAAACCATTAAGATAATTAAGTGTTTGGCTATTTGGGTAAAATGTCTGAGCATAACTAAGGTGATCAGTGATTTCTATATACAAATCTGATAGTTCATCTGGTGCGATTATAGCATTATTAACCAGAACACTTTCAAATTTTAACCATTTATCTTTATTTTGCCTCACAAAAGCAGCCTCACGCATGTATCATAAAATTAAGAGGCTCAAAGAAACATAATTAATGGATAATTTTCAAATAGAAACCGCTCAAAATGTTAGTATACAGCAAAATGCTGCAGGAATAGGAGAGCGTATATTGGCATATCTTATTGATTTGTTGATCTTCATGGCGTATTTCATAGCTGTAATTTTTATTCTTGGTGCTTTGGATATCGACATAGGAGATCAATGGGCGTTTTGGTTGATTTTGGGGATGCCCCCTTTCTTGTATTTTCTGTTATGGGAAACTTTTTGGGATGGAAAAACGCCAGGTAAGGCCGCCATGAAGTTAAAAGTTGTACGATTGGATGGATCAAGACCTGCATTTTCTAATTATTTAATACGATGGCTCCTTAGATTACTGGATATTTCGTTAGCCTTTGGAGGAGTTGCGGTAGTGACTATTTTATTAAGCGGAAGAGGACAGCGTCTTGGAGACATGGCTGCCGGGACCACAGTAATTAGTGAACGCCAAAGAGTACAATTTAATCAGACCATACTAGTCGATATTCCCGAGGATTATTCGCCTATATATCCACAGGTTACGGTTTTTAGCGATGCCGAAATGCGGAAAATAAAAACTATTTATACTGAAGCAAGAAGAGATGCCGATCATAATGTGATTTTACAACTTTCAAACAAAGTAAGTTCTTTAATGGATGTTACCCCACAAGAACAACCATTGCATTTTGTAGATAGAGTTATCGCAGATTATAATTACTATACGCAGCAGTTGTAGTTTAGTTGATGGTTGATAGTTCATAGTTAGTCAAATCAAATACAATTTAATTACTAAGACTTTTCAAAAGACCTATTATTACAGGCCCGCGCACTGCGGTAAGGTGTCCGCGCAGTGCGTAGGGGTTGCCGCGGTGTGCGGATCTATCACCCAGCTGTGCGGAAGGTGTTCAGGTAACCGCTGATCGATATAATTTGCTGTTGGTCGAGATAGGGGTTGCGCGGAAAGGTTACCCCCTACCGTTGATCGATATTCTTGTTGCGCGGAAGGGTTAACTATTACCGCTGATCGATAAAAAGCATGTGCGGTAATGATTTCACTGGTTATCGGTAGAATAAATTATGCAAGGGTCTTTACTTTTGATTAAAAGATGAACAAAATTTCACTTGTAGGGTAACAATTTTTTTTATTGTTGATATGATGGTATAAATCATAAATTTTTATACAATGAAAAAAAAGAACTTCAAAAATTTACAATTAAGTAAAGAGGCTGTAGCAAAGTTACAAGGAGGGTTGGCACACCCTATGGGAGCGTATAAAGAACGTGTAAAATGGTATGTGGGAACAAATAACACATGTCAGTGTGAAACTATTGCTTCACCATGTTAACTTTTAGAAGCGGACCCCTGGGTCCGCTTTTTTGTTTTTTTTTACAGAGGGTAAATACATAGATTGCAAACAATACACCCCATACATATTGCCTATCTAATTACTTCTGCTTTTATAAAGATGTTTTCTTTTGGCCATTCACTCCCATCAACCGGGACATTAGAGATTTTGTCAGCTACACTCATTCCACGTACAACTTTTCCGAAGATAGTATGCTCGCCGTCCAGATGACCAGCACCTTTTTTGGCAATTACAATAAAAAACTCATAGGGTGTAGAACGATTAGAAGGGTTGTCGACCCATTGTTTTGATAAAGCAACTGCACCACGAACATGCTTCAATCCTTTTATGGGTTCCTGTGGAATTGTATAGTCACCAATTTCAAAACGTTTTTTGGCCATTTGCTGTCGATCACTATTGCCGCCTTGAATTACAAATCCTTTGGCTACACGATAAAAGAAAGTTTCATCAAAGTACTTTTGTTTAACCAGGTAAATAAAATTTGCACGATGGATAGGTGTTTGTTTATATAATTGAATATCGATATCACCAAATTTTGTGGTTACTCTAACCAGGGTTTCGGGATTTTCTTTTCCGTATTGTACCATAAATTCCCTTAAATTTTCGTTGGTGAGTTTAAAGGGCTCCTCTTCCGTTTTTGTGTCTTGTACTTCAGTTTTTTGTTCGTTCTCTCGTTTTTGTTTATTTTCTTTACTACTCACAGAAACAGAATTGGCATTTTTTTTGGTATTCTGCTTATTTTTTTTAGAATGTGTATCTTCACAATTAGAGAATACTATAATGCACATGAAAAAGAAAAAAATAGATCGAGTAAATGACATTTGAAACGTTTAAAAATTTAATTCCAAAAATACAGAAAATGTCAGTACCGGGAGAATCTTCACATTTTATTATGGCCCCAGAAATTAGAATGCGGGAGTTAAACAAACGTAAAATTGAAGAAAGAAACCCCAGAAATGCTGCAGTAATGATGCTTTTTTATCCAAAAGAGGCATTTACTCATATTGCCTTAATTCTTCGTCCGGAATATGAAGGTGTGCATTCTGGGCAGGTTGCATTACCAGGAGGTAAAGTAGAATCTTTTGATCAAAGTTATATCGAAACAGCGCTACGCGAAACTGAAGAAGAAGTTGGGGTAATTGTAAATACTGTTAGCGTAGTAAAACCACTTACCAAGGTTTATATCCCACCATCAAATTTTTGGGTACATCCTTTTTTAGGTTTTACCGAACGAAGACCTGATTTTGTACTTCAAAAAGAAGAAGTAGCCAAAGTTATTGAAGTTCCTTTAACAGAATTGCTTAGTGATCGCAACGTAACTTCACAAAAATTATCTACATCGTATGCCAAAAATATTGAGGTACCGTCCTTTCAACTAGACGGTTATACTGTTTGGGGTGCTACGGCCATGATGTTAAGTGAACTTAAAATTTTTATAAAGAACATGATGGTATAATGATTTTGTATATTTGGCTCCGCTTTTTCTTTGAATTAAGCCAAAAATGATCTAGTTATTTGATGAATTTTGATTAGTTTTATTAGGAGCATAGATAAGAGCTTTTATGAACTTCTCACATCAATACGTATTTGATAAATGAAAATCTATGGGATTATTTAAAAGAAATCCATTTGGGCATATATTGTTTCTAAAAACCTGGCTAATCCGTATTATGGGGGCAATGACCCATAGACGCTACCGGGGGTTTAATGAATTGCAAATCGAAGGGAGTGAAATTTTTAAGGATCTTCCTGGTAATAACGTACTGTTTGTTTCTAACCACCAGACGTATTTTGCCGATGTCGTTGCAATGTTTCATGTGTTTAATGCAAGTTTAAGCGGTCGTACAGATTCTATCAAGAATATTGGTTATCTCTGGAGGCCAAAACTTAATTTATATTATGTAGCGGCAAAAGAGACCATGCGCGATGGTTTGCTGGCAAGAATATTAGCTTATGCCGGTGCAATAACGGTTGAACGTACCTGGAGGGCAAAAGGACAAGATATTAATCGCCAGGTGAAAATGAGTGATATTACCAATATTAAAAGAGCTTTAGACGATGGTTGGGTGATTACTTTTCCGCAAGGAACTACCAAACCTTTTAAGCCAATTCGCAAAGGTACCGCTCATATTATACGACAATACAAACCTATAGTAATTCCTATCGTTATCGACGGATTTAGAAGGTCTTTTGATAAAAAAGGAGTAGTGATTAAGAAGAAAGGAATTCTACAATCAATGGTAATAAAAGAGCCTCTAGAAATTGACTATGAAAATGATTCTATTGATGATATTGTAGAAAAGCTGGAATATGCTATCGAGCAACATCCATCTTTTCTTAAAGTAATTCCTCAAGAAGAATTAGAAGAAGCAGAAGAGCTAAACAAAAAACGCCAGTGGGAGTATTAATTAGTTTTTTATGAGCGTATTTGGTTATCTAGCTAACATTGGATCTAGTGGCGATGATGATTTAATACCAGGAGGCTAGGTGAGCCTAGTAATTTTATGGGAGCTGTATGATCGTAGTAATCTAGATTAATAATTGTAGTTTTAGTAAGCCAAAAGATAGCACGATCTCTTGGCTTTTTTTATAATAACTCAATAGTCATGAAAACGCTCTATTACATTATTTGGCACATTCCCCAAAAACAATAGAACTCTTCATATTCATATCCAGGTATCGAATTTAAAGCACTACAATCAGCATGACTATAACAACGCATACCTGTGTTACCTCCATTAATAGTTTTTTGCTCTTTTTTATTTAAAACTTGAGCTCCTTTTAGTTGCATTAATTTTTTCATTTTGTTAGAAATTATTTGTTTTCATTATGGCAGCAAACATTTTAAGACAGTTGCAGTTCTCTGTCTAGTATTTTTATAACTTCCTGTTTTTTTAACCTTTACTAGTTGTTCAAAAAATAGCACCAGGTATTCATGCAAATGAACATAGAGAAAGTGTAACTACGTTTCCGTTGATTATTTTTTCTACTCCACAACTTCCTGAACAGCAATCACTATCATCTATACATCTTTTTGCTACATTTTGACATCCATAAGAACCACCTTGAATTGATTTCTGATGTTGTTTTTTAAGTACTACAACTCCGTTTACTTTTAAAATTTTATGAATCATTGTTTGATATTTTAAATTAGAAGTACAACAAAAAAATCCCTAAGACTTAATCTTAGGGAAAAATACTACTTAGTCTAACTGCTCAAAACAACGCCCAAAAGAGCAACGACCACTACAAAGACTAAGACATTGATCGCCATAGTATGTACCGGCTTTGATTGTTTGTTGTTCGTTTTTGTTTAATTGAGTTACTCCTTTTAAATCTAAAATGTTGTTAAGCATGATTATAAGTTTTAATTACCTACTCTATATTTAAGGTTTTCGGTTACCCCTTATCAAAATTGATCATAAATGATATTTTGATTCTGATACTAAAGTATGCTGCAATCAACGGGAATAAAAATGAAGTATGGCCATTTTAAACAAAATGGCCATAAAAAACCCTGTACATTGACAGGGCAATTAATGTTCTAAAAAAAAAGTATTTATTTTTCATGATAACAATGATCGATAATCACTCCGTTTACTTCTGCAATCTCACTTGTTAAAACACTCGTTCCTCCTTCTATTTTTTTCATAGAATCTGTGCTAATCCTTACTATTGTTAATTTTTTGAGATTGATTTTTTGTGTTCCTTTTTTTTTCATTTCAAGACGATTTAGTTATTTGCTGAATTTTTTCTGAGTTCTGAAATTTATCAGGATCAAGAGAAATGTATTTCGTTAGAAATATATTTCATTTTGCAGGTTTATAATAATTGCATATGGCTAAATTGTTCAAAATAGCCATGGATTACACCCTGATTTCTGAAACTATATGCTGTTTGTCGAGGCTCTTAATATAATAGGATGGATTGATCCCTGTTTTTGCTTTAAAATGCTTGACTAGTGAATAGCTACTCTTATATCCAATCTCTGTAGCGATGGATTGAATAGAGTAAGATCTAAACCTTTTATCATCCTTTAATCTTTTTAAAACATACTCAATTCTATGATCATTGATGTAATCGGTAAAGTTTTTTTCTTTGTGAATGTTTATTGTTTTGGATAAATAAGTGGCATTGGTTTTCAGCTTTTTTGCCATAGATCGTAAATTACATTCAGATTTCAAAAAGTATTCCTCAACTTCTAGTTTTTCTAAGCCTTTAATAATTTGGTTGATTTTCTGATCGTCAATAATGATTTCTTTAGACGATTCTTTCTTACCGACTGCGGCTTGTTTGACAGATTCTAAATCATTAATTTCTTTCATTAATTTATTAAACAAAGTTTTATTGGATCTTTGCTTTTTAAAATATATAAAAATGATACATATCAATGCTGTTGAGGTAAGTAAAAGAATCCAAAATATTTGATTTTTGGCTTGCTTATCTTTGATTTGATCGGCTTTTATATTTATTATTTCTTTTTGAAGCTTTTTTGTTTCTTTTTCGTGAATTATATCTACCGTCTGATCTTTATCATTTTGATAAGATTCATTGAGTTTTACATATTTACTACGCCACTGATTTGCTTTCTCATACTCGTTTTTTTCATTATAACAATTGGCTAGTAGCAAATGTGATCGAATTGCAGGAGGTTTAAAGAGATCATTTTCTTCAAAGTTATCTATACTATCTAATAAAACACTGATTGCCTTGTCATAAAATTCTTGTTGATAGTAACAACTCGCAATGAAATAGCTGGTGTTTATAGAAGGAAAAGACTTGTTGTTTATTTCTTGTTCGGACAGAATGTCTTTGGCTTTAAATAAAAAATTCAGGGATTCGTCATATTTTTTTTGGTAATAGTATACCATCCCTTTTTTGATGTATAAGTCTAAAATAGCCTCTTGATATCTCAGTTCTTTACTGATCTCTAATCCTTTTTCTATATAATATAATGTAGAGTCATATTGCTCTCGATCTAAATACACTTCACTTGTAAGAATGACAATACTAGCGTGGCCTCCTTTTCTATAAAACTTAGTATTGGGTATCACTTTAAGTGAACGATGTGCAATTTTTAGAGCTTTCTCTAATCGGTTCATTCTTCTTAGAATAACTATGAGCCCTGAATTAGCCGTTATTTCTAATTCTTTATGTTGTGTTAATTCTGCAATATCCAACGCTTTTGAATAAGCGTTAAGAGCATTTTTGTTTTTGCCATCTCTGAGATGAATATGACCTTTTCTGGTATATATAACCGACAATAAAGAATCATTATGTAATTCTTTAACTATTTCTTCTGCTTTGTCATAGTATGACATGCTTTGTTCATAATCTTCTTCTCCATAAAATAATGTGGCTTGTTTGATATATGCTACAGCATCTTGTAAATCATTATCCTGAGCAGAAATATAAAAGGAGTTGACTACAAGTATAAATAATGGTAAAAGATGATATTTGCCCATTAAAGATGTACTGTTAGTTGTCATTATGATGGATATGCGTGTTGTCAAAAGTAAGTAATACTTTTGTTTTTCCAGAATATTTATATCACATGCTCATGATACTTAAAAATGAAGTGTTCTCCAGGTGGAACGGATAATGGCCCTGGTCCTTGGGCCAGAATAGACCGATGGATATGTGGATTTCTGACGATATACAATATTTAAGCCAAGCATAAAGACTCCTCTTGGGTTCTATCATTCTAACCAAAGTTTAAAATCCTTAACTCGTTCGCGAGCTACAATGATTTCTTGCTCATTAAAATGATTCAGCTTTATCTGCAGTCTCGAGTTGGTATAAGAAATAATGTCTTTAATCGCATTAATGTTTATATAGAACTTTCGGCTTACCCTAAAGAATTGTTGAGGGTTTAGTTCCTCTTCAAGTGACTCTAAAGTTGTGTCAATTAGGTAATTTCTATTATCTGTAGTGTGCAGATATGTTCCTTTATTTTCAGAATAAAAACATTCAATATCTTCGACAGAAAATATTTTAAGATGCTGCCCTACCTTTGTTGTAAATCGTTTTTTGTAAACACGATCCATAGGGTTAATCAGTAGTTTTTTGATGTCTTCAAAATCCACTTGTAATTGTTGCTTTTGAGGCAATTGTTCGTTGTATTTATTTACAGCAGTCTCTAATTCTTCATCATCTATTGGTTTTAATAGGTAATCGATACTATTTAGTTTAAATGCCTTAAGTGCATACTCATCATAGGCAGTTGTAAATATGATGGAGCTTTTTATGGTGAGCGTATCAAAAATTTCAAATGACAAGCCATCACTTAACTGAATATCCAGAAAAATCAGGTCTGGATGTTCATTATTGCTAAACCATTCTATTGATTCTTGTACAGAATGTAGCATGGTATGTACATTTATATTTAGATCACCGAGCATCCTGTTAAGACGTCTGGCTGCTGGTTTTTCGTCTTCAATGATTATTACGTTCATGGGTTAATGATTTAATGAAAGAATGACTTAATGATTCAGTAAAACTTTACTATGTAGTTAATAATATTTTAATTTTTTGAAAACCACTTAAAACGAAGTATTTTTTCTTGCTTTGGACAAAACTTTTAAAATTTCATTCGCTTCTTCTAATAGAGGAATGGTATTATGATTCGATGCAAGACCAGACTCTTGTAATAATTCTAACCAGAAAACAGTTTCATCTGCTTCCTCTGTAGTTATAGATATTTTTGAATAGAATTCTTTTTTTGACCTTGCTATGCAAGCAGCTCTGTAATTTGCGGCTGTTGAAGTAGCACTCTTAATTATTTGATAACTGATTACTTTTGTAGCCTCGGTTTTTTTAAGGGTGTCGATTAGCAAAATAATATCTAACGATAACCTTTTTGTTCTTTTTTTAAACTTTTCTACAAATTCACTTTTTTCCATATATTTTGCAATTTGTAATTATGTTGGGATAATTTCTTGATTCATTTATTAATTCTCTCATTGAATCATTTATTCATTAATAAGTTTACTCCCAAAGTTGTTTGTCTTTATCTTGCTCTTCTTCCATATATTTTCTGATTTTTCGTTCTTCCCAATCTTTATTGAACATAGGATTTATTCTATACGCTTTTACAGCGTGAAAGGCCAAACCAATTCCCCAACCAAAAGCGGCCCATAAAAACCAAGGATAATGCCATTCATTTTGATAATAATTTATTCCGGCCAAAAAACCAATTACCAACAGATAGGATATCAAGTTATTGTAAAACTTTTTTAATTCTGTTACACGTTCTCTGGCACGCTCATACCTTTTTTGTTCTTCAAAATTTTTCATGATAGGTGTATTTTATAAATCGTCTTCTTCTATTATTTTTTTAATCTTTTTCTTTTCCCATTTATCATTAAATAGGAACGTCTTCTTAAATGCCCAAAGCCAATGAAAGAGTAATCCAATTCCCCATAATACAGGAGTTAAAATGTTTCCCAATCTCCACCAGCCGATAAAATCTTCATCTTTCACGTCGGCATTAACGAAGAGTAAAATTTTATGTTTAAAGAACAGTATCGCAATATTTAATAGAATATATGTGATGAGGTGTATATAAAATCCTTTTTCGTTCTCGACCCTTTTTTTAGCTTCTTCATAGACTTTATTTTGTTCTTCAAGATCTTTCATGTGTATATTGTTAATTTCAGAAATCATCTTTATCCATTAGTTCTTTAATTTTTCTTTCTTCCCAGTCTTTGCCAAAAGAGGGAATTTTACCAAAGACATGTATTCCATGAATTGCTAGACCAATTCCCCATAGAATAGGGGTAAGTAATTGGTTCCAGCGAAACCAATTATTAAAATCTTCTTCCCCTAAATCTGCGTTTATAAATAACAAAGCAATATTGATTATAATATATGCCGTGAGGTGCGAATAGAATCCTTTTTCGTTTTCAACTCTTTTTTTAGCTTTTTCGTAAGCTGCCTTATTTTTATAATCACTCATGATATCTCTTTTTTGATTCTTCTACATACTTTTTGATTTTCTTTTTTTCCCAATCCTTTCCAAAAAGAAGGTGATGGTCAAAGGCCTCCATATAATGAAATATAAGCCCTATTGCCCATCCAACTATCGGGAAGATAACCCATGGCAAACCAAAGCCGGTGGTCTTGTAATTAAGCAGTGCCAAAAGTGGAATGACTATACAATATGAAACCAGGTTACCATAGAATTCCTTAATTCTTTTAACTTGTTCTTTAGCTCGTTCGTACTTTAGGCTTTTTGCCATTTCTACGGTTTCTATGTTTTGTGACATTTCCATATCTACAAATTTTATTTTTTTAGTTAATATAGGAAGTTCGGCTATAAAGACATCTTCTGTTTTGTAAACCGAAAACTTTCTTTTGGTCAGCAATGCGTATCGTTGTTGCACATTACCCAGACCAACGCCGCTACTTTGTTTTACAACCTCTTTGGGTTGAAGATTATTTTCTACGATTAAAAATCCATCTTTTTCGTAAATTTTGATGTGTAATGGTCTTTCGGGCATTACTACATTATGCTTTACAGTATTTTCTAGTAATATCTGCAAAGACAGTGGTACTACTTTTGCCTCGGGATTTGAAGCTTGATCTGGGATATCAAATACAATACTGTCTTCAAATCGTAGTTGTACCAAAGTCATATAGGTCCTAGCAAACTTCAACTCTTCATCTACCGTTACTAGTTCTTTGTCCTTTTGTTCTAAAACATATCGATATACCTTGGATAGTGAAGTAGTAAACTTCTGAGCCATCCTGGGATTTTCTTCTATCAAAGAAGTCAATACATTGAGACTATTAAACAAAAAATGAGGATCCAGCTGATTTTTTAGAGCTGCAAACTTTGCCGAAGCAGTTCCTGCAATAATTTTCTGTTCTGTTATTTTTTGTTTTTGTAGCTCTTTGTAAAAATAAAATGCATGAAAAAAAAGGGAGGCTATCATTGTAATAATAAATCCAATGATATAGAAACTTAATCTCTCATCTTGCAGAAATTTATTGAAAGATTTCCCATAAATTCCTACCACTAATATTACCCTTATTATAGCCAGGGTTATCATGGTCAAAATAATAGAGCCCATAGCACCAAACCACAATCGTTTTTGAGGTTGTTTTTCCCAAGTATACCATTTTTCCAAAAAATCAAAGAAGTATCCGTTTACCACGGTTAACGGAAAAGCAAACATAAAATGTATCAATAGGTTTTCAAATTCGTTTTGCCATACGATTGGTCTTCCTATTTTGAATAGTAGAAAGAATAACTCAATAAGCAAAGCAATGATGAAACTAATTCTTGCTATTTTTAGGATACTGCCTCCCATGAATTTTTGGCTACTCATTTTAAATATGGTCTTCTATTTGCAATTCTGTTGAACTCGCTCTACCTGATTCATCCCCCATTTTGGATAAAATGGTTCATCATGGTTAGCTTCTTTTTCAAAGTACAAGATAGCTTTTTCTATCTCGGGACAAAAGGCCTTTGGGTCTTTACCCCAGAATTTTGCACCACCCATTTTCCATTCGGCATGATAAAGCATTGCTCTTGGGTTTTCGGGCTCCAAAACTTTTGCTTTTTGATAAAGCTCTTCAACTTTTGCAGAATGCGTCATCCCATATACTGAAGGATTGTAAACAACATAAGCAGTATTAAGCATTGCTTCCATGATTAAGATTTCTGCGTTATCTTTTGAGAAAGTCCTGGCTTCATTCAGAAAATC
Source organism: uncultured Aquimarina sp. (assembly GCA_947496555.1). Taxonomy (GTDB): domain Bacteria; phylum Bacteroidota; class Bacteroidia; order Flavobacteriales; family Flavobacteriaceae; genus Aquimarina. Next base: position 20,095 of record CANMDH010000012.1, on the reverse strand, counting down.
CTGTGCTTTTTTTAATCTAGATTCGATTTCATTAGCGTCTTTTATACCAAATGAAGTGAAAATATGAATCTGGGCTGCATAATAAAATGGTAACCAGTTTTCTTGTTCTGCCTGGGCGATACGCTCAAAAAGGTTGATTGCCTGGTCAGGATTTTTATTTTCCCATAACTCAAAAGCTTTGGTCATTCCTTTTTCATAACTGGCCTGGGAGTTTACAGCTACTCCAGTTAAGAGGGTTAGTATTATTATAAAAGTCTTCATAGTTTTTATTTTAATGATTATGACGTAAAGATCGATCGGTTAGAAGTGTTATAACAGTATTTATGACCGAGTTGTAATATTTTAAGGACGAAATGTCTATCGGTTTACAGTCTTATATTTTGTACTACTATTTTATCTTCAACATTGAATCGTGCATTCTCCCATTGTGGGGGACCAAATCGTCCTTTTGCATTATTACTTACACCGTATGGTTCGATAGGAATTTTTAAAAATGTATTTAACTTTTTATTTTCATCTTCGTCATGATATAATGAGATGGCATATTCACCCGGTTCAATGTTTTCGAAAAGAACATGTACGCCGGTTTTGTTTGCCTTTATCCGAATAGCCTTATAGGTTTTTCGTAAAAAGTTTTCTTTGCTTTTATAAAGTCCTATCTCGATCGTGCCTTCGTTTGACTTGATGTTGGATACAGTGACCTTTATAGAGTGATCGTTGTTCTGTGCAAGAACTGGAGACGAAAAGATCAAAAATAATGTTGTTAATACAAGAATTGTAGTTTTCATAATTATAATAGTTTTTGATTAAAGATTGTCTAATTGATTGTCTGCTTTATTGTCACTTATAGTCCAAAAGAATCCAAGAATACAAAATTGATCTGCATTAGGTCGTATTGCGCGTCTGGCAAATTCTCCATTTGCATTGGGGGTATTTGAATATTGATAATTGAATACATTATCAAAATCCATTACATTTGAAACAGAGAAATACAAGATTTTTTGTTGACTTATCAAATACGCCCAACTAAAATTTACCGAATTAAAAGATCGGGTTTTTTGATTTTGAAAAACTCCTGTATTAGGATCATTATATGGTCTGCCTGAAGCAAAGTTATAAGTGGTACTAAGTAGAGATTTCCAATCGCTGATCCAGTATTTTGTGACTAAGGACAAGTTGTGAGTTGCCGCAAAATTTGGAGTTGCCTTATTTGGGTAATTTTTATAGTTCCTCTCGGTGTCCAGGTAAGAATAGCTTGCCCAATACTCAAGATTTTTGATAGATTTATTATCTCTCCAGAAAATATCTACACCAGTAGCATATCCATCTCCTGTATTATTGAAATTACTATCAAATTCTGCAAACTCGGTATCGAATTTTATTAGATTATCGTATGCTTTGTAGTAGCCTTCGGCTCTAAAGGTTCTACCATTATTTTGATATAGATAGTTAAGAATATAATGAGAAGACTTTTCTGGTTCTAATGTAGTGTTGTATTTTAATACATCGTTTTGTGCCGCTTGATAAAAGTCGCCATATGCAATCGATACTTGGGATTTTGATGAGGTTTTGTAGGCCAAAGATGCTCTGGGTGAAATCTTTGTATAATCTAGTAAAGTGTTATGAACTCCTCTTGCACCGATTTGCATGGCCAGCTTTTTGCTAAAGAAGACATTGGCTTCGGTAAAAACAGCTGTACTATTATTATCATACCTGGTTTTGAAGCTGTCGAAATCAGGAGAATCGGCTGTTTCAGAAAACGTATTTATAAATTGCTCAGCTCCAAAATTCAGTTTAAATCGATTACTGAAACGCTTTCTTAATTTCAACTTTAAGTGAAAACTATTTTCATCATCATCAACATTGGTATCAACAATTTTTACATCATTAAAATCATTTGCAAAACTGGCTCCTGTAGCAAGGCTCCAATCATTTCCCAGGCTACCTTTGTACGAGGCATTAAGGTATAGGTTACGATTTTTAAGTCCAAAGTTAACCCCTTCCGGTACATTTATATCTTCTTGTATAAGTTCTAAGTTGGCATAGTTCAACCCACCATATACTTTTAAAAGCCCATTATTGAATTTATGTCGGTATACTACTTCTCCCGATAAAGATTCATAGGGTTTTATCCATTCTACCCGTTGGTCAATAATGTCTTGATAGGGCTTTAAATTTACATAAAAAGCATTCGCACTTAAAGAACTGTTTTTCCATTTCTGAGTATTTCCTCCACCTAACCCTACATTGATAAATTGGAGCTCTGTTTTTTCCTGGTCGGGTTCGTCAATTGTGTTTAGAAGTAGTACACTGGATAAGGCATCTCCAAATTCTGCCGAATATCCCCCAGTTGAGAAATTAGTTCCTTTAAATAGAAAGGAAGAAAATCTACCTCGAGTTGGGATGTTGTTGGTGGTCGTCAAAAAAGGCTGAAAAACCCGTAAACCATCAATGTAGATATTAGTTTCATTGGCATCTCCACCTCGTACAAAAAGTCTTCCATCTTCAGATACGTTAGAGGTACCCGGCAGCGTTTGTAATGCGGCAATATAATCTCCTGCGGATCCGGCAGTAGTTACAATATCTAAAGGAGTCAATACAGAAGCTTTACTATTGTCACCAGCAGAAAATGATCCTGCATTAAGAACTACACTACCAAGAGAATTTACGTCTTCTTTTAATTTGATGTTCAAGTTTTTCATTTCATTTACCTCTTTTGGCAAATAGTATGTTTCAAAGGACAAAAATGATACGATCAAAGTTTGCTGCCCGGTTTCTGAAGAAGTAAATGAAAATGTACCATTTTCATCAGACGAACTACCATCATACGTGCCATCTAGATATACATTGGCTCCTGTAATAGGTATGCCTTTGGTATCTGTTACCATACCACTGATAGTAGTTTGTGCGTAAGAGAAGAAAGAAATTATTAAAAAAGAAATGGTTAGTATTGGCTTCATGTCTATGGCATTGTTTTGATTGATGGTTCAAAAGTCTACCATGAAATCAGGAATTGAAATTGAATATTTCTCAATTGTCAGAATAGGGAGATGAATTGTATAATTAGGTTAGATATTTTTTAACTAATTTTTTAGTTAAAAGAATTTAAATTACTTTAGTAACCAAAATTCATCAATCAAATCATGAAAAAAATACTACTATTAACCTTTACTTTATCTACATTATCTTTGAATGCCCAACAAGAGACTATTTTTTATAAAGAAAAAAGGGTTCCCGCAAAATCAAAAAAGAAAAATTCTAAATATACGGCGCGTGTAGAATTAGGCGAAGCGGCTTTACCAGAGAATGATCCGGATTCACTATATGTAGATGTGCGAAGAAGAGTCGACTCTATTAGAAGAAAAATAGAGGAACGTAAAAAGTATGATTTTGTGCTAGAGGATATTCCAGAATATAAGTTTACTACTGTGTTAAGAGTCGGTAAAAACAAATCCTTGTATTATCCACAGGAAAGAGTGCAGAATGATACAATATCAAAACAAGTTACCACCGATACTGGAGAGGTCATAAGTAAATACATCATTAATTTTTATAATTCTGAAGTAATCTATAAAGATCTGGATCAAATGAAAAAGACCAGTTCGATTCGAGTGTATATATTTGATTTGCAAAGAAGATCATTTTTAATAGAAGAGGCGATAATAAAACCTAATTGGGTTCTTACCAAAGAGAAAAAAAATATTGATAAATATACCTGTTACAAGGCAACATTACAAAAACAAGATACATTTGTAGAAGCCTGGTATACCAGAGAAATAAAAATTAGTGAAGGTCCGATGGGATATTGGGGATTACCGGGGCTTATTTTAGAATTAAAAGAAGGGAAAAAACAAGTTGAATTTGATAAAATCTCATATTTGTCAGACCCTGTACCGATAATTCCCCCAACTGAAGGGGAAAAAGTTTCCCGACAAGAATTATTAGCCTTACCCTCAAAATTATTTAATGAAGATAATTGAATTGAATGAAAGGTTTTTTTATAACTATACCCGCTCTACAGAACCATTATCATTCTTAAAGGGTCTTACAATTAACCTAGCGGCTTTATCATAGTTGATATAATTATATACCCAGTTGAAAAAGGTAATAAATCGATTTCTGAAACCTACCAGGAACCATAGGTGAATAAACATCCAGATAAACCAGGCAAAAAAGCCTCCAAATTTAAATTTACCTAAATCGACAACTGCTTTGTTACGCCCAATTGTAGCCATTGATCCTTTGTCGAAATATTTAAAAGGAATCATTTGTTTTCCTTTAAGGTGTTTCTTTAAATTTTTTGCCAGATGATTTCCTTGTTGTATTGCTGGTTGAGCTACCATAGGGTGACCTTTGGGATACGCTTTGGTTTGCATTATAGAGATATCCCCAATAGCAAAAATATTTTTGTAACCATCAATTTGGTTAAATTGATTCACTTTATATCGGTTTGCTCTTGGAATTAAAGATTCTGCTTTAATTCCTGTAACTGGAGCCCCTGTCACACCAGCCGACCATATAAATGTGGCCGTTTTTAGCGACAGATCTGTATTAGTATTTACAAGGTTATCCTTATAATTGGTTACCTGTGTATTTAAATGAATATGAACTCCAAGTTTTTCCAAGAATTTGGTGGCCTTTTTAGAAGCGTTTTCGCTCATAGGAGGTAGAATACGTGGTGCTCCTTCGATCAAATGAATTTCCATTTCACTAAAATCCATATCCGGATAATCTTTGGGCAAAACATTAAGCTTTAGTTCTGCTATACCTCCGGCTAATTCAACTCCTGTAGGTCCAGCTCCGGCAAGTACAAAACTTAATAACTCTTTCCTTTTTTCAGGATCTGTGGTAATTACAGCTTGTTCCAGATTTTCGAGCATCAAACTTCTTAGATTCAAGGCCTGCGGAAGGTTTTTCATGCGCATCGCATTGCTTTCGATGGTTGTATTCCCAAAAAAATTGGTTTTTGCCCCCGTTGCGATTACCAAATAATCATAAGAAATGGTTCCAATATTAGTTTGAATTTTCTGATTATTAGGATCTATTGATTCCACTTCTGCCATTCTGAAGTAGGTGTTCTTACCTCTTTTTATTATTTTTCGTAGCGGGTAAGCTATCGAATCAGGTTCTAAAGATGAAGTAGATACTTGATAGAGTAGGGGCTGGAAAGTATGATAGTTGTGCCTGTCCAATAATACCAGTTGCACATTTTCTTTTATCATTTTTCTGGCTAAAGCAACTCCTGCAAAACCACCGCCAATAATTACCAATCTTGGCAAGTTAGAGAAAGGTATATTCATAATCCATTACAATTGTTTTACAAAGATAATTTCTAAAGGTCAAATATGCTATTGTAATTCTTCTTTTAATGATGTAAGAATTATCCTAATAATGCTTAATGTATATTCGTCGTTGTTGTACGGTTTTTTGACCGTTTTTTTGTTCTAAATACTGTAATAAAGTTGCAAGGGCTAATTTTACCACACTTATAATTACGGTTTGACCATAATTGTATTATGTGTAACTTGCTGTTTGCTAAATTTTTAGGATGTTGAAATGGTCTCAAGATGACCCAAATAATAATTCTTTTAATCTAAATAATAAAAATTAAGCACAAAATAATAATTGAATTTTTGACAAACGATTGTAAATCATCAACTTAGCATTCAGAGTTTTTAACGTAAACTTCGATTCATTACCCCTAGAGAATCTTAATGATTCATTCACATCTCATAATTGCACGATACTTAAAACCCAAATTTACTAACGTGTAAAAGTTTAACCTTAAATATATTTGTTATGAAAAAAAGTTACGTTTTATTTTTAGTAGTTATTATTGCTTCTGCGCTTGCAGTTAATCATGTTTTGAAAAAAGTTCAAATTCAGGAAGAAATTAAAATTGTTGATACGGGATATACTGCCGATAATGATCAGCAACAATTATCTGATTCTTCGCTATAATCCAGAAATAGTTTTAATAGTTATAGATAAGTCATAGAAGCCTTGAGGTATTACTTTGCTACTTGGTTTATCCATAATTGATATACTAAAACAGTTATGAAAAAGATAGATGTTTATATGATGTTTCTTGTCGCAATATCATTGTTTACGGTATGTATTGTGACTATTTAAGAACCTAGGTGTTTTAATTGTTTTCTGGTTTTAGGTAGAAGTTTATCTAGAAAACAATTGGAATGCCTTATTTTTTGGATTAAGGTAGGTTAGGTCGATAAACTATCATCTTTACGATGATAGTTTATCTTTTTACTATGTGTTTTTATTTGAAGTCGTTTGGAAGAAGATAACTTACTTCAATAAGTGATTTAAGAAGTCTGTCTTTTTTGATCTTGAAACTGTGAGAATATCTCCATTTGTCATTATTACCTGTGGCAATTTGGTTTTAATAATTTTACTTATGTAGTTCAAGTTGATTAAGTAAGATTGATGTATTCTATAAAATTCAATATTGTTAATAAGCTGTTGCTCAAAACTTTTTAATGTTTTGGATACTAAGATTGATTTTTCATCTTGAATGTGAACCTGGCAATAGTTTATATCGGCTTCGATATACATAATTTCACTTATAGGAATCATTTGTATTTGTTTTTCCTGCGGAATAGCTATTCTTTTTTTAGGAGCTGTAATACGAATTCTATCCAGAATTTGATGCAATTCTTTTTCTTTAGTTCTCTTTACATATATCCCACTTAGATGATATCTTAATTCATTATGATCTAATGGTTTATTAATAAATGAGATATTGTTTTTAGTAAGGTAGGTAGTGATTTTGAGACCTTCTTCAAGAATTACCAACATGTCTATATTAAACTTACGTATTTTTTTTAATAGGTTAAGGGCATTATTTTCAGTGTGCTCATCTAAATCCAAAATAAGCAGCTCTGGTCGTATTTTATGAATACTTTTTTCGGCTTCTGAATACGAGTTAATCCTTCCATAAATCTGTATATAAAAGAAATTGGCCTGTATATAGGCTTCAATACTTTGTTGTGAATCGTTATAGCCCCCTATCAGAAAACATTTCATTTTTGCTAGGTTTAATAATTTTAAAACAATACTTACTTCCCTTTATAGGAAGTTGCTATAACAATGTGTTTTGAATATTAGAACCAAAAAAAGAGAATACGCTATTGAGAATAACATTTTTGTATAAATCCACAAAGATTAGGGGTAAAAAGAATCAATAGCTATTTTTTAGTCATTCTTAGTTTTAAATGTATGAAAAAAAGAGATACGAATTAGAAGATTTATAATAATTTAATAGATGAATATGGATACTAAAATACTAGTGCTTTTATATAAATAAAACCTATGTTTCTAGCATGCAAAATATGATGATGACATTAATAACGCTATAGGTCAATCAAAAAAAGATTAAATCTGGAATTGTTCAAAAATCTGTTTTGCCGTTTCATGGTTTATAAGGTTTATATCAATATTTTTTATATCAACCTTTTTATTTCCTATAAGTTGATTTAGTTCTGGCAACGTAATTCTTTTAAAAAGCATTTGCCATTCTTTATACTTCCTGGTTTGGATTAAACCAGATTCTAATATGTTCAAATCCCTGTGTCTATCGTCTTCTTTTATCTTTTGGTATAATTGATCAATCTTGTCTTCCGGGCCTTCAATATATTGAAGAAAAACTCCATCTATATGTAATAAGATACCTGTGATTAGATTTTCTTTATTATTATGCCTTGATTCGGCAATTAAATCATTAAGTGCTGTTTTAGATAAGGGTACAGAAACCTTACTCACATATATTACAAATTTTATCATATCGTTTAGATAATGAGGGGTAAATAAAATTATACTCAAATATAAAAGATATTTTGTGGTTATTTTAGATTTGCAAAATCTTAATTTTGAGAAGAATAGAAAATCAAATTTGACAAACCTTACTATTTATTTGTAACGGAAATCTTTTTTTTACTACATATAAGATGTAACTATCAACAGTGAATAAAGAATTAGAACATAATTTTGTAACCAACCTTGAGCAAAATCAGAATATTGTGCACAAGGTTTGTAGAATTTATACCAATGATCCTGACTCGCATAATGATTTGTTTCAGGAGATTACAATTCAACTCTGGAAAGCGTATCCAAAATTTAGAGGAGATGCAAAATTTAGTACATGGATGTATAGAGTGGCGTTAAATACGGCGATTACTTTATATCGCAAATCTAAAAGGAGTTTAAGTACTACCGATATAGAATCGATAGACTTTAAAATAAAGGCCGAAGAATATGATGATGAAGTAGAACAACAACTAAAGCTTATGTATTCGGCTGTAAAACAGCTAAATGACATTGAAAAGGCTTTGGTTTTTTTATATCTTGAAGATAAATCATACAAAGAAATAGCCGAAACAATGGGTATTAGCGAAGTAAATGCCAGGGTAAAGATGAACCGAGTTAAGACAAAATTGAAAAAAATATTAAATCCCTAACCCCATGGACGAATTAGAATTATTAAAACAAGATTGGAAGAGGCAAGAAGAAGTGCTGCCCAAATTGTCCTATAAAGAGATCTATCAGATGATACTGAAGAAATCTTCTTCAAGTGTTAAATGGATTTTTATTATAAGTATCTTAGAGTTTGTACTTTGGGCTTCTATTGATATACTAGTGCGAGTAAGTGGAGATTATGAAAAATTTGAGATATATGACTTAAAAGGGTTTTCTACTGTTTCTACTATATTATCTTATGTTATACTTGGATATTTCATTGTTAGATTTTACTTAAATTATAAAAGAATTCAGACCACGGACTCTGCAAAAGTATTGATGCAAAATATATTAGATACCAGAAAAACAGTAAAATACTATGTCTGGACTGTTATTAGTTTTTTGTCACTTACGGCAATAATACTAGTAAGTTACCTGGCAATTTTTACAGATAAATATAAAGTGGACTCCTCACAAGAACAGGTGCCTGTCTATATAATTATTATGATAACGATTATAGTTTTGGCCATATTCATGGGAATAATCGCTTTATTTTATAGAATCGTTTATGGAATTTTGACTAGAAAATTGAAGCGAAATTACCAAGAGCTCGAAAAACTTGAAATATAGCCCTTACTTATTCTCATTAAATGCAGATGGTAATAATTGAGGTATAAATTTTACCAATAGAGGTAATAGCAGGCCTCCACCAGGAAGAATAAAAATAGCAAGCGAAGGAATCGTTTTACAGATATCTAGTAGTTGTTGTTTTACTTGTTTTTTCTCTTCCTTAGATAAATCTCTAACCGTAGATTGCCCTAGCAGTATCATGAGATCTTTACTCTCTGAAATTTCTTTTATTAAGCGCTTTTTGTTTCTTAAAATCAATACACTTACCGTTCTGGATGTTTGTTGATAAAAATGTAACGCAGGGTGTGAGTAATTAAAATAGGAAATTTGGTCCTTGTAATCATTTATAAACTCTTGCACAAGGTTTATAGATTCATTTATGATTTCTGCAGGTATTTCTAATTCTGCACCCAGAGCCGACATAAACGTTTGTTCACCCTTATCTAGTTTTTTGTCATTCCAAACTGCCATACTGGTCAGATCCAGGATATATCTTTTTTCGATTTCATCGGTATAAGGATCTAATTCTATATAGTCAAAACTTGCATCTTCTTCAGAAGAAATATCTGTATATCTCACCGATGAAGCAAATAATTTAACCAATAACTCATCATATTCATCTTGCTCCTCTTTAGAATTAAGCGCTAGAAAAACTGTATTGGTTAGGGTTTCTTCTAATTTGGCCGCATACTCAAAAGGATTTTTGTCATGTATCAAAAAGTAATCAAATGCCAATACATCAATAAAAAGTAATGCATTTGTTAATAAATGACTAAAGTTCTTTTTGAAAATAGATTCGTTTGTTTGTATACGAGTATGAATTATTTTCTCCAGTTTTTCACTAGTGTTAGCGGGAAGCACATTGATGAAAGAAAAGAAGGACTTTTTGGTATCCAGAAAATTATAGAATTGAACCAGTGCCTCAATACAATCCTTTTTATTGGCATTCTCGATGGTGTCATAATATGTTACCATCAAGGCAGTAAACAAATTGATTTTTGTTTTTTCTTCTTCAGAATAAACAATGTCTGATTTATTAGAAATTAAGGTTTCAACAGAAGTACCATAAATAAATCCAGTTTTCCTCAGATTAGAATATAACTCATCAATAGACCATTGTAAGAGTTGGTGGTCATAATCAGGGTCTTTTAAAAACTTTTCTACCCAACCTGAAGTTGAAGGATTCATTTGCCAAGGTTTGATACAAAGTTAATTTTATTTTTAATTATTTATCTCTTATTATCAAATTATGAAAACAAAAAGAGGTTGTTTATAAACAACCTCTTTGTAGTATTTTAATCTCTTTTTTCCTATTGGATAATAGCTCCACAGCTTATCCGGCTTCCGGCAGCACCCGATGGTTGGGATTTAAAATCATCAACTCCCTGGTGAACAATGATGGCTTTGCCTACAATATTCTTTTTTGGATCGTCACACCCAATACACCAATCATTAGTCGCAAATGTGATATTTCCATTGCCTTCAGCATTTACTTTAAAGTTACCTATATCGCCTTTGTGATACCCTTCTTTAGCGCCCCATGAGCCATGAGGTTCCATGGTTGGATTCCAATGTCCACCTGTTGATTTTCCATCAGGCGAGGAGCAGTCGGCTTTTTCATGAATATGTATGGCATGTTCTCCTTCACTTAATCCGGTTAATTCGGCGACCATAGTAACCATACCTTCAGATTCAGTAAAAACAATTTTTCCTACGGCTTTACTATCACTTTTTGGCTCCAGGGTGATTTCCAAAGTCTTCGTTTCTGGTTCCTCTTGTTTCTGAACTGTAACTGTTTCCGTATTATTTTCTTGATCCTTTTCTTCCTTTTTTTCTCCTTTACAACTAAAAATAGTTATGGATAAAAAGGTGAGTACTATCAATTGTAACGTTTTCATAGTTTTATGATTTGTAAGTCATTTGTTAACGTAAGATAATGTAGTTTTAGTTTATAGCAAAGAATTTGTTAAGGAAACCATAAGTAATTTTAGATTAAGGTTACTTTTTAATGGCTTTTGTTTGATAGGAAAATATGAAAAGCACCTATGCTTTAAGAACTATCAAGGTTTTTTAATTAATTCTCTATTATCTCTAATCCCTCGTTTTAAATTTTCTGTTATTATGAGCGCCTTATCAATTCTGTTTTGGGAATTTTTAATCTTTAAAATGTAATAAATAAGACTACGTTTTTTTCCATCGGTTAATCCTTCAAAAATTTCAAAAGCTTCGGGGTCACTTTGTAAAACCGCATCAAATTCTTCGGGCATTTCTACACCATATTTTGAAACGTCTTCGGATAATTCAACTGTAAAGTAATCCGTAGGGAAAACACCAAGTTTTTTTTGATTTGCCTTATTAAAAGTAATATGATAGCGATTCTGATACTTTTGAAGGGCAGCATGAAAAGTAACTGATTTATTTTCAAAAGTAATTTTAGTAATAACTCTTTTGTGACCGTAATCAAGAAACACTTTAACAATAGTATCAGGCACTATAATACTATGATTTGAGTAAAGTGAAGTTTCAAAAATAGTGCTTTTCATTAGCGTATATTTTTTTAAAAAAAAGATGAATCTTTCGACAGCAATTTACGAATATCTTGTTTAGGTTTTATGAAATTTTGTTAATCAAATTGATGTTTTATTGATAGTAATAGATAATTTTTTTGACAAAACTGACTAATTTTTTTTGACACTTTTACCGTAATAAGAAAAAGGGAATAATATTATTTCTGATTTTGGGTCTGTTAACTTTTTAATGATGATTTTTTTGGTACCTGTAGTGTTTACAATAGCTGGATGAAGATTGATTGGCGAAGAACGTCCTTTTAACTAATAAGTTGAAAATATTACAGTATAATTGTTAATTTATGGTAATTTAATGTAGATTTTTTAAGTTTTATTAGAAATCCTTTTGTTTTTGTTAATTTTGCAATACACAAACTCAAAACATATTTTTATGAAAAAAGTCTACTCGTTTGTCCTTTTATTATTTCTGATGGGGCAAACAATTTTAGCTCAGGACATGACAGCTATTGTCCAAAATCACTTCAGCGACGCGCTAACAACTTCTTCAAAATCATCTGAAACCCTCAATGATTTTTCAGAATGGAAAATTACAGATGAGGTTCCTTCTCTTAAAGCTGGAATCACTCATGTTTATGTAAAACAATATTATAAAGGAACTCCTGTTGAAGACGGAACGTATAAGTTGACTGTACAAAACAATAAGGTGACTTATGAGGTTAACCAGTTTGTTCCCGAACTTAATGCAAAAGCCACTTCGACTAGGGCTGTTACAACACCCGAGGATGCCATAGGAGCGGTAATCAACGCTCATAGGTTATCAAAAGGGGCAAGGCTCTTACGTACAGTAAACAAATCTAGCGGAAGCACTGTTTATGAGTATAAAAACTCTGGAATTACGGCAGATGAACCTATTAAAGCAAGACAAGTTTATATTTTGCACAATAAAGAACTTCGTTTAACCTGGAATGTAAATTTGTATGAAAAAGGAGCTCAAAATTGGTGGAATGCTTATATAGATGCAGCTACCAACAAAATTTTAAGAGAACATAACTGGGTAATCAAGTGTAGTTTTGATTCTCCTGAGGGTCATGGATCTCATAATCATGGATCCGTATTGTTTGATAGTAAAAGAATTGGACCAATGACAAAGGCAGAAGCTGCAGCCGCACTTGCTCCTGATTCTTATAATGTTTACCCAATGCCGGTGGAAAGTCCTATACATGGTAACAGATCTATTGTAACTGATCCTGCAACCTCGGCGTCACCATTTGGATGGCACGACACCAACGGAAGTCCAGGAGCAGAGTATACAATTACTCGCGGAAATAACGTTTGGGCACAAGATGATAGCAATGGAAATAATGGAACCGGATTTTCACCAGATGGTGGCTCAAGTTTGGATTTTGATTTTCTTGTAGATTTAAGCCAGCAACCAAGCGCTTATAGAAGCGCATCTGTTACCAATTTATTTTATTGGAATAATATTATACACGATGTTTTTTATGAGTATGGTTTCAACGAAGCAAGTGGAAACTTCCAGGAAAATAACTATGGGAATGGTGGAGCAGGAAGCGATTCTGTAAATGCTGATGCCCAAGACGGTAGTGGGACTAATAATGCAAATTTTGCCACTCCAGGAGATGGAGGTAACCCAAGAATGCAGATGTTTTTATGGAACCGAACCAATCCTGGTAGAGATGGATCTTTTGATAACGTAATTATCGTTCACGAGTATGGTCATGGTATTTCTATTCGATTAGTAGGAGGTCCTTCTTCGAACACGCTAGGAGGGTCTGAGCAAATGGGTGAAGGATGGTCTGATTATTTTGGTCTAATGCTTACGATGAAAGCAGGAGATGTTGGAACCGACGGTAGAGGGGTAGGAGCATATGTGCTTGGACAAGCAACCGATGGGGCTGGAATCCGACCTACGCGTTACTCTACAAACAGATCTATTAATGACACCGATTATGCTGATATAGGCGGGTTAGCAAGACCACACGGTGTGGGATATGCTTTTGCAACAATACTTTGGGATATGACATGGTTATTAATAGATCAAGAAGGTTTTGATCCTGATTTCTATAATGGTACAGGTGGGAATAATATTGCTATGGCCCTCGTTATTGAAGGACTTAAAAATACAGCTAATAATCCTGGATTTGTTTCAGGTCGGGATGGAATTCTACAAGCAGATCAAGACCTATATGGTGGACAGTATAACTGTCTAATCTGGAAAGCATTTGCCGAAAGAGGAGTAGGACAAGATGCAAATGAAAATAACAATGGTGGTTCTAACGGTCAAACAGATCAAACAGTTTCATTTACCAATCCATGTGATGGTGGACCTGGCCCAGGACCTGGAACAGGAGAATGTTCTGGAGATGTTGCTTCGTTCCCATTCAGCGAAAGTTTTGAAACCAATCTTGGAGAGTGGTCAAATGCCACTTCTGGAGATGATCTAGACTGGACAAGAGATTCTAATGGAACTCCTTCTAATCAAACTGGACCAAGTGGTGCGGCCGATGGTAACTTCTACCTATATGTCGAGGCATCTGGAAATGGTACAGGGTATCCAAACAAGAGCGCTATTCTTAACTCACCTTGTTTAGATTTTAGTAGCTTAACAGAACCAAATCTTACGTTCCAATATCATATGTTTGGTAGTGCTATTAATAGCTTAACGGTTGAAGCCAGAACGAATAATGATGGAAACTGGACAAGCGTATTTAGTAGAAATGGAGCGCAAGGAAATAACTGGAATGCAGCCGATGTCGATCTTGCAGCTTATGCTGGAGAAGCTAGTGTTCAGTTACGATTTAACGTGGTTACAGGTAGTGGTACTAGTGGATGGCAAAGTGATATTGCTATCGATGATGTGAGTATCCAAAATGGATCCACAGGTCCAGGTCCGGATCCAACTTGTGATGCGATCAACTTTAATGATTTCACACTTACACCATTCTCTAATCAAGATTCTGCAGGTAATGCTACAATCGTAAATGGAGGAGCTGGATTGTCAATGACTAATAACACTTGGAAGTTCATTGCATTAAACTATAATGTAACTGCAAATACAGTTATTGAGTTTGATTTCAGCAGTACTTCTCAAGGAGAAATCCATGCAGTTGGTTTTGAAGATGATAATAATCTAACATCTACGAGATATTTCAAAGTACATGGTACCCAAAATTACGGAGTGACCAACTATGATAACTATGCCGGAGGCACTACTACCTATGTAATCCCTGTTGGTGGTTTCTATACAGGTTCTATGGATCGATTAGTATTCATCAATGACAATGATGCTGGTTCGGGTAATAACTCAACATTCTCGAATGTGAAAATTTACGAAGGAACTTGTGGAGGATCTACTGCAATTGCTACAGATTTTGCTGGAACAACGGCTATCCTTGGTAATGAGGATGAAGGAGCTTTATCATCTATTAGAATGTGGCCAAATCCTGCAAAAGATAGTTTTGTACTTAGTATAGGAAGAACAACCACTAAAAACGCAACCGCAACGATCTATACTTTGTTAGGAAGTGAAAAGTCCAAGATTCAATTAAACCCAGGAACCAATACGATATCTGCCAAGAGTTTATCCTTACAATCTGGTATTTATCTAGTTAAGGTAGAAATAGAGGGTGAAGAATCGGTGACACAAAAGCTGATAATACAGTAGATTATTGTGAGTAGTGTATAGAGATATACACAAAGAATCTAGAATAATCAAACACATATAGATATGTTTGATTAGTAATATAATTGATTTGTTGAGAAATTTCTAGATTTAAAAGGCCGTCTTAAGATGGCCTTTTTTCGTTTTCACCAACATATACTTTTCCGGCAATACAATAGGATAAATCTATTAAAGATTTTTTAGTCAACACGTACCGATTTAGAATTAAAGATCTTAAGAGGAACTTTCTCAAGTAGTATTAATAAGATAAAAGGGGCCAGACCATGCGGAATCCTGTACAGTGTTTCATAAAGATTTTGATGAATAGAATCTAACGGAAAGTCTACATAAAAATTGGCAACAATTCTTGCAAGTGCTGTAAGTAACCCCCAGATTACGGCATACCAAAGTGCATATACAGTTATCCTTGGAACAAAAATTAATACTGCCAATATAAAATCTAAAATTCCGGCGATGTACAAGAAGATAATTGCAGTCGATTCAGTGAAGCCAAAGATATGAATGACCATATCTACAAATTTTCCGGGAACGGGATAGAATCCAAAGGCATATAATCCGTGGGAGAAAAATGTAACCGCAATTAAAATTTTCAACAAAAGAATAATTTTTTCTTCGCTATTATTTTTGAAACTGTACAATAAAACAAAGGGCAAGCCAAACTGAATGCTATGCTCAAAAAATTGAGCTCCATGGTAGAACTTCTCTTTTGTTAAAAGAATTGCCAAAATGACCAACGAAACACCCCCTAATAATATAGGGATACGAATCCATCTTGTGTTCAACCTCTTAGCAGATAAGGCACAGATAGAAGCAATCAAATATAACATACCGTTTGCTCGAATTATACCTTGGATAAAATTGTCTGTTTTACTACTAATGACATAATCCTTCCAGGGAATATTAAAAATTCCTTCTACGATAGGTTGAAGTAGTGCTTCGTCCCAAAAGAAAGACCGATATGGTGCATCCCAAAATAGATGTTGCCAGGCTCTTCCGAAAAAAATAAGGAATACAGAGATGTATAAAATAATTGAGGCTTTAGAGTTTTTCATCATTCAAAATAAAACGTACTCTGGTTAAAATTATTTGAAACTATCGATATTTGTGTGCTTTGATTTTCAAATTTATAATTTTTTAGCTTTCAATAACTATAAAAATGACTAGGGGTAAATCATAAAATATACGTCTTTATATATATGAAATAAATTATCAAAATTTGAGTTATTAGTAAGATTAAGTTTTGAATAAATTTAAGTTACTCAATTTAAGTTTTGGTTAAAACTTGCAGTCAGAAAAATTTTATCATAGTCAGTGGATTAATTTTATAGCAGTAAAGACATTTTAGTTTAAATGGTAGATGCAATGTGAATATTAAGATCAAATAAGCTTTAAAGTAGATTACTTAATATAAACACTAACCCTTAATTCACACAAAATGAAAAGAATTTTTGTATTGTTAATTTCGTTATTAGCAATTAATTCGTATTCATCAAACGGTAAATACCGTTTGACTTTACGAAACAACCCCGCCACCTCAATCGTAATTGGTTGGGATCAAACTTCAGGAACAGCCCCTGTTGTTTATTATGGAACTACCGATTTTGGTACAAACTACACCAGCTACCCTAATTCAAAAGCTCCAGATAGAACCATTTCTTATAAAGGAATGAACAACAATTTTGCTCGCCTTACCGGTTTAACTCCTAATACGGCTTATTACTTTGTAGTAAAAGATAGTGAAGGAACCAGCGAACGTTTTTGGTTTAAAACAGCTCCTGCAGATAATAGTAGATTATCCTTTGTGGCAGGAGGAGATTCCCGAAACAATCGTACACCAAGACAAAACGCCAATAGGCTAGTGGCAAAGTTAAAGCCCCACGCTGTTTTATTTGGTGGGGATATGACTAATGGTGATAGTAATGGCGAATGGATCGATTGGTTTAACGACTGGCAATTAACTATTGCAAGTGATAATAGAATGTTTCCTATCGTAGCAACACGAGGAAATCATGAAGATAGTAATAATAGTATCTACCATCTTTTTGATGTTCCTTCATCAAGTGTTTATTACGCACTTACTTTTGGAAATAATTTGGTACGAACCTATACCTTGAATACTGAGATTTCTATCTCGGGAAATCAAACCACCTGGTTGCGTGATGACCTGAATGCCAACCCCAATACAATTTGGAAAATGGCACAGTACCACAAACCTATGCGCCCTCATGTTTCTTCAAAGTCTGAAGGTATTAATCAATATAATAACTGGGCACAACTTTTTTATGACAAAGGAGTCAAACTGGTTATAGAATGTGATGCGCATACCGTGAAAACTACTTGGCCTCTTCGCCCATCAACTGGAACAGGAAGCGACGAAGGTTTTGTGAGAGATGATCAAAATGGAACAGTGTATGCCGGCGAGGGGTGCTGGGGTGCTCCATTACGATCTAATAATGATAGTAAAAGTTGGACACGTAATTCGGCAAGATTTAATCAGTTTAAGTGGATTTTCGTAGACGAAAACAAAATCGAGGCACGTACCATAAAGGTAGATAATGCATCGCAAGTGGGTACTGTCTCAAATAATGATCCGTTTACCATACCTAGTAATCTTGACATCTGGAATCCCTCAAACGGAAGTGTGGTTACCATTAATAATACCAATATCCCTGATGAGGAGGCGCCTTCTACACCTGGTAATCTTAGTGCATTTAATGTTACTGCGAGTACCGTTTCATTAACCTGGAATGCATCAACCGATAATGTGGCTGTTTCTGGATACGATGTATACCAAAATAATGAGCTAATTGGAAGTACTGGTGCTACAGGTTATGACGTAAGTGGATTGGCAGAAAACACATCCTATTCATTTAAGGTACAGGCAAAAGACGTAGCAGGAAATATTTCTGGATTCAGTAATACAGAAAATGTTACTACCTTAGATAGTTCTACCGTTTTATATACGCTTGGGGTAACCACAGTTGGTGATAGAGATGCTACACACACTACTCGTAGGGCCATGCCTTATACTATGACCGAAAATGGTATCTTACAAAGCATCACTTTCCATATTGCTGGTGGTTCGGGAGATGTACAGTTAGGAGTGTATGCAGACAATAACGGTGTTCCTGGTGACAGACTAAGCAGCACAGCTATAACCCCGGTAAGAACAACTCGTGGATGGCAGACGGTTGGTTTAGAGAATACGGTAACTGCCCTCAATGGAGATACCTTGTGGTTGGCCTGGATCTTCTCAAATAATCCGGGAATTGCTTATGCAACAGGAACCCCTGGGCGATACGAAGCAACCGGATCAAGTTGGTCTGCTAGCGGAGGCAACATTCCGTCAAGTTACGGTAGTGGTGCACAAAGCGATTACTTGTATTCAATTTATGCAAACTATTTAAGAGATACATCTGCAGTCACCTATACATTAACCACTAATACGATAGGTCAAGGTAGTGTAAATGGCGCAGGAACCTATATCGAAGGAAGTTCTGTTACGGTAACTGCAACACCTGCTGCAGGATGGGAGTTTGATAGTTGGAGCGGAGCACTTTCTGGCACTACCAATCCCGAGTCCATAGTAATGGATACAAATAAATCTATTACTGCTACATTTACAGAAACAACAGGTGGTGGTACAACGGGAACCATTGGAATAACAACTGTGGGTGATCGGGATTCTACACATAGTACTCAGCGATCTATGCCTTTTACGATGACAGAAAATGGAATATTAGAAAGTATTACCATGCATATTTCGGGGGGTACAGGTGATGTACAGCTAGGTATTTACGCAGACAACAACGGAGTACCAGGAAATCGATTAGGGCAAACAGCTATCACTTCTGTTCAATCGACAAGAGGTTGGCAAATGGTCTCCTTAGAAAATCCTGTGTCAGTAAATAATGGAGATACCATTTGGCTATCGTGGATATTTTCTAACAATCCAGGTATAGCTTATGTATCGGGAACTCCTGGAAGATATCAGGCCGATGGATCTGTTTGGTCAACCACTGGTAATATGCCATCCGTTCATGGCAGTGGAACCCAGAGTAATTACAGATATTCTATATATGCTACGTATTCAACTAGTGCGACAAGAACTGAAGTGTCATTTATAGAAAAAAACTCTTATATCATTTATCCAAATCCGTTTACCAACGAGATCACTATTTCCTCTACAGCATTGGCTAAAAATAATCAAGTGCTGAAGGCGACAATTTATAATCTCGCAGGAGAAATAGTGTACGAAGAAGTCATTTCTTCCCGATCGCAAGTAATACAGCCCAAAATTTTTAGACCAGGAATATATTTACTATCTATTAAAGATGAGAATAATAACATTCTGGAAACACAAAGATTAGTTAATAAATAAGACATCTTATTTATTAACCTAATAATTTGTAATAAGAACCATTGATTTTTCATAGAATCAGTGGTTCTTTCCTTTTAGAAATATCACTATTGTTAAATAATATTTTCATAATTGTGATATAACTATTTTATTCTAGGAGGGTTTAATACCCCAAGGCTTGCCTCGCCAGTAAAACATAAACAGTTTGAAAACGAAAAGTCCGCCGAATGCTCCGTGGACTTGCCCCGGAGATTTTTACTGAAAGTTGAAAGTCTAAATCATACAATAAATCCTAAAATAAAAAAGACTGCCTAAATCTTTTTAGACCTTTAGTTTGCAAGTGTATTATATTTAAAAGAGAAAAGATTAGGTGAACTAATTTTCAGACTAAGACAATTAAAA
>CANMDH010000011.1 GCA_947496555.1 uncultured Aquimarina sp. | reverse complement strand
TTGTCGTTATTACAATTTACTGCTTAACAGCAGTATGCACAACTCTTTTTTTAGTTAATCAAAATGCACAACGGGTTAAGAAATAATAATTATCTATAAATCGGATTATCATCATTACAGGAAAGTGTAAATGAAAATAACACACGAAAACATCTTTTTGATCAAACCCAGTTGGGCATCAAACTTATGCCCTTGCGTGAGTGTAGAACAAAATAGAATATAGAAATGAATGTACCATGATTCTAAATTTTATTTCGATGCAAAGATACATCTAATATCTTATTGTTGTGCTGCGGTAAAACCGCAAATTTTAAAGGGAATTTTCCCCGATTCGCACAAGCAAAATATAAGAATGAATTAATCTAATCTGGGGATCACTAAAATAACGAGTTTATTTAATGTTAAATCAACAAGAGAATTCGTATTAGCGCATACCAAAGTCTTTGTTTATGATGGTCTTTTTTTTCGATTCATCTGTAACCTTCAAAAATCCAACCTCTCCTGCGCCTAAAAATTTATAACGTATGCCTACAAAATTGCCAATCGACTCATTATAGCTGCGAGAATAAGTTTCCATATTATCGAGATAAATAGTAACTTTTTTTTCTTTGATAACGATATCAATATTTCTAAATTCTGAAAAATCAGCACCAAAAGCCGATAGATCATGTTCTTTACCCTTTAGGTAAACATCATTAAGCATCAAATTAATGTCTGAAACGCATCCGGGGATAGAAAAAGGAATTACCATGGCTCCAGAAGTTCCCAAAATAACTATGCGAAAAGCCTGGCAAACGGCCCATTTATCCCTGTACAAGTTGCGCACAGATGTACCAATAGACATGTAATCACCGTAAACATTGTTAAAATCATCTACCAAATGAAAACTAGTAACTAAAGGATCTTCGTTTGATTTTATTTCTTCGATTATTGAAGTGGGCATAGATAAATAATTACCCAACAAATCGTTTTGAGGTATATATTTTGGGACTGGTTTGTATTCAATAGTGCCTACCCAGCCACCAGATTTAATGAATAGATCATGCTCTTTTATGATGTTTCCATCAACCAAAAGTTTAGCGCCAAAGTAACCAGGAAAATAATAGATGCCTGTGGCTTGATTTTGTGTTGATTTCACTTTAATTGTTTTTGTTTTATCCCAATATTGTTGAATATATAAGTTATCGGATTTGATATTATTTAAATCGAAATTAAAAACCACAGAATTTGGCAACCCTTCTGTTATTGGTTTGCTACTAAAAGTTACTTTTGAAATATCGGTTAAGGCAGATTTGTTTCTTTTAGATCCAATCATTGAGTAAAAAGAGATAAATACAAGAGTCATAATAGAAGCAGCAATCACTATGATACTCATATTTTGAAGGATCTTTTTTGTTATCCATGATGGCTCTTTAACTTTGCTTTTGTTCTTGAAATCTCTCCAATTATTATATCCGGCAAATTGGGAGAGGGTATTTAGTGTACTAATGCTTGGTGCACTTTTATATGCTATCTTACCCCAAATACGCTTTAAAGTAGTTGGACTTAAGAGAACATGTGTATGCCCCTGAATAGTTTCACTCAATTCGATAAATACATCGTTATGCCATTGATCTGAGTTTCCCCACCCAAGTTTTTCTTCGATTTCTTTCAAACATCGCAGCACTAGCTTATGTTCTGGATATGTTCTCATAATTATTACACAAAAGTGATCAAAAATTGTGACTTGAACAACATTGAATTGATTTGAACCAACTTGTTTTCATATTGTTCAGAGCCCTTTGGACCTTTGGATAAATCAAAAAACACATCTAATGAGAGGAGTTATCTTAATAATCGTTTTTAGTACTTTTTTTTCTCAAAAAGTAAGCTCACAAAATAATATTCCTTTGGATACTATTCATTGGGAGATAAATGCTCAATCATACATTTTAGAAAATTATAAGGGTAAGGATGCAATTTATATCCAACGGGGTTTAGCTTTTTTAAAAAACACCAAATTTCTAAATGGCACCATAGAGTTTGACGTATATCTTACCAAACGACAAGGCTTTCCTGGTGTTCGGTTTAGAACATCCTCTGACAGACTTAATATGGAGTCTTTTTATTTACGTCCACATCTTGCTAATAAACCCGATAGCAACCAAGCGACACCGGTAATTAATGGAATTAGTCCATGGCAGCTCTATTTTGGGCCTAGCTACTCGGTACCCTATGATTATAAGTATGACGGTTGGACTCATGTAAAATTGGTGGTCAACGATCGTAAAGCGCAAGTGTATTTGGACTACTCAGAAAAACCAAATTTGTCATGGAATTTGGTTCATAAACCTAGAGAAGGAGGAGTTGCTATAGGAGGAGGTGGGGCAGGACCTATGCACTATGCTAATTTCAAAATAAATAATAAGAAATATGAGATAATTGATTTTAATCCTATAAAAAGAGAACCAATTCAAGGTTTAATTCAGGAGTGGGAAATCTCTGATAAGTTTGAAGAAAAACAAGTTGATGATATAAATGCATTAAAATCATTGATATCAAACAGAAAATGGCGTGGAAAAATTAGAGTAGAGGAGGGTACCGCTGCTAACATTGCCCGAAAGGTAATTTTAAATGATGGTACGCTTAAAAATACTGCTTTTGCTAAAATTACCATCATATCTGATAAAGATCAAACTAAACTTTTTGAATTTGGATATAGTGATAGAGTAGTGGCTATTTTAAATAATGCACCTATATACAAAGGAAGTAATCAATATCGCTCCAGAGATTACAGATATTTAGGTACTGTAGGGCTATTTGATGCTATTTACTTGAATTTAAAAAAAGGAGAAAATACGCTGTTAATGGCAGTGTCAGAAAATTTTGGAGGTTGGTTAATCACAGGAAAGTTTAGGGATCTAAAAGGAATTGCAATAAAATAGGTTACGATCAATGATTCGAGTTCATGAAATTACCACTCTAAAAAAAATATAAAAGCTTCGTTAAAATAGCCAAACAAGGTGTTTTTCCTATAAAATTACCGTTAAAAGATGGTTTTATGATAAATTTTCACCCCTGAATTATTAGTTATTTAACTGTTTTTCAGGGTTTTGTATTTGAATACATTTGTTTTGATTTTGAGTAGGAATATTTTAAATCTATCCCACCAGTTTGAAAATCATATTCAAAATTATGTAAAGTAAAATCTTAAAACCATACAAATCAAATGGAAAATTTAAAAAAAATTAGAGCTGCGAAGCAAGAGGTAGAGAAATCTCTATTGGAGATCCCTGGTGTAACCGGAGTAGACATTGGAAAAAAAATCACTAAAGGAAAAACAACAGACGAGATTTCAATAAGGGTATATGTTGCAGAGAAAAAAGATTTGAAAGACATTCCGCAAAAAGAAAGAATTCCTAAAAAAATTAAAGAATTCAAAACAGATGTTATTCAATTAAAGTTCAAACTAAACCAAAGAAAAATAAAGGAGCCAACGATTGGACTTTCGGCTGATCGCAATACTTACAATCCGTTAGTAGGGGGCATAAGTATTGGTCCTTGCAGATCTATAGGAGGATATATTTTTACAGGAACCCTGGGAATGATCGTAAAAGACAATGCCACAAACAAAAAAATGTTGCTGAGTAACTATCATGTTATGAGTGTGGATACCAGTTGGTCTGTTGGAGATGATATGACCCAACCAAGTAGAGTAGATGGAGGGAGCTGCCCCTCTGGTACAGTAGGAGAGCTAAAACGCGTATCAATAGGAGGTACTGTTGATTGTGCTGTTGCCGATATTAACGCTAGCAGGTCTGTAGATTGTTCGATTCATGAGATTGGAGATGTAAAAGGAATTAATACAGCGTCAGTAGATCAGAAAGTTCGAAAAAGAGGAAGGACTACAGGATTAACACATGGTATTGTTGATAGTATAGATCTAACCGTGAAAATTGGGTACGATGGATTAGGAGAAGTAACATTAACCAATCAAATAGGTATTAATGTAGATACCTCAAAAAGTAATGAATTTGGACTGGGCGGAGATTCTGGATCTGTCGTTGTTAATGCTGATAACGAAGTGGTAGGACTCTATTTTGCTGGTAATGAAGAAGTAGTTGACGCCAATGGTAATGTTATAATTGAAGAAGGAGTTTTTGGAGTTGCAAATCCTATCCAGGACGTTTTAACGGCCTTAGATGTAAGTGTTTGTGTAGGAAAACCATTAATTGAGAAAAAGATAGAAGTCAAAGAGTTCAAAGAAATTAAAGAGTTTAAAGAAAAAGATTTTAAAGAATTTAAAGAGTTCAAGGAGTTTAAAGAGTTCAAGGAAAAAGAAAAGGAATTCAAAGAGTTTAAAGAATTCAAAGAAAAAGATATTATAGAAAATCCTGGTGACATTTTTGATAATCCAATTGGGCGTAGGTCTGAAACTGTCAAAGCAGATCCAGGACAATTTAAACCAATTAAGGAGAAAGATATTAAGGAATTTAAAGAGTTCAAGGAGTTCAAAGAATTTAAAGAAAAAGATCGCAAGGAATTTAAAGAGATCAAAGAGTTTAAGGAATTCAAGGAAAAAGATAAGGACATTATAGAAAATCCGGGTGGTATTCCAAACGATCCACTATCAGCAAAGATTCCAGGTATCAAAGGTCCAGATCAATTTAAACCAATTAAAGAGAAAGAACTCAAAGAATTTAAGGAGCTCAAAGAGTTTAAAGAAAAGGATTTTAAAGAACTTAAAGAAAAAGATAAGGACAAGGACATTAAAGAATTCAAGGAGAAAGACAAGGATATCATAGAAAATCCAATAGATTTTCCTAATAATCCTTTAGGAAGAAATCCAGGTGCAGTATCACATGATCCGATACAAGGTCGTATCAATTCTTTAGAAAATACAGTGAATCAATTAACACATTTCATCAATACGAACTTGAGACCAGATTTACAAAAAAGTTCTCTCAAGAATGAAAGTGATTATGCAAGTAAATTGCAGAATGATTCTATACAGGCAAAGCAATATAAAGATGCCAAAGATTCTGAAATATCAGGTTAACGCCGCATATTAAACCTCAGAATATCTTAAGCATAGTGCTACGAATATGTAGCACTATGCTATAAATTACATCTGTATTTATTTAAATTTAAAACAATATGAATTATATATTTTGTTCAAAACACGATCAATCTGCTATTTGGTTATATCAAGTTTTAAAGGATCAATGTAGTACTATAGAAATAGTCACAGAGGATATGTTTTGGTATAACAAGTCTTTAAGATTAAAAATATCTTCTTCGTCATCTCATTTTGATCTTCATTTGCATAACGGGACCATTATAAATAGCGATACGACCAATATGGTTATTAATCGTTTTACACGACTACCGGCAGATCATTTTTTATATGTAGAAAATGACGATAGAGATTATGCATTATCCGAATCTAATGCCGTTTTGGTTTCAATGCTTAATACCATACAAGGGGAGGTATACAATCCAGCTACAGCTAATTGTCTTTACGGAAATTTAATGCACCCGCAACAATGGTTAAAAATGGCCGCTCAAGAAGGGGGAACTGCCGTAAAACATCCTTTTGAGAATTCAAGTTCGTATCAATATCTAAGCGAAATTAAAATACTAGTTATGTTTAATCAATTGGTGTTTTGTACAACAAATATTCCGGATGATATCAGATTGCTGTGTTTAAAGCTTTCAGAGAAGAGTAATAATCCTATCATAGAATTTACTTTTTTACAAGATCGTATCGGTGAAATGCATTTTTCAGCTGCGAATCTTTTACCAGATTTCAAAAAGTATATCACCAGAGAAAATGTAGCAAGTATTTCTGGTTTTATTCACCAATTAATGGCTGCTTAATACTATATGCCATAAATGATTTAATCGTTTCAATAATTTAAAAACACTCTTATGATATTAATTTGCGGAATACCAACAGAAACACCGGTTGCGCTACTTATACAACAACTAGAGGAAAGAAAATTACCTTATCTTTTGTTTAATCAAAGAAACTTTGCTTCTACAAACATATTTTATGAGATCATTAATGGAAAAATACAAGGTTATATTGAACTAAATGACGTTACGGTAGAACTCCATAACATTACGGGAGTATATAATCGTTTAATTAATTTTACAAATATTCCAGAATACGAAGAAGCAACCCAGGAAGCTGTAAGACATCATTGTGCGAAACTTCATGATACCATTAATCAATGGCTCGAAATCACAGATGCGCGG
Organism: uncultured Aquimarina sp.; assembly: GCA_947496555.1. GTDB lineage: Bacteria > Bacteroidota > Bacteroidia > Flavobacteriales > Flavobacteriaceae > Aquimarina. Next base: position 111,839 of record CANMDH010000011.1, on the reverse strand, counting down.
GTAGTAAATAAAAATTCTTCTATGGTCTCAAATATGTCAAAACCTTTCCAGACACAGTTAATTGCAGCTTTTGATCTCGATATCCCAGAAACTATAATTACGAATCAACCCAAAGATGTGGTTGAATTCTTAAGAAAAAAGAAAAGAGTGATTTACAAATCGGCCAGTGGTGTACGATCGATTGTTCAAGAACTAACAGATGAGGATATCCCCGAACTACAGAAAATCTGTTGGTGTCCTACACAGTTCCAGGAATATGTCGAAGGAAACAATATTAGAGTTCATGTATTAGGAAATCAGGTGTTTTCTACATTAATTAATTCTGACGCAACAGATTATAGGTATGATTCGGGTACAGAATATATCCCAATAGATTTACCCGATAATGTTAATCAATCCTGTATAGCGCTGACCAAAAGTTTGGGGATGTGTTTTTCGGGGGTTGATCTTAAATATGATAAAACAAAGAACCGATATATTTGCTTTGAGGTTAATCCGAGTCCAGCTTATAGTCATTATGAAAAACACTCTGGGCAAAAGATATCCCAAGCTTTGGCATATTATTTATTAGGCAAGGCTGCGTAACTTTCTTTGATTAAAGGATAAAATACATCTGTTAAAAAGCCCCGTAATCGGGGCTTTTCTTGATACATCAATAATAATCAAATAATAGTATATTCCATTCTTATTGTGTATCACTAGTTCTGGGGCAACATAGGCGTTAACCCAAAAAATGTTCGACGACTTTTCTAGGAGCGGCGATTATATTCTCATTATTGTAATCAAACCAGTATAGTTGGAGTATCGCCATAGCGCATAATTCATTTTTAACATTAAAAAAACGACTTCTAAAACGCATTCTTTTATTATCCTTGTCTGTATTTAAGAGTTCTAGATTCAAAAGAAAATGTTGTGTAAACATCAATTCTTTTAAATGAACGAATTCTTCACAATACTTTCTAAATCCTACTTTTTTTTCAGTTAACTTTTGTTTTGAATATCCCCGTTCAAATAAAAAAGCATCGACAATGGAAGATGTGTATGATTGATAAGCAAAATCCTGCATCACCATAAAATCATTAACATCTCCTCCTTTTACTTTATATGTTCTTCTTAGCATTTTGATTTATATTTATTGGTTACTTCATTAATCAAACTATTGATCTGATTCTTTTACTTTTTCCAGTTTCTTCTTTTTGTTTTTTCCAAATTGAAAAGCTCTCGAGATATTAAACCCTAAGTGTACATCACCTTCAAAAAAGTCGTCTGTAGATTCTGTAATGAAGCTTTTCTCGATCATCGTAATGGAGTTGGATAAAATTATTTGAAATACATGTCCCCCAGTTTCTATATCGATTCCAAAGGCCAATGAATTAGATGCATCGATGGATTCTAAAGGATTAACCGTATAATGATATTCTCCATTAATTGCGATTCTTTTGGTAAGTTTTACCCTACCACCAATCCCTACGGCAAAAATATTATGAGGGTCTTCTTCAATTTTTACGGAGTTTCTATGGATAAGACTTGGAGTAATTTGCAAAGAAAATCCCGGACTAAATTTTCGAGCTAATAATAATTGTGCGGTATAGGTCATGCGTTCACTGAAGCTAGGTTCATTGCCCGGTGTAAAATCATCTATGGATCTATAAGCTGCGCTTCCAAATACAGAAACGGCAAAAGGAAAGGAGCTTTTATCCGCACGTTGTTTTATGAGCTTATATTTAAAAAAGCCATCATATTCTTTATCAAAGCTACTTCTACCAACTCCCAACATTAGATTGTCGGTTAGTCCATATTCAAAAGCAAAACGGATATTTGATTGGTCCAATCCATATAATTCTTCGGCCCCTAGATTTACTCTTCCAAATCGGTGAGAAATCATAAATTCCAGCGTACCCTTGTTTCGATTTTCTATCGAATGCCCATTTAGTATTCGGGTTCCTTTAAAGGTAGAAGAAACATAATTTTTTGTTTGTGGTGTTTCTTCGTCCAAAATATCAAACAGATCTTGCGACCAAGTCTTAGAACCCATTGCAAGTATTGCAAAAACAATTATTAATTTTTTCATGTTATTTGATATATGGTTTATGGTCAAACTCAAAGGTTACATCTACAACTTCTGCAATGTTATTTACTACTACCGAAGGAATTTTGATTCCGAAATCGGCTACCTTAACAGGAAAACTTCCTTTGAGCGATATACTTTGATCGGATCTAATTATGATAGCTTTAGTTTCTATAGTTTTGGTAATCCCGTGAATGGTGATGTCACCCTTTATGAGTACTTCTTTTTCATATTCCTTAATTGCTTCAAAATCAGATATATGCCCCTTGAATGTAGCTTTGGGGTATTGGTCTGACTCTACATAATTTTCATTGAAATGTTCTTGCATTAACGACTTTTCGAACATAAAAGATTTCATTAATATTGAAATTGCTATCCCTCCTGTTGACGTGTCTATTATGCTTAAAACTTGATGGTTGTCTGCTTTTATATCTTCTACAGGAGAACTCGAGAAGAACGATGTATAGCCCTGTTTTGTTAAAAATTTTTCTTGCCCATGAATAAACGTGGATAGCAAGAAACAGCTTAATAATATATATATTGATTTCATTTTATTGGTTTTTGTTTTCTGAAAGAAATTATTTGAGCACAACTACATGTTAGTTAACAATGACACATTTTACAAGTATCACATCCATGAGATATCCTGTACAGATGCCCTTAATTGTAACCTGTTGCCCATTTTTTAGAGTTTTTATTTTTTGACTTTCTTTTGATGATAAATGACACATAACACTCCCAAATGAATCGGATGTCCCCAGGACAACTATTCCCTTATCATTTTCTGTACTCAGTTCAGAGATTGTACCGGTTACCTGTATAATTTGTTCGAGATACTTTGCGTTTGCCTGGTTTTCGTCTTTTTCAAAATCTTCTACAATAGTGTTGGATACTAATGATATATCTGCCGAAGATTTAGATACATCTACATGAGGTTTATTGTAAACAACCAAATAGATGAAGACGGCGACCAAAGCAATAACTAGAATAGAAATAATCATCAGGACTCTTGTTCTTCTTGTCATAAGAATGATTTATTAATTATTTAAAGCACCATTTTCTATCCAACATCGAATCAATTCTATTTGATCATCGCTTAAGGAACCGTTTAATGGCATTCTTCTACTTACTACTTGAGATCTTACCCTTTGTGCATTATTAGAAACCCCTTCATAGGTTCTTAAATCAGGAGACTGATTTCCGTTATGACAACTAACACATCTTGAATCAATGATTGGTTTTACATTATCGGCAAACGATATATTAGAATCACATGGTTCATTTCCGCCACCACCAACAATTGGCTCTTCTTCAACGTTATTCTCGCATGAAAAAAAAGTGATGCTCAATAGTACGAGAGCCAGATTTTTTTTAATTTTTAAAATAGTTTTCATTTGTATGAGATTTTAAGGATAAGAGGAAGAAAGAAGAGCTTTCTTCCCCTTATGATCAACTAACTACTTAAATATGAAATTATAGTCTAATTCGCCGGAGCCGGTTCAGTGTCTGTATTTGCAATTGGCCAAACACCAGCTGCAGGAAAATTAATCCCAAAGTTATCTCCACGTTCTACATCTTGACCGAAATAGTATAGAGGCCATCCTTTATATGTTAATTGTGATCTGCCAAACACATCAATGGTCCCAAAATCACTGGCATCAAGAATACTTGGTAATTTGTCTATATCTATATCAAAAATGGGCCACACCGCATCATTCGAAAAATCATCGGCAGTAAAATTGTTTGTATCCTTTTTGTCATTGATAAAAGTGTATAATGTTCTTCCTGTAGTTGCATTTACAATATAGAATGTAAGTTCATCCCCAGGGGTATAATCACTTTTGAAATTGATTTCATTGCCTTCGGCATCTTTACCAACTAGTTGCGCTTCAACATACATCAGAGAATAATCTGGTTTGGCGATGTACCAGTTGTTACCTACTTTATCTCCATTGGTATCACCAGCAGCATTATCACCTGCAAAGTAATATAGAGGCCATCCTTTGTATGTGGTTTGTTTTGAGCCGTCGGTTCTGGTAATTTCTGAAAAGTCTGAAGCTTCTAACCCTGCATCAAGAGTCACATTATCTGTGTAAAATATGGGCCAATTTGAAATGCATCCACCACTACAGGCAGATGTTCCTTTAGAGTCTCTAGAGAAAAAATAAAGAGACCTTCCGTCTTTGTCTGTTAGAATACTACCAAAGGTAGCATCATTTGCTAATTGGATGTTGTTTCCATCATTTCCTGGATCTGGTCCTGGATCTGAATCATCACTGCTACAACCATAGAAAATTGAAATTGAAGCGAATAATAAGAAAATTGATTTTTTCATTTTTTTGAGTTTTTAACGATTTATGAAGCAAAGTACCGTCAATAGGGGTCTTAGAATCAAATAAATGTATGTGAGAGGGAAAAAATGACGTTAAAAGGGAAAAAACAAGCTTCAAAAAAATACACTTTATGATAAGAAGTCATTTTTTAGGAGGGAAAAGGAATTTTGTTAACCGAATCTAAAATTTTAATACCCAAAAGATTACCGTACAAATAATAAAACAAGGCTGTAGTTAAAGTTGCATTGAAACTATTAAAAACACTTATATTTAATATTCTTCCCATCCTAAATCCTTCCCAACGGGAAGGACCTTTAGCAACCTTCCCCTGGGGAAGGGCTGGGGATGGGATAATTGTACAGGAAATCAACGCTATTTAAAACTATAGCCTAAAATAGTAAAAGAGTGTAAATGAATAATAGAATTTCGATCACAAAAAAATCAAAAGGGTACTTTATATATTAAGCCACTGTCTAAATTCTGCCGCCTTGTTTTTACTTATGATTATTTCAGCTTCAGAATCTTTGACCAAAATTTTAAGCTGGCTGTTACCATACTTTATTATTTTTTGGATGGCAGAAATACTGATAATAAATTGTCGATTTGCTCTAAAAAATAAAGAAGAATCCAAATTAGTAAACATATCGTCCAAACTTACGTTACTGGTGGATCTCCTTCCATCAAAACAAATTACATAAGTAATGGTGTTTTCGGTGTAGATATATGCAATTTCGCCTATAGAAATAGGAATAAGTTCATTTCTTATGTAGGTAAGTAAACGTTTTCTGCCCGAATCTGAAGATGATTCTGCCGGCTCATTGTCCGAATTTTCAACCACTTTTTGCTGGTAAGCCACAAGATCCGTATTCAGTTTTGAAAGACTGATCAATTCGCTCTCCAGGTTTATATTTTTTAATTCTAATTGTTTCTCATAATAGCTACCAATTATACGAACGGCAAAAAAGGATGATAAGATTATCAGACCTCCCATCAAAACAAATATGGTGTAAAAACTTGTCTTTAGCTTCCTTGTTTGAGAAGAAATTTCATCCAAATTAACATGAGCGGCTACAATTAAATCTGAATCCTTTACAGGAGTAATATATACAATTTCAGAATTAACAGTGTTATTGTTGATACTTCGGTCTTCGTTGGCTTCTATTTGATTCATTAATAAATCATATAGTTTATCAGAACTATTTTCTTCCTTTAGAGAGTTTAAAAGCGACTGATTAGAATTAACTTTCTGGCCAATCCTGGTTTTATCTGGGTGGCATACTTCTTTACCCGACCAATCGAATACACAAATAAAGGAAGCTTCTTCATGCGTATTTTCTATGGCAACCTGAATATTTTCAATAACTGTTTGTCGATCAATTCCTCCCGTAAGCTGATGATAGGTAAGTCTTGAAATTTCGTTAGCTTCACGCTTGCTGGATTCTAATTGTATTTCTATTAACTGATTGGCACTAACTTCAATAAAATATTTGACACCAAGTGATGCAATTATCAAAAAAATAACTGATATAGAAATAAAAGTTAAAAAATATAGTTTGTCCTTTCTCATTGGTTAGCAATAGCAAATATTGGGTTATGACCAAAACGACGAATGTATAGTATATGTATGATAACGAAAACTAAAATAGTATATTTTTTTTCAGGTTTTAAACACTTAAATAATATTTAGTGATTCATTTCAACGGCTTTTTTTCCTTTTTAGGACTACTTTTTCTTCCTGACCAACATTTTGTTTACATGAATTATTTAATCATTGTTTATTTGCTCTAGTTTTAAATCAAAAAAACATAGAAAAATGAAACCATTTAAAAACAACACAATTATTTCGTTACTTTCGATAACTGCAATGGTATTAATACTACAGATCACATTTTTGTTGTTGACGCATTGATCGTAATATGCACTCAATTCATTATTCGTTTAATTGAGTACATTTAAAATGAAAGATTATTTAAATAATATTATAAATTATATATAATAAAGCTAAATCTTCTAATTTTATACTAAGGTTTCTCTTTTTCTAATTGTACATGAATAATAACAAAAGTAAAATAAGATCCATTCTTCTAGTAACACTAGCATTGATTGTAGGTGTTTCTATTTATTTCAGATTTATGAATCCTGTATATAATAATATGGATAGGGTTTCGGCAGATGTTGAAGTAAGTTCTAAAGAGCTTGTTTCTTCTTATATACTTAATGAGAAATCTGCAAATTCAATATATCGTGGTAAAATTGTTGAAGTTGATGGAATAGTGAAAGAGGTGACTTTTTTGAATAATAGAAATACCATATTATTGTATGGAAGTAGCAAATATTCTAGTGTAATATGCGATATGCAATCCAATCAAATCGAAGAAGTAAAAAAGCTTAAAAAAGGCCAAAAGATTAGGATAAAGGGAGTTTGTAAAGGTTTCCTGAAAGATGCTATATTATTACATTGTATACTGACTAACACACAAATCGATGAATAAACTTATTGTTTTGATATTTTTCTTGATAAGTTTTTCCGAACATGAATCAACCTCGGATCAATTTATAACACGCCAGGGGCAGGTATCGTTTTTTTCGTATACCTCGGTAGAGAATATAGAAGCCAAAAACAACCAGGTATTAAGTATTATAGACTTATCAAAAAATGAAATTGCCGTAAGCATGCTTATGAATGCCTTTGTATTTAAGAAGTCATTGATGCATGAACATTTTAATGAAAGCTATATCGAATCAGATCTGTATCCCAAAGCAACCTTTGAGGGGCAGATTATTGATTTTGATCCATTAGCCGAAAAGCAGACTAAAATTATCAAAGGTAATCTCACAATTCACGGTATGGCTAAAGAAGTAGAAATTAAAACGAACATTGAGAATAATAATGGTTCGTATTTATTTACTGGTGATTTTGAAGCTACCGTTAAGGACTTTGATATTAAGATACCTCCAATTTTGGCTCCAAATATTGCAAAAATTATATCAATAACTTTTAGATTTGAATATCAACCTTATGAAAAATAGCACACATTTTTTGGTATACTTTTTTATAATGATGGGGTTCGGTATGACTATCACAGCCCAGGATTTATTAGAAACCCTAGAAAAAGAATATCCCGATACTCCTCAATACGAACTGGCTACGTTCAAGGCAAGTCGTCTTTCGATTGGACATTCAATAGAAACCCGAAAAAAAGGAGTATTAGAAATTCAAGCCTTTACTAGATATTGGAATATCCCCAATTATGGTGGTCAAAGTTTTTTTGTTGATAAATTGGGGGCCAGGATTGCTTTAGAATACGGGATCTCTGATCGATTTACGTTTGGGGCAGGAGGTAGTACTCTAGACGGCATTTTTGATGGGTTTTTGAAATATAAACTTGTTCGACAGCGAAGTGATGGCAAAGGTTCACCTTTGAGCATCTCATTATTTCAGAATATGGCGTATCGTAGCAAGCGCAATCGACCTTTTGCAGATGTAAATCGATTTGATGAGTTTAGTGATAAGTTGTCATATACCAGTCAGTTATTAATTGCGCGTAAATTTACTCCGCAATTCTCTGTACAAATTTCACCTACCTATATTCATAGAAGTTCCTCTGTTTTTCCCGATGATCCTAATAATCAATTTGCTTTAGGAGTAGGAGGGCGCTATAAATTAGGGGGGCATGTATCGATTGTTTCAGAATATTTTTATGTATTTAATCCTTTAGAGTCAACAAATACATATGATGCTTTTTCTTTGGGAGTAAATTGGGAGCTAAGTGATGTGATGTTACAATTTCAACTTACCAATACGCGGGGCATGACAGAAGAAGAGTTCATTACCCGAACACCTAATAATTTCAATTTTAAGGATGGAAATTTTGTCTTTGGTTTCAATGCCATTTTTGTATTACATTTAAGTCAGAAGAAACCGTAAACCTTTTAAGTGCAAATGGAAAACTTAAACAAAAAACCAGGAGGCTTTCTTGGTTTCCTGAAAGGAACTCAACCATTATCATATGCCTTTTGGGGTATTGGAGTGATACCTGCATTGGTCATTTTTTTAATTATGCTTATGGTTTTACAATCACATAAGCTTGATTTTAGAACATATATCACCGTATCATTTTTTGTGGTTGGGATTCATAGAGTTTTTGCATGGATAAGTATTATTCGATGCCGAAAAAATACGGATAATGCTATTTGGGGAACCCTGGCTATAGTTATCGTAGTTATTGATATTTTATATAAACTATTGTTCGGTTCAATGTATACCTATAAGATGTTTGAATCCGAAAACAATAAACAAAAAGCAATAGAAACTATAGATTCTTGTAAACAAAAGGTAAGTCAATTATACGATATACCAGTTGAAGAGTTAGAAGCAAATACTTTTTTAAGTTATTCTGGTTCAGAAAAGTACTACGGATTTAAATATGGTGATAAAAGATTTAAATGTTTTGTGTATCCAGACTCGATAGTGGTAAATAAAAACAATTATCAAAAAAATAAGGATAAGAGATTAGAAGAACTAATTCAGGATAGGATAAAAGAAAAACAAGATTCGTTGGCTACATTAAATAAAGTCGAACATTAGAAACTGATAAAAATCATTTGTTATCAATTAAAATCATTCTATAATTGATATCTAAATGTACTTATGGAAATCTCACAAGATATTGTTTTAAGACCCAGATTTTTTAAGGATTTGGATATGCCTTCTGAAGAAGCATTAAAAGCTTTTGAGCAGAAAGGTAAAATATGTCAAAATTTTAAAGTGAGTCGTATAGATCATCATGTATTTATTCGGATTCCCAAAAAAGAACAACATTTCTGGTCACCACAATTACATCTTGAGATTTATGATGTAGGTGAAAACAAACCAACATTAAAAGGACTTTTTGGACCTAGTCCTACGGTTTGGACACTATTTATGTTTCTACATTTTATCGTTGTTGTATTGTTTGTAGTAGCAGGAATTTGGTTATATGTTAATTTAAGCTTAGATGAGCCTATTATATTCCCTATAGTTTCAATGATTTCTCTTTTCATTACATGGTTTGTGCTATATTTTGCTGGTCGTTTGGGAAGAGAAGCAGGAAAGAAAGAAATGCTATCCTTATATAAATTTATGGATAATACCTTGAAAGCTTAGAACTTTGGTTCTTGGTCCTAGGTTTGCAAAATGACTTTAAATAGAAACCTTCATTATTTTTAAAATCAATGAGTTATGCTTAGAATATTGTTTTTAATAGGTTTTGTGTTTAACATAGGATGTGCTCAATCCGATTATGATAAGAAACGCGGTGTTATGGTTACCAATCAACTTATAACCAGAGGGATTACTGACCCTGCTACGTTGGATGCTATGCGCAAAATTCCAAGAGAGCGATTCGTTCCAGAAAATGTAAAACAATATGCGTATCAAGATAATCCTTTGCCAATAGGCCATGGACAAACAATTTCACAACCATACATTGTTGCATTTATGACTCAAGAATTAAAGTTGAATCCCAATGATAAGGTTTTGGAAATAGGCACAGGTTCTGGTTATCAGGCAGCAGTACTCGCAGAGATTGTTAAAACAGTTTATACTATAGAGATTGTTAAGGAATTAGGTATCTCTGCAAAAAAAACACTCAAAGAATTGGGGTATGATAATGTTACAGTAAGGATTGGAGATGGTTATCATGGTTGGAAAGAACATGAACCATTTGATGCCATTATAGTAACAGCAGGCATCGAAAATATCCCACAGCCTTTACTGGATCAACTGGCAGATGGAGGGCGTATGATTATTCCCGTAGGCCCATCCAATCGAAGAAATTTGGTTTTAGTAACTAAGAAAAATGGTAAAATCAAAATGAAAAAAGTACTTCCCGTTCGATTTGTACCCTTTGTGAGAGATAAAAAGGGAGATCAAGAATAGTTCTTTATATATTCAATAAACTTTCTTTTAATCAGATAGATATAGCTAGGTTTGTTACCCTTCTCTTTTCTTATTCTTTTTCCGGATTATGTAAATGAGTAGGGCAATAGGTACCGCTATTATCAAAAAAACTATAAGAAGTAGTATAATTTGCCAAGGGCCAATCATTGCAAGCATAGTATGATTTTTGGGATCAAATATAAGTAAATAGTGTAATTAAGGTTACCGAAATACCAAGTGTCTGGGTTTAAATTATTTTTTATATATTTGACTAATAAACGAAAATAGTCAAAAAATATAAATGAGCCCAACGAAACAAAAATTACTTACTACAGCGAGCAGGACTTTTGGTAAATATGGATTTTACAAAACATCTATGGATGAAATAGCAAAGTCTGCAAGAAAAGCAAAGGGTTCTTTGTATTATCACTTTAATAGTAAAGAGTTACTTTTTAGAGAAGTAGTGATTTCTGAGCTCGACTTTTTAAAGCAAGAACTTACTTCGATCTTTGAGGATACAAATGCAGATAGCCGCGATATCTTAAGAGCATATATGATTAAAAGGATGATGGTTATGAATACTTCTATTAACTATCAAGAAACTTTAAGACCCGAGTTTTATGAATTTTATGAATTCCTTAATGATGTGATTCTAGAAATGGACGAGTGGGAGAAAACACAAATCACTAACCTTTTAAATAAAGGAGTGGCAAAAGGCGAGCTTGAACTCCCAGGAAATATAGAGGTATACGCAGAGATGTTACTCATATTCCTAAAAGGTCTAGAAACCCCATTATTTTTAAAAGGTCAGTACGAAAGATTGATCTCTAATTTTGATAACCTTATCGGAATACTAACAAAAGGTATTTCAAAATTATAATTGTTTAACAATAAAAATGAAAAATTGAGAACGATGAAAAGATTAAAATACCTTTTGGTTTATACATTACCAATTACTGTATATATTTCATTTAATAGTGAAGGAGCAATGACTTTTATTCCCTTTATTATATTCTTTGGTTTTGTTCCACTTTTGGAATTATTCTTGAAACCGGATGCTTCTAATTTTGATAAAGAAACCGCCAGTGAAGAAAAAAAGAACCCTATGTATGATTGGGTTATGTATCTGGCATTACCAGTACAAGTGGGGATGTTGGTTTATTTTCTTTTTATTATTCAGGATACCGCTTTTGGTACAGTAGAGTATTTTGGAAGGGTATCTGCTATGGGATTGATGTGCGGCGTATTGGGAATTAACGTAGGTCATGAATTAGGTCACCGACTCAATAGAAAAGAACAATTAATTGGAGAAATATTACTCTTAACCTCATTAGATACTCATTTTTTACCTTATCATAACGGTGGTCATCATAGGGATGTAGCTACACCTAATGATGCTGCAACTGCCAAAAAAAATCAAATTCTATTTCTTTTTTGGTTTACTTCGCATTTTGGAAGCTATTTTAAGGCTTGGAGATTAGAGAATGATCGATTGCGACAACAAGGCAAATCTCCATTTTCTTTACAAAATAGAATGATCGTTTACTCTTTTGCTAATATTGCTCTTTTGTCCCTTATTTTTTACTTTTTTGGGACTCATGTACTATTGGCTTTTATAGAGGCTTCAATTCTTGGGATAATGTTATTAGAAACTGTAAATTATATAGAACATTACGGCCTTATGCGACAAAAAACCGAAGCTGGAACCTATGAACGTGTAAAACATCATCATTCATGGAACTCTGATCATCCCATTGGTCGGTTGTTATTGTTTAATCTCTCTAGGCACTCTGATCATCATTATAATGGCAGTAAGAAATATGCCGTATTGAAGTCTGTACCTCAAAGTCCACAAATGCCAACAGGGTATCCTGGTATGATGGTATTGGCATTGTTTCAGCCATTATGGTTTGCATTAATGAATAGAAAGTTGAAAAAACTTCAGGAATTGCACGCATAATGATTTCCTTTTTGGATTTTTAAACCTATTGTTTTTTGTTAAATCTGATCATTTATGGTGTTCTTTAGGTATTTATTATTAAAGTAATAGGTAAACATTCCCAATACCAGAATTGAAATCCCTATTATGGATTCCTTGGGTTGCTCAATTAATAAATACCCTAATATCCAAACACTTATCATCAAAAAAATAATTTGAGGTATTGGAAATAATGGGCTTTTGAATCCAATGAAATGTGTTTTTTTTCGTATAAAAAAAAGCCCCAGTACGGTTAGTGCTACAAAAAGTTGAAGAATGAAACCACTGTAGGTAAGGATTTGATCAAATGTACCTGTAAACACCATACATATTGCAATGATAGCTTGTAAGCAAATAGCACTAACAGGAATACCATTTTTGTTTGTCTTTTTTAAAAAGTGCCATAACCTGTAATCATCTGCCATTACTTTTGTAACTCTTGGACCTACCCACGTCATTGCACTAATACTCGAAATAAGCATAATAGCAATTAGGACACTTATAATCTGCCCTCCGATATCTCCAAATATCTGTTGTGCTGCTATTTGTCCAATCTCTATTTTACCCGAAAGCTGTTCTATCGGAGCTTGCTTTAAAAATACAACCTGTAACAAGACATACAACAAGCCAACCAACAGAGAACCGCCTATCAAAGCAACCGGAAGATTTCTTTTAACATCCTTAATATCATCCACTATATAAGCAGCAGCATTCCATCCTGAATATGAATAGGTAACATAAATCAGGGAAACGGCAAATGATGGTAATAAAACTTCTTGTTTCCAACCTGAACTCCAATCAAGAGCTGTGGTTGTAGAAGGCTCTATAAAACCGATGATTATAAAAAATAGTATAATTACAACCTTAAAAGAGGTGGTAATATTTTGAAATATACTGCTTCGACGCAAATCAAACATATGCATAAGCGATACTAATAAAATAAGAGTAATAGCCATTATTTTATTGTTTACTCCAAGATATTTTTCGGTATAGGACCCTGCTGCCATTGCTGCAAGAGCAATAGGGGCAGCAAAACCAACGGTTAAAGACGCCCAACCAGAAAGATAACCGAGTAGAGGGCTATAGGTTTGGGTTAAAAAATGATACTCGCCACCCGAACGCCTTAGCTTTGTGCCAAGCTCTGCATAGGTAAAAGCACCACATATTGCCATAATGGCCCCTAATATCCAAAGTAACAGAATACTCCAAGTGTTTTTTATATCTACTAACTGGAAACCTAAGCTGGTAAATACACCGGTACCTATCATATTTGCAATGACAATAGTTGATGCTGTTTTCCAGGATATTTTGTGTTTCAAACTTGAATAGTTATGATGAAGGTTTGTTTAATTGATTGAAACTATCAAAAAAACTATGTAAGGAGTCTAATTTTTTCTTAAATGTCTGATTTTTAAGAAAGAAATAAGAAAATTGTTGAAGATCGAACCAGCTTTAACAATTGTTATATTTTTACTAATCAAAAGTTAAACTACTGATTATTAATAGTTTTTTGTTATTTTAGACCTCAATTTACGAATGAGTATTCTTTAAATGATGTAATTAATTAAATTGGAAGGACTATGAATGCTAAGAATCTTAACCAAAAATACCATATACTGGTATTAACTGATTTATCAAATGCCCCAGAAACGGCTATTAGAAACGCTGCTCAACTGGCAAAGGCTGTGAATGGAAGTGTAGAAACTTTTCATGTAAAATCTCCCGCCAAATTAGTTACTCAAATCAATCAATTTGCTGCCGAAAGAGCAATACATGAGGATTATTACAAAACAAAATCCAACTTAAAACAAATCGTAAATAAGATTGAAAAAGAAGAAGGGATCCGTATTAGGTATGAGGTGGCCTATGGTAATGTAAAGACCGAAATTAAACAAAAACTAGATCAGGTTCAACCAGAGATTGTTCTGTTAGGAAAACGAAAAGCCAAATTAATTGATTTTTTAAGGAGAGGTGTCACCAAATTTTTGCTTGACGAATGTGATGCGAATATTCTAATTACCGGAGAAGATCATAAACTGCATTCATATACCGACATCTCGTTAGGAGTTTTTGGTCAATCTTTGCAGAAGGAAGGAATTGAAATTATCAATGACCTAAAAGAACAAAACAACAATCCTATTCGATATTTTAGTATAAGAAGCAAAAAAAATGCTGAAGAAGCGACATCAAGAAATGATCAAGAAATGATTTCTTATGTTTTTTCTGAAGGATCTAATGCCTTGGATGGGCTGGCATCATATGTATCAAAAACCAACACCCAATTATTATGCATTCCTCGAAATTTTGATGGTAATAGCAAGGTGAGTAAATTGAAAAGGGTTAGAATACCAGTACGTGTGGTAGATAAGCTTGATATACCGGTCTTGATAACTAGATAACAAGTGTGTATTTTTAAAATTTAAGCTGCACTATCTTTAGAAGTGTTTAGTTTTTTTGCCCATTCTATTGATTCCACTAAGTTGTCAAAGCTCCTGAACTTGCTGCGCATGAATAGTTTTTCAAGCATAGTATTAAGTCTTCCTTTTGCATCATAACTTATAATACCATAACCTTTTAGAGAATAACTGTATTTAAAAAAATGTACCCAATCGCTGGGCACGACAGAATACGGATTTATACGATTTGAAATGTATACCAAATCCTTTCCATTTTGATCGTAAAGATTACTTATTTCTTCAACCAGGATTTTCGCATGATCTTTCCATGTAAAGACAACATCTTTATTAATTTCTCCTACAATAAAATTTTCGAATAAATAAAAACTACCAAATGGGTAAGAAAGTACCTGTATGGCATCATGATAAAAAGAAGTGTTCTTAATGCTCTCCATAAAACAAAAGTAGTGTAACTAGCAAGCCATGTGATGTTTGGGAATTTAAATTTACTAAATAAATCGATAAATAGAACAAATAAAGGACAAAAGGAAATATTTACCTGTCTAATTGATATTTCCAGAATTTAAATTTTCTAAAAACTATAACTCTAAAAATTAAGTAATTTATAATAATACAGCTATTTTTACTTGCTAAAAAATATAAATTGTAACAATGATCTAACCAAATAGGGGTATAATAAATTAACTTAAATATTTTTTATGAAAACAAAAATCATCAATCTACTTCTCATTTCAGGTGTGTTTTTTACAGCTTGTAATACTGAGAATAAATCTACAGTGAAGTCTCATCACTCTCTTGAGGCTCCTATGGCAAAAATAGTTGCAAAAGAACTCACGGCTCATGGAGATACACGCCTTGATAATTATTTTTGGATGCGTTTATCAGATGAACAAAAAAATGCAGAAAAGCCTGACGCGCAAACTCAAGATGTACTGGATTATCTTAACGCAGAAAATGATTATAAAAATGCAGCAATGAAGCATACTGAAGGGCTTCAAAAAAAGCTGTATGACGAAATTGTAGGGCGTATCAAAAAAGATGATTCATCGGTTCCTTACAACGACAATGGGTATTCCTATTATACTCGTTACGAAAAGGGTATGGATTATGCGCTCTATTGTCGTAAAAAGTTAGAGGATAATGCAAAAGAAGAAATTATGCTAAATGGCCCCGAAATGGCCAAAGGTCATTCTTATTACGGTTTTGGAGGACGGTCAGTAAGTCCTGATAATAAACTTTTGGCTTTTGCCATAGATACCGTATCTAGACGTCGCTATGTATTCCATTTCAAAAACCTTGAAACAGGCGAAATGTTATCCGATAAGATAGAAAATGCAGGCGGAGGAGGTGCTGTATGGGCAAATGATAATAAAACTATTTTTTATGCTTCCAAAGATCCTATAACTTTAAGACAAGATAAAATATACAGGCATGTCCTGGGAACAGACCAATCCCAAGATGAATTAGTTTTTGAAGAAAAAGATGAAACCTTTAGCTGTTTTGTGTATAAATCCAGATCTGATAAATATATTATGATCGGTAGTGACCAGACTTTATCAACCGAGTATCGATATTTAGATGCCGATACTCCAACTGGTAATTGGAAAATTATTCAGCCGCGCGAGAAGAATTTAGAGTATAATGTGGCTCATTTTGGAGACCATTTTTATATAAGAACTAACCTGGATGCAACCAATTTTAAATTGGTAAAAACGCCTATTACTGCTACTACCAAAGAAAACTGGGTAGACGTGATACCACATCGTGATGATATCTTGGTGCAAAATTTTGTAGTTTTTAAAGAACATTTGGTGCTACAGGAACGAGTTAATGGATTACGAGTGATACGAGTAATGAAATGGAATGGAGATAATGATCATTATATTGAATTTAATGACCCTGCGTATTTGTCATATCCAACAACCAACTTGGATTTTGATACCAATATATTGCGTTACAATTATACTTCTTTAACTACGCCCAACAGTACAATTGACTATAATATGGATACCAAAGAACAGGTTGTACTAAAAGAGCAAGAAGTAGTAGATCCCAATTTCTCTAAGGATAATTATGTATCAGAACGTCGTTATGCTACTGCAAGGGACGGAGTAAAAGTACCTATTTCTATTGTGTATAAAAAAGGAACAGAAATAAGTAACAAGACCCCTTTATTACTTTATTCTTATGGATCATATGGTAGCAGTACAGAGCCTTCCTTTAGATCCGATAGGCTTAGTTTATTAGATCGTGGATTTGTTTTTGCTATGGCTCACATTAGAGGTGGTCAGGAAATGGGAAGATACTGGTACGAGGATGGAAAACTGTTAAAGAAAAAGAACACATTTACCGATTTCATAGATTGTGGAGATTATCTTGTTAAAGAAGGATTTACAAGTCCCGAACATATGTATGCATTAGGAGGTAGTGCCGGAGGATTATTAATGGGTGCTATATTGAATATGAAACCAGAACTGTGGAATGGAGTAGTAGCTGCAGTACCATTTGTTGATGTGATCTCTACTATGATGGATGAAACAATTCCGTTAACTACATTTGAATTTGATGAATGGGGTAATCCAAAGGATAAAGAGTATTATGAGTATATGAAGTCGTATTCTCCTTATGATAATGTAGAAGCAAAAGAGTATCCAAATGTTTTGGTGACAACTGGATATTGGGACAGTCAAGTACAATATTGGGAACCTGCAAAATGGACCGCCAAGCTTCGAGAATTGAAAACAGATGATAATCTATTGATTATGGATTGCGATATGGAAACTGGTCATGGAGGGGCGTCAGGAAGATTTGCACGTTATAAGCGTACTGCTTTGTATTATGCATTTATGTTGGATCTGGAAGAGATTACAGAGTAATTCTTCAAACTTGAAAAAGATTAAAAAAACTCCAAGAGCTTTCTTGGAGTTTTTTTATTTGATTTTAGCTTTTATAAACTAACTAGAATTGTCGTAGAGCTCAAAATTAATCATGTACAGTTTTTTTATCATATTCTTTTAGCAATCTGCTGGTTTTGATAAAATTATAGCGAATTATATTCGTTATATTTAAGTATTAAAACCGAACCCCATGACCACCAAACCAACTTACTGCTTACTGGTATTCTTATGGCTTTGTTTCGAAACAATAGGCCAAGTTCCAAACCTGAACCTTAAGAGATATACAAAAAAAGAAGGCTTATCTAATAATAACATTACCGCTTTTGCTCAGACCCCAGATGGATTTTTATGGGTCGGTACTACCGATGGATTAAATCGATTTGGAGGTAATGATTTTAAAGTTTTTCGTCATCATCCCAAAGATACCAGTAGTATCAGTGATAATAGTATAACCGCACTTTTGGTGGATCGACAAGGAGTTTTATGGATCGGAACAGAACATCAGGGATTACTTAAATATCTACCCGAAAGTGAAACATTTGAACGGTTTTATCATCATCCCGACCAAAAAAACAGCTTGAGCCACCCTTATGTAACTTCAATAAAGGAAGACGTGAATAATCAGCTTTGGATTGGTACTGTAATGGGGCTAAATCTTTATAATTCTGAAAAAAAAGACTTTAAAAGATATTTTTATGAAACAAATTTTCTTGTGGATACTAATTCTATCACAAAACTGAGAGCAAATGGACTTCCTCCTAAAATAATTTCAAAGTTGACTACAATTAAAGATTCATTATTCCAAAATCAACTATTGTTTGATAATGCACTCAAAGGAATATTTAGCAAACACGATATAAATATTTATCAGGAAATTATTTATACCAACAGCAACAAGCAGAATAATGCCTCTCATATAAGAGTTGCAGAGCCTGATAGCAAAGGAAATTTATGGTTAGGATATGATAACGGAGGACTTAGCTATTTTAATCCGCAAACAAATCATATGATCAGTTTTAATGGTGGATTAGCGACTGTTCAACTAGAGAAACAAAAAATAAGTGCTCTTTTATTAGAAAATAATTTTCTTTGGCTGGGTTTCAGCAATGGAGAATTGTATAAAATGGATCTAGTTTCAGGAGATCTATTAAAAGTAGCGCTGCCCAGTAACGCAGAAGGTATCGAAAGTTTGTTTAAAGATAATAAGGGCAATCTATGGATTGGAAGTCATTCGGGTATCTATTTAAGAGAAGGAGATATGGATTCTTTTAACTCATATGGTATTAATCCTTTAAATGACTGGAATATATCTACTCCCGCTGTAAAAACTATCTTTCAGTCCCGGCATGAATATGTCTGGATAGGGATTGTGCAAGGTGGGATCAGTCAGGTACTTAAAGATATGCCATTCAATACCTATACTACAGATATCTCCAGTCAAATACAATTAAGTAAAAATTGCGTTTCTTCAATACTCGAAGATTCCAAGGGGCGCGTTTGGGTAGGATACTATACTTCAGGAATAGATATTTGGGATAAAACCAAAGGAAGCCTTCAACATATCTCTTTTGATGAAAAAGATCCTGCCTCAGTAGGAAATGGAACCGTATTTTCAATATTTGAAGATAGCGAGGGTCGTATATGGGTCGGTACATATGAAGGGGGATTACAGGAATATATACCTGTTTCTAATAATTTTAAGACCTATACACACAATCCAGAAGATGAGAATACGATTTCAGGAAATGATGTAAGATCTATTAAAGAAGATGGTTATGGGAACCTTTGGCTTGCAATTCATGGAGGAGGACTTAATAAATTCAATAAAACAAGCGGCAAAGTCACACGCTATAGTGCTAATTATCTTGATTGGGAGCATGCACTAAGTGATGATTGGGTATATGCTCTTGAAATAGATAAAAAAGGAAATATTTGGATCGGAAGTGTTGCCGGATTAACCAGGTTTTTACCTTCTAAAAATGAATTTTATACCTATAATACCAAGAATAGTAGCTTGAGCCACGATAAAGTACGGGTTATTCATGAGGATGATAAAGGGCTTGTTTGGGTAGGAACAGAAAATGGACTAAACAAATTTGATCCTGCAACAGCCTCTTTTAAAGTAATTCCGTCAGATGGTAAATGGGATAATACGATCACGGGTATATCATCTGATAACAATGGAAAACTATGGGCAGCGACAAAATATAGTATTATAAAGGTGAATCAAGATAATAGTGATTTTATCTTAACAGAGTTCAAAGCCTTTAATGAAAATGAATTTTTTGCAGGAGCCTTTACATCAGGAGATGATGGAACAATGTATTTTGGTGGTTTTCAGGGATTACTATCTTTAAATCCTAATTCCTTAAAAAACAATCATCTCGATATTCCAATAGTACTCACTTCAATGAAAATCAATAATGAGAAATCAGAAAGATTATCAGGTAAAATTGATTCCAAAGGTGTTGTAAATGATAGTTTTAGACATAATCAAAATTATATAAGTTTTAATTATGAAGGGATTAATTTTGATCATACGCGTCAACTAAAGTATGCCTATAAGCTACAAGGTTATGACAGAAGTTGGAATTTTTCAAAAGGCACGAATGAAGCAATCTATTCTAATATACCTTCAGGAAATTATGAGTTTGTTGTCAAAGCCTCAAGTGGAAATGACGATTGGTCGGATCCGCAAATACTTTTGAGATTCGAAATACAACCTCCTTGGTGGAAATCCGCTTGGGCATTATCCGTTTACCTGATTTTTGTTTTAGGGTTAATATTCGTTTACCGTTGGCTAGGTATTAGAAACGAAAAACGAAAAGGAGCAAAGAAACTTGAACTTGTGCAGCTAAGTTTTAAAGAACAAATTGATGAACTTAAATTAAAGTTTTACGAAGATATTTCAAAAGACCTAGAAGCTCCATTCAATCTAATAAAAGGTACGCTACAAAAACTAATTTCTGAAAACGATAATATCCAACCCAATACCAGACTAACCTATTTGAAATTAGTAAACCAAAATACTCGCAGGGCTATTGGATTGGTAAAACAATTATCAGATATCTCCTCAGTAGATGCAACTTCAACACAATTACACATTGTAAAATATGATATTGTAGATTATTGTAAGCTTGTAATAAATGCATTTATAGAAAAGGCAAACAGAGAAAGTGTAAATCTGAATTTTTATACAGATATCGATACGGCAGAAGTCTATTTTGATATTGATAAACTAGAAAAAATACTTTATTCACTTATTTCACATTGTTTTAGCTATACACCAAAAAACGGAGAGATCAAAATTAGATTTATGTTCTATGACGGGGAAACTAAAAATGATCCTGTCATATCAGAACTTATCAGTAATCAGTGGCAGTTTGCAAAAATAACCATAGAGCATGAAGGTTCGTCCAGTATAAAGAAAAAAGTGGGTGTAGAATGTAGTAATGAAAAACACTTATTAGAAACACAATATGCAGTTGCTTTGGCTAAGCAATTGACGTCAGTTCACAAAGGCAGTTTTAATCTCTCGTTTCAAGAAAACAGAACACAGTTCACGATATGTATACCGGTATCGTCAGATGCATTTCATCCTAAGCAAATACGTGATACATCTGATATCACCGAGAAAATTAAAGATCTTGAGTCATATAATAACGCAGAATTAGAAGAAACCCTCTTTTGGGGAAATGCTATGTTTGATGAAAAAACTGCTTCAGCAACCGATCAATCTCCATTCATAATTCAATTATATGAAATCATAGATGCTCAACTGCAATATGACAGCTTTGGACCAGATGATCTTGCAGAATATATGAATCTTAGCCGGTCTCAACTTTATAAAAAGGTGAAGAGTCTAACAAATCTATCTGTGAGTATTCTTATTAGAAACAGGCGTTTATCCAGGTCTTTGGCACTACTACTCAATACAGACTATAATATTTCACAAATCGCCTATGCTGTGGGGTTTAGTGACCCCGGTTATTTTACCAAATGTTTCAAAGAAATGTATGGCAAGGCTCCTAGTGAGTTTAATCATGCCAAGTAGCTATTTCGAGACAATAATACCAATATGAGATAATATTCTGAATCAGAAATATAATCCCAGTATTTTACACGTTAGTCAAAGATGTAGATAAATTGGCGAGCTAAATTTATAGGTAAATATTACTAACACAAACCTAAATTTAGTTCACATGAAAAACTCTAATTATTGGAAAATGTTCATTTTCCTTCTACTTTTTTGTTTTATAGCTGTGGGGAACGCCCAGAGTTATAATTATGGAGAAGTATTACAAAAATCACTTTTTTTTTATGAAGCACAACAGTCGGGTACATTACCAGACTGGAACCGCGTGTCCTGGCGCGGAGATGCCAATGTAAATGATGGTCAAGCTAACGGGATAGATTTATCTGGTGGATGGCATGATGCTGGTGATCATATAAAATTTGGCTTACCCATGGCATTTTCAGTAACTGCCCTTAATTGGGGTTATCTTGAATACCAAGATGCCTATACTCAAACTAATCAAGATGAGATATTTAAGAATAACATTCGCTGGGTTACTGACTATTTAATGAAATGTCATACAGGTCCCACAGAATTTGTGGCTCAGGTATCGGATAAATCTACAGATCATTCTTTGTGGGCTGCAGCTGAGTTAACTGAGCTTTTTACAGATAGAAAAGTGTATAAAGTAACTGCAGCTCAACCCGGTACAGATGTAGTTTGTGAAACGGCTGCAGCTTTGGCTTCTGCAAGTATTGTTTTTAAAGATAGTGATCCTGCCTATAGCGCAGAATTAATAGAACATGCAAAGTCATTATATGATTTTGGTGATCAATATCGCGGATTTTATACCGATGCCATTCCTGCAGGATGCTGCTATCCGTCTGGTAATTACTATGATGAATTGGTATGGGGTGCTCTTTGGTTATATAAAGCTACCGGAGATTTAACCTATTTACAGAAGGCAGAATTAGAATATGACAATATGATGAATAATCCTCAAGGTAGACCTGTTGACTTCCTTTGGAGTTTGGTATGGGAAGATAAGTCCTACGGCAGCTTTGTTATTTTGTCAATGCTTACGGATAAAGAAAAATATAAAACAGATGCAGAACGTCATTTGGATTATTGGACTGATCAAATTTCATACTCTCCAGGAGGACAAGCGTGGTTATTTCAGTGGGGATCATTAAGACATTCTGCAAATGCAGCGTTAACCGCCTTTATCTACGCAGATAATGTAGCTACTTCCAAAAAGAATAAATACCTCGATTTTGCTGAGCAACAGATTAATTATATTCTAGGAGATAATCCCGATAATCGAAGTTATGTAATTGGATTTGGAAATAACCCTCCAAAAAATCCACATCACAGAACAACACATGGATCCTGGGAAGGTACCGATCGCGGTAACCCTGTCCCAGCCGCACACACTCTATTTGGTGCATTAGTAGGAGGACCGGGAGCTGCAGACGATCAACATACCGATGTCACTTCTGATTTCCAGGAAAATGAAGTGGCTGTAGATTATAATGCATGTTTTCAAGGAGCGGTGGCTCGAATGCAACAGGTATATGGAGGAAATCCTTTGGCCAACTTTCCAGTAGAGGAAGTACCTAATCGTGAAGAGATATTTGCCAATACAAAAATCAATAGTCAGAATGCTACGAGTGCCACGATCTCTATGGATGTGAGCAATTACTCTGCATGGCCTGCAAGGCCTTTAAATGGGCCTTCTGTTCGATATTATATGGATATATCTGAATCGGTGACGGCTGGATATTCCATTAATGATTATAATATTTCGTTGTCTTTTGGCGAAGGAGGAGCAAGTTTTTCAGGCCCCATAGTAGCTGATGCTACTGCTAATACCTATTATGTAGAAATCACATGGGCAAATGATGTGTTAATTGCTCCCGCTGGCTATAGTCATAATGCTAAAGAGGCCCAAATACAAATAAGAGTTAATAATGGAGTTCCTTTTGACCTAAATAATGATTGGTCTGGGCGAGAATTGACCGCTACCGCAAAACCAATTGCTAATATCCCTATATATGATAACGGAATATTAGTAGGAGGTAATGAACCAGGAGGATCTAGCACACCAACCTATACCATTGTAGCTTCGGCGCAATCAGGGGGTACTATTTCTCCCGAAGGTACTATCACAGTAGCTCAAGGAGGGAATCGTACTTTTTCAATTAATCCCAATACAGGATATGAAATTGATGATGTTACAGTGAATGGGAACTCTGTTGGAGCCATATCTACATATGCATTTACAAATGTGCAATCTAATGGTACTATAAGCGCGAGCTTCAAAGAAATAATTGGTGGTAATCAAGCTCCAATTGCCAAAGCGACGGCCAACCCAATTTCAGGAACTGCACCTTTAACGGTAATGCTTGATGCCAGTACATCATCTGATCCAGATGGAGATACATTAACTTATAGTTGGGATTTTGGCGATGGTAATACCAGTAGTGGTATTTCTATTTCTCATACCTATACCTCGGTGGGTAGCTATGCTGCTACTTTGACTGTAACTGATAGTAACAATACTCAAGACAATGAAATAGTTACGATTACTGTGAATAATAATGATGGAGGAGGAGGTTCATGTGATGGAACCTACCTTAGTGCATCAGGAAATAAACTATATGATGATCAAGGCAATGTGGTGAGACTTACCGGAATTAACTGGTTTGGTTTTGAAACATCGAATAGAGCACCACATGGATTATGGAGTCGTGATTGTAAGAGTATGCTGATACAAATTAAAGACTTAGGATTTAATTCAATAAGAATTCCTTGGTCTAATGCCATTCTTGAACCAGGAGCTGCCATGACGGGTATTAGTACAGCTCCGGTACCTGATCCATATACAGGTAGAATACTTAATGAGGTAGAAGGAACTTTAACCAACCCATTAGATCTTTTGGACTTGATAGTGGATTATTGCCAGGAGCTAAACTTGAAAATTATCTTGGACAATCATTCCAGACAACCTGATGGATACCTTTCTGAAGAACTATGGTATACAGATCAAACTCCGCATGAAAAATGGATCGCTGATTGGGTTTTCCTTGCTGATCGATACAAAAATAAAGATGCCGTTGTAGCTATGGATCTTAATAATGAACCCCATGGTAAATTTGGTAATGGATCTAGATGGGGAAGCGGTACCATTGTTAATGATTGGAGATTGGCTGCCGAAGAATGTGGTAACGCAGTACTTGCAGTTAATCCAAATGTTCTTATTATGGTTGAAGGAGTTGAAGAGTTTGAAAATGAAACCTATTGGTGGGGAGGTAACCTTAAAGGAGCTGCGCAATACCCTGTTCGACTTTCAGATCCTTCAAAGCTAGTGTATTCGCCTCATGAGTATGGCCCAACAGTATTTCCTCAAACTTGGTTCAATGATCCGTCTTTTCCTAATAATATGCCAGCTATCTGGGAAGCAAATTTTAACTACTTGCATACTCAGAACATTTCACCAATGTTTGCAGGTGAATTTGGTATCAAAACACAAGGTGGAGTAGATGAAGTTTGGTTTGACACTTATCTTGCTTTCATGGGTGAAAAAGGATATTCCTGGAGCTTTTGGTGTTGGAACCCTAATTCTGGAGATACAGGAGGTATATTAGCAGATGATTGGAGTAGCATAAATCAATGGAAAATGGATAAGCTAATTCCTCATCTGGCACCTGAGATCCCTAATACTTCTGGATCAAGTGGCGATTGCGGTACTAACTTTACAATTTCGGCATCTGCCGGAAGCGGCGGTAGTATTTCACCTAACGGTAATATTACCGTACCAGAAAATAGTAATCGTACTTTTACTATTACTGCTGAGCAAGGATATAACATTAAAGATGTTTTGGTTGATGACATCTCTGTTGGAGCAGTAGGAACCTATACTTTTAATAATGTTAATGTAAATCATACAATTAGTGCTAGTTTTGAAATAGATAGTATAGAAAATGTAACCATTACAGCTTCTGCGGGTAATGGAGGAAGTATTTCTCCGGCTGGGCAAACAACAATTCCTAAAGAATCGAACCAAACGTACATAATTACTCCTAATTCTGGATATCTAATTGAATCTGTTGACGTAAACGGTGTTTCAGTAGGGGCGGTGAGTAGTTATACATTTACCAATGTACTTAGCGACCAGTCTATTTCAGCTTCATTTAAAACTGATGGAGGTAATACAGGTGGTTATCCCGCAGGTTCTCCGGTAGCAATTAATGGTAGACTGAGCGTATCTGGAAATCAAATGGTGAATGAATGTGGTAATGCCGTTCAATTAAGAGGTATGAGTACACATGGTCCACAATGGTTCGAAAACTGCTATAATGAAAGCTCTTTGGATGCGTTAGTGCAGGATTGGGGCATCGATATTTATAGAATAGCGATGTATGTCGAAGAAGGGGGCTATGTAAACAATCCGGATTATTGGAAAAACTGGATTGACAACATGGTCGATGAAACTGCAAAAAGAGGAATCTATTGTATGATAGATTGGCATGTACTGAATCCTGGAGACCCTAATGCAAATCTTGATGCATCCAGAGACTTTTGGTCATATATGTCTGCTAAACATAATGGTAAAAAGCATGTGCTTTATGAAATAGCCAACGAGCCCAATGGTGTAACTTGGCCGACAGTAAAATCGTATGCCAATGATATTATTCCAAGAATACGAGCAAACGATCCAAATACTATAATTATAGTGGGTACACCTACATGGAGTCAGGATGTGGACATTGCCGCAGGAGATCCTTTGAATTTTGATAATTTGATGTATGCGCTACATTTTTATTCAGGAACACATACAGGCTGGTTACGATCAAAAGGAGAAACAGCTCTAAATGCCGGCTTAGCATTATTCGTTACTGAATTTGGCACTAGTCAAGCCAGTGGTGATGGAGGGCCATTTCTGGACGAAACCCAAAATTGGATCGATTGGATGAAAAATAAAGAGATTAGTTGGATCAACTGGAGTTTTGCTGATAAAGCTGAAGTATCGGCTGCGTTAAGTCCTGGGGCTTGTGCTTCTGGTAACTGGAACAATACATCCACCTCGGGATCCTTTATTAAAGAACGTATCTTAAACCCTGCTGATAACTTTGTTTGTAATAGCGGTGGAAATCAAAATCCAATTGCGGTTATTAATGCTACACCAACTAGTGGAGAGGCTCCATTAACGGTTTCATTTAGTGCCGAAGGGTCAACAGATCCCGATGGGGACACGTTAACGTACTCCTGGAGTTTTGGTGATAATAGTTCTGCTAGTGGACTAACAACAAGTCACACATATACAAATGTTGGACAATTTATTGCTACGCTTACAGTATCGGATGGTAACGGCGGTTCTCAGCAAAAAACAGTAGCAATATCAGTTACAGGGGGTGGATCTTCAGATTGCTCGTTCGGAACTCCAATTGCTAATCCATTGCCCTCACGTCAGTCCAGTTATGACAATATATATGTACTTGGTACTGCTGGGCCCGATTTGTCATCGGTAACCAATTTTACAATTAATTGGGATTTGGCAAACAATGGTTTATGGCAGTTATCTATGCAAACCAGTACAGGTGTTCCTAACTGGTGGGTAAATCTTTTGTCTAATGTAACCCATAATTTTGCAAATGCACAACCAGACATGAGTCTTTCAGGAACCGGTTTCCCCGGTCTGGATGGTAGTTATTTTGTGAACTATGTAGATAATGATTTTGTAATGGTTTCCAAAACAGGCGATTTCAGTATTTACTTTTCTAATGTAGTAAATACTCCTAATTGTTCATCAATTAGATCAATTACTACAAATGATAATGGATTCGAACTAAATGTTGCACCAGAGAAAGCTTATCCGAATCCGTTCTTGAATGAGATTAAGGTAGAAATTCCTGGAGTTACCAAAGAGACTTCAGCAATACTATTAGATCATAGAGGAAACATCATGAAAACAAATTATGAGATGCTCGGAAATAAAATCATCTTAAAAACCGATGTAAATCTTCCAAGCGGAATGTATTTCCTTAGAATCAACACATTAAAAGCAACTAAAATGTTGAAGGTGATCAAAATGTGATTTGTTTTAGAAATATGAAATAATACACCTGGCTTACAAACAGGTTTAAAGGAACCCAGAATCAATACATTTTTTATGTATGATTCTGGTTCTAATATTACAAAAAGAGGTTGACCTAAACAGGTAGCCTCTTTTTTTACATCATTATTTTAATGGTTTTGATGTGATCCTGCAAAGTCATTCAATATGGTCAATTTCTATATGAGCAGAACAAGTTATTAAAGGTTATTCAAAAAGATAGTTACAACCCCTTGATTACATGAGTTATATCATGTTTTTTTTCATTGTATTTAGTATTTTTATATCAGCATCTAAAAAGGTGTTTTCAAAAAGGCTTCACTATTTAAAATTAGACTTATGAATGATCATGTATACAAATCAATTGAAATTACCGGAACGTCAGGACAAAGCATAGACCTTGCTGTAGAAAACGCAATAAAAAGAGCATCCAAGACTATTGATAACCTAAGATGGTTTGAAGTAATAGAAACAAGGGGTTCTATTCAAAATGGCGAAATAGACCGATGGCAAGTTACCTTAAAACTTGGGTTTACCATGAAAGAGTAAATATCTCTATTATTATCCCATAATACAGCATTATTACTTATTCAATGGTAAGACTAAAAAGCTTACTTATCATAAGCCAACTTTTATATATCAAAAAGATTAAAACATGAAAATATTTGATGAAAAACACATTAAAAATGTTGTATTTGTTGGGGCACATAATAGTGGAAAAACAACCTTAGCAGAAACTATGCTTTTTGAAGCGGGACTTATAAATAGGAGAGGGACTATCGAAAACAAAAATACGGTTTCTGATTATCATGATATAGAACATGAACGGGAAACATCTGTTTTTGCAACACCTTTGCATACAGAATGGCGTAATTATAAAATCAATATTATTGATACCCCCGGACTTGATGATTTTATTGGGGAGATTGTTTCATCAATTAGAGTATCAGATACCATAGTAAATGTTATTGATGCCAAGATGGGTGTAGAAATTGGTACCCAGATTATCTGGAATTATATCGATAAGTATCATAAACCAACAATTTTCGTAATTAACCAGATAGATCATCCCAACGCAAACTTTGAGGATAGTTTTTTAAGCCTTAAAAGCCTGGTTGGTAATAATGCTGTTAAAATTCAATATCCAATAGTTATAGATGGCGCACAATGTATTGTAGACGTCCTTAAGATGAAACTTTATAAGTTTAAACCTGAAGGAGGGAAACCTGAAAAATTTGAAATACCAGAGGATCAATTACAAATAGCAGACGAACTTCATAATGAATTGGTAGAAAAAGCCGCAGAAAATGATGAGGAACTATTAGAGCTATACTTTGATAAAGGAACTTTAAATGAAGAAGAAATGCGTAAGGGTATTAAAGCAGGTATGCTCAACCATGATCTATTTCCAGTTTTTTGTGTTTCAGCCATAAAAGATATGGGAACAGGTAGATTAATGGGTTTTATAGACAACGTAGCCCCTGCTGCTATCGATCTTAAGGCCGAACAAAGTGTCGAAGGTCATGAAATTGTTCCGATTCAAAAGGACTCAACAGTATTATTTGTTTTTAAAACCCTTTTCTTACCGAATGTTGGTCAGATTAATTTTTTTAAAGTGAAATCTGGAGAAATCAAAATAAATGATAAACTTACCAATTCGAGAACAAATGAAACAGAAACTATCCACCAACTATTCATTATGGATGGTAAAAAAAGAGAACATGTAAATAAACTTAGTGTAGGAGATATTGGAGCTACGATAAAATTAAAAAATGTTGAGACCAATGATACGCTTTATGCTACCCATAAAACCGTAACTATTAAACCTATTCAATATCCCAAGCCAAGAATGTATAAAGCGGTAATCGCTGTAAACAAGAATAATGAAGAGAAATTGGCTGAGGCTCTAAAAAAAATTCACCATCAAGACCCAACCCTAGTCACAAAATATTCAAAAGAATTTAATCAACAGGTTATTGGTTGCCAAGGCGAATTACATCTTGCGATAATAGATTGGACGCTTAAAAACACCTATGAAGTGGAAGTAGTTTTTGAAAATCCGAAAATTAACTATAGAGAAACGATTCAGCGATCTATTACTGCCAATTATAGGCATAAAAAGCAGTCGGGAGGAGCAGGACAATTTGCTCAAGTACATCTAAAAATTGAACCCTATTTTGATAATATGCCCGAACCCGAAGGATTCAGTATCCGTGGAAAAGAAGAGGTTAAACTACCCTGGGGCGGAAAACTCATATTTTATAATTGTATTGTAGGTGGTGTGATCGATGCTCGTTATTTACCTTCTATTATGAAAGGAGTATTGGAAGTGATGGAGTCCGGACCGCTAACCGGGTCGTATATTAGAGATGTTCGTGTTATGGTATATGATGGTAAGATGCATTCTGTTGATTCTAATGACATATCCTTTAAAATTGCTGGGGCTCATGCTTTTAAAGAAGCATTTTTAAATGCTAACCCCAAACTACTTGAACCCGTAATGCTTCTAACTGTAAAAGTACCCGAGGAGATGGTTGGTAATGTGATGACTAATTTGCAATCCCGTCGCTCAGTTATTCAGAATATTCAAAGCATTAATGATTATCAAATATTAAAATGTACAACTCCCGAAGCAGAATTATTTGATTTTTCTACCGAGTTACGTTCGTTAACACAGGGTAAAGGAACATTCGATTCAGAGTTTTCATCTTATGAACCCGTACCACAACATGTTCAAAAAGTGTTGGTATAGCATAATGGAAATTCCAAAAAAGCGTATGCCATCATGTAAATAGATAATTTGTGGTAACATTTAAATTGTGAATTCTTTTTGTATTTTTAGGAAAAGCATGTATGATGCCTTCAATCAACCAGTGCAAAAATTGTGAAAATTCTTTTGACGAGTCTTTTGATTACTGCCCTTACTGTGGACAGGAAAAAGCAGACAACCTTACTTTTGGAGTACTTTTCAGCAATACAATCAGTAACTATTTCTCTATAGACGCACGTTTCTTTAGAAGTTTTATTCCACTAATGACAAAGCCCGGAGTACTGGCAAGGAGGTTTGTTGATGGTAAACGACTCTCATATTTACATCCTGCACAGTTCTACCTGTTCATCTCTGTCGTATTCTTTTTCTTGTTCTCTTTTAGCGTTAGAAAAGCAGATAATATCGTCACGCAAACGTTAAAAAAGGGTTTTAACAAGGAAATAGCATTAGATTCTTTACAGCTTAAAAAAGATTCTATTGGGATAGAACTGGCTAAGAAAGCACTTAAAGATAGTATCGTAGTAAATAATGTTTCAGAAAAAGATCTAAGAGTAATTGACTCGATTATATCGGCAGAACAAAAAGGTCCTGAAGTGTCTTTTACTTTTAAACGAGAAACGTTAGATTCTTTAATAGCTATTGACGCACCCAAGGTCGAAAAGTTACAAGCAATGGGGTTAAGCGAAGATGCTGGAGCACTGACTCAAAAATTCTATGGGCAGATCCTAAAATTCTATGAACAACGAGGCGGAGGAATTCTTAAGACACTATATGATACAATTCCGATCACCATGTTCTTGATGCTACCTTTGTTTGCCTTTTTGTTAAAGATATTTTATTGGAAACGAGGGGTGTTTGCACACCATATGGTATTCAGTTTTTACTTTTTTACTTTTCTTTTCACTTCGTTTTGTTTTCTGATTTTGGCAAACATGATAATCGAAATTCCGGGGTGGTTAGAATTTCTGGTCTTTTTATCATTTGTAGTTTATCTGATGTTAGCCTTTAGAAATTTTTATAAAAGTAGTTGGATTTCTGCCTTTTTAAAGGCCAATATGGTTTCCTTTATTTATATGATGTTTATCGTTCCTATTGCCTTTTTTGGAGTCATCATGGTTTCATTTATGTTGTATTAGATTTTATGCTCAAATAATAATAACTACCTCACAGGCTAAAACTATTGGATACGTATTTTGTTGTTATTGTGTTAAAAATCAATGTGTTATTTTAATTTTGAATATATTGTCACAAGGGAAATTACACAAATCATAATCAATAACCATGAGAAATTATCAACGATCAAAGCTCTTAGGGCCTGTCTTTATTTTTATATGCCTATTCGTTACTAACATCCATTCTCAAAACACTTCATTTATAGGGACCTTTACAGCGCAAAATGGAGCATTTACATTACGCCTAAAACCAATGACAGACGTTTTTCATGGCACTTTGCAAACAAGTAATGGAGTTTTTCCTTTGAAGGCTACCGTAAATAAACAGGAAATGAATGGCATAGTATACACAGAAATTGGAAATTATAAGTTTACAGCAACTCCAAGTGTAAATCAATTAACAGTCCTTTTTGAAGGGAATACATATCAGTATTATCAAATATCTCAGGATCATCAGTTAGAGGAAATTGATCTTACACCGTACTTCAAAAAAAGTAATTCAGAAAACACCCAACCTACTACAGGTACCAGTGATAACGCATATTACAATCAAATAGCTAGTAGTCAATTAGTGTTTTATCAACGCACGTCGTATCTCAATGATAGCAATGCAAGTTCGCTTACCTATGTTAATTTTTGCCCCGATGGTCGTTTTGGTATTAATTACGAAGGATCTTTTAGTGTAGAGGGCGATTATGGTGGTAATGCCCAAGGAGCAGGGTATGGAACCAATCGCGGAACCTGGAAAGTCATTACTCATGAAGGAGGCCATGCGGTACAATTGCTTTTTGCTAATGGAGAACAAGGAGTGTACCCAATTAATCCACAACATCTACAAGCCGGGCGTTGGCGAATAGGTAATACACAATACGCATTGCAAAAAGGGAAAGTATTTTGTAGATGATAGGAGATTGATCAACAACAATGTCTATGTTTCACCCTTAATCCAATTAGTTTACTATTTTCAATAAATTAAATAAAACTAGTTGTGTTTCCTCTTGGATTAAATGAATAAGGTTTCACAAACATTTTTAATGATCCAAATTTTAAATTATATCTTCCAAGAAGTATATAACAAGAAAGAAAATTAGGAAAAGGACCGTAACTACTGCCTTAATAAAGTCTTGATTAATTTTTTTCATGATATTAAATATTAAATTAATAACATGACGAGGTGTTTACCGTGTTTAAACTTTCAGGCTCTAAAAAATTCATAATAGAAGAATAAGGAAGGGGGATTCCTTCTATTAACAATTACCAAAAGTAATATCAGCGCAAATGTATTTTCTTCTATACAAGAAAGCTAATTATTATGAAGATTTTTTCTTAATTAATTGTAAATGCATGTTATAGCTTCTATTGAAATTACATGTAACTAGTCATCATGATATGTTTACGGTAATCCATTGGTAAAGCACGGTTGGATCTATGGTACACTACCGTCTTTATCTCATCAATAATTTGTTGCCCGTGTAAAAGAATGGATAGAAAAAGGAGCAGCATTACCAGATTAATAATATATGTGAAATGATTCATAAAATTTAATTAAGATGATAGAATTCTGCCTAAAAAAACCTTACTTTTAAGAAGATTTCTAGTTAGAAATATATTCTTAAAACCTAAAATTTTCAATTATGAAAAAAACACTTTTAAATCTTAGAGGAGCGAAAGAGTTATCTAAAGATGAGCAAAAAACAGTTAATGGGGGTATAGACCGCCCATGTGGAGGAGATGGCTCATTTATATTTGTAAATGGTGTTAAAGTGTGTTGTTTTGAACCATGGAGTGGTTTATACATCTGCTAACATCTTTTTAATTACATCTTAAATTAAAATAGTAAACTGCTTAAAAATTTAAGCAGTTTTTTTGTGTCATTTAGGTAAGTTTTATAGAGAATATTCTTTGTAATGATTTGTAATTCGATATGAATCCTATTAATATGTGGTTCAACACTCCACGAATAACAGTTAATTAATTTAAGAACACTAAATTTAAGAGATTTTTAAATTGCCGTGCATAGTTTAAAAATTCATATGATAAAAAAGGTTCCTTGAATACTCAAGTTACTGGAATGCTATAGTTATTGGAGACCAAAAGCAAAAGTAAATAAAAGTACATACTAGGTTCATTATAGAGTCGAGTTATTATATAAGTCCAATTTCAAAAGAACGGATTGTTGTCAGCAAGGCTAAAGCTACGGGATTTAAGAAATGGGTGGATTTATAATTTTAATGATAGTTCTTTATGGTAAAATAAGTAAGTATGCCCAGTAACGACCCCAGGAGTAATTATATGACAGTTAGCGCATGTTTGTGGGTTATCATCTCCCATATACGATACCACCTCTGATTCTTTGGCCATGAATAATCCTATACTACCCTTAAACAAAATCTATTGTTTTGTTAATTATTTTAAATGGTTATAAAAAATCACAAAATTTATAACAAAAAAGGTTTCAATGTTAAGTTTGGTTACTTCGCTTTTGATTTAGGTTACTTCACTTAAATGATTAGAGATTTAATCTTAATATCGAATTACCTTCGCTAAGAATTCTAATATTATTGTTGTTTATAAAATTATATGTAGCTATGTATTGTAATCATTTTATCACAGTTTTTTTGGTTTCGTTTTGTTTTTTAAATGTGCAGGCACAAGAGTTGACAAAGCAACAGAAAGAAGATTTAAAGTTTAAAGTGCACATGTTTACTCATAATGACGAAGAACTTCAGACTTTGTGGTATGAAGACAGAATGGATGAAATGATGCTTCAAGGTAAACTGCGGGAGCAATATCAATTAATAGTGAAATACCATGTTTTTAAAATGAAGCAGTTAGACGAAATTGCCAGTTCGCATACTGGTCCTGAAATGCAGTCCAAACTTAAAGCGCGAGTGAATTTATTAAATGAAGATGTAAAGGATCTTTTAAATAAAGCTCAATTCGAAATTCATAAGAATAGTTGGGAAGCAATTGTTAGAGGAGTAACTCTTAGAAAAGGTTGGGCTACGAATTAGTGCCAATAAATTACATCTTCAAATATTATTTAAACATTTAATTCAATATATTATGATTTGGATAGAATTACTAGTTGTTCTTTTTTTCATCTTTCTGGGTTCAAAACTGGGAAGTATTGGTATTGGTTATGCGGGTGGTGCTGGTGTTGTTGTTCTTACGTTGGTTTTTGGACTAAAAGCTGGTTCGGTTCCCGTAGATGTAATACTCATTATTATGTCTGTAATAGCAGCTATTGCTGCCATGCAAAAAGCTGGCGGACTGGATTATCTGGTTAATGTATCTGAAAAGATTCTTAGGAAAAATCCAAAGCGTGTTACCTTTATTGCGCCTACTGTAACCTATTGGATGACTTTATTGGCAGGAACGGGTCACACTGCTTATGCTGCTTTACCTGTAATTACAGAAGTAGCTAAAGAAGGTGGTGTAAGACCTTCTAAACCTTTAAGTATCTCTGTAGTTGCATCACAAATAGCAATTACAGCTTCGCCTATTTCGGCAGCTGTAGTGATTTTTGCAAGTTTTTTAGAGCCTTTAGGAGTGTCGTATTTACAATTGCTGGCTGTTGCTATTCCTTCTACAATTTTAGCTTGCTTGGTAGGGGCGATTGTTTCTAACA
The DNA here is from genome assembly GCA_947496555.1 of uncultured Aquimarina sp. Lineage (GTDB taxonomy): Bacteria > Bacteroidota > Bacteroidia > Flavobacteriales > Flavobacteriaceae > Aquimarina. Next base: position 76,523 of record CANMDH010000011.1, on the reverse strand, counting down.
AATTAGGAAAACCCTTAGCTGAAGATCCAGAATATCAAAGACGTGTAGCGTCTGGATTGATAAAACAAAAAACGGAAGAACGTAGCGAAAGCCCGAAAAGTGCAAAATGGTCTGTGGGTATTTTTGGTGTTGCAATATTAATTATAGTAACCTATGCAAGCTTAATTTCTAAGAAAGTGGGATTAATTCCAGATCCAGCTATAGGTAGAAATCACGCTATAATGGCTATTATGTTATTAGCAGCTATGGTGATTGCATTAGTTTGTAAAATAAAACTCAATGAAGTTACAAATATGTCCACTTTTAAATCGGGTATGAGTGCTGCTATATGCGTTCTTGGTGTTGCTTGGTTAGGAGATACTTTTGTGAGTAATCATATTGTAGAAATTAAAGAAGCAGCAGGAGGTATTTTAAATGAATATTCTTGGATGCTGGCAGTTGTTTTGTTCTTAGCGAGTATGTTACTATACTCTCAAGCAGCAACTACAACCGCATTAATGCCAGCTGCTTTAGCATTAGGAGTAAGCCCTGTTGCAGCTATAGCTTCTTTTGCTGCTGTAAGTGCCTTATTTGTATTACCTACGTATCCAACACTATTGGCTGCCGTAGAAATGGATGACACAGGCTCTACCAAAATCGGGAAATATGTATTTAATCATTCCTTTATTATACCAGGAATAGTTACTATTGCTTCAAGTGTAGCATTTGGATTTCTTTTTGGCAGTATGATATTATAAAAATGCACAAAACATAAAAAAAACAGAAATAGATGAAAACTAGAGTAGAAGAAGATTTATTAGGCAAATTAGAAATAAACAGAGATCTATACTATGGTGTTCACACACAAAGAGCCATTAATAACTTTCAAATTTCAAATTCGATAATAGGAGATTATCCGTTTTTTATAAAAGGATTAGTAGTTACTAAAAAGGCTTGCGCATCAGCTAATAAAGAAATAGGAACTATTCCATCAGATAAAGCTGATATGATCATCCAGGCGTGTGATGAAATTCTTGAAAACTTAGAGAAGTATGTTAAGTACTTCCCCTCGGATGTATTTCAGGGAGGTGCAGGTACTTCTGTAAACATGAATGCTAATGAAGTGATTGCTAATGTAGCTTTAGAACTTAATGGTCACGAGAAAGGAAGTTATGATATTCTACACCCTAATGATCATGTAAATAAATCACAGTCGACCAATGATGCCTATCCAACAGGGTTTAGAGTAGCTGTCTATTATTATATAAATCATTTGATGGAAAAAATCAATGTGCTCACCACTAGTTTCGATAAAAAGGCTGCCGAATTTAAAAAAATAATTAAAATGGGTAGAACGCAATTACAAGATGCTGTACCGATGTCTTTAGGAGATGAATTTGGAGCTTGGTCAACAAACCTAAAAGAAGAAACCAAAAATTTAAAAAATAGTCGTGACCTCATTTTAGAAGTTAATTTGGGTGCTACAGCAATTGGAACAAGGGTAAATGCTCCTGATGGGTTCACAGAATTGTCCATAGGGTATTTACAACAATTCACAAAGGCTAGTTTTGTGCCTGCTGCAAATTTGATAGAAGCTACTTCAGACTGTGGAGCGTATGTTATGATTTCTGGAGCCTTGAAAAGAACAGCGGTGAAGTTGTCTAAAATTTGTAATGATTTAAGATTACTTTCTTCTGGACCCAGATGTGGATTAAATGAAATTAACCTTCCAGAAATGCAAGCTGGTTCTTCTATCATGCCAGCAAAGGTAAATCCAGTAATTCCCGAAGTAGCCAATCAGGTGTGTTTTAAGATTATTGGAAATGATGTGACGATTTCATTTGCTTCTGAAGCAGGACAATTACAGTTAAATGTAATGGAACCTGTAATTGCGCAATGTATGTTTGAATCTGTTGAGCTATTATCAAATGCTTGTGTTACACTAGCAAAAAAATGCGTTGATGGTATCACTGCAAATGCGGAGCATACAAAACAAATGGTATTTAATTCAGTAGGAATCATCACCTTCCTTAACCCTTACATTGGTCATCATATGGGAGACGTTATCGGGAAAGAAGCTGTTGCTACAGGTAAAAGTATTCGTGAATTGGTACTTGAGAAAGAATTGCTTTCCGAAGAAGAATTAGATAAAATTCTAAGTGTAGATAATTTGATGCATCCTAAATACACAGCGGCATTACATAAATAGAATTGATTATTCAAAAACAATAGAGAACTACAAACTCTTTTATTATGAAATTCCTAAATATAAAAATGATGGCTTTCCTAATGGCAGTTACTATAACTGCTGTTGGGTTGGCTCAAGACACAGACCTCCCTAATGTTAAAATTCTTGCAACTGGAGGCACTATAGCGGGATCGGCGTCGTCTGCCACTTCTGGAAGTTATTCTGCAGGTCAGGTCGGTATTCAGACCATGATTAATGCAGTACCTGGTATTAAAGAATTGGCAAATGTATCTGGAGAACAAGTTGCTAATGTGGGATCACAAGATATGACAGTTGAGATTTGGTTGAAATTAGCAAATCGCATTAATGAACTGTTAGCTTCTGATGACGTTGATGGCATTGTGGTAACTCATGGTACTGATACACAAGAAGAAACGGCATATTTTCTAAGTTTGGTTGTCAAAAGTGACAAGCCAGTGGTTACCACAGGCTCTATGCGCTCCTCAACTTCTATTAGTGCAGAAGGTCCTTTGAATCTTTATAATGCTATTGCCATCGCAGCTAGTAAAGAAGCGATTGGAAAAGGAGTATTGGTAACATTGAATGATGAAATTCATAGCCCTAGAGATGTAAGTAAAATGAATACTACCAATGTAGGGAGTTTTTCGGCTCCTATTAAAGGAATCATGGGAGGTGTGTTTTATGGACGGTTAGGCTTTTTTAGAGAACCCACGACAAAATTTGGAAACACCAGTGAGTTTTCTGTAGAAGGTGTTATTACACTCCCAAGGGTTGATGTAATCTATGCCTATGCAGATATGGCTCCGGATCTTATCGATATACATGTCAAAGCAGGTGCAAAAGGTATTATTATTGCAGGAGTTGGAAATGGAAATATGACTGAAGCTACTCTTAATGCTGCTAAGAAAGCATATGAAGACCATGGTGTGATTATTATTAGAAGCACCCGTGCAGCCACTGGATGGGTTTTGCGTGATAATGAATTTAAAGATAACGATTATCATACGATTGCATCGGGAGATTTAAACCCTGCTAAAGCGAGAATTTTATTAATGCTTGCGCTTTCTGGGGGTGAAAAATTGAATGAAATGCAAAAGCTTTTCGATACCTATTAATTTAACAGCAATAGATTATGGCACTTAATCCATTGTTTTTTAGGAAAACACTTGTTGCCGGAACAGGGCTGTTTTTATGTGTTTTCTTGGTCGTACATCTTTCTGCAAACTGTATTCTGTTATTACCCGAAGAGATTGCAAGAGGAATGTATAATTCGTATTCGACCACATTAAGAGAAAGTCCATTGATAAAGATTGTAGCTTATTTGTTATACCTATCTATTATTCTTCATGTGGTATATGCATTACTGATTACTATCAGAAACAGAAAAGCTAAGCCACAAAAATATGTAATGAATCACGCTAGTGAAAATAGTACCTGGGCTTCCAGAAACATGGGGGTTTTAGGAACTCTTATTTTGATCTTTATAGTTATACATTTGGTAAATTTTTGGGCTCGTATCAAATTGGGATTCGGTGATGTTGTAGCACTAGATATAAATGGAAATAAAGATGTATATGAAGTAACGTATGGTCTTTTTCAAAACATATATTACGTCATCTTTTATACCTTCATGGCCGTACCTCTGGCATTTCACTTGTATCACGGTTTTAAAAGTGGTTTCAAAACCTTAGGCTTTTATCATAAAAAAGGATTAAAGCTTCTGGCAAAGATCTCTCTAGGGTACGCTCTTATTATGGGTATTGGTTTCGGGATTATACCATTTATTGTTTATTTTAAATAGTAGCAGGAGTATGAAATTAGATTCAAAAATTCCAGAAGGAAAACTAGAAGATAAGTGGCGTAACTATCAGGTTACATCACAATTAATCAACCCAGCCAATAAAAAAAAGTTGAATGTTATTGTAGTAGGTTCAGGGCTTTCGGGTGCAGGAGCAGCTTCTACACTTGCAGAATTGGGATACGATGTACAATGCTTCTGTTATCAGGATTCTGCCAGAAGGGCGCATTCTGTAGCAGCACAAGGAGGCATTAATGCAGCTAAGAATTATCAGCATGATGGAGATAGTGTTTGGAGAATGTTTTATGACACCTTGAAAGGAGGAGATTTCAGATCTCGTGAAGCAAATACCTATAGACTTGCAGAACTTTCTGCTCCACTTATTGATCACTACGTACAACAAGGAGTTCCATTTGCAAGAGAATATGGAGGAGTATTAGTCAATCGTAGTTTTGGGGGAGTACAAGTACAGCGTACTTTTTATGCTAGAGGGCAAACGGGGCAACAATTATTAATGGCTGCATATTCTCAGTTGTATAAAATGGTACGTGCAAAGAAGGTAAAAATGTTCCCTCGTAGTGAAATGCTGGATTTAGTAGTTATAGACGGAAAAGCAAAAGGAATTATCGTTCGTGATTTGGTAACAGGTGAACTTAAGCGTTACGCGGCAGATGCTGTTGTATTGGCAACAGGAGGATATTCTCGTGTTTTTAGATTGTCTACTTTAGCAATAGGTTGCAATGGAAGTGCTTTATGGAAAGCTCATAAAAAAGGAGCCTTATTTGCAGCACCTAGTTTTACTCAAATTCATCCCACAGCATTGCCACAATCTAGCGAGGCACAATCAAAGCTTACTTTGATGTCTGAATCCTTACGTAATGATGGAAGAATATGGGTGCCCAAACAGCAAGGAGATACAAGAAAAGCAAACGATATTCCTGAAGAAGAGCGAGATTATTATTTAGAACGTAGATATCCGAGTTTCGGAAACTTAGCACCTCGTGATATAGCCTCCAGAGCCGCAAAAGAGAGAATAGATGCAGGATATGGTGTTGGGAGATTAAAGAATGCGGTTTACCTTGATTTTAGACATGCAATCGAAAAATTCGGAATCCAGACAATCAAAGATCGCTATGGAAACCTCTTTACGATGTATAAAAAAATTACGGGGATTGACGCGTATAATGAACCTATGCAAATATCGCCAGCTGCTCATTTCTCTATGGGAGGATTGTGGGTAGATTATGAATTAATGACCACTATACCCGGATTGTATGCTATAGGCGAATGTAACTTCTCTGATCATGGTGCAAACCGTCTAGGCGCTAATTCACTGCTTCAAGCTAGTATCGATGGCTATTTTGTGCTCCCAAATACGATAAATAATTACTTGGCAAGCGCTTTAAAAGAAGATCATCCAATTACAGATCATCCTGAATTTGAAAAAGCTGCGAAAGAGGTAGAAGCGAGTATAGATAGAATTTTGAAAATCAATGGCACGAAAACCGTAGATCATTTCCATAGAGAATTAGGTAAAGTGATGTGGCAAGAGTGTGCTATGAGCCGCAATAAAAAAGGATTAAAAAATGCTATAGAACAAATAAAAACAATACGTGATGAATTTTGGAAGGATGTAAAAGTTACTGGAAGGAGTAATGAACTGAATACAGAACTAGAAAAAGCTTTACGATTAGCTGACTTCATTGAGTTAGGAATTTTAATGTGTACAGATGCATTAGAACGTGATGAATCCTGTGGAGCACATTTTAGAGAAGAATTCCAGACCGAAGATGGGGAGGCTGTACGTGTAGATGAGGATTATTCATATGTATCAGCATGGGAGTATGATGATGGAGATTTTAAGTTGCACAAGGAAGAACTAGAATTTGAATTTGTAAAACCTTCGGTTAGAAGTTATAAATGATATACTATGAAAGTAACATTCAAAATTTGGAGACAAGAAGGTCCTAAGGATAAAGGAGCGATTAGAGACTATGAGGTTGACGGATTGACTGAAGATATGTCTTTTCTGGAAGCACTAGATCATTTAAATGAATTATTGGTCCTTAAAGACGAAAAAGTAATTGCTTATGAATATGATTGTCGCGAAGGTATTTGTGGGCAGTGCGGTGTTTTTATTAATGGTCGCGCACATGGCCCACACGATAATATGACTACCTGTCAATTGCATATGCGTAGCTTTAAAGATGGAGATACCATTGTCGTAGAACCTTGGAGAGCTGCTTCTTTTCCAGTGATTAAAGATTTAATTGTAGATCGCTCTTCATTTGATAGAATTATAGAACAGGGAGCATATATTACTGCAAAAACAGGTACAGCACCAGAGGCCAATGCAATTCCCATACCCAAAGAAGTCTCAGATAGGGCTATGGATGCTGCTGCATGTATTGGATGCGGAGCGTGTGTTGCAACCTGTAAAAATTCATCTGCGGCATTATTTACTTCAGCAAAAATTAATCACTTAAATAAACTGCCACAGGGAAAAGCAGAAGAACACAAACGTGTGCAAGAGATGACCTATCAAATGGAAATTGAAGGATTTGGTAGTTGCACCTTTACAGGGGCTTGTGAAGTAGAATGCCCAGAGGGGATTTCTATTGTAAATATCGCAGAAATGAATGCTCGGTACACTAAATCGAAACTATTAGGTTAAACCTATTTTTTTTAAATTACATAAAATGAAAAATGCTAATTTTCCTTTGATAAGAATAATAGTGCTTATCATGGCTTTATTCCTAATGGATGGAATATATGCACAGACAACTACCTCTGAAGAAACAACAACTTCAGAAACAGAACAAAAAGATTCAAATTGGATCGACGAAATCGCCTCTCGGGTTACGCCTTATGGTAGTATAAGAATTGGAGCTGGTTTTGCCGAAGAAGGTGAAATAGGAATTTCGAATAATGCGCCACGTGTAGGGTTAAAATTTAAACACGCTTTTTCTAATAATGAATCAGAAAATTTTAATGTTATTGGTGGTATTGAATTTGGCGTAAACCTTGTGTCAAGAGATGATACAGTAGAGTTTGCTGTAGATCCAGGAGCGGGGATCGCTCAGGTAGGTGATGCCGTTTTTACCAGATTAGGATTTGTTGGAGTTTCCTATCAAGATTTTGAATTTACATTCGGGAAACAAAACTCGGTGTATTATACAATGGGTGCTGTTGAGATAGATCGTTTTTTAGCCTTTGGAGGCGCTGCTATTGGGGTCTGGAACATCTCTGATGGTGGAGTTTCGGGTACGGGTCGTGCTAATCAAGTATTCATTCTAAAATATCAAAAGAACGGATTAAGCCTGGGAGCTCAAGCAGAAGCAAGAAATATCTCAGATAATAGTGAAAGTATTGATACCTATGGATTTGGAGCTAATTATAAAATAGGAGGATTTGGTATAGGAATCGGTTATAACAAAGTAAATGATGGAGTTGAAGACCCATTACCTAATCAAGCTAAGGATGGTGATGAGGCTTTTGTGGCTTCTGCTTCTTATGAAATAGATAGGTTTACAATAGCAGCTTCGTATGCTATTTTAAAACAGCATCAACGATTAGGAGATGTTTTTTATGATGCGACAGGTATTGAATTCTATGCTCGTTATAAATTCTCAACTAATAAGCGATGGCATGTTGCTGCTGGTTTCAATTATTTAAAACCAGATGATGATCAAGATTTAGGTGATTTTGATACCAAATTCGGAATTACCGAAGTAGGCTACAACTTTAAAAAATCCAGTCATATTTTTGCCGCTGCAAGTATAGATTACAGTGAAAATGGTATTGGTAATAGACGCAATCAAAGTGTTTTTGGTTTAGGGATTCGGTTTGGGTTTTAATTAAATTCATTTTAATCTTGACTATGGATGTAAGTCTCTTTACAATTCTTGATATTCTGGGCACAATTGCTTTTGCAATTTCGGGAGCTTTAAGTGCAATCAATAGAAAATTAGACCTCTTCGGTATTTTTATAGTTGCTTTCGTTACAGCTCTTGGTGGTGGAATCTTAAGGGATATTCTCATTGGCAGCACACCTGTTTGGTGGATGAGTCATACTTATATTTTACATTTTATAAGCGGAGCTACAATTTTTGCAATTGTGTTTAGGAATAAAATAGATTATCTGGCAAAATCCATATTTTTATTTGATACTATTGGTCTGGGAGTTTTTACCATTATTGGTGTTGAAATAGGAATTCAGGCAAATTTAGATCCTTTAGTAAGCGTAATTCTAGGAGCAATGACTGGGTGCTTTGGTGGAGTTATACGAGATATTTTATGTAATGAGATTCCTGTGATCTTTAGAAAAGAAATTTATGCCATTGCTTCTTTGGTAGGAGGGGTATGTTTTGTGATACTTTTTTATTTAGATATAGCTTCAAATATTATTTATATATCTACAATTGCTTTGGTGATCATTATTAGAATAATAGTGGTTCGATTTGCTGTTTCGTTACCTAGTTTTACCATCAAAAAAGAATAACTCTAAGTTTTTATATTAAAATATTGAAACCTCTTCACTACCTAGTAGAAGAGGTTTTTTTATACTTCAAACCCATCTAAATAAAGTTTAAAGAAGTTTTGTTTCTACTCAATCTTCGTCAAAAAACACTTCAGTATAAAGTTGGGAAGTTTCACTTTCGTTTTTGGTCGTTTCACCCAAAAAACCAATAATTAACAGCTAATGTCAAAGTACATTTGTGTAAGAAATAAGGATAAAAGTTGAATTGAAATAATAAAAATTAGAATTATGGAAACAGTGAACTTAAAGATTGTTTATAATCACAAAAATAAATACGAAACATATACTGTGACTAAGCAAAGTCCTGTTAGTCTGATGCTTAAAAAAATTGAGGTAAGAGCTAGACATTGGTATAAAGAATTAGAACAGATGGGTAGAGCAGCAGGTATAGCAATTAGAAACTAAACAACAGAAGGGTTATTAACGAACAAAAAATATAAAGAGATGAAAGCGATACAATCAATTTTAGGTACTATTTCAGAAAACATTTGGAATAGCATAATGCAAAAAGAAGGTTATAAAAATCGAGAAGAATTTCTCTTTGAATATAAGAACAATGATGATGTGTTTTTATTCATCTAAAAGATTTAGAACTCATGAAAACAATATGCAGGCTATTCGGAACTGTGGTAGCATTAATACTTTTTTCTAATTGCTCATCTGTAAAAGTTACAGATTCCTGGAGGAATCTTGAAGTACCAGATATAAAGGGTAAAAAAGTTATGGTGGTTAGTAAAACCGATGATGAAGTTGCCAGAATACGATTTGAAAAAGATTTGGTGCAACATTTAAATAAAAATGGTTATCAATCTATTGAAAGTTATATCATGTTTCCTAAATCATCACCAACAAAAGAGTTAAGTGAATCAGAAATAATAGAAATCAAAGAAAAGCTTAAGAATAATGGAGTTGATGTTGTAATAGTTACTGTACTAAAAGATTGTGAGGAATATACAAAAACGACTACTAGAAATAATTCTTACTATTCGGTATATCCCTCTTATTACGGACTAGGGTATTACAGAGGTTTTTATGGGTATTATGGTACTGTGTATATAGAGTCTGATCCGGTTACTATGATCACAACAGAGGCAAAGAAGTATACACTCGAGACTTTAGTATTTGATCTTACACAACCGAAAGAAAAACAATTATTATCTGTAATTATAACCGAGATTGACGATCCACAAACACTTGTAGGGGTATCCATAGATTTTTCTAAAAGAGTTGTAAAAGAATTGAATAGGTGAGTAGTTTTTTCATGATTAGGTTAAGTTGATTGTGGGCAGCTGGAGATTTTAGTAGATGTCTTTGGCTGCCCTTTTAAGTAAATATTAAGTAGTCACTCTGGCTATGTTTAAAACACTATAAGAATACATGGATTTGAATTAAAGAAGTAGTGAAGTGTTCCCCCATACCTTCACTTCTGTATAGAAGCCTCCAATTCCCATACGGAGGCTTCTTCTTCTCTAGAAACAAGTACAAAATATGAGCACAATTAATAATCGTATAATCAATACAATTTTCCGTAAATTTAACAGGTACAAATCAAAGAAGATACTATTTATATTGAGGGCGAGAAAAATAAAGCACACTGTAATTTTAAAGATAGCATTGCTAATTGCGGCTCTTATTAGCTTGCCAAGAACATTAACATTATTTGATTTCAATAAGAAGCTGGTTGATTCTTTTACAGAAGCCTCTTTACAAGATGTAACAATACGTTTTTTATTTCTTTTTTTGATGTCATTAGCCGCACTTGAGCTTAATACCAATTGCAAAAATATATATGCACAGTATTCCACTTTTTTGAGAACATGCATAACCATTGTACTCAATATTATTTTGTTTTTAGGGATAGTTCAGTTACTTGTTTTGATATATCCTTTAGCAACAGGGCAGGAGCTATCAGAATCAGAAACCGGATTTATGTATTTTGTGTATTTTGTAATTTTAATGGTTACTGTTTTTATAGCCCGAATTCTTAAATATCAAATGATACATCATGAAGATCTTTTAGAAAATGAAAAGTTAAAACAACAAAACCTTCAGAAGGAACTGACAGCTCTAAAAAATCAAATCAATCCTCATTTTCTCTTTAATTCTTTAAACTCATTAAACTCAATAGTGAGAGATAATAAAGATGCAACTACATTTATAAAAGAATTATCTTTTATGTATCGATATATTTTACAGAGTGGAGAAAGAGATGTAGTCTCTTTACAAGAAGAACTTAAATTCTTAGATAGTTATATTCATCTGATAAAAACAAGGTATCAGGATCGTTTTTCGATTAATGTAGCAATAGATGAGGAGTATTTGCAAAAAGAGGTTCCTCCGTTAGCATTACAGCTATTAGTAGAAAACGCTGTAAAACACAATGAAATTTCAGAAAAGAATCCTTTACAAGTAAAAATATATTCAAAAGATTCAATTATTTATATCGAAAACGAAATAAGAGAAAGAACTTCTTTTGTAGATAGCACTGGTAATGGATTAATGAACCTGGATAAACGATACTTTTTACTAAAAAAACAGCACATTAGTATTAATAGTAAAGAAAATATATTCTGCGTGAAACTGCCTATAAATTAAAGACATGAAAGTAGTATTGGTCGAAGACGAAATAACAGCAAGTGATCAACTCACTTTTTTATTGAATGCTATAGATTCTACTATTGAAGTATTGAAGGTTTTAGATTCTGTAAAAACGGCAATCGAGTATTTTTCTAGTACTCATGAAGCATCGCTTATTTTTATGGATATTCATCTGGCTGATGGTATTTCTTTTGAAATCTTTGAAAAGGTAAAAATAGAAACTCCAATTATTTTTACAACGGCTTATGATCAATATGCAATTAAAGCCTTTAAGGTAAACAGTATAGATTATCTATTAAAACCCATTGATGAAGATGAACTATCTGAAGCAATCCAAAAATTTAGAAATAAATCTAATGACAATAACTCTTTAAATAATCAAATTAACGGAATGTTGCAATTATTACAAACCAAACCAAAATCTTATAAGACTACATATTTGGTACATCATAGGGATGAATTACTCCCTATAAAAACTGAAAATATTGCTTATTTCTATATAGACACAGGCGTGGTGAAGGCGATTACCTCAGAAAATAAAGCATACATTATTGATAAGAAACTAGAAGATATCGAAGATGAATTAAACCCCGAAGCTTTTAATCGTGTCAATAGACAGTTTATAATTCATAAAAGCGCTATTGAAAACATTAAACACTATTTTAACGGTAAACTGATTGTAAATATAAACCCAATTGCTAAAGAACGTATTGTAGTAAGCAAAGCCAAAGCTACGGGATTTAAAAAATGGGTGGATCTATAAATTTATATGACTACTTCTTGACCTTCTCTTGCCAAAAAACAATTTGGAAATCGCTGTTGGCATTGCTGTTCTACTTTTCTCAAGAAATTATCATTATGCTCAGGATCATGGTGTGTGAGATATAGCTGTTTTACATTTGCAGCTTCAGCAACTTCTATAGCTTGTTCCCAACTGCTATGTCCCCAACCCTTATGATTTGGTAGTTCTTCTGGGGTGTATTGAGCATCGTGGACTAGTACATCTGCATTTTTACAAAAATCTATTACGCTCAAATCTAATGTGCTACCATGTTCTATATCTGTACAATAAACAAATACTTTTCCTTCTGTTTCCAAGCGATAGCCATAGGCTCCCCCAGGATGTTTATGTTTGTTAACTACTATTTGACCTCCATCAAAGGTAACTCTATCACCTTTATTCACAGTAAACGTAAAATTTGCCCCCATATCATCTATACCTATAGGAAAGTAAGTGCTCTCCATTTGTTTGGCAAGTATTTCCTTAAAATCATGTATCTCTGGAGCATCATCTCCAATGATAAAAAACTCAATTTCTTTATTACTATCATAAGCAGGAGCAAAAAATGGAAACCCTTGAATATGGTCCCAATGGAAATGTGAGAAGGTGAGAAAAATCTTATTACCAGGAGAAAAGTTTTTTGAAATGAGTTCTTTGCCCAGTTTTCTGATACCAGTACCTGCATCAAATATGAGTACACTTTCTCCTTCTTTTCTACCAGATACAGCTACACAAGTTGTGTTACCACCAAATTCCTGAAAACCGGACTCACAAACAGGTGTTGAACCTCTGGTACCATAAAATGTGATGATCATACATCTAATTTAGTTAAAAAAACAGGTATGGTCATAGGTTACTTATTAATATTCCTGATTTCCTCTTTATACGCTTCTTGATCTATTCCTTTCTCAATAACAGTTAACGACTTAGCAACGATGTACTTAACATTCCCAGGAGTAAAACCTACAGCTTTGGCCATTCGTTCTAACCAAATGGTTTGCTGCTCTCCAGAAATGGTTTCATCGTCAGAAATCAATTTTGTTAGGGTATACATACTTTCTAATCGCTCATTATGGGTAGTGGTAGGTTCTAATGGATAGGTGAGATAGTTTTGCATGATGTGATTGTATTCTTCTCCCGAAACCCCTAAAATTTTGGACAAATGATCCAAAAAAGACCTCTCTTCTTCTGATACTTCGCCATCTCGTAAAGTAATTTTAACAACTGCGCCAAATTGATAATGATAGGTACTCTCTAATTTCATAATATCGTAGTAAATAATTGTTGTACAATAAAATTAGTTAATTTTATTGAGTCACAGATTATCATTTATGATCATTTTTAAAATTTAGATGTAATGAAACTTAACATTGTAGGTCTACTCCGGTTTCCTTTTATACTGCACAAAAAAATGATATTGATTCTGGTTAAAATGATCTACTATGTTTTATACAATACAGAGAAAGTATGATGCTTTTACATTAAACGAGTTTAAAAAATATCAGAAAGCTTCATTGATTCCAAAATAAAAGCCACTATTTCCATTTTCTCCAAATCCCGTATCCAATCGTAACCAGGTACTTTTGTTTTTAAGTAACTTAAAGCGTATACCAGCTCCTGCACTGGGTTTCATGTTGCTTATGCTAAAGAAATTTTCAGGTGTACTTGCTACTTCGCCTACCAATCCAAAGGCTGCCATCGTCCATCGTGGTCTAAAACGCCATCGATACTCTGTTTGTATAATATACATATGGTTGTCTGTAAATCTACCATAGAAATATCCTCTAGCACTATAGCTTCCACCAAATTTAGCCAAACCTTGAAAAGGTGCGTCTCCAAAAGTATTTTCGCTATATACTTGCATAGCCAGAATGCTTGTTTTGGTTAACGGTTCATACGTTCGTAAATCCAAAAAGAATTTATTATAGCCATGGGTAGCCCCCAGAAGTTCGCTTGAAAATTGTGCATTAAGCTTATAATAACGACCAGATAGAGGAGAGCCTACATCATCTCTGGTGTCTAAATTGAAGGTGACTCCTAACCCACTAATAATGGCTCGGTCACTGCCTAGAACACTTCCTGAGTCGAGAATTCCTCCTTCTTCAACTTCGGTGACTTCATGGTTTTCGAAGACATACTCAAATCCGAAATTAAGATTGGGAGGCAAGCGTCTTAGATACCCCACTTTTAGTTTATGTGAAGTCATGTTATAAACTTCCTCATTTCTGTCTGGTGTACTATTACCTATTCCCCAAAATAAATTGGGGTATATTTCCCAAGTATAGTCTATATCGATAAAATAATCTCCTTTACCCAAATAGATTTCTGGTTTGACTTCAAATAGAAACTGCTCATTTAGGGTGTAAATTCCGCTAAATAGAATGTTTGATTGACGGTCATTATAGATATTGCTTTTATTTAATAAAAAAAGTTGTCCTCCACCTCCAAAACCAAATTCAGTTTCTGGAGTATAAAAGGCAATAGGAACTCCTATAAATTGGATGTTTTTTGTGCTTGCAATTGTGTCGGTTTTAAATACAGTCTCTTTACTTTGAGACTGAACCCCATTTGAAAATAATAGTATGATAGCGACTGTATATATTGAAATTTGTTTTTTCATTAGAACTGATCTACTAAAATGTTAAAACCAAACGAAAAAGAAATACTATTCACAAAAATATCTTCTGAGGTAGTCGTATTTATTGGAATTGATTCTTGATCAATATTGATCCATAATAGGTTGGTTTTTAACCCGATATCAAAGGTGACAAGGTCAAAAAAAGCATAAGAATACCCAACTCCCAATAGTGTTCCAAAACCACCACCTTCGCCTAATTCCTCTACAAAACCATTGGTTTGTTCAATTCGCGTATTATCTCGATAACGTACATAACCAGGGGATGCTTGAAAAAAAAGTGATCCGCGCTCTACTTTTGAGAGATAATAAGAAACTAGAGGGCCTACAAATAAGTTCTCTGTAGTTCTCTCAACAATTCCTGAGTTATTGCTCCTGTTAGCAGCTATAGTGATTCCAACTAAAAACCGATTTTTTATAAATTTTCCGGTAGTGAGATTAATCCCATATTCGTTGGTGGTTGTAGTTTGGTCAGTACTTCTTAATTCAATAGTACTTGAATTGATCGTACCAGATAAACCTGTAAGCCATTTCCCTTTCCGAAAAGGAGTAACAATAGAATCATTTTCTTTTTCCTGACCACATATGCCATTGCTAAAAACCAAGAACAAGAGAATGGTTAGTATTTTTAATGAATTATAACTACGTATTTGCATACTATTAATTTCTGTTAGATTCGAAAATAGGATTTACTCTTTTTTTAAAGTGATAATTTTTCCATCACGTAGTACTTTTAGTTCTAAGGCATCTGTAGTTTTTAGGTTTTTGCCCAACTCACCAAGTTTTACCAAAGAATCATCTGTAAGATCAAATATAACATCATTAAAAGCGAGTATAATATCACCCCCAATGATTAACTTTTGTCCATCAATTACAACTTCGGTGTCACCTCCTAATAATCCCATGTTGTATAAAACTGATCCAAAAACCACACGCTGCACCAATAGGCCACTATTTTGCGGGACATTGAACAATCGCTTCGTCTTACCTGTAAGAGGATATGCATCAAAACCTAACCAAGGTGTTCTATTATTTGCCATTAGGTTTTTAGTAATATTTGCAGTCGCGGCGAACCCAATACCTTCAAAACCTCCTGATTTGGTAAGGATTTGACTTACTACTCCGATTACTTCTCCTTTCATATTAAACATTGGCCCTCCAGAGTTACCTGTATTAATGGCAGCATCTGTTTGTATAAACTCAGATTGAGTAAATGGATTAACACCTAGTTTATTCTTAATAATTCCGCTCACATACCCTGAAGAAAGTGAATGACTATAACCAAAGGGAGCACCAACAATGAACACCTGTTCTCCTATTTTTACTCGATCTGAGTCTCCAAAATTCACCGTTATAGCACCCTTTTTGGGTATATCTAGTTTAATTAATGCAACATCTGCTGATTTGAAGGTAGAAATCACTTTTGCAGATCGTACTTCTCCATCAATAAATTTGACTCTTAATGTTTCAGCGGCATCAACAACGTGTGATGCAGTAATAATTTCAGATTCTGAAACCATAAAACCAGATCCCAATCCTTCAGAAGTAACTGTTTTGGTAATACCACCATTAGATTCTAATTTTGCTTCCTGCGTGAAGATTACCACCACTGCTGGATTTACAGTTTCATAAAGTTTAGAAAGGTCTTGTGCCTTACAAAAACTACTTAGTAATGTAAAAATAAGGAAGAATGTATTTTTCATCGTTGAATTTTCAAAAGAGTATTATTCTTGTATTACAGATGTTTTGCTACTTTAAAAAACTGACTTAGTTTTTAGAGCATTGTAAGATTTGTTAAAAGTAATATAAAAAATTTCTATATCAAACATCCATAAATGCAATTGCGGAGACCAAAAGTGTTGATCTTTTTTGGGAATACGTATAAACACATGATGATCGATACGGCTTATCTTAAAATCTTTATTACTGACTTTTATCAGTTTTTGGTATTCTAGATCTTATTAAAAAAAAATTGATTTCGTAGAACTCAAAATAAAGCAAGTTTCAACAATTCATAAAAAAATCGTAATCATATTATTTTAAATTAAAAAAGTTAAATTTATACGATTTTTAAACCAAAACTCATTAATACACAAACCATGAGAAATTACTTCACTGGACTACTCTTGCTAGTCTTTATATCTGCCTTTGGACAAACACAAAAAGAAAAACAACAAGGACGACAGAACAGCAAGGTCGAGATATTCACTTCTGTAGAAAAAGACAATCTACAAGCTTTCGTTGCAGAACAGGTTGATAAAATGGAACTTTCTGAAGATTTAAGAGATGATTACTTTATGATTATTGGGTATCACACCAATAAAATTGCGCGTTTGGATGATAAAGATGCAGAACTTACTGAAAAAGAAGTGATTACAAAGTTTCATGAAATGCTCAAGAAATTGGATATTGATGTAAAAGAGATCTTGACAGAAGAACAGTTCAAAATACATCAAGAAAGTTTTGGTAAAATTGTTACCAGTGTATACAATCGAAGAGGCTGGGCCAAAGAATAATTTATTAAATAGGATACAATCGGGTTATGAACATCCAAAAGATTCTTTTTATTAGTTGTCTGATTTTACTGTCAACAAAAATGATGGGTCAAACTCCAATAGTTCAAAAGGAGGATAGCGCGTCTATTAAGATTTTTAATAAGGAAGAAACTGATTATATCAAAAAATGGATGGAAAACATCATAATGGATTCTGAGATGACTCCAGAAACTACTGCCAAATTTAAGATTATCACGGCTTACTTTGGTCTCAAAATGAGACAATTGGGAGAAGACCCCAAATTGACTAAAATTGAAATATCACATGAGTTTAATGTACTCATCAAGGAACAGAACAATGAGCTTAAAAAAGTATTACCAGAAAAACAGTTTGCAAGTTTTTCTGATCTCTTTAATAAACTATCATGGTCAGTAAATAAAAGATTAAATCAACTATAATCACACATAAATAATTATATGAAAAGGATAAAGTTAACTCTCTTACTTATTTTCATAAATATAATGGCATATTCACAGGTTACAAAAACAGTGACCATTGGGATTCTTTCCGATAAATCATCAAAAGAAACCAAACCTTTATTAATAAAATTACAAACCGAAATTAAAGGAGTTGTAGGGCAGGACGCTACCATAGTTTTTAAGGATGCATTAGAAAATGATTTCAATACCGAAACGGCAAAATCAAACTATCAAACACTGCTCAACTCTGATGCAGATATTATATTGGCATTTGGAGTCGTTAATAATCTTGTAATTGATAAAGAAGAACAATATCCAAAACCCGTTATCCTTTTTGGAAGTGCAAATAGTGATTTTTACGATTTCCCAGAGGGTCAAAAAGCTTCAGGAATTAGTAATATCACCTACCTTATTGCTCCTCTTTCATATGCGAATGACTTCGGCACTTTCAGATCACTTTATGACTATAAAAAAATAGGTATTGTAGTTGATGATTTTATACCTGAAATATTGCCTGTTAAAAAACTATTTGATGATTACTTTTCTAATGTTGGAAAATCTTACAAGCTCATTTCCCTTCAGAAGGATGGGAGCATTGATAATGATTTAAACGATATAGATGCGGTATATCTCGCCGGTGGATTTTATTTAAATGATAGTCAATTCAAAACATTGGTTACAAGTATCAATTCTAAGAAGCTTCCATCGTTTTCGGCCTACAGTAGAGAAGATGTTGAGAAAGGAATTTTAGCCTCCAATCAGCCCAAAACCAATATTGATCAGTTTTTTCGGCGTATTGCCCTAAATGTAGAAGCAATTATTGCAGGCACAAACCCATCTACATTACCCATGTATTTGGATTATAAGAAAGAACTTTCTATTAACTCAAGCACAGCAAAACAAATTGGATTTCCGTTACGGTATAGCATGTTGGCTACTGCAGATTTTATAGGAGGGGAGAATGACATAAAAGTTGGAACATCCTATTCTGTAATCGATATCATGAAAGGAGTAGTGGATAAGAACCTTTCGCTAGATGTAGAAAGAAAAAATATCGAATTAAGCAGTCAGGATGTAAAAACTGCCAGGAGCAGTTATTTACCTAATGTAACCGCTAGTGCCAATAGTGTTTATTTGGATCCAGACGTTGCAGAGATTTCTAATGGCGCCAATCCAGAGTTTTCTACTACTGGAAACGTAACGCTAGAACAAGTGATTTATTCTGAAGGCGCCGGAGCCAATATAACCATCAATGAAAATTTACAAAAAGCACAACAAGAAACCTATAATGCAGCAGAACTGGATGCGATCCTTGATGCCTCGGTAGCTTATTTTAATGCCTTGGTGCTGAAAACAAATGTGGAGATTCAAAATCAAAACCTTCAAGTCACCAAAAAGAATTTAGAAATCTCAGATCAAAATTTTGCTGCCGGAGAATCAGGCAAGTCCGATGTGCTACGTTTTAGAAGTCAGTTGGCACAGAATACGCAAAGTTTAATCAATGCAGAAAATCAAAAACGACAAGCTTTCAATACGATTAATCAATTAATGAATAATCCTATTGCGACCGAAATTGATATTGATGATGCCGAAATATCAGAAGGGATATTTGAAAATTATAAGTATCAGGATTTTTTGGAGATTCTGGATGATCCAAAATTACGACCGGCATTAGTTGATTTTTTAGTTGAAGAAGCAAAGAAAAATGCTCCCGAATTAAAAAATATTGGTTATAATATGGAAGCTACACAGCGTAATTATCGACTTAATGATCTGGGTCGATTTGTTCCAACCGTTGCGTTACAAGGACAATATAACCTTGCCATTTCAGAATCGGGCAAAGGATCAACAGTTCCTCCTGGTTTTCCTAATGCTCCAGATGGAACCTATAATGTAGGAGTGAATCTTTCCTTACCCATCTTTCAACAAAACCAACGAAACATTAATAGGCAAACTGCAAAGATTCAAGAAGATCAATTATTGGTGCAGAAAGATAACGTAGAACTGAGTATCGAAAAAAATGTAAATGATATTTTATTGGATATGACGAATCAAATTGCAAATATCGAAATATCTAAAGTGTCTGAAGAGGCCGCCAGAGAGAGCTTGGATCTTACACAAAATGCATATGCACAGGGTGCAGTGCCATTAATTCAATTGATCGATGCGCAGACTAATTATCTGCAAACACAGCTTGCCAGAGCAACGGCCAATTATGACTATTTATTAACCTCTATGCAATTAGAAAGAGCTATTGGATATTTCTTTTTAATGAATACAGAGGCAAGCAACCAGGATTTTATTCAAAGAGCCACACAATATATTCTAAATAAAAACTAAGTAACGACTATGAAATTCGTAAAACAGATACTACTCACATTATTTGCATTTTTAATGTTGAATGCTTGTAAAGATAAAGAGATAAAAAAAGAAGAAGTATTGCGACCTGTGCAATATCGAGTTGTGGGAAGTTCGAGTGCACAAAATATCAGAACCTTTAGTGGTGTTGCCAAAGCAGGTGACGAAATTGAATTGAGTTTCAGAAGCAATGGCATTATCACAACGCTGGATATCAAAGTAGGGCAGAAGGTAAATAAAGGCGACTTAATTGCAAAATTAGATAATGTACAAGCAAATCTAGCTTATGAACAGTCGGTTTCTGCACTCAATAGTGCTAAATCTGCTATGAATACTGCAAAATCCAGTTTGGATCGAATCAAATCTTTGTATGAAAAAGGAAGCAATTCTTTAAGTGATTATGAAAATGCAAAAAACTCTTACCAGAGTGCACTAGATCAGTATGAATCTGCCAAACGCAATAAAAGTATTCAGCAATCACAAATAAGTTATGGATATATAAAAGCACCAAAGACCGGTATTATTGCAGCGAAAAATAACCAATTAAATGAAAATGTAAGCGCCGGACAGGTGATTGCCATACTGAATGCAGGAGATCACACCAATATCGAAGTAGGATTACCAGAAAATGTAATCAATAAAGTACGATTAGGGATGAACCCTGAAATCTCATTTTCAGCTTTGGTAGATAAAAAATTCACAGGAAATGTTATTGAAATTGCCCCTATCGTAGATGAGGGCTCTGCTACATATCCCGTAAAAATTGATATTACAGATCCAGCCAAAGAAATTAAACCAGGTATGACTGCAAATGTTACATTTAATTTTAATCAAGAACAGGCCAAAACAGACTTAGCATTAGTAATTCCTGTGAAAGCAGTTGGAGAAGATGGTGAGGGTAATTTTGTTTTTTTAATTGAATCGGAAGATGGAACTATAGGAATAGCAAAAAAACATCGTATAGAAATAGGAGAACTTACTGCAGATGGTTTTAAAATTATAAGTGGACTTTCTGAAGGGCAAAAAATAGCTACAGCCGGACTTCAGACCTTATTAGACGGGCAAAAAGTGAAATTACAATAATCGTTATCAAAAGAATCAACTATGAATTTTGCTAAGTTTTCTATAGAGAAAAATCGTGTAGCTCTCAGTATTCTGGCTGTAGTTATGATAATGGGTATGGTTTTTTATGCTTCACTTTCGCGAGATAGTATGCCGCCATATACTATTCGAGTGGCATCTGTTGTTTCATCATTTCCAGGAGCAAGTCCTGAACGTGTTGAGGAATTAGTAACAGACAAAATTGAAAAAATAGCACAAGAACTTCCCGAACTAAAAAAAGTGACTAGTACATCAAGAACGGGGCTCTCGGTAGTTCAAGTAGAATTAAAAATGGAAGTAGCTCCAGAGCAGTTGCAGCCCGTTTGGGATCGATTGCGACGTAAATTAAATACCATTAAAGGATTACCCAATAATGTGCAACCCCAATTGAATGATGATGGTATCGGAGAAGTATTTGGGATTGCCGTAGGAATTACCAGCGATGGATTTTCTTATGCAGCTATGAAAGAACAAGCCGATGATCTTCGTGATGATTTGATCAGGTTAGAAGATGCTGCCAAAGTAGAAATCAACGGGGCGCAGGAAGAACGAGTTTTTGTGAAGTTTGATAACACCAAATTGAAAGCTTATGGATTAACTTCTAGTAGTTTACAAGGAATAATTTCGAGTACAAATATTCTAAACTCCGGTGGGGAAGTGAATATTGAAGAAGAACGAATTATTCTTGAACCTACGGGTAATTTTAATACCATTTTGGATATTAAAAATATGCTAATCCCCGTTGGGCAGAGTGGGCAAGTGGTTAGCCTGGGAGATATTACTATAATTGAAAAAGGATATATTAACCCACCCAAACAAAAAGTACGGATTAATGGTAAGGATGCAGTTTCACTTCATGTCTCTTTAAAAGATGGTAGAAATATTATCAAATTAGGAGAAGAAATTGACATATTATTAGAGGAGTGGCAGGCAAAACTTCCTGTCGGATTAGAAGTTTCTCGATTGGCATCTATAGATCAATATATTGATCTTAAGATTAGTGATTTCCTCGGAAATTTGATGCAAGCTATTGCCATCGTACTAGCAGTAATGCTTATTTTCTTAGGATTTCGTACAGGAATGGTAATTGCCAGCTTGATTCCTATCGTTACCATTACTACTTTGATGGTTATGGGCCTTATCGATGTTGGGCTTAATCAGATTACGCTTGCAGCTTTGATTATGGCATTAGGGATGATGGTTGATAATGCCATTGTGGTTGCAGAATCCATAATGGTAAAAATGGAAAATGGTATTGATGTCAAAAAAGCGGCTATTGATTCCTGTGCAGAATTGTTTATGCCGTTATTGATTTCTACCTTAACTACTTCGGCGGCATTTTTGGCTTTCTTTATGGCAGAGTCTGTAATGGGTGATATTATGGGGCCTATTTTTGTGGTGATTACCATTGCACTTTTATCCTCCTGGATTATTTCGTTGAGCATCATCACGCTATTTTGCGTGTTTTTTCTGAAAATTAAAAAAAGAGAGGATGGGAAAGTTGGCTTTTTGGATCGTATGATTAATGGATTAAAATCAAAATACAAAGATCTTATCCTTATCGCATTAGCCTGGAAAAAAACTGTTTTGGTTAGTATAGTTGTCCTATTCTTTTTATCACTTTATGGGTTCACAAAATTGGCATTTGTGTTTTTCCCGGATAGTGATCGTAATATGATTACTATCGACATTAACTTACCCGAAGGAACCAAGATTGAAAGTACTACGGCCACCATATTGGCTATTGAAGAATTTATAACTGATAATCTAAAAGTTACTGCCGAAAAAACAGATGGTATTATAGATTGGTCTTCATACATTGGAGAAGGGCCATCGTCCTATGATTTGGGATATTCGGCCGATGAACCTAATTCTAATTATGCGCACATTTTGGTGAACACTTCTTCTTTTTTGGTGAATAATGATATGGTTAAACGATTGGATGCTTTTTGTTTTAATACCTTTCCTGATGCCGATATTAAAGTAGGTTTATTAGGATCTGGAGGTAGTGGAACACCAATTGAAATTAAAGTCTCTGGTGATAACCCTGATAAACTAGCGAGTATTGCCGAAGAAATTAAAGCAAAACTTTTTAGTATTTCTGGCACTAAGAACATTAAAGATGATTGGGGACCCAAAGGGAAAAAATTTGTCATAGATATTGATCAAAACAAAGCACAATCTGCGGGAATTACCAATCAGGATGTCGCGATATCATTACAGACAGTATTAGATGGTTTTCAGGCGGGGGAGTATAGAGAAGGTGATAAATCTATTCCTATCGTCATGACTAGTAATCAAGGAAAGCAACAGTCTCTAGCTTCATTGGAAACGCTTAACATTTATGGTCAGAACTCCGGAAAAAGTGTTCCTTTATTACAAGTGGCCAATATTATTCCGCAATGGCAATATTCAAAAATCAAAAGATTAGATCTTGCACGAACCATCAATGTATCCAGTGAATTAACAGCAGATGGAAACGCTTCAGCAATTACTGCTGTAATTACTCCTTGGTTAAAAGAACAAGAGTCAAAATGGGGAAAAGAATACACCTATAAATTAGGCGGAGATGCTGAAAATAGCGCCGAGAATATGGGCGCTGTGGCGAAGTATTTACCACTGTCGGCATTTATAATTGTTATGCTATTAATCATACAATTCAATTCTTTCAGAAAAATGACAATGATTGTTACCACCATTCCATTAGGGGTTATTGGTATGGTGATTGGATTACTACTATTTGGCGTTCCTTTTGGGTTTATGGCGTTTCTTGGGGTGATCTCTTTAGCAGGAATCGTTATCAATAATGCTATCGTATTGATTGATCGTATAGAAATCGAAGAAAATGAACTCAAAAGAAAACCCCAGGATGCAATTATAGCGGCATGTATACAACGTTTTAGGCCTATTTTATTGGCAACTTTTACAACAGTACTAGGATTGATTCCGTTATATCTTGGTGGGGGAGAAATGTGGGAACCCATGGCAGTAACGATAATGATAGGGTTACTGTTTGGTACCGTGATTACTTTACTTTTTATTCCTTCATTTTACAGTGTGTTATACAAGGTTGATTATAAAGAATATGAGTTTAATGAAGAATTATTGGAATAAAGCTTATGCATGAAAAACTATATCCATATCGTTTTGAGCTCTTTTTATTTAGTCAGATTGCCATTCTTTTCGGCTCTTTAATTGTTCCTGGGAACTTTTTTGAAATCATTATATCCCCAATACTGTTTCTGGTTAATTTGGCATCAGGAGTTCTATTAATTTCTAAGAAGAAAAAGCTGATGTGGTTTTTTATTGTATTGCTGATTATATCGGGAATTGTATTTGGTGCTGGTTTGTTTGAAGATATAGGTAGTAAACCTTTGAAATTGCTCAATATGGGAACGTACTTTTTGTTCTATACTATTGTCACTTTTGAAATTATAAGACAAGTTTGGGAAACCAAAATCGTAAATAAGAATGTGATTTTCGGATTGATAAGTGGATATATTTCACTGGGATTAATCGGTTTTTTTATTTGTCTTAGTATCGAAATTTTGCATCCAATTTCTTTTGAAGGACTTAAAGCGACCATAGATCAACCACAATTATTTACAGAACGATTGATGTACTACAGTTATATCACTTTAATAACCATTGGGTACGGAGACATTGTACCAGTAACTTCTTTAGCTCAAAAAGCAGCAATTTTGATAGGAATGATGGGGCAGTTTTATTTGGTGATTTTAACCGCTATCGTGGTTGGGAAGTATATTAATTATAATATTTCTAAATGATTGAAAATCTGTCCTTTTATGCAGATAAGTGAGTAGAATGTATTCATACAATTTTTATCTATATATACTGGATCTTACAACAAATTTATGTGTAAGCGTTAAAATTATCAAATAATTAGTTGTAAATCAAATTAATAGCACCATATTTGCAAATCAAATAATATTTTAAATTTAATTACATTACACAATGAATAAAGGAACAGTAAAATTCTTCAATAACGCTAAAGGATTTGGATTTATCACTGAAGAAGGTGTTAACAAGGATCACTTTGTACATATTTCTGGATTAGTTGACGAAGTTCGTGAAGGCGACCAAGTTGAATTTGATCTACAAGAAGGTAACAAAGGATTAAACGCAGTGAACGTAAAAGTTATCTAACACATAAACTTTCAAGCTTTAAAAAAGTCCATCACTAGTGATGGACTTTTTTTATTCTAGGAGGACTTAATAAGATGAAGCTATTTAAAAATAAAATTAACTACATCATTTTTTTTATCTCTGCTTATAGGCACTTTATGGTTGCCGATATACAATAGATTTCCTTCAACAGATTTCACCATTTGGGTATTTACAATATAGGACTTGTGAGTCCGAAGAAAATAACTTTTAGGAAGCGTATTCTCTAGCTCTTTAAGACTCATAAGAGTAACTAGGCGCTCTTCATTTGTCACTATGCGAACATATTCTTTGAGGCCTTCAATATAGAGGATATTCTTGAAAAACACTTTCACCAACTTTGCATCTGCTTTAACCGTAAGATAGCCATCTTGCCAATTTATTACATCTGCTTTTAATGGTTCTTCGGTATTATTCAATTTTTGCAAATGTTCTTTGGCTTTGTTTACTCCTTGCAAAAAACGTTCAAAAGAAAATGGCTTTAATAGGTAGTCAACTGCATCAAGTCCAAAAGCCTCAACAGCATGTTCGGCATAGGCCGTGGTAAATATAGTTACAGGTTTATTCTTGATGGTATTTAAAAGGTTTATACCACTAAGAGTTGGCATTTGAATGTCTAAGAACAGAAGATCTACCTTTGTTTTGTTAAGGATATCAATAGCCTTAATAGGTGATTTTACTTTATCTATAATTTCAAGATCGGGGATTTCTTTTATAAAATTTTCAAGAAGATTTAAGGCTAAATACTCATCATCTACTAGTAATACTTTTATTTTATCCATTAGACATCTAGTTTTGTGATATTCAATAATACTTCAAAAGTATTTCCATTTTCTTTAATGCCAAAAGTATGCGAATTGGGGTATTTCAACTGTAATCTTTTCTGTATATTCCCCAAACCAACACCTCCAACGGTATCTTTTTGCTTATCTATTTTATTCATAGAATTGCGTGTTATAAAGCGTAATCCCTCTTCTTTAATTTCTAAAGAAATTTGTGTAAAGGCTTTTGGATTGATATCAAAATCACCATGCTTAACACAATTTTCAATCAGGGGGATCAATATCATGGGTTCTATACGTAGTGAAGCAACATCACCTAAAATATTAAATTTGATATCGACCGGTGCTTCCTTGGTCATTTGGAAAAGGTTAATGTATTTTTCAATTTGCATGATTTCATCAGTAATTAATACTTTTTCCTTTTGCCCCTCATAAATAGTATATCGAAGTAAATCAGCCAAATTTAAAATCATTTTTGGGGTACGATCGGATTTAACCACAGAGAGAGAATAAATATTATTCAAAGCATTAAATAAAAAATGTGGATTTATCTGAGCCTTTAAATATAATAATTGAGCCTCATTGTGTTCATTAAGTAGTATTTGAGCCTTTTTTTCTTTTTTGATTCTATTTTCAAGGGTAACAAAAATAGTAGTCAGTAACATGCTAATTAATACCGTAGCGGCAACCGCCCTTTCTTTCTTTTGGTCCGATTTACTTGGAAGTAAGTCAAAATACTCCTGAAAATAAGGGATTTCTGCATACTTTTTCATGGTAAAGAATATTATAAAAAACAGAATACTAAAAAGTGTAAAAAGAAGATATTTCTTAGTTTCCAAAAATTTTAATACCACCAAATTTCCATAGGAATAATACAATAAAATAAGAATGGGAACAGCAACCAACGAATGGTTAATAGAGTATCCCATCGCCAAATTATTGCCTTTAAAAAGCAGTGTGATCCCAAAATAAACGGCCCAAAGTAAAATATGTATATAGATTCTGTTCATACCGATCCTAAATTAGGGAAAAGTAGCTAAAATAAAGAAAAGACTCAAAGGCTATAAACCAATGGTTCTTTTTTATCAACCATTAGAGGTAATTATTCAATAATAGGTCCTTTAAAGATATCAAATACAGATCATTGATAAAATAGTACCAAAGGGCAGTTTATTCTAACCATAGGTTGAAAAGATTTTCACAGCCGCCAATAAGGATGCAGATTTGTCTCGTAAACAATAAATAAAATTATTAAGACATGAAAAATGTAAAGCTTAGCCTAGCCTTAATAGGTTTAATTTTAGCAGGATTAACTTCTTGTGAAAGAAGAGACGAGGGGTTTGGAATTGGTGCCGAGGTAACTGAAGCAGAAGCCATAGAATTGGTACAGGAAACCCTTATTTCTGAGGTATATGGTATCAATATGCAAGCATATGATGCATCAGAAATTGTAACAGAAAATGCATCAAAGTCTGCATTCGAATGCGGTGTAACAAACACTAGAACCAGAGAACGAAATAGCGAAAATGGTGCAGTAATAAACTATAGTCATTCCATTGATTATAACTTCACTCTGCTTTGTGAGAATAATGCGGCAACAGCCTACACTATTGATTATAGTGGTAGCGGTGTATACAGTTCTCCAAGAATGACCTCGAATGATGTGATAACATATACCTCGGTTCTAGACAATATCATTGAGGCAAATACACCTTTTGTATACAATAGCTCTTTTACCAGAGAAGGCACTCAAACCATACGTATTAATGGAAATAACAAAGATTTTGAAAGCACATTAACTATAAAAACCACTAATATCGAAGTTGACAAAGTAACCCGAAGAATTTTAAGTGGAAGTGCAACATTTTCCTTAACGGGAATCTTAACTTCAGGAGAGTCTTTTGGCTATAGTGGTGATATCACTTTTAATGGAAATGGAGGCGCTAGCATAGAGATTAACAATAACATGTATAATGTTTCGCTTTAAAAATGATACTGATCTTTGCAAAAGAATGCAATAGTAAGGTTGTTAGTGCCAAATCACAAATATCCAAATAAACAAAAAATGATACTATGAAAAAACTAATATTAATACTGCCCATATTTTTCTTAATGCTTTCATTACCAAGTGAAGCACAAACCGTTAGAAAAGCAAAAGCAAGAATAGTCGCAAATACTCCGGTTACTGCTGTAGGACAGAAGATACGTACCCGACGAAGGGTGAGAAGAAGAGTACATCGTAGAATAACCAGGAGAACTCTAAAGAACATTCCGGGGACATCCAGAGCAATAACCTATTCCAGAACCAAATATTATCCTGTCAAGGGGTTTTACTATATAAAACAGAAAGGTGTTTATGTAAGTGTTGTGCCTCCTGTTGGATTTAGAGTAGCAACAATACCATGGGCATACACAAGTATGGTAATTGCAAACCAAGCCTATTTCTATGCAAATGGACTTTATTATACAAAGACAAAGAACAGCTATGAAGTGGTAAAACCGCCTGTAGGAGCAAAGATAGATGAACTTCCAGAAGGCTATAAAGAAGTGACTATAGAGAATAAACCCTACTACACTTTTGATGATAATTTGTATAAAAAAACTGGAGAACAATATGAACTGATAGGTTTCTTTGGGGAGTAGTTTTTTAATTTTTGGTTGCATTCCATCCTTCAAGGGGAGTGCAGCCAAATACTAAACATTATAAAAGAATAAAATTATGAGAGAAATAATTACAAAAATATGTATTGCTTTGTTCGTACTGATGTTTTCATCAAAAACACAATCACAAGAAGTATTTAAATGGATGCCAAAAGATGTTACCGTTCGATCAGAAAAGGTAACCTCCTTTATGGCAGATAGGCTAAATCTAGATGAAGTACAAGCTCAAAAATTACAAAAAATCAACCTGAAATATGCAGGTTTGATGCAGCCAATTTTAGAATCAGATAGCTCACCTTTGGAGAAGTATCTGGAAGCTGAAAAAATGATTTTTGCAAGAATAGAAGAGACAAAGATGATTCTTAACAAAAATCAATTGGCCAATATTGAAGAAAGAAAAAACCGCTGGCAACCTTTGATAGAAAGTGTACTACAATTTTGGTTGGATTAATAATACTAATTTTATATACGAAAGAATAGTAAAAAAATGAAAAAATCATTCTCCATACGGCCTTGTTATCTACTATTTTTGTTGGTGCACTGGTGTTTTTCCCAAATGCCACCAGAAAACCCATATCTAGTAGATTCGCCCTTCTGTGCTGTTCATAATGGAAGTTACCGCCAAGGAAATACCAATTTACCAGGTTTAAAAGAGGAGGATAAAATAGCAGTAGCTTTTGCCAGAACACCAAAGGATAGGGTATCTCCTTGGCTGTTGTATTCTGAAAAATATCCAGATGGCCAAAATACCATTTGGGGTAGTACCAGCACCCATATTTTTAAGGCGATTTCGACCAAGGAAGAATTCAGCGTAGTAAGTAGTTTTCAAATCGATAAAAACCCTTGGATCAATGACCTTAGTTGGTCATTACTCATGTTGCAAAACCATAAAGTACTTACCTATGATGATAACCAACTTTTTCTGTTTAGTGAAAAAGATCCAACTGATCCTTATTCAGAAATTGTGTTGGAGAAAAAAATCACAATGCCCAAAAACATAAAGTCCCTTTCCAAACTTTGTAGACTATATGATGGTACTATTGCCTTCGCATCAAGGGACGGATTGATAGGTATTATTGATGGAAATGATTTTTCGTTACTGGCTACATTTCAAATTCCTTTAAAACGTGGAGAAAAAGCGTATCATAACGACTATGCAGCAGATGAAAAGGGGAACATATATATATCTACCACTAAAAAAATGTTAAGTATACAATGGAATGGAAAAACCATTATTCCCAAGTGGGAAGTGTATATGGATTTTGGCGGGAATCGGTTTCAGGGAATCGGTACCACACCGACCTTACTAGGTTCTGGAAATAACGATAAATTAGTATGTGTTATAGATAGTCAGAAACCTGCTAGGATGTTGGCTTTCTGGCGTGAAGAAATTCCTAAAGATTGGAAGGGTATAAAAGATGAAAATCTACGTTTAGCCGCTATTGTGGAATTACCCAATTCTAGGCCTGCCAGTAAATTAATGGCTGCTATCGAGAATTCACCTACGGCGTATGGATATGATATTGCAGCGGCACAGTATAATGGTTTTTTGGGGCAATCCTGTTCTACTAAAAAAGGAGTTTATAAACTAAGATGGCAGCAGGAGACCAATACTATGCGTTTGGTTTGGTATCGCAATGATATCAATATAAACAGCGTTTTAGTATACAGTTCCGCGACCAACTATCTCTATGGGTCGGGAAAAGAAAGCGATTGTTCTTATTACTACTATTCTTTGGATTGGGAAACAGGAAGAACCGTACGAAAAGATAGGCTCGGAACTGACAAACGTTTTGATGATCCAGGAAATGCCAATGTCATAGGACCAGATAGAAGTATTATCTATAATTCTAAACGAAGTTTAGTGCGTATCAGACCTAAATATTAGTTTTATTGATAAATGCTTTTTGAAGGTAATATGTCCAAAGCATTTTCTTTTGGTTTGGCTAGAATTATAATGACGTTAGCATTAATTCTAGCTTCTCTAAATGATTTCCAATTCTTTATCTTGCCACTTTCAGTAGAAGACCATCCAAACACT
The DNA here is from genome assembly GCA_947496555.1 of uncultured Aquimarina sp. Taxonomy (GTDB): domain Bacteria; phylum Bacteroidota; class Bacteroidia; order Flavobacteriales; family Flavobacteriaceae; genus Aquimarina. The sequence goes on along the minus strand of CANMDH010000011.1, from coordinate 45,881 downwards.
TGAGCATTTACCTTTAGTTCAAGAGGTGGGAGAGAGGTACAATTTGATTTCTTCTGGTCTATTGCTGCAATTGCGCCTCTTTTAAGTTTAAGAAGGTAGCTATTGCTTCTTTTTGATGCTTGGTAATCGTACTTTTATTTTGAGTACGTCGGGCAATTCCTTGCAGGTTCTCCTCAGATAAGTAAGTATGCCAATTGGCTTTCATATCCAGATCAAAAACCTCTATGGCAGCCGCTTTGTGAGAATCCAGGGAGCTTTGGTGACAACTACCACAAAAAGTTATGAGGACTCCCCGGGTAATTTCGGAACACTCATCAAATGAATTTTTATTGGAAGCTAATGAATCAGGTTTTACTTCAAGCGGAACCACGATGTCTTTTACTTCAGAAGTGTTAGTATCCTTTACACAAGTACGTATTGAGAACGCAACAAGTGCAAAAGAAAGTAGTAATATGTTAGTGTGGTTGAACATCCCTATATATAACACTTAAGATACAATATTCTTTCTTAAACTAATCTTAATTAACAACTATTTATAGCTACAATAGCACTGGTTTTTATAGTTCTACAGTCTATTTAAAAGTTTTCTAACAAAAGGAATTTCTTTAAAAAAGGGGATTATTCTTTCTTTAGTATCGACTTATGAATACAAAATCAAAAACACTCCGATAATAATACCAAATAAAGGAACTAATTTTTTACGTTTATTTTTTTCTTTAAAGACTATCCCGCCAACAACGACCGCAATTAGTATTTGACTTCGTTTTATAGCAGATAGTAGCATGATTAAGGCTTCAGGGTCCTGTAAAGCTTTAAAATAGAAATAATCTGCTGCTTGTAACAAAATACCCACAGCAATGATAGTCCATCGCCATTTAAACTCTTTTCGTTTTTCAGTATTCGGAAACCATGTTATAGATAAAATACCTAGTAAAATTAATAGGGTATACCAACAAAACCAAAATTGTAAGGTTTGCGGGTTCAACACTAAACTCTGAATTAAGAATTTGTCATACAAACCACTAGATGCTCCTAAAAATGTTGCAGCAATGATGGCAAATATCCATTTATTCCTCTTAAAATTGATTCCTTCTTTTTTCCAATTTTAGAATATAGTATTACTGAGAAAATAATAACGAAAAAACCTATCCACTGCAAAAAATTGGGTTTTTCCTGATAAATTAGAATAGCACCAATAAAGGTGAAAAAAGGACCAGCCGATCGAATAGGAGTAACAATAGTTATTGGTAAATGCTTTAAAGCTTGATATGCCAAAACCCACGATGTTGTCATTATAATTGATTTTATAAAAATAAAACCATGAGTTTCCCAGGAAATACTAGTAATATGAAACCATATTTGTTTGGTATATTCGGGATAATAGAGAGAACCTATAAAAAACGGAAGAAGTAACAAAAAACCTGAACAGATGGTGCCAAAAAGCACCGGAAAAACCTCATTTCCCTGTACTGCATGTTTTTTACATAAATTGTGTAATCCCAAAAAAAGTGCAGCCAATAAACCTAAATACATCCACATGGCGCGAATATAGTTTTTTAGATCATTTTGTAATTAGAATACTAAATGATTTTTAAGAGTTTATTACACCTTCAGGTTGATGTTGGTAGGCAATTATGATCTACACTCTACTTAGCGCATACCATCACTGATATCCATAAGTCTTCACAAGGAAGCGCCAGGTGAAATTAAGGCTTTTTCATTGTGATATTATTTTAATCTTCTTCGAATTCTGAATCTTCAGGGATATTTTGTTCTTTTTCATCATTGTCTTCAGTATCGTCATAATCTTCCATTGCGGTCACCAGGCGTTTACTAACTTTTATGAGATATAAAGTGTCGTCGGTACTTACTTCTACACATTCTACAATTTCGTTTTGCGCATTTCTAAATGTGATGGTATCTTCTTCATCATACCCATCAGGATATTTGGTCACTAATAGCTCCAGAATGTTATTGTTTAGCTTTTTATAATCAACAATAATTCGTTTTAAATGTGCGTTTCGATGTGTTTTCATTTCTTTATAGATCTAGTAAATAAGCAAATATTAAAGGTGCTACAATGGTTGCATCACTTTCAATAACAAACTTCGGAGTATCGATATCCAGTTTACCCCAGGTAATCTTTTCATTAGGTACCGCACCAGAATAAGATCCATAACTTGTGGTTGAATCACTTATTTGGCAGAAATAATTCCAGAATGGAGTATCGGTGCGTTCCATATCTTGATAGAGCATTGGTACTACACATATTGGGAAATCCCCAGCGATACCTCCACCAATTTGGAAGAAACCAATACCATTTTTAGAATTATCGGTATACCAGTTAGCAAGAAAAGTCATATATTCAATACCTGATTTCATGGTACTGGCTTTAAGCTCTCCTTTCATTACATAGCTGGCAAAAATATTGCCCATCGTACTATCTTCCCAACCGGGTACTACCATTGGTAGATTAGCTTTGGCAGCTGCATACATCCAGGAATCTTTGATATCAATTTCATAGTATTGTTGAAGCACCCCTGAGCGTAATAATTTATACATAAATTCGTGTGGGAAATAACGCTCTCCGGCTTCTTCTGCATCTTTCCATATTTTGAAAATATGTTTCTGTAATCTTCTGAAAGCTTCCTCTTCAGGAATACACGTATCTGTAACTCGATTTAGTCCTTTTTCTAACAATTCCCATTCTTGTTGCGGAGTAAGATCACGATAATTAGGTACTCTTTTGTAATGGCTATGCGCCACGAGATTCATAATATCTTCTTCGAGGTTCGCTCCGGTACAGGAAACAATATGCACTTTATCCTGACGAATCATTTCGGCAAAAATCTTTCCCAGCTCGGCGGTACTCATTGCACCTGCCAGAGAAACCAACATCTTTCCTTCATTTACCAATTGTGATTCATAGGCTTTGGCTGCATCTACAACAGTGGCCGCATTAAAATGTAAATAGTATTTCTCTATAAATTGGGATATAGCTCCTTTATCCTTCGTACTCTTCATCTATAAATTTTAAATTATTGTGTTTATCGTTATTTCTAACAACGTATAAATTTTCATTCTCTTCATCAACATCTTGTTCTTCGAACTTGTAGCTCAACATTTTGTAGTACAACTTGGCAGCGGTAAAATCTGAAGATTTATCGTTCTCATTTGGACATAACTCAACAATATCAAACCCTACCACATTTTTCTCTTCAAATATTTTCTTAAGAAACTCTAGAGCTTCATACCAAAATAAACCTCCGGGTTCTGGCGTTCCGGTAGAGGGTAGGATAGAAGGGTCTAAAGCATCCAGGTCAAAAGTGATATACACATTGTTTGTCATTAATTCGATGGCATTGTCCACCCAATAGTTGTCAGTGGCCATTTCATGTGCGAAGAAGACATTTTCTTTGTTCATTACTAATCCTTCTGAAGCATCCATACTACGAATACCTACTTGAATAAGGTTGGTATTCTTATTTGCCTCGTATAATGCGCAAGCGTGATTATATGTAGAACCTTCATACTCTTTTCTTAGATCTGCGTGAGCATCTATTTGTACTACCGTTAAATCATTGAAACATTCATCAAAAGCCCGTATAGCTCCTATCGAAATGGAATGTTCTCCTCCAAAAAGAGTTACAAATTTGTTACGCTTTATGTTGGATTTAACCACATTATGTACTGCGGCGACCATAGCCTCTGGAGAAGCATTTTCATGTACAGGCTCTGTAAGATGAATACCTTGTTTGTATACTTCACTATCAGTTTCAATATCATACAACTCCATATTCTCTGAAGCATGTAAAAACGCCTCTGGACCTTTATCTGCTCCCTTTCCCCAAGTACTGGTTCCATCATAAGGAACAGGAATTAATACTACTTTTGATTTGTCATAGCCAGCATATTGTTCTGGGATTCCGGCATATGTTTTCTTAGTTTCCATTTTAAAATGTTTGGATTTAATAATTTAATTTGGATGTATAAATGCTTCTTTTTGTGAATATTCTAAAGCTTCTTCTTTTACTCTTTTTTGATATCCAAGAATAGATAGTAATTGTTCTGAGGTTTGTTGTTCTGAAAAAACAGAAGTAATCAGATTACCCTCTAGATCTTGATCTATAATAATATGTTTAGGTTGGGGTATCAAGCAATGCTGCAACCCACCAAAACCACCAATGGTTTCTTGATAGGCACCCGTATTGAAGAATCCTATATATAGTGGTTTTTCTTTTTTAAACTTAGGTAAATAAATGGCATTCATATGCTGTTCTGAATTGTAATAATCATCACTATCACAGGTGAGACCACCAAGCAAGACTCGCTCATATTCATCATCCCATCTATTCACCGCTAACATTATAAAACGTTTGTTGATGGCCCATGTATCGGGTAGTGTAGTGATGAAGGAAGAATTGATCATATTCCATTTTTCACGATCGTTTTGTTGTTTTTGATAGAGTACCTCATAAATAGCACCGCCACTTTCACCCACAGTAAAACTGCCAAATTCAGTAAAAATATGAGGTACATTTACTTGTGCTTCTTCACAAGCAATTTGTACTTGGTTTATGATCTCATTGATCATATATTGGTAGTCATAATCAAATGCCAGAGAATTTTTAATTGGGAAACCACCGCCAATATTTAAGCTATCCAGAGAAGAACATATTTTTTTAAGGCTGATATATACCTTTAAGCATTTTAATAACTCATTCCAATAATAAGCAGTATCACGGATACCTGTGTTAATAAAGAAGTGAAGCATTTTTAGTTTCACTTTTGAATTATTTTTGATCTGATTATTGTAGAATGGTACAATATTGCGATATCCGATTCCTAATCTAGACGTATAAAATTCAAACTTTGGCTCTTCTTCAGAAGCAATACGGATTCCAACCTGAAAATCTTCATTAATTACATTGCTCAACAGATCTAATTCTTCATAATTATCAATAATAGGAATACAATTGTGATGTCCATTATTGATCAATCTTGCAATGTTTTGGATATACTGATCTCGTTTAAAACCATTACAGATCACATATGTATTATTATTGATTCTGCCTTGTTCTTTTAAATTTTCTACAATGTCAATATCAAAGGCTGAAGAAGTTTCTATATGAATATCATTTTTTAATGCTTCATTTAATACGTGCTGAAAATGCGAGCTTTTGGTACAATAACAATAGTAATAATTACCAGCATAGCTATTTGTCTTAATAGCGTTATTAAACCATTCTTTGGTCCTATTAATGTTTTCAGATATCTTGGGCAGATAGGTGAATTTTAACGGCGCTCCATATCTGGCAATCATTTCCATAAGGTTCACACCGTGAAATTGTAGTTGGTTATCTTTAAGTTTAAATTCTTCTTGAGGAAAATAAAAGGTTTGATCAATAAGATCAATATATTTTGTTTTCATCTGTTTTGTTTTGATTTGCAGATGAAATTCACCATTGGAAATACAGACTAAAATAACCTGAAAATCTATGGGTTATTCCATATATGCGAGATTTAAAAAAAAAATAAGAAATTGATAAGAAAATGGGAATACCATTAGGATTCATTATCTCATACTCGAATAATGGAAATGGTGTAAGGAACGAATTTTATCCGTTCCAAAAATTGAAGTGCAATTGTATACTTTTTGGAAGTCAGCCTGAGAATTCGGTTCCCCATCCCTGAGGCAGCTTTCGGAGTAGACTTCTTTATGCTCCTGAGCCCGAATCTGAAAAACGTTTTCATTTATATAGGCAATGCGTCTATCTTATTAGACTCATTATTGATGATGTCAAATGTAATAAAAAAGTAATATCAAAATATTTTTTTTAAAATATTTTTTAATTCTTTTAATATAAGTAAGACACTTTTACTATCGGGTGTACTCAACACCAAGTAATGATATAAAATGGCCCGATTTAACCTTTTAATCGAGCCATTTTTTTACTGTAAAAGTAGTACGCAGTATTATTTCAACTTTACTCCACTAAAAATCTCCGTTTCGCTTTGTAATCCAAGTTTATCTCTCATTACCTGACCTGCCTGAAGACCCGCAATGATAGCTCCCTCATAATACCCAACATTGACACCAAAATTGATCCAATCTCCAGTGAGGATAAGGTTATCAAAACCAGACTCACTAGCTTTAAGGCGGTATTTATTGGAGCCAGGAAGCGATAGCGTGTATCTATCTGTCGGGTTTACATTCGCTCTAAAAAACTGTGTTTTTAACCTACCATAGTCAGTTTTTGCAGTTTTTGAGAAATCATGGATCACATTTAACTTCATTCCTTCAGGATATTCTAATGTAGTGGCATTCGGAAAAAACCAACCCATTTTATCTTTCAACCATTGTTCTGAAACACGCATGATACGTTCCAGTTGCTCGTGAGGATATTTATGATCTGAGAATGGTGGGATCACTTCAGGATCCAGAAATGATCCTGTATAGTAAATCAATACGCCAGGTTCATTCTTATTCCAGTCTTCAAAGGGTAATACCTGCGACATATCTATGAAAGAATATTGAGGATCGGCATAAGTAACCAGATTTGGCAATGACCCTTCAGGAAACCCCCAATCTGATAAATTCATACCCAACTCTTTTAATGTAGGCTTAATCCATAACTGCATGGACATAGTAGGAATACTTTTAACATGATTGTACATGTTTTGCCAAGCTTCATTCTTATCAATAATCTCTTTACAGATACCTTCATTACCACCCAAAACATCAATGGGTATACCCAGAACCACATAATCAAAATCGGTACCCTTTTCTAAAGACACTTGACCAACATTCTTCCACCCGGACCAAGCTTCTTCAAGGTCATATTGCCCTTCCTTAAGTGCTTTGGCTTGTTGATCATCTATTTGGTCATAAAGTGGTTCTCCTGGCCATACATCTAGACCTTTGAATGGATAGGTAGGGGTATAGCTCCCGTTTTTTAAGGTGACCTGTTCGGCCATGGATACTTTTTCTATTTCACCAGAATCCGAGTAGTGTACTTGTTCGACTTTATGGAAGAACTTGAATTTTACACCTCTGTTTTTAAGCACCAAATAAATTGGAGTAATCATCGTATCTGCTGTTCCGGCTTTAAATTTCCATACGAAAGATCCTTTATACCCTGCAGAATTTGTTAGAAAATGAAGCCCAACTCCAGCAGCCAAATAACCTTGCCCGTCGGAGCCTGTGAGGTTGTGAAACGTTCCTGTATACAAAAATCTCACCATAGCCGAACTCAACAATCGTTCACTTGCTCCATGGTTTTTGAGCCATTCTCGATAATCCAGGTCATTGATACGTTCATAGTCCAGCTCATGAGTTTCTGGGTTATATACATCTTCAAATGTTCCCTTCATATTCACAAGCCCAAACTCTACAAATACAGCCAACCAATAGAAATACTCGTTGTGTTCTGCTATAGAATCAATGAGGGTAGCCGCCCATTTAGAAAGCAAATTCAACAGTTCTTTGATTATAGAGTGGTGATCTTTTCTATTTCCATGATCGTTATCCTCTTTGGTAAGGTTTTGAACTAATTCAGCTACATAATTCAATAGCTTTTCACTCTCATGCTTAAAGAGTTTGTCCTTTACAAACGCTTCAAATTTAGATTTAAAATTGGCCCAAAGCGGATGATGCTCCGGTGCTTTGATTTCTTTGGCAGAGTCAGAAGCCATACTCATAAGACTATGCTTATTTGGATCGGTACCAAACAAAATTTCTGCGATTAAACCGACTGCCTTGTGAACAATGGCCGAAAATGGTAAAGGTCCCCCTTGACCGGGTATATATTTGTTAGAAGGAAAAATAATATTCTTTTTGATCCATTGATTAGTCTTAGGATCAAAGTGGGTGAGTAGTGTGGTATCTTCTCTATCAAATCCATCTTCCCAGGATTTAAAAGGACTATCGGGCATTAGATTATGTTTTTCACATTCTTTATAAGAGTCCTGTATCAGGCGGAAAGCATTTTCATACCATCCCTGAGCGATATGAATACCATGCTCTTGAATCCTTTCGTTTGGACCTCTACCAGTAGCTGTTTTGCCTCCTAGTCTCCAACCCATTTGATAAATGGTGATATCATAATGATCTTGCCAGTCTTCATACGAACTAAGCTCATAAGCAGTTGTAAGCGATGACATACCACTACCTAGTATGGCTATTTTCTTTTTGTTTTCTGAGTTTTGCATTGATTTGTTGGTTTTAAGAAATAGGAAATTTTTTAGTTGTTAATTTATTATTGAAATGTGCCGTACTGACATCACTCTGACTAATAGGATAAATAGGCTGATTATTTTTAACGAACTGCATCACTATTGGAGAATCATTCCATTTAGCAGCTTCGGTATATAACTTAGTCAAATGTGGTAATATCAAAAGTTTGTCAAAAATATCTTCAATAAACCCCATAAGATTACGTGCACGATGAGTTACATACTTAATGTCTTCTTTTGACATTGGGTAATGATCTGGATAAAAAGCTTTTACACCTGTAATAATAGCAACCGCACATCCTCGAGGGTTGGCAAATATTTTGCCTAAAAATCCAAAGCTTACACCTTCAACCATCGATTGCGCAAAAAGTAAGCGATAGAGTACGATATTCATAAAATATTGTTCATAAATACTTTCTTTATAAGCTAGCGAATCGGCAACTTCATACCCTGCAATGATACTGGAGTTATGGGCACGATACCAAGAACATTCATTGGGTGTATCGATATACTCGAGCCAAAAATTAACTGGCACCGGTAGCTCCTGAAACGTCTCACCGGATTCTTTGATTAATTGCGCAAGGGTGGCTACATACAAAAAATGGCTATTGACTTCTCTCCACCATGGACTTCCGGGATGAGAGTCGTTTATAGGATTGAGCGTCCCTCTCTTTATTTCCCATTCAATAAATGCTAATTCAGAATTCCCTAGTCCTTCCTTTCCTTTAACAAAAGGATCTCCGTATTTTTGGTAGAACTCGTAACGCAATTGGTAACGCCCTTGTGGATTATCAGATACGCCAAGTACAATTCGTTTGGCTTTTTCCTTAAGTATTTGAAGTTTGTTCATATATTCGTGTAAAGGTTTATAAACTTACAAGTTAAATTGTTAAATACAATAAATATTTTTAGTAAATTCAAGAAGTATTTTTTATAAAATTTCCCTTATTAAGCATTAAGAATGACAACTTATTTTAAACACTATTTAGGGCTATTCTCCATACTATTATTGTCTTCTCTTAATACATTTAGTCAAACAACCATTCTTTTAGATGATGTAACAGCATTGCAGGATATAGGGCAACAAACCTATTATCTGGAGGATACATCTCTCAGACTATCCATCGAAGAAATCATAAATGAAAATCTTGATGCAACCTTTACCCCTAATTCTCAGGAAACCATAAATTTTTCCAGTACTGCTTCCGCTTACTGGTTAAAATTCAAAGTCACCAGGACAATACCAGATAATTTTTATTTGAATGTCGGTTCTGCTTACATTGATTCTATATCGCTCTATGAATTTGATGAGAAAAATAAACTTATTTCCACACGCCATACAGGCGATGATTGGCCTTTTAATACTAGAGAAGTTGAAGTAGGTAACTATTTATTCGCTCTTGATTTTGATGAGGATATCACACGAACCTTTTACCTGAGAGTGAAGAGTGACCAGCCGTTGTTTTTTCCACTTCGAGTGGGGACACTTTCCAACTTTGCGGCCTATGAACATGATTTAGACTTTTTGCAAGGGATCTACTTTGGGTTTATGTTGTTGATCTTCCTTTATAATCTCTTTTTGTATTTTTCGACTAGAGAAAGAATTTACCTCTACTACATTGCCTATGTATTTAGCATTACATGGTTTATGGCCTCCGTATTTGGGTATTACTTTGAATACTTTTGGCCCAATTCCCCTTTTCTTAATGGAATAGTAGTAGTCAGTTCTGGATTGACAATGATTACCGCAACCTTATTTACTCAAAAATTTTTAAATACCAGGGAATCCAACTCTCGCTTGCACAAAATTTCCATGGTGTTTCTTGGCTTAGGGCTTTTGGTATGTGCGCTTGTCATATTTGGATTCAAAATAGAAGGGCTGAAATTAGCTCAGGGTGGTCTTCTCATCATGGCAGTGTTCTTTCTTATCCTAGGTATTCGATTTAAATTAAAAGGGTATCGTCCTGCTAAATATTACTTATTGGCTTGGGGAGCTCTTGTAGTAGGTATTTTCTTTGCCATCCTCGAGTCATTAAACCTGATTTTTGTAATGACGTACTTAAATGCGATGCAGATTGGTTCTGCCCTAGAAGTCTTACTGCTTTCATTTGCGCTCGGTGATCGGATTAATATGTACAAAAAGCAAAAAGAAGATGCACAATTAGAAGCACTGTTAGCAGCCAAAGAAAATGAAAGATTAATTCAAGAGCAAAATATAATACTGGAAAAAAAGGTCAAGGAACGAACCGCAGAGGTAGCTACTCAAAATGAGGAACTAGTTAACCTGAACAAGGAGAAGGATATGCTGGTCAATGTAGTTGCCCACGATCTTAGAACCCCTTTGAGCCATATACGATTATTAATACAGTTAATTGATGTAACATCTTTACACCTGACTGATGATCAGAAATCGTACTTAATGGAAATTGACAACTCAGCAGATCGTCTCTCACAGATGATCGGTCGTATCTTAAACATACATGCTTTAGAGACAAATCGGGTCAAATTAAAGAATCAAGTTATTGATTTGTTAGAACTGGTTACCTATGTTGTAAAGTGTTTTCGTTTAACTGCAGAGAGTAAAGAGATTGAAATATCAATGATATCAGAGCATGGAAATCACTTTGTAGAAGTAGATAAAAACTATACAATCCAGGTGTTAGAAAATTTGGTTTCTAATGCTATCAAGTTTTCTGATAGGGGGAGTAAAGTTTTTTTACATGTAAAATCCAAGGATAGAAAAACCTATCTTACCGTTGAAGACCAGGGGCCTGGTATTAGCGAAGAAGATCAAAAGAAACTATTTGGCAGATTTCAAAGGCTAAGTGCACAGCCTACAGAAGGAGAAACATCCATCGGGCTAGGATTGTCCATCGTAAAAAAATATATCGAAGCCATGAATGGCGAAATTCACTGTGAAAGCCAATTAGGTATCGGAACCAAATTTATTATCTCTTTTGAGTCTAAAGATCACTTGGAAAAAGTTGAAGGTTGATATTCTTTAAAAGTTTCTTATAATACAGAATAAAGTAATCTAATTTTTTCTAACCTTTTGGGCCCTCACTGGCTCGCCTTTTTCTGTAAAAATATCATCTTCATAGTAATTTATAAATTGACTAGGAAGTCCCAGCCCACCTAAGCGACCAGACGTTCCCTGCAATTGATAATGTAAATGTGGTGCTGAAGAGTATCCACTATTTCCAGTTTTACCGATTTCTTGACCTTTAACTACAATATCTCCAACAGCGACTATAATTGATCCTTTTTTTAGGTGTGCCATAATTGAAGTTTCACCGTTTAGATGATCTATAGTAATATAATTACCGCCAGGTTGATCTCTATTTTGAATTCCAGGTCGATTATCTTCAATATTATTTAAAACTTCTATTATTTTTCCATTCCCTGGCGCATATAAAGATTTGCCAAAACAATAATGATCTTCATTTTTTGTGCCATCTCCAGAATGTATATTTCTTACTATACTACCTGTACTTAATTCTGTGTCTACTACTATTACAAAGTCAATAGCATATCGCTCACCACCACCCCGCGAAGTAAAATGATGGGCTCCTTCTCTATGTGTTTTTCCTCCGTTAAATACGAACCATTCTTCTTCAAAAGGGAGTGCTAAATCTGTAATGGTTTGATAATTCAAATAAATATCCTCATCTAGTGTTCCTCCATCTCCGATTAAAGTATCAGTACAAGAGGTAAGTACTAAAACAAAGTTTATAAATAGGAATATGATCAATGGTCTTGTGGGTTTCATAATGAATTAAAATTTAAAGTTAACACCTAGATTAATTTGATGTTGTAATTCTCTATATGCGTTAGAAATTTGAAGCCTATCGTAGTTAAAATTATAGCTAGCTTTTACATCAAAATGATTAGAAAGTTTATATGTATATTCAGTACTCCAAAAAATACTTTGATAACGGTTTAAAGAATAAAAATTTTCTTCAAAAGTTGAAGTTCGCCACATTAAGAAAGGCAATGTCAATGTAGAGGACATGGACTGTCTTTCGTTGATCTTAAATTTAAATCGCCCTGTTATTCCCAGTTTTTGTTGAAAATCGAATACGTCGTCTTTACGGCTAAATAAGTCGGCTTTCAGGCCAAATTTGGAAAAAGAAGATATATTGGTTTGTGTTTGTAGTCCGGCATGTATTGAGAATCGATCGGTATCTAAAACTCGTTTTAAATACGAAAAGTCCAGTACTATTTTAGAATAGTAGGGCACATTAAGTTCAGGGATAAGATCTGACGTTAATTCTGAATTTAAATATCCTAGTTTTACCTCGAATAGGTTTTCTTTTGTAGTGGTTCGTGTATATTTTAATTGATGATATAATCCGTTATATTCATAACGTGAAAGAGGTGCTAATGTTAAATTTTTTAATGCCCCAAAATTGTATCCTGTTGAAAGTTCGAGCTGATTCTTTTTTTTAGTATTTATTTTATCTTGAGCATTGAGATATAAACTAGATATACAAAAAAAGGCAAAAATATATATTTTCATTTTTAAATGTTTGAAACAAAAAAACAGAAATAGAAACTTCAAAAAATAATAATTTGATAAACGTAGAATAGTTAGTGACCAACGTCGAAAAACAGGTTAATACAAATAAATTATGCTTTCCTTTGTTTAAAATATTCAACATGAATAGACAGAATACAGTATTAATTGTTGCAGGACATCTATTGTTCTGGCTATTTAATTATGCGTTAATTGCCTTTGGAATGGAGCTTGATTGGAATGGCTTTGTATCTCCTTTTGGCAGTTTAGCTTATGCATATGCCTATGGCCTTTTTTTTAATGCCATATTATTTTATGTACAAGTCTTTTGGTTAGTCCCAAAACTATATAGACAAAATAAAAAGCTAAAATTTCATGTAATTTCTTTTACTATAATCATTGTAATTTCTATAATTGAATCCTATTTTGATTCTATCCTTCATGGTATTTACAAAATCTATATAGAAGATGCGTTTGTGGGAAGTTTTATTGGAAATACGACAATTAATTTATTGTATAGTACCGTTGGGTTCTACTACATTTTTAAATTAGAATACAAAAAATCTGAGAAAATAAAACAACAGATTTTAGAGGAAACTTACAAAACAGAATTAAAATATTTAAAAGCACAATTAAATCCTCACTTTTTATTTAACGGGATAAATAGTGTTTACCATTTGATTGGTAAAAATGATGTGTTAGCTAAAGAAACTTTACTTCAATTTTCTGGACTACTGCGCTATCAATTATACGAAAGCGAAACTCATATTTCGTTAGAAAAGGAGCTGGGTTATGTATCACAATATATCAAAATCGAAGAAACCCGAAAAGGATCAGATATTCAACTTCAATATGATATAAAATTTGAGAATCCTGATAAAAAAATAGCTCCTTTATTATTGATTCCATTTATAGAAAATGCGTTTAAGCATTGTAGCCATCATACAGATGATTTTATGAATATTATTCATATAAAAATTATAGAAATAGGAGGTACCCTTACGCTCAATGTTACTAATAGCTTCGATGCCTCACTTTCTGAGGGTTCTGTAGGCGGAATCGGACTTAGCAATGTAAAAAGACGATTGCCTTTAGTATATCCGGATCAATATCAATTAGAAATAAGAAGAGAAAAGACCAATTTTATTGTCGATTTAATCATTAATTTGTAACTATCAAAGATGAAACGACTTAGCTGTTTAATTATAGATGACGAGCCCATCGCTAGAGAGGGTATTGCAGACTATTGCAAGGAGATTTCATTTTTAAATGTTGTTGCACTATGTAAGAATGTGTTGCAAGCAAATCAATACCTCGAAAGCAAACAAATCGATTTAATTTTCTTAGATATTAATATGCCCATAGTATCAGGTATGGATTGGCTAAAAGGTTTAAAAAATTCTCCATCAATCATTATGACTACTGCATACGAAGAGCATGCTTTGGAAAGTTTTACGTATAATGTTTTGGATTATTTGGTAAAGCCAATTTCTTTTGAGCGTTTTTTACAGGCAGTTAATAAAGTCAACAATTATTACATCCATAAAACTGAAAATGAAGTACTGTTTTTGAAAAGTGAAAAACAGCTTAAAAAGATACATATAAATGATATTCTATTTGCAGAAGCTATGCAAAATTATATCAAAGTTGTAACAGTAACAGAGACTATAATTACACATATGTCTTTAAAAAGGTTTAAAGATCAATTACCAGAGGATAATTTTATTCAAACACATAAATCATATATAATATCAAAATATAAAATAGATACAATTATAGAGAATCAAATTATTATTGGAAAATATAAAGTTCCTGTAAGTGTGCGTTTAAAAAAGGCGGTATTAAGTAAATTGCGAGATGATACGGTTGGATAATGTTAGTTTTAGGGCCAAAACCCTTCTAGAGCTCACAAGATGAATGCTACGGTATAATGATATATAATACAGTACTAGAACATCTTCAAACTAGATGTATAATCTTGAATTTTGGTCTGGTTCGTCAAAATAAACAAATCATTTCCTAGATGCCGTAAAGTCCACTTTTCTTCCAGCCGCCATTCCCGAGACCATTTCCATAGTACCACTCATTTTATTACCATCGATCGTGGCTTTTACTTTAAAATCCATTTCTCCCATTGGTGTTTTCTTGGTCATAGGCCAGTTGTAATTGCTACCACTATCACTCACATTATATGAACCTTTATCGTTTTTTACCTTTAATTCTCCACTGTCATCATAAAATGTAAGTATGCCCTTGTCTTTGCCTCCTGGAGCATTGATAGTCATTTCCCAAATGCCAATAATAGGATTTGATGATTCCTGGGTTTTATTAGCATTTTCTGGATTTGTTTCCTGTGCTTGTGTGTTTCCAAAGCCCGACATAAAAAGACCGATCATAAGTATTGTCATAAATTTCATAACCTAATAGTATTTTAATGTTTACCACTAAGTTAGATTAAAGGAAAACAAAGTTAAAATGTAATCTACCAACAAAAGTTTTTTATCTACCAATTTGTGATACACTAGGATGTTAACGTAATTTTCTTCGAAAAAATCTCTTCTAAAAACTTCTATAATAGAAGTTAATGTAACACTTAGACTAAACAAGTAATTTAGAAGATTTGATCAGGCTTTTATTCTATTACCTTTTCCAAAACAGCCCACACATTATTGGCAACGATCTTTTGTCCTTCGGCAGTAGGGTGGATGCCATCTGCCTGATTTAGTGCTACGATACCGCCAACATCTTTTAAGAGAAAAGGAATCAGTTCTAGTTTGTTCTTCTGGGCCAAATCAGGAAAAATAGCTCTGAACTCAGTAATATATTCAGGCCCCATATTTGGAGGCAACTGCATACCGGCCAATATGATCGTCGTTTCTGAGTTTTTTTTTCGTACCGCATCGATAATAGCCTGAAGGTTCTCTCGCGTTTCAATTAAGGGAACCCCACGCAATCCGTCATTGGCTCCTAACTCTAATATAAAGACATCAACTTTCTGATTGAGCACCCAAGTTATACGACTTCTTCCTCCTGCTGTAGTTTCTCCGCTTAGTCCCGAATTGATAACCGTGTACTGTAAGCCCAAAGAATCTAACCTGGACTGAAGTATGGCGGGATAGGCGTCATTGATGTCATCTAATCCATAGCCTGCAGTCAAACTATCTCCAAAACAAAGAATGGTCTTCGTGGTAGTATCTTTAGTGGTAGTACTGCTATTTTCAACGGTTTCTTTCGGGGTATTGGTTTCTTTTTTAGCGGTGTTTTCTCCGCAAGAAAGTAGCAAACTAAAAACCAAAAAATAACAAAACTTTAAGGAAATCTGCTTATAACCACTATATAAATTTGAAACCATTTGCTTACTTTTCATGTTTAGCATTTCCTATAGAATTAATTGAAAATCAATATGCCAAAGATATTAAAGATTCATGAGCTGGAGAAAACTTATAGCAGTGGTTCAAAAAAACTTAAGGTCTTACAAGATATCTCGTTTGAGGTTGAAAAAGGGGCCACCTTTTCTATTGTGGGTCCTTCTGGGAGTGGTAAAACTACTTTACTTGGACTTTGCGCCGGATTAGACCACCAGGACTCAGGCACTGTTGAGTTATGCGGCCAGAATCTGCAAGAACTAGATGAAGATGAACGTGCGCAATTACGAAATAAAGAGGTGGGATTTATATTTCAGGATTTTCAATTATTACCCACATTAACTGCACTAGAGAATGTGATTGTGCCCCTGGAGTTACAAGGAGTTAAAAATGTGGCTAAACAAGGTATGGAATTACTCAAAAAGGTAGGGCTAGGAGATCGTTTTCACCACTATCCTTCGCAATTATCAGGTGGAGAGCAGCAACGTGTTGCGCTAGCCAGAGCTTTTTCAAATTCACCTTCTATCTTATTTGCTGATGAACCTACCGGAAATTTAGACGAGGAAACGGGCGAAAGGGTAATACAACTCCTTTTCGAATTAAATAAGGAAGCCGGAACCACCTTAGTAATTATCTCCCACGATCTTGACCTGGCAAACAGAACGCAACAAATCCTTCGATTAAAGGGTGGAAAAATAATTACCAACGAGAGAACCCTGTCACAGTGATGAAGAAGCACTCATATTCAAAAGCTGGTATCTCCTGGTTGTTAAAGATGGCATGGCGTGATGGAAGGGCCAGTATTTCGAGACTATTGCTATTCATGGCGTCTATTATTCTAGGTATTGCCGCAGTGGTTTCGATACAATTATTTAGCGAAAATGTAAAACAGAATATCGAGCGTCAGTCCAAAGTGTTAATGGGCGCCGATTTTATTATTGATAGCAGGCAACTGCCCAATGAAAAAGTGCAGGCCATCATCGACTCTTTAGGAGCAGATGCCTATGAAGTCAACTTTCCATCCATGGCAGCGTTTCCAAAAAATGGGGCTGCCAAATTAGTGCAGGTACGCGGTATGGAAGGTGCCTTCCCGTTCTATGGAACTTTAGAGACCGAACCTATGGTGGCAGCTGTTGAGTATCAACAAAAAGGAGGAGCGTTGGTAGATGCCACCCTAATGCTGCAATACAACATCAAGCCAGGTGATTCGATCAAGTTAGGGATGATTACTTTGCCCATTACAGGTGCTATTAATGCAATGCCTGGGAGTTCGGGGTTCTCAACCACTGTGGCACCAACCGTACTTATTCC
Source organism: uncultured Aquimarina sp. (assembly GCA_947496555.1). GTDB lineage: Bacteria > Bacteroidota > Bacteroidia > Flavobacteriales > Flavobacteriaceae > Aquimarina. The sequence goes on along the minus strand of CANMDH010000011.1, from coordinate 28,454 downwards.
TTTTCGATTTATAGAACAAACGGAACTGCTACAATTGGGTAGTAGAAAGGAATATCAATACTATTTTGTAGCGCCAGACATGGACCTAGACCAGTTGGAAAAGACCTTAGATCCTGTCTTGGATGCTGAAAGTGCAGACCTCGATACCCATACCAGCACCAGTCGACAAATAGGGCGTAGTTATGGAAACCTAGGTAAGTTCCTGAACTTGGCGGCGTTTATAGCATTGCTACTGGGTTGCATAGGTATTGCCAGTTCGGTTAATATCTATATCAAGGAAAAGTTAACCGATGTAGCCGTTTTAAAATGTTTAGGCGCTAGCAGGAAACAAACCTTTTTGATCTACCTGATACAAATTGCAGTGATGGGTTTTATCGGTGGTGTCGTAGGTACGGTATTAGGCATAGGACTCCAACAGGCGCTTCCATTTCTTTTAGAGGAATTTTTACCCTTTGATGTTCAAATGTCGATTAGTCTACCACCAATTTTTATGGGGCTATTGCTCGGTATTTTCATGTCGGTATTGTTTGCATTGTTGCCTTTATTGGGTACCTGGTATGTTTCACCTCTAGAAGTATTACGGGTGTCTGAAGAGCAACCAAAAGGAACAAAAAAGGCCCGTGTATTCACCTTTGGGGCGATCTTGGTTTTTATCCTCTTGTTCTCCCTATGGATTTTTAAGGACTTTGTATTTGCATTGGCCTTTGTGCTGGGTATTTTTGTCACTTTTGCTATACTAGCTGGTATCTCTGCCTTATTTATCAAAGCAATTAAGAGCTACTTCCCAACTGCTTGGGGATTTACCGCCCGAACAAGTCTATTGAATCTCTTTCGACCCAATAATCAAACTACTGTGCTCATCTTTGCTATAGGCCTGGGCACTTTTTTGATCAGCACCTTATATTTTACAAAAGATATATTGTTGGCAAAAACAGCATTGGATAACAGTCCAGACAATGCCAATATTATCTTAGTAGATGTGCAACCCGAGCAGCGGGAAGCTGTAGTTGCCAGCATTACTCCTACAGGATTGGACGTTATCGATAATCTATCGATTGTTACCATGCGTATGCACAGCATCAAAGGAAAGTTGGCAAACGAAATTAGAAAGGACACAAGCTCAACGATCAATGAATGGGTCTTAAATCATGAATTTAGAACGACCTTTCGTGATTCACTCATCGCTTCAGAAACCGTGATAGAGGGAAGTTGGCTCAAGGAGGTTAAAAAGGGTGAAGGGGTGAAGATCTCCATCTCAGAAAATCTTGCTGAAAACGCCAAAATAGGAGTGGGGGACCCTATTGTTTTTAATGTACAAGGAGTATTGATGGAAACCACTGTAGGAAGCATTAGAAAAGTAGACTGGACAAGGTTACAGTTGAATTTTATGGTCGTTTTTCCTAAAGGTGTATTAGAACAAGCACCGCAATTTCATGTGCTAACGACGTATGTGCCCGATAATGCCAGGTCGGCGGCCCTGCAACGAGAACTGGTAAGCAAATTTCCAAATGTAACTGTCTTTGACCTTCGGCAGCTATATACCGTCATTGAGGACATCTTAGAAAAGATCTCCTGGGTTATTAATTTCATGGCCTTCTTTAGTATTCTCACTGGTCTTATCGTGTTGATTGGCTCGGTTCGCACCAGTAAATACCAGCGTATTAAAGAGAGTGTGTTATTACGCACACTAGGCGCCAGGAGCAAACAGATCCTTCGCATCACCGCACTTGAGTATTTGTTTTTGGGAATACTAGGGAGTTTGGCCGGCATCTTATTGTCATTAATTAGCAGTCAATTGTTGGCCACATTGCTGTTCGAAGAACCCTTTGTGCCTTCAGGGATTCCATTCTTACTGTTTTTGCCGGGTATTGTGATGTTGGTGTTGGCCATTGGATTAAGCAATATTAAAAGTGTACTACAAAGCCCGCCTTTGGAAGTATTGAGAAAAGTAGGGTAGTGGTATTAAAGAATCTTGTGAGCTAAAAGTTCCTTTAAAAAAACGTAATGGTACACTAATATTAGTCCAGTAATTAACAATTCTCGACAGCGCGGAAATGTTTTCTGTGCGAAATAGTAAACTAAAAGTTCAATAAAACTATACCTGAATAATCATAGTTTCCAAGTTCAAAACCCTTCTAGAGCTTATAAAATCTATTCTACGCCATGATAATATGCCTAGCCTATTATAACACGGCGCTTAAAAATCTATGAACTAGAATTAAAATCCAGAATACTGCACATTAAGTCGTGGTATCAGATAGGGAAGTTAAAATAAAAAGTAAATTAGTTGTAACGTTAGTCATCATTGTTTGTCCAATATATTAGTTCTATATTCAATCAAAAAACTAATACTAACAATCATGCACACAAAGTTCATTTTAACACTCGTATTAGGTACATATATCCTATGCAATGTATTTACTGCTAAATTGTATGCTCAAGAAAGGATTACTCCTAAACAATGGCAAGAAGATTTACACTTTTTACAACAAACGACACATGATAATCATGCCTTTTTGTTTAAGAAAATAAAACAAACCGAGTGGGATAATGAAGTTGAGAAATTGTATCAACAAATCCCAAATCTGCAAGAACATGAAATAAAAGTAGGGCTATCACGAATTGTTTCATTGTTTCAATACGGACATACCCAAATTCCATTTAGTGCGATAGCAAATGATGCAGTACTCCCCGTTAACTTATATCACTTTAAGGATGGTATTTATATAGAAGGTGTAGAGAAAACACATCAAAAAACAGTAGGAGCCAAGGTGCTAAAGATAGCAGGAATGGAAATTGAAAAAGTACTTTCTAAAGTTCGTCCCGTAGTTCCTGTAGAGAATGACCAATATTTTAAAGCTTATGGATTACGATTTTTAACCGTTCCTGTGATACTTCATGCTCAAGGCGTCATTTCTAAACTTGCAGATACAGTAACACTAACTTTAGAAAAAGAGGGGAAAGTTTTTGACTACACCTTTCCGTCGATCCCTTTAAAGGATATGTCCAGAGATTATAATTTAACCATAGCAAATGAGAAATGGGTAAGTGCTAGAAATAATGACAAAACACCTTTATATCTTAAATATTTAAATGAAAGGTTTTATTATTTTGAATATTTGCCTGATACAAAAACAGTATATGTTCGCCAGAGTTCTGTATTCAATCATGATTCAGAAACACTCAAGGATTTTTACAAACGACTTTTTACATTTATAGATACTAATGAAGTAGAAAAACTAATTTATGATGTACGTCTTAATGGTGGTGGCAACAATTTTAATAACCGACCTTTAATAAAAGGTTTACTTGCCAGACCAAAGATCAATAAAAAAGGTAGTCTGTTTTATATTATTGGGCGCAATACATTTTCGGCTTGCCAAAATTTAACCAATGAGATTGAAAATTATACCGAAGCAATTATAATAGGGGAGCCTACCTCTGAAAACAAGAATTTTTATGGTGATGCTACTAAGGTAACTTTACCTAATTCAAAAATAAATGCTTATCTATCATTTGCCTGGTGGCAAGATATGGCGCAATGGGAAAATCAAGACGCCACTACGCCACATTTTTCAAAAGAAATAACTTTTGATCAATATCGTAACAACGAAGATCCTGTATTAGATCTTGCAATGAATATTGATGTAGACAAGATCATAATTAACCCTATGGATCATTTTACACAGTTATTTATAGCAGGCAAGATGGAACAGCTCGCGAAAGACGCAGCACGTATTGTAAGAGATCCTTTATATCAACATATTCCTTTTGAAAAAGAATTTGACCGTGTAGGAAAGTTATTGCTCAAACAAGGACAAAATGATGGTGCCCTATACGTATACAAAATGTCTACCGAACTATTTCCTAATTCTTCAGTAATATGGAAGGGCTTTGCTGAAGCACTCAAAGCAGCCGGTAATGTTGATGGTGCAAAAAATGCATTCGCAAAAGCAGAACTGTTAAGTAAATAATAGCAATACAAAGACCAGGTTTAAAAACTTGGTCTTTGTATAATACCCAAAATTTCCCAACCCTGAGCTGAGTATGTCGGCGATGCTTCATTAGCAAGGTGTTCAAAGCCACTTCGCTTTTATATCTTTGTATCTAGTTCTTCCGATAGGGATACGTTCTCCATTTTTAAGTTCGGCTATATATTTACTTCCAGATTCTACAATTATTTCCTTTATCTCAGACATTTTTACTAGATAAGATTTATGGATTCGTTCAAAAGTATTTGATAATAACTGTTCTAGCTGTTCGAGCGATTTATCATGTAGTTCTTTTTTTTCATGAGCTAGAAAGAGTTCGGTATAGGCGCCAGCTCCTTTGATATAAAGCACATCTTCAATTGGTATTAATTGTATGCGATGCCTTTTTTTAACGGCTAAAAATTTAATCTCATTTTTTTCTATCTTTTCATTTGCAATAGTACGATGTAAGGCTTGTTCCAAGCGTTCCCTATTAAATGGTTTAGGGACAAAATCTAAAACCCCATATTCAAAAGCAGTAATTGCTTGATCTCTGTAAGCAGAAATAACTATGGTATGGAACGATTTAGAAACCGCTGTAGTCAACAGGTCAAAGCCATTGTTGCCATTAAGATTCAAATCCAGAAGAACAAGGTCTAATGAATTATTTTCAATAAACTGCAATGCTTCATGGAGTGTATTACTATGCTTTATCGATTGTAAGGTATCTCCAAAAATAGCACGAGTCATTCGTTCTATTCTTTTGGCGATTCTTGATTCATCTTCAATAATTAAAATGTTCATTTCCTTAAGAATATATTTTTATGGTATTTTTCCAACCATGATGTACTGGTTCTGAAGAGAGTTCCCATTGCTCATTATAACTCTCTGTAAGTCGAGCCTTGATATACTTCAGTCCAGTGCCTTCTTTTTTAGTATTCGCATCTTGTCTCACAGAAGCAGCAAATGTTAAAAATGTATAACATTTATAGTCACTATTCGATTCAAAAATAAGTTTAAACTTGATGCTATTACCTTCCAGCGGTAAGCTATGCGTAATTCCGTTTTCCAATAGTGTATGAAGAATTCCAGGAGGTATTTTTTGCTCAAGGTCTATACCTTCTTCCTGTAAAGAATAATTAATTTCTTTGCGGTACTCCATAATCTCAAGATGTGTATGACAAAGTGCTATCTCTTGAGCAATAGGGATCAATGTTTGATTTTCTATCTGGTTAAAAAGATCAAATTCTTTGGCTAATGCTTCAATAAACAAAACACCTTTCTTAGGAGTTTCTTCTACCCAATCTATTAATGAGGTCAACGTATTCATTAAAAAATGAGGTTGAATATTCTTTTTTATTAATTCCAGGCGTAGGCGTGTGGATTGAACTAAAGAATTTTCATAAGCCAACCGTTGCTCTTTGATTCTAAGAGAAAGCAAATAAAACATTCCAAGAAGAATAAGACTAAACCCTGCGAATAGGCTTTTATTAAAGGGAGTGACAAAACCTATAGGCACCGATAGTAGGAGAGTCAGTAGTACAAGACGAGCACCTTTCATCTTTTTATACACCCCAAACACCACAATCCCAAATGAAAACAACCACATGCTTAAAGTCATATTGTTGGCAGTCAATTCAAAAACATGTCTTGATAGGAAAATGAACAATAAAAGACCTGCATAAATAGTTAACAACAGTTTTCGCTTAGGGAAAGGAAACTGCATAGAAAAATAGAATGGAATGAAAAAAGAAATACCAAGCAGTAGAGCACTAATAATTTTTAAGCGTATAACATGCATATTGTAATGGATAGGTATATAGCCTTTCATGAACTCTGCCAATATAAGGGTAAAAAAGAGAAAACAGCTAATACTGAAAATTAGGGTGGCGTACTCCTTTTTGTTACTTAAAAAAAGAAATAGAAAATAGAAAGAGGTGATAAGAAAGGCTCCTGCAAAGAGATTCATATAGGAAGATTCGATAAGCCGATCGGTTAATAGCTCATCATAATAATCTATCTTAAGTTCATAAATACCTAAATGATCCGGAAAATAATAATTGCTTAAGCGCAGGGCCATTAAGTGTTCTCCTTCATTGGTCAAATGGCTGGGAATATTGAAAGTAGGCCACAATTCACCTTCCGGAGGTAAATCTGCTTCTTGTCCTGGATTTCCATTTTTACCAATCAAAACCCCATCCCAAAATACCTCGTACTCTCCATAGACATGTAAAAAAATGCCATAAGGGTTTAATGATTCTGATGCTTCTAAAATATCAATTTTGGTTCTATACCAGAAAATCTTACCATCTGGCACCAGCTTCGGTCTTTTTTGCCAGTTCTGATCATGTAACTCCTTGGCCGCCCATTCTTGTTGATCTCCAACTTGGAATACGGTCTCATATTGCTTAAAAACTGGAGTTTGAGAGCAGGAGGTGAAAAGTAGTATGAAGCATATTAAAAGGAGATTGGAGAAAAATCTCAAGTTCATTTTTAGCGGTTTTACTGATGCAAGATAATCATTATAATCATCCTCTTAGAGCAGTTTATTACTGCATAGAGCAGTTAGCATAATTTATATGAGATAAATGAGATAAAAAAACATCCTTTGTAAGATGAAAAATTAGTAATGAGATACTCTAAAAAATGAAAACTAATAATTTGAAACAAGCTAGAATCGTATTCATTTTAACTTTCCTATTTGGCGTTATTGCTTCTGGTCAGGAAAGCGAAAACTCTAAATCAACATTGTATACAATTGCCTATACTTCAAAAGAAACTGGTAATGTAGAAATTTATTCAGGAAATGTTGAAGGTAAACCAACTATTAAAAGGACAAATCAAAATGGTGGTTATGTAGCTTGGTCTCCTGATGGAAAGCAATTTGCGTTTTATGGCAAATACGATGACAGAAAGACGTGGTCTATTCATACCATGAATATTGATGGTACGAATAGAAAACGATTAACGTATGCAAAAAATAAATGGGATAATGCCCCTGATTGGTCTCCAGATGGAAAAAAAATTGTTTTTGCAAGAGAGTATAAAGATTCAAAGGGAGTTTGGCATCCCGAAATTTGGATTATGAATTCAGATGGCAGTGAACAGACTCAGATAAAGTCATTAAAAGGGAGTAATCCTTATTTTACTCCAGATGGTAGCATTGTCTTTTCATGGGAATTCGAAGATAAGAGCAGTGCAATAAGTATAGCAGATATTGATGAAAAAAACATCACTCATTTGACACATAATAGTGCTAAAGAATGGCATCCTGAGGTTTCTCCTGATGGCAGGCAAATTGCCTTTATGTCTGATAGAGATGGAAATTTTGAAATTTATGTGATGGATATAGATGGTTCCAATCAAAAACGATTGACATATAATGATGTTGATGACTGGTACCCATCCTGGTCCCCTGATGGTTCTCAACTTATTTTTTCAACTGCCACTGGTGAAAAGAGAAAAGACAGAACTATTTATATAATGAATGCCGATGGTTCTTCTATTCGGCCAATCATTGAGGGAGGTTCTCAAGCCGCTTGGTTAAAATACCTTGGTAAATAACAATTAATCATATCAATAAAAATTCATTTTTCATCTTAATAAGTAAGTATAAAACGATAATAAATGAGAAAAGTGCAATCTACTACAACACTTGTAATGGTAATACTTTTAGAAGCATTGCTCATTTCTTGTAAAGACAGTCAAAAATCCAATATTACATTATTAGATGATCAAATTCCAACCAATACTCCTTTGATTTTTGCTAAGGGTATCATTTCAATTGATGATCATGTTCAAAGTTCAATTACTCTTAATCCTGACATGAATGAATTATTCTTTAATAGAAGAAAACCGGGAGAAAGCCATAATATTTATACTATGAAATTAATTGATGGTAAATGGTCAAAACCGACATTGGCATTTTTTTCAACCAACAAGAAATACCTGGACCTGCATCCTCGTTTTAACCCAAGTGGTGATCGACTCTATTTTGGAAGTACGAGACCACTTCATGATTCAATCAAATCATCGGGGTTGCATCAATGGTATATCGAAAAGAATGAGAGCGGATGGAGTAAACCTATTCCTTTATTAGAAAAACTATTTGAGGATGAATGGATCATGTGTGTATCTCCAGCTGCAAATGGGAATCTATATTTTACTTCCAAGGAGAAACAAGACAAGCTTGAAGATGAAGGTATTTATTATGCTATCAATGATGAAGGACGTTATAACGCTATTGAAAAAATAGGTAAAGGAATTAATTATTCTGGTAAGTGGATTGCTCACCCCTATATTGCACCGGATGAAAGCTACCTAATATATGATGCTGAAAGAACTTCACTATATGAAAATGGTGATTTGTATATCAGCTTTAACAAAAACGGAACTTGGATGCTATCCTATGATTTGGGGCCTAAAATAAACACTAAAACAAGTGAGGGAACTGCCACAGTTTCACCTGATGGAAAGTACTTATTTTTTTCAAGAGGAGAAGAAAAGATTGAAGAAGATGGAAGTAAATATTGGGAAAATAATATCTATTGGGTGGATTTTATTGCTTTCAAAAAAGAACTTCTTGAGAGCAGAAATATGAATTAACAAATAGTTACCAAAACCTTATAAATCATAAAAACTATGCAAAACAAAATAGGACTATTACTGATAATGTTTCTTACGTTAACAAATACTGGCTTTGCTCAACAAAGTGATAATGTCGCACCAGAGGCTACTGCATCCGAAGCCGAGCTGACATTTTGGGATATTCCTACGCTTAAAGAAGACTTTATCGATGCAACTCCAAGGGATAGAAAAGATGGTATCCTCGTGGGAGAATTAGGCGTCGATGGAGGCAATAAAGAGATGATTCTTAGGCTGGCTCGACATATTGCGGGTAATCTATATGGTAATTTCGACAGCTTTCTTATTGCTCATAAAGGTAAGCTCATTTTTGAATCCTATTTTACAAGAGGTCGTATTAATCTACCCCATCCCCAAGCTTCAGCGACGAAAACCTGGACAGGCCTGGCGTTCGGCCGTGCCATTCAGTTGGGTTATCTTACTATGGACGATTTAGACAAGCCTCTGGTTAGCTTTCTCAAAGACCTCGACTCAACAAAATTCGTTGATGGTGCAGAAAAGATAACACTGAACCATGCATTGACTATGAGTTCCGGTATCCGCATTAGTGAAAAACAGAGAGAAGGAATGAATAAAAACCCAGACCGGTTAAAAGGCCAGGGGCATGTTCAAGCTTTACTAGAACATAGCGCACCAATCACAGAAGAATATCAAGTTTTTAAATATGGAGGAGGTGCCGAACTGATGATGCAAGTAATTGAGGCGGTCGTACCGGGATCAGCCATGGACTTTATTAAAAATGAACTGCTCAATAAAATGGGTATCACCAATTATCAATGGCAGATCAATGATCAAACCGGTCTGCCGGAAGCTGGATGGCGCACGAGCATGACATCGCGTGCTATGGTCAAATTGGGAATATTGGCCATGAATAATGGCAAATGGAATGGCGAACAACTCATTCCTGAGGTATTTATCACGAAAGCAACCAGCAGGATTCTCTATACTGGCGAAAATGCAGTTTACTTCGGCGGCTGTAAAGATATCTCTAATGAAGGATACGGTTATTTTTGGTGGAATGCGGATCTGAAATATGACAACAAAAGCTATTTTAGCGCATCTGCTCAGGGTGGTGGAGGCCAGTTTATCATTCTAATTGAAGAGCTTGATTTGGTAGTTGTGACTACTGCTCATAATAATCGACATCCCAGTACATTGCGAATGACCGCAGAAAGGATTTTACCAGCTTTTATTAAGTAATGCCAAACATTGTAAAAACTAAAAATTATGAAAAAAGCACATTTTATTTTGATTCTGGTATCGGTCTTATTTTTAAATGCCTGTAATACCAAAAAACAGAACACAAAAGATAATAATGAAGAACAAACTATAGAAAGTCCCTATCTAGGTCAAAAACCACCTGGTTTACTACCCGAACCTTTTGCTCCTGATATTATTGATAAGAAGAATTGGGAATATGGTGGTGTCTTCACACCCGACATGAAAGAATTTTATTTCATCAGAGAAGTTGGAGAAGTAGAGGAAAATAAAAAAATGGAATTTGTTGTTTTTGAATATAAAAATAAGTCCTGGCAGGAGCGGGTGATATCAAAACGAGTAGGGCAGCCTTTCATCTCTCCCGATGGTAAAACCATGCATTTAGGTAGAAGATATAAGGAGCGTACTGAGAGTGGAGACTGGTCAGCCTTAAAAAAACTTGACTCCGCTTTCCAGAAGATACAGATCATGCGGCTTACGGCTTCGGCTAAAGGAACCTATGTTTTTGATGAGATAGGCATGCCAGACGGAGATGGCGTTATTCGTTATTCGCGATTCATAGACGGGAAGCGTGAAGAACCGAAGTCATTTGGTAAAGAGATTAACACCGGAAGAATGAATGCTCACCCTTTCATCGCACCAGATGAATCCTATTTGATATGGGATGGCAGAAGAGAGGGCGGATATGGTAATTCAGATATCTATATTAGCTTTAAACAGGCAGATGGTTCGTGGGGTGAGGCTATTAATCTGGGAGACAAGATAAATACAGAAGCCTGGGAAGCAGCTGCAAGCGTGACACCGGATGGTAAATACCTTTTCTTCAATAGAAATATGGGCAAAGCAAAACCATCCGACAAATACGATAATGTAGATATTTTCTGGGTTGATGCTCAGATCATTGAGAACCTTAGACTCAAACACGGGAAATAATAATTGCACCCGATAGGCAGAAATGTTTTGCTTGAGGACAATAATTAAATATTTTAGTAATATATCCATTCGTAACTATATGGCTTAGTTGACAAAAGTCATTTTCTAGGTTTTTCTTAATCACTATCTTTCTTTTCACCCTATAGCGCAGAAATGTTTTCGGTGCGGAATAGTAAATTAAAAGTTTAATAAAACGATTGGACATATTAGAAGTAGGCATAACCAAATATTTTAGTAATATTTCCACCTGTAATAATACTACTTTGTTGACAAAAGTCATTTTCTAGGTTTTTCTTAATCACTATCTTTCTTTTCATCCATTATTATGGTGGCGAATCAAATCCTTAATTTAAAACAACAAGGTTATGTCTGGTAAAAATAAAATTTTGGGCGATCTGTCGAATTATGTACTGATGTTTATCTTATTATGTATGGGCCTACTTACAAGTAGTTGCAATGAGGATGCGCGTGGATTTACATTACCCGTAGGCGACATTGAAAAAGGAAAAGCGAACTATGTGAGGTTGTCCTGTAATGAATGTCATAGTATTTCAGGAATCGAGTGGAAGGGAGGAAGTGATAATCTTAACATATTTCTAGGTGGTGAAGTATCTATTAAGAAATCTTATGGAGATCTGGTCACTTCAGTTATTAATCCTTCTCACAAAATCGCACGGAGCTACAAACAAAAAACGGATGCCGAAGCTACCGATCAAGACGGTCTTTCAAAGATGAAGAATTATAATGAACTTATGACTGTTCAAGAACTTATTGATCTAGTTGCTTTTCTTCAATCGGAATATAAAATAAAAACACAACCTACGGGTTACTATCCTTATCAGTATTGAGTAGTTTACGTATCTATGAAAACGGCTTTTATACAAATCTGTTAAAGTTTAATTAACCGATAAAAGATCTGAGCTAAATTTATTATGGAACCCAACGAAAAAAGAAAAACACCTAGAAATTGGTTGCAGCAGGCTCGTGAAAGCTGGAAAAACAGGGGCAATAAAAGACCGCCATTTGCTATAGAACCAAAGGAGGGACAACGATCCGTTTGGGATTTTCCGCGCCCTCCAATTACAGAAAAAATCAGTAAACAAATATTGGTTAACTATCAAGGTAAAACTATTGCAGATTCCCGTGATAGTCTTGTTGTGCTTGAGACTGCCAGTCCACCGACATATTATATACCTAAGTGTGATATAGACATGAGTGCACTTGTTAAAATACCAGGTAAGAGTTCAATATGTGAATGGAAGGGGAATGCGATTTACTTCGCCTTGAAATCCATGATCAATCGACCGGTAGCTTGGTCATATCCGATTCCTTTTCTAGAATTTTCAGCATTAAAAGATCATGTAGCGTTTTATCCTCAACATCTTAATTGTTATATCGACAGAGAAGAAGTAGAGGCACAAGCTAGCGAGTTTTATGCAGGATGGATCACTTCAGACTTAGTAGGACCTTTTAAAGGGAAACCGGGAACGGAACATTGGTGAGTGAAACTATTTAGGATAGAACATTTAAGCAAAACTTTAATATAAATATACTATCATGTACTTACATGGTGCCTGTCCTCTGCATGCCGAAGGGTCACTTTGCTTTGGTACGATATAATTTTGAAGATTAAGATTTTTTTATGTTGTGGATAGTTAGATGTGTGTAATGACTTATATCATTTTTTAAATCACTGACAACGAGTAGCTTTAATGCTTAATTAAAAAACTTAACAGCTTTCTGTAGTCATCCTATCCATTGCGTATGGCGCACTAACCCTAAAGGTGGTTCGCTATAAAAAACAACGTGTTAAAAATTAGTGTTATGAACAAAGAACATCCAAATATTGAGGTTTTAAAAAGACTTGATCTTACCAACTTGGAAGCAAGTGCCAAAATCATTGCAGAAGATTTCGTTTGGCATTATTATAATCCTGAATTGCCCGAACTAGAAGGAGACTATTTAGGCCTCTCTGGTTTAAAGGACTTCTTCAAAACATTGGCAGGTCGCACCAATGGCTCATTTAAGGTAAATCCTGTATCCATAACCCCTTTGGGAGATGAGCTAATTGTTACACATGTTAAAGACACCATGTTTCTAGAAGGCAAACAAATGGAGATTGACGCTGTCGTACTATGGTGTATTATTGATGGTACGATCAAAGAAGCCTGGGACATCCCCGTGACACATACTGCCAAGTTTCTCGAATCATAATACAAACATCATGAAAATAGTAGAAGTAACACCAGAAAATGTGATAAAAGAAACTTTTTTCTGCATAAAGGATACAAAAAGACACGGATTTAAAGATAAACGTAACTGGTTTGAAAAGCGCCACAAAGAGGGCTTAAAAATAAAGATTCTAAAAAACGATGAAGACAAGATGATCGGTTTTATTGAATATGTCCCCGCCAAAAATGCGTGGCGACCAATAGATGCCGATAATTATATGTTCATTCATTGTACATACATTTATTCTAAAAAGGAAAGGAATAAAGGGTATGGCTCTATGTTAATTGAAGATGCCGAAAAGGAGGCAAAAGTTAAAAGTATGGATGGCCTGTGCGTAATGACAAGTACCGGTGGTTGGCTAGCGAATAAAACATTATTTGAAAAAAATGGCTTCAAACAAATTGAAGCGAAAGACCGATTTGAATTACTAGCCAAGACATGGAACAATAATGCTAAAAAGCCAAGATTGCTTGACTGGCATAGTCAACAAAAAAAGTATAAAGGTTGGCATTTGAGCTATGCAGACCAATGTCCATGGAACGAGAAGTCGGTAACAGCAATACTAAACGTTGCGATGGACCACGATGTAGATTTAAAAGTAACAAAAATAAATACAGTAAAAGAGGCGAAAATGGCACCTTCAGGTTTTGGTGTTTTTAATCTTTTACGCGACGGTAAATTGCTGGAAGACCATTATTTAAGCGCTACACGATTCAGAAATATTTTAAAAAAAGAACTCAATATTTAAGAGTCAAAGTAAACGTAAGTTTTTGGTATAAACTCTTTAAAATCAAACTTATGAATAAACGAGTATTATTGGCTAAAAGGCCAGAAGGATTACCTGATGAATCAACATGGAAATTAGAAGAGCGACCTCTTCCTGTAATTGAAGAAGGTGAAGCCTTGATTAAAACAGAATATATATCTATTGATCCTGCCATGCGTGGCTGGGTCAAAGATGCAAAATCATATCTTCCTCCTGTACAAGTTGGAGACGTGATGCGTGCCGCCAGCGTGGGTAAAGTAATCGAGTCTAAAAACTCAAATATAAAAGCAGGTGATTATTATGCGGGATTGAGTGGCGTGCATCAATACGTGGCAACCGATGGAAAGAGTTGGGTGCAAGTTGACCCGGATAGAGCTCCGTTACCAAAATATCTTAGTGTATTAGGATTGACTGGACGTACGGCTTATTTCGGATTGCTTGACATAGGCCAACCAAAAGAAGGGGAAACCGTGTTGGTCTCTGGTGCCGCTGGAGCGGTTGGAAGTACGGTCGGCCAAATAGCGAAGATCAAAGGCTGCCATGTTGTGGGTATTGCGGGAGGAAAACAAAAATGTGATTACATAGTAAACGAGCTTGGCTTTGATGGCGCAATTGATTACAAAAAGGACGATATCAAAGCACGGTTAAAAGTACTATGCCCAAATGGAATCGATGTTTATTTTGATAATGTAGGAGGTGAAATACTAGATATAGTGCTCACTCAGATCAACAGGAAGGCACGCATTGTTATTTGCGGTGCAATCTCCCAGTATAACAGCAAGAAGTTTAAAGGACCTTCCAATTATTATTCGTTACTCACTAACAGAGCCAGAATGGAAGGGTTTGTTGTCATAGATTACGCCAAGGACTACCAGACTGCGTATATGCAAATGGGGCAATGGCTTATGGAGGGAAAATTAAAGTCCAAAGAATTCATTGTTGAGGGAATAGAAAATTTTAATGATACCTTTCTAAGGTTATTTTCAGGAGAAAAATTGGGTAAACTGATCCTGAAAGTCGCATAGCAAGTTAGATCGCGAAAACCCTATATAATTCAAAAATGAGATAGTCGTAGGGATTATACTTCTAAAAAATCTTCTTCAAAACTAGAAATGAAATCGTGTATATACTTTTTATTACGATTTTCCTTTTTTACAACCAAGTAATGGTTTCGTTTTAAACCATTTTTACCAATACGTTTAAATGTCAACTCTTTTGACAATTTAAAAGGAGTCAATTGCCATTTTGGAGCGCACATAATACCCATATTTGCTTCAATCATTGATAATGTAATTTCGGTAAATGGAATAGCAGAAATCTTGATTGGATGTATTCTATTTGGCTTTAGAAATTGTTCGTAAACCGCTACACCTTCTATTGGAAAAGAGTTAATTAACAAATGTACATTTCCAAAATGACTAGCATCTAAATACTCTAAATTATTTAATGAATTCTCTTTATGCATAATAGCAAAAATCTCATCTTTAAAAACAAGAATACTAGAAAGTTCATCAGATGCTGGTTTTGATGTCACAATAGCAATGTCTATATCATTAGATAATACTTGTGATATTGTTTGGTGTGTTGCACCAAGAGTTACATCGATGTCAATTTCAGGATAGAGCATACCCATTTTTTGGATAAACGATGGGATAGAATGAAAAAACGATTGACATTCTGCACTCAATTTAATAGAACCTTTTGAACCTTCTTTAATATGCTTTATAGCACTAAAACTTTCATCAATAGAAGTGAATAGTTTATTAGCCAATTTATATAGTTCGGAACCTTCTTGGGTTAATTCCCATTTATTTCTGGACCTAATAAAAACTTTATAACCCAAACGTTCCTCTAGATCTCGTAATTGATGGCTTAAGGCTGATTGCGTTAAAAACAAAAGTTCAGAAGAATTGGCGAGACTGCCTTCTTCAACAATGGTTTTAATAAGTCTAAAATATTTTAATTCCATATCTATCAAAGATACGATACTATATACATCTATGTAGTTGAAAAAATATCAACTATGATCTCAAAAGGATTCAATTAACTTTTGGTTAAAGTTTTCATCCTCTCACTAATTTTGATAGAAAGTAAGATAACTATGAAAACAATAGGATTGATAGGAGGAATGAGTTGGGAATCATCAAAACTATATTATGAGTTTTTAAATACCAAAGCAAAAGATATACTAGGAGGTTCGCATTCTGCAAAATGTATTATAGTGTCAGTTGATTTTGCAGACATAGAACGATTAACTTTTGAAGGCGATTGGAAAGCTATAGGAGAACTAATGAAACAAGCTGCCCAACAGTTAGAAAGGGCTGGGGCAGATATTATTTTGCTGTGTACAAACACCATACATTTAGTTAGTCATTATATTTCTGAAAATGTGAGTATTCCGTTCATGCATATCGCTACAACCACTGGTGAATCTATCAAAAAAGTAGGTTTAAAAAAAGTAGCCTTATTAGGTACGAAATTCACTATGGAAAAAGATTTTTATACCAAAACATTGATGAATGATTTTGGGCTCGAAATTTTGATTCCTGATACAGTTGATAGACAAGTTATCCATGATATAATTTATAATGAATTAGTGAATGGGCAATTCACAATTTCTTCAAAGCAAAAAATTATTGAGATTATAAAAAAACTACAAAAACAAGGAGCACAGGGTGTCATTTTGGGTTGTACAGAATTACCTATGCTAATTTCAGAATTAGATATTGATATTCCAATATTTGACACAGGAAAAATTCATGCTTATAAAGCTATTGAATGGAGTGTACATAATTAATATGAATAGTAATCTTTAATCAAAAAATCATGAAAACAACTATGCTTTTATCTGTATCTAGTGTAATCTTTTTTCTCATTACCAATATTTCTTTTTCGCAAAATAAACAATTAAAAGACCATATACTTTTTTATAGTTCTTTTGACGGAAAACTATCTGCAGATGTATCTGTTGGCGATGCAATGATATATACAGCCGAAAATTATAAAAAAGTAGCTAATGCAAAACCTGGTTTGCACAACCCTAATGTTGTTTTAGCAAAAAATAAAGGACTTACGGGTGATGCGCTTCACTTTAAAAAAGCAAACACTTCTGCAATCTTTTATAAGGCCTATAAAAATGTGGGGTATAGTAGTAAATCATGGAGCGGTACCGTATCGTTTTGGTTGCAATTAGATCCCAACAAAGACTTAGCACCAGGCTATTGCGATCCAATATGTATTACAGATGTTAGGTACAATGATGCAGCCTTATGGGTAGATTTCACAGATGATAACCCAAGACAATTTAGATTAGGAGCTATGGGAGATTTAGAAGTTTGGAATCCGGAAAATAAAAACGATGAAACCAAGTGGAAAAAACGTACTGTTACCGTAAAATATCCTCCTTTTAAAAGCGGAAAATGGACGCACATTGTCATTACGTATTCCGAAGTGAACACAAATAAATCTGCCTGCAAATTATACTTGGACGGTCAATTTAAAGGTGTTATAAAAGATGTTAATGATCCTTTTACATGGGAAGCAGAAAAAGGAAAAATCATGCTAGGTCTAGGCTATATTGGCTTGATGGATGAGCTTGCAGTTTTTAATAAGACACTAGATTATAAAGAGGTGAAATCTATTTTTGAACTAAAAAATGGCCTAAAAACGTTATTTAAATGATTACTTTAAAGGGTGAAACTAAAAAGTTTATAAGTGGTAGTTTACCTTAGCATACGTATTTTCATTATACTCAAGCTGAAAAACCCTAATAGAGAAACTACTAATTTTTAGATAAGGATACCTATGCAAGTTAAAAATTTAGAGCAAATTGATTTTTCCATTATTATGGAATGTTTTCTAAAAGCATTTGAGAATTATTTTGTAAAAATGCCAATTGAGCATAACTATTATAAGGAACGATGGAAAACAGCAGGCGTACGGTTAGATTTATCTTACGGAATGTTTGATGGCAATACATTGGTGGGTTTTATCATTAATGCCATTGATGAACGTAATGGAAAATTAATAGCCTTTAATACAGGTACAGGAGTACTTCCTGAATATAGAGGGCGATATATTGTAAGATCCATCTATCAATTTGCGCTTCCTGAATTACAAAAACACAGCATATCAGAATGCCGGTTAGAAGTCATAAAAGATAACAAAAGAGCTATAAAAGTTTATGAAGGCATTGGCTTTACTATTACTAAAAGCTTTAAGTGCTATTATGGAGATTTTCTACTTAAAAATAAAGTGCAAGACTTTGAATTGAAAACAGTCGAGAGTAGCTATTTTGACTGGAAAACTTTGCATCAAAACACATATTCCTGGGATAATTACTATGCTACGGTTACAAAAGGAAAGTATGACTATTATATTATTTCTGTAGATGGTAATTCTGACTCTTATTTTATTATCAATCCAGAAAATGGGTACATATCTCAATTTAACGTATTAAGAGAAAGCACAAATAATTGGATACGATTATTTACTGCCATACAAAGTGTATCAAAGACTATAAAAATCAATAATGTAGATGAAGTCTTAAAAGAAAAGATTGATGTTTTAGAAGAAATCGGTTTAAAAAATACTGTGGATCAATATGAGATGGAGATGCTGTTATGAAGTTTTCTCTTAGCTTGCAGATAGGTAAGTGGATAAGCAGTAAACAAGGCTGCTTTGTCTTAGACGACCTTGTTTACTTGGCTTAGAAACGGTCTAATTATTTAGTAATTCCAAAGCACGTTCTATTCCACTATCTTTTTCTTCTTGAAAATCTAAAGTTGATAAAAATGGTACTCGATTTTCTTGATTCTCAGGGCCAATACCAACAATTTCAAAAACTTCTCCTTGTGCATCACTATATATCTCATTAGATAGCCCCACTTCGGATCCATTAGGCAATACATGGGTAAGAATAGTAGAAAAGGCACCAGCTGTATTCTCTCCTACAATAGTCACATATGATAAATCTTTCATACATAATGTAAAAAGTTCTGCTGCGCTTATGGTAAAGGGACTCGTAAGTAATATGATATCTCCGGTGAATTGAAAATCTCCGCGAGGTCCTACAGAAAAGGATTTGTTTTCTGTAAAACTGTCACCCAATCTGGCTTTTTTAGAATATAACATTCGTTCTTGATCCATAAAACGAGAAACCATATTCAAAGCTGCTGTATCATAGCCACCATCGTTAAAACGCATGTCTAGAACCAGTTTAGAAATTCCTGATGTCGAAACATCGTTCATCACCCTATCTAATAAAGCGTTTAATGCCGGGAGTTCATCATTAAAATTTGTTCCATATCCTTCCATAGTTATGATATTAATGTATCCAATATCATCATTGATTAATCCCCATATGATATTCTCTTTTTCATCTATCTCAAAATCTCCTCCTAAATAATCGGTTACGATGGTTATCAATTTTTCATTACCAAGATCAAAAAGATCATTAAAATTTGTTATAACAAGATCTCCACTTAGGTTAGCATTCAGCCTTTCCAATAATGTTGGATCTCCTGATTCAATTTGCACACCATTCTCTTCATCAATAATGCTTACATGTCCATCTTCTAACAAAAATGCTAGTTCTTCTATAATATCATATAAGTTATCAGCTGTAACTTGATCTCGTAAGCTTTCATATTGAGACCAATCAATATTTCTGGCTTCAAAAAAAGCATAGTAATCATTAAAAATATTCCAGAAATGGTCAAAATTCACCTTTGGATCTGCTGTAGCAGAAATCTGATCAGGCAGACAATTTGGGTTTTGATCTAGTAATCGAGTAAAAACTACTTCTGAGTCTGATAAGTCTGTAGAGGCTATCAGCTCATTTTTATTTGCAAGATCTAATTTTAATCCAAAAAAATCTTCGGGAACAAAATCATCATCTCGAATGGAACATCCTGCAGCGTTTATATTATAAAACACGTCTTTACCGTCAGTAAACTCAAAAATATACCCTTTTTCGGCTGACAGCCAAAAGCCATTCATCGCGTCTTCTATAGGGGGAGAGATATCATCATCAGATTGGCAAGAAGAAATAAAAAGTACTAGTAAACATAAATACCATTTTTTAATCATAGTAAAAGGGATTTCTTTTTGGATTGCATATAACATCATAATAATAATTTTTATTTTTTTTGTGAAAAGTAACATGTTGTATAAAGACTGAGGCCCTGTTTTATTAAAACTGAAGAAAATCCGACCTGGTTTTTATAGCGTTGTATTTAAAAACGATATCCAATTTTGAGATTAAAATATGGTGTTAAGCCAATTTCTCTGCCAGTATCGTTTCCGAAACCAAGTCCTCCACCAACACCAACTTCATAATTAAAATGATTACCAATATTTCTTCTAATTCCCCAGCTTATTGCTGTAAATGGATGACTTGACAAATTTCTATCAGTACCAGAATCAGCATTGTCATAAAAATAGTAACTACCTCGTAGCGATACATAATTGCCACTGTTACCATCTATTCTTTTGCCTTGATTTGCTCTTTTGTTTAAATTATAGTACCAACGAGGTTCTAATGCTACTATAGGTAATGAATAACCAGTACCAACCAGGGTGTCATTACCATCTGTCCACAAACCTACAATCGCTATTCCTATTTCACTTCGTAAAGCAACTTGATTGGATATTTTTAATTCATTATAAGCCCATACACCCATGACCCCGATTTGAATTCCAAAGGTTGATTTTTCTACGGATGCTTCTTGTACATTTTGTGAAAATCCGAAATAAGAACTCATTACTAAAAGGGAAGTGAAAAATACTTTAGTCATTTTTATGTTTTTTGATTAACTGGAGTAAAAGTATTGAGTTCAAAAAAACAAAAAGGTAATTTTAAGGCTGAAGAAGTACTAAAACAATAGGATTATACGAATCAGGACGTTTTTTGAAGTTTTCTGAAAGCTCCTGGAGATATCCCCAAACTAGTTTTAAAAGTGTTATAAAAGGCGCTTTTAGATTTAAAACCAGATTCCATACCTATAGCTTCAACAGAATATTTACTAAATACTGGATCATGTAATAGATTTTTAGCAGCTTCAATTCGATATTCATTTACAAACTGAATGACGCTTTTATTAGTTTCCTGATTTATGATTTGTGACAAATATCCTTCGCTTGTTCCCAATCGAGTAGCTAGATCTAACCTACTTAAAAGGGGGTTTCTATATAACTCCTCGGCATCCATTACTATATATAATTGGGTAATAACTTTAGAAACAGTGGTTTCGTTTATTTTCTTTTTTGTAGTAGTATCATTTGCCTTTTTTGAAACCAAATATTGGTGTATTTCGTCTTTTTGAACTACTATCTGTAGTTTGAACACTCCATAATACAAAATCCACCACGATAAAAACGAAATGATTATCCATAGAAAATTTGTTGCATATGCCGAATCGAAAATATACACTTCTATTTGAGACAAAAGCCAAATCATAATAATGCATATAATAAAAAGATTCAATCGCAACAACCAACGCTTTTTTGCTTCTGAAATAGTGTTGGACCTTTTTACTAAATTCCTTCCCCAAAAGATTAAAAATACATTGTAGACGTACGATACATTGCTCTTAATATTAAATAACAGATCATCCAGATCTGCATCATACTCTATAAAACTAAAATATAACTGAAGAAAAATTTCAATAATCACAGCGCAAAAGAAAGGAACGTACAACCATTTGTACCATCTTTTTTTAAGGTGGATATGCTTAATTTGAATTAGAAAATATGTAAATAAAGTAACCCCAAGTAGGAGATCTAACATGATATTGTTTATAAATATCAAAACGGCATTTCCTGTATCATACCAATCTAAAAAAATCAAACTTGTAAGTAAGAATAGAAATAGGGAGAGGTAGTTATTTGCGTGATTTTTATAAAAAGAGGTCGTAACTAGGGCTACACTCATAAAATATCCTATACTACCACTGGTAATAATTGCAAAGTCTAATATTGTTATATTCAATTTTTGAAAAAATTAATGTTATTAAAGCTCAATGAGAAGTACAAATTATTGGAACACGAATGTTTCATGCCCCAAATATGATACACCATACCAATAACTATAAATATTCTAGGATGTTACATGAGTTTTTATAATTGATCACAAATCAATCTTTAAAATCCGTACGTAGTTCGGTGGGTAACATTATAACTTACGAATATGAACTTAGCGTATCGAAAAATACTCTTTTTGTTGAAATCGAGGGAGGAGATTCACAAATACCTAGTTATTGAAATATTAAACAATACTTAAAAGGCGCAGAGGAGTGATGACAAAATGTGCATGGAATGGGATTGTATATAATCGTTTCCTAATAAATACCGAAGTCTGTCATTTACAATCTAATTTAAAATGATTTAAATTTACAAGAAATTAAGAATGTATGCTTGTAGTCATCCCTTACTTAAATCTTGAATCTGGATTTCAAATTGGTCAAATGATCCATTTAATTTTTTGTTCTTTGGGCTTTTCTATACTTATATTCTTATGGTTTTATCAAAAAAATAACAAAAATTATAGTTGGACTGCACTTTTTATGGCATTAGCTATACTTATGTGGATGGCCATAGATATCACTCGACTTATTTTTGACCAGCCTTCTCCCAGTATGGATGCCAAAACCCAAACGCAACAATTGCTATTTATTAATTTATTTTCTGCATTCAATAATGCTTTTTTATTGGCAACCTTATTTTCATTTCCGTATGGTCTTGAAAAATTAAAAGAAAAATTCCCTAGATTGACCAGCACTACTAACTGGGCGCTGACTGTTTTAGTCCTAAATGTGGTCGTTATTATATTCTATGTCCTGAACTGGAGTTTGGATATCAATGTAGAACAGCCCTTTTTAATTTATATCGATGGTTTTTATTCATTTTTATCTGTATCAGCCTTCTGTTATGTTCTTTTACTCAATTATGTTACATTGATTTTTCTGGGAAAAGGATTTAATGGTATTATGATTTTGTTTGTCCTTTCATTTTTTGTTCTTAATTTTCTTGTACCATTTCTAGAATTGGATAATATTTTGTATCGCTATATATTTCTCTATAGTTTTCATCTCATTTTAATTACGTCAACCATAATTTTATTGATTGCGATATACTTAAAGGAGATCCAAGAAGAATATCTACATAAACTTTTGAAGATAGAGGAACAGTTGGAATATGAAAAAACTATCGTAAATGCCTATGAAACAGAAATAACAACATTGAAAAAGCAACCATCTTCACTACTTAATACAAAAGATGAATGCCTTAGCGAAAAACGATACCTTAAATTTTACAAGCAACATAATCTATATGTTCTGGAATTGACAATGCTCGAAAGAGGTATGACTGCTGTCAAAATGCAATTTCCTTCTTTGACCAGAGAGTATAAGGACTTGTTGCAATTCGCAATATATAGAAAAACACAAAGTCCTGTCCGTTCCAGAGGTGGTTCGCATAAAGTTTTCGGAGATATATACAAAGCTATCCACGATATAAGAAAACGTTTCCTAAACCCTAAACTTGAAGAAATTGGTTACGCACCGCTTAAATCGAACGAATTGATTAAACAAAAAATAAAGGGCTCTGGTGTTTATGAACTAGAGTGCCTCCCACAGCATATAAAAATTGACGTTAAGACCCTTTCAAAAAATAGGGAATTAGCTATTCTTTTGGATTTCTCGGAATGAAGTGAAAATCAAAAAAAATATATTAACACATTGATTTGTAATCTTTTATTCCTGAAACACTTCTGAAATAATAGTAACGAGTACTGAAAAAATTCGTTTTCTAGAAAAGGCTGTTTTTAGATTTGTGGTATGAAACAATCTATCAATAAGGACCTTTTAGGAATATTTTTGCTCATTCTTCTAATCGTACAAAACAGTATCTCCCAAGAAAAAAATGTTCATTCGAAAAATATAAAAAAGTATAGTCCCACGTATATTAATAGCTCAATACGTATCGATGGGGAACTTACCGAAAATATTTGGAGCGAAATACCCAAAGCAAAAGACTTTTGGATGAATTTTCCAAGAGGTGATAAACTATCTAATGAATTTATTCAAACAGAAGTGCAAATTGCTTACGATAATACTAAAATATATATCGCCGCAACCTGCTATACAAATAGACCGAGTACCGTATTAACTTTAAAACGAGACAATCCGTTGTTTTGGAATGGGGATGTATTTGGCGTTGTTCTGGACCCCTTGAATGCTAAAAATTCGGGCTACATCTTTGCAACAAACCCAAAGTCTGTTGAAGTAGATGCTACGCTAGGGAATCAAAATATTACCAGGGAAACCAGTCTTTTTAATGCCGTAAATAATTCTTGGAACAGTCAATGGCAAGCGGGGGTCCAAGTTTATGAAGACAAATGGACTGTAGAAATTGCTATTCCCTTCCGAGTATTGCGATATGCAAATAAAGGTGATTGGGGTATTAATTTTTTTAGAAGAGATGCTACTACCAATAGTTATCATACTTGGTCTCCTGTTCCTATTGAGTATCAAGAAATGAATCTCGATAATCTAGGCCATCTAAAATGGCCCTCAGTGCTTAATGCAAAAAAAAGAATCGGTGCTATAAGTCCCTATATGCTTGGCGAATATAGTAAGGACTTTACATCCGGAAATAGTAAAAGTAATCTAACAATAAAGGCTGGCATAGATGCTAAAATTGCCATTACACCTGGCTTAGACCTTGATATAACGGTAAATCCGGATTTTTCACAGGTAGAAGTGGATCAGCAAGTAACCAATCTTTCTACTGTGAACATCCGATTTCCAGAACAGCGACTTTTTTTTCAAGAAAATAGCGACCTTTTCGAGATTTTTGGCATCCCACCAATGCGTCCTTTTTATTCTCGTACTATTGGACTGGATGAAAATGGAAATACGATTCCAATTCTTTTTGGAGTAAGGCTCAGCGGGGCGATAAATAAGGATTTTCGTGTTGGATTGATGAATGTACTTACCGACCAATCCGCCGAAATAAATGGAGTGAATTATACTTCTTTTGCCACTCATCATCGCTTATTAGGAAAAGTTTTTATAAAAGGATATTTTCATAACCTTCAAGATGTAAAAGATGGAAAAATTCAAAAAGATGATTTCAATAGAACTGGCGGTTTAGAAGTAGCTTATCGTTCCAATAACGGTAAATGGAGAAGTTCGTTGGGCTATGGTTTATCTGATAGTCCTGATGTTAAAGGTAAAAATGGTTTTTATAAAACAGAACTAGGGTATAATGACCGAAATATCAGCTTTTTTTCAAACGTTGCAGGAGTTGGTAATAATTACATTAACGAGATAGGATTCATTCCACGTATGTTTCATAGAGATGCCTTAAACGATACTATTTTCAGAAAGGGGTTTGACCATTTTTTTACTAGAGCCGGTTATACCTTCTACCCAGAAGGAAAAAAAATTAATTCTCATCGCCTCGGAATAAGAAACATATATAGTATTACAAGGGATGGAGTCATGTTTAGAAGTGAATGGATACCGAACTATATTTTAAAATGGAAAAATTCAAGTGAATTCAATTTTTCGTATAGTTTCTTAAGACCAAGATTATTGTATCCTTTTGCATTTACCGAAGGGGAACCGTTGCCTGCTGGAACCTATAATTACAATACAGCAGCTCTTTTCTATAGTACTGATAATAGAAAGAAAATCATTCTTGAGACAGGAATTCAATTTGGTGGTTTTTACAATGGTAAAAGAGGGCAAGCTACTCTAAATATAGAGTATCGTTTGCAGCCCTGGGGAATATTTTCTGTCAATACAGAATATAACGATATAAGACTTCCTGAACCTTATGGCAAGACAGAACTTGTATTAGTAGGAAGCAAATTTGAACTCAATTTTTCTAAATCATGGTTCTGGACTACCTTTTTACAGTACAACACCCAACAGGATAATTTTAATATTAATAGCCGAATACAATGGCAAATAAATTCGCTATCTAACCTATTTATCGTATACACGAATAATTACGCCATCGAAAATTGGGGAGAAAAGAATAGGGCGTTGGTAATAAAACTAAATTACTGGCTGGATATATAAAATTTACTAAAAACAAATATTATGAAAATATATAGTATCATATTAACTTTTACATTGATTTTAAATTCTTGTCTCGCTCAAAAGGAAGAATTAGTTACGAAGCTTCACCAAAATATTTATAGAATAAACAATCAATATTTTTATAGTGAAAAAGTACATGTCTATCTACTTGAACTAGAGGATAGGTTGCTGCTTTTTGATATTCCAACATATACGGTAGAGCTACAGAATTTCTTACAGTCATTTAAAAAACCCATAGATGCCATTTTATCCCACGGTTCTTGCGGTATCGAGGATGGAACACTATGGCAAGAAAAAATAGATATTACCGTATATGCCCATAAAGCTGATGAAAGCCATCCGTGGCTACGAATGAAACCCGATGTGCTATTTACGGAAATTCCAGAATTTGCAAATCATATAGAGGTAATCCGCACGCCTGGACATAGTGCGGGAGCAATTTGTCTATTAGAAAAAAACACAAAATCCTTATTTACGGGCGATACATTCTATGGAAATAGAGAAGGTAAAATTATAGATTTCACTAAAGAAAATCAATCATCATATGAAAATTTAGAAGATAGAATAAGAAGCAGTAAAGAACTATTGAAGTACGATTTTGTAAATATATATCCTTTTCATCATCATGCTATTTTGAATAACGGGAAATCTGAATTAGAGAATTTTTTAATAAATAAATAATAGCTAATAATTAATAATTAAGAATTAAGAATTGAAGTAGAATTATCCTCAACCATCTCACTGAGTTTGTCGAAGTATAGGAGTGAAGCGAAACCATTTCGGTTCACGATTTCTTAACACAATAGTATCTAATGAGTAAACGTGTGTGGAATCAATTTACATCTATTTTTTTATGACTAATATCATAAAAAATAGTATCATCTTTCTTTACTTTTAGATAATTCTACTTCAATTTTTAATTATGAAAGACTTAAACCATTCATTCATTAGATCTATCAGTTATAATTTATTTATTCTTGGGTTTTTATTCTTATTAACGGCCTGTAATAATAGCCCTTCAAAAGATGAAACGAGTAAAACTGAAACAGAGGAAATTGCAAAAGTTAACAATATCTATTGGAATGTTAAAGCCATTCTTCCAGATGGAAAAAGTTTAGATGTTAAAGCCTTTGATAAAGAAGGGAAATCCTTCGACATTAAGGCAATTCAAAACTCCGATCAAAATAGCTTCTTAGATGTTAAAGCTATTGCAGATGATGAGGAATTACCAGTTAAGTTGTTATTGAATGATGACCAATTTGCACCTGTTGCGGCTATAAGTAATGAAGGAAATACGTATGAAATTAAAGCAATAACAACAGAAGGTGAAAAACTGGATATAAAAGGCATTAGAAGATTTGGAAATATTGTCATTATGAAAGCCATTACTGAAGAGGGGAAATATATTGGATTGCAAGCTATTTCTCCAGACGGAAAACAGAATGATATTAAAGGCATAAAAGTTAACAGAGGAGAAAGAGAGATGACATTAAAAGGTGTAGGCGTCCATGCTCATGTTAAAGCAATGCACCCGGCTGCTAATGAAGCTGAGTTTAAAATGTTTAAAAAATCGGAAATCAATAAGAAAAGAAAATATAAAACTGATTTTGAAAGAATTATCTGGAATATTAAGGCGGTAACTGCTGATGGTAAAAATCTAGATGTGAAAGCTTTTGATGCAGAAGGCAATACATTTGATGTAAAAGCAACACAAGATTCTAAACAACATAGTTTTATGAATATTAAGGCATTTGTAGAGGAGTACGAACTACCTGTTAAAATAATGCAAAGTTCAGACGAATATTCACCTGTAAGTGCCATTGGAAAAAATGGTACTGTTTACGAAATTAAGGCAGTAACTGAAGATAATGTAAAACTAGATATAAAAGGCATTAGTCGTTCAGGTACTATTGTTAATGTTAAAGCTATAAATGAAAATGGGGAATTCTATGGTGTCAAAGCTTTCGCTCCAAACGGAAAACTTAATCAAGTAAAAGGTATTAAGATTTTTGACCGAGAAGTAGAGATGAAAGTAAAAGGACAACCAGTATATGCCCATTTAAAAGCTATTAATCAATAATCTGCGCTGTCGTATCTGCAATTATGTAAAATGCAAGTATATGTCATTTTGCTTTAGCAATCGGCGCCAACAATATCGAAAGTCCACCGGACTTTCTGGATATTGTCACGTGTACTATAATGTACTTGCGTTATGAAGGAATAGCTTTTAAAAATTGTTAAATAAAAATGGCTTTTATGCCATTTTTACTTCTATGTATATAATTAATTCTCACCCACACCCTCAGACGTACAACCCGGTGCATCTGGGAATGCTTGACAATGAAGATCCCCAACACTACAACCCGGCGCATCTGGGAATGCTTGACAATGAAGATCCCCAACATTACCTCCGTTAATAGTTTGCTGCTCAGTTTTGTTCAGCGTTTTCACACCTTCAAGATTTAAAATTGATTTTGACATAAGATAAAATTTTATTATTTATACCCGTTGTGCATTTTGATTAACTAAAAAAAGAGTTGTGCATACTGCTGTTAAGCAGTAAATTGTAATAACGACAAA
>CANMDH010000010.1 GCA_947496555.1 uncultured Aquimarina sp. | reverse complement strand
GCGTTTCATATCTAAAAATACAAACAACACAAATCGTATCAAAAAAAAAAGCTGCCTTTTTAGACAGCCTCCTTTTTGTATATAAAATATTTTAGGTTTACTCGGTTTCAGTTTTCCTAAGTGACTTGACCACAAAGTAAATTCCTGCTGCAATAAAAGGAATACTAAGCCATTGTCCCGTAGAAAGAATATCACCTAAGGAATCCTCGAAGCCTCCTTGACTCTTCTTTACATATTCGACAATAAATCGAACTGTCCATAGTAAAATTAAAAAGGTTCCAAACAAGAATCCTCTATTGTTTCTTCTATCTGTTTTCCAGTAAATCAACCATAAGCTGATCGCAACAAAAACATATCCAAAAGCTTCATATAGTTGTGCTGGATGACGATAAGGAACAGCATCCAAAAGACCTGAAAATTGCGGGTCACTTGTGACTGCCGAATATGCGTCGTTTACCTTACGTATTCCTGTCTCTTTTACCACTTCAGATTTACTGTAGAAATCTCTAACAAACTTTACTCCAAATGGTGAATCCCCAGATTCATTACCAATAATTTCAGAATTAAAAAAATTTCCTAAACGCACAAAAATTGCTCCAAAACTTACCGGAATTACCACTCTGTCCAGTATCCAAAGAATATGTTTCTGGATTACATTTTTTGAGTAATAATACATAGCAATAATTACTCCAATGGCAGCACCATGACTGGCAAGCCCTTGAAAACCAATAAATTCAAACTCTGGTTTGAACCTAATAGGTAATAGGATTTCTAAAAGATTATTTTTGTAGTAATCCCAATCATAAAAGAAAACATGGCCCAAACGTGCACCTACCAATGTTGCAACAACTGCATAAATAAAAATGGAATCTAGCTTTTCCATGGATATGTTCTCGCGGATGTATATTTTTTTCATTAGATACCACCCCAAAGAAAAGGCAACAACAAACATTAAACTGTAAAAACGAATAACAAAGAAACCAAGATCAATTCCTTCAACAGGATTCCAAATAATTTTTGAGAATATCATGTACGAATTTTATTTTTCGAAAGTAAATATAGGTATTTATATAAGAACGGATTAATCATTTTTTATTTCATCAGTATCACTTCCTGGCACAGGATCATAACCACTACCTCCCCACGGATGACAACTAAAAATTCTTTTAATGGATAATATTCCACCTTTGAACAATCCGTGTTTTTGTAATGCCTCAATTGTATAATGAGAACAAGTGGGTTGGTATCTGCACGTAGCAGGAGTTAATGGCGAGATCAAGTTTTGATATAGTTTAACCAATATAATAAATGGGAATATCAAAATTCGTTTTATAAGTATTCTAAAAGTCAAAATATATTAGTTCAAAGCAAAGGTGGTTCCTTCTCGACTATCTTTTAGTTGTATTCCGATGGCAAGCAATTCGTCTCGGATTTTATCACTGGTAGCAAAATCTTTATTGGCTCTTGCCTCTGCTCTAAGTTTAATTAATAGCTCAACAGTTCCCGAAAGTTTATCACTTGTGTCTGAAGCTACCTCGTTAATATTTACGAGGCCAAGAACACCAAATACAAAACCGTGTAGCGCATTGCGAAGCAATATCAAATCTACTTCGTTAATTGAAGCTTTTTGTTCTTTTACAGTATTGATAAATTTAACGGCGTCAAATAACTTGGCGATTAAAATTGGCGTATTGAAATCGTCGTTCATTGCTTCATAGCATTCTGAAATCCATTGGTTAATATTTAATCCTTCTGTTTTTTTCGTTGCTTGTAATCTTTCTACTGTTTGAATAGCCTCCATCAATTTAAGAAATCCTTTTTCTGAAGCCTCCAAAGCATCATTAGAAAAATCCAAAATACTACGATAATGAGCTTGCATCATAAAGAAGCGAACAATCGAAGGATCAAATGGTTTGTCTAAAAAATCATTATTTCCAGAAAACAATTCACCTGGAGATATAGTATTTCCCGTCGACTTAGACATCTTTTTACCATTAAGAGTAAGCATATTGGCATGCATCCAATAGTTTACAGGTGTTTGTCCGCAGGCTGCTTCGCCTTGAGCTATTTCACATTCGTGATGGGGAAATTTTAAATCCATTCCGCCACCGTGAATATCAAACTGCTCACCAAGATACTTGGTACTCATAACAGTACATTCTAGGTGCCATCCCGGGAAACCATCACTCCAAGGAGAAGGCCAACGCATAATATGTTGTGGTTCTGCTTTTTTCCAAAGTGCAAAATCCTGTGGATTTCTCTTATCACTTTGTGCCGTTAGCTCTCTGGTATTAGCAATCATATCTTCAAGGTTACGGCCACTTAACTTTCCATAATGATTAGTTTCATTAAATTTTTTAACGTCAAAATATACAGATCCATTTGATACATAGGCAAAACCATTATCAATGATTGTTTTAATGATTTCTATCTGCTCTACAATATGACCCGTAGCGGTTGGTTCTATACTTGGTGAAAATGTATTGAATTTTGCCATTACATTATGAAAATCCAAGGTGTAGCGTTGTACAATTTCCATAGGTTCTAATTGCTCCAAACGGGCTTTTTTTGCTACTTTGTCTTCTCCATCATCGGCATCATTTTCTAAATGCCCGGCATCGGTTATATTTCTTACATACCTTACTTTATATCCTAGGTGTTTCAGGTACCGATACACCATATCAAAAGAAATAAAAGTACGACAATTACCTAAGTGTACATTACTATAAACCGTTGGGCCACAAACATACATACCTATGTTACCTTCGGTAATAGGGGTAAATATTTCTTTTTGTCCTGAAATTGAATTATATATTTTTAATTCTGAACTTTTGTACAAAGGAGCTCCTGCCATAATTTTAAATGAATGCTAATAATTTATATTTGAAATAGGATTAAAATGTGGTGTCTAATTTAATATAGTCAAGAAATTCTCTTCTTACTGAACTTTCTTTAAACTTTCCTCCAAATTCGCTGGTAACAGTACTGCTTTCGATATCTCGAATACCTCTAGAATTTACGCATAAATGTTTTGCATCTATTACACAGGCAACATCTTCTGTTCCTAAAACCACCTGGAGATCTTGTACAATTTGCATAGTCATACGTTCTTGTACCTGAGGGCGCTTGGCATAATAATCAACAATTCGGTTCATTTTTGATAACCCTACCACAGTGCCATTTGAGATGTATGCTACATGTGCTCTTCCTACGATAGGTAGTAAGTGATGTTCACACGTAGAATATACTGTGATGTTTTTTTCTACCAACATTTCACCATATTTATAATGGTTTTTAAAGGTAGAAGCATCTGGTTTTCTTTGTGGATGAAGACCAGAAAAAATTTCATTTACAAACATTTTTGCAACGCGTTGCGGAGTGCCTTTAAGACTATCATCCGTAAGATCTAATCCCAAGGTTTCCATAATATGTTTTACATCGTCTTTAATCAAAGCGATTTTTTCCTTGTCACTTAGTTTAAAAGCATCTTCTCTAAGAGGAGTAGTAGCGCTAGTAGCTACATGATTATCACCTAGCGCTTCAATAGCTTCAAGGGCCTTGTCAATTTTCACACTTCAAAATTTTATTATTTATTAATATCCTAAAAAGAATACTAAAGTGAGATAAATTTAAAAAATACTTTCTTTAGATTCATCTCACTTTAGTACCCTTTTGAATCAGAACGAGATGTAATCATAACACTACGCTCGCTATATGGGTTGCAAAGATACGATTTTGTTGTTTTACTTGGTAAAAGCTATGTTAAACAATTACGTATACCTATTTTCTTAAAGAAGTTCTGTATATTTAAAGCCCTAATCTATACCTACACACGAAAAGTGTAATTTTTACGTTATATGAAAATGGCTAAAATAATACCTCAGATTTCATTATTCTTACTTCTCATGTGCTTGAGCACTAATTCTATATTTGCTCAGCTAGATTTTGATGTGGCTTGTAGAACATCACTACCATTTTGTTCTGATGCTGCTCAAGAATTGACATTTCCCAACGTTACAGGAGAACCTTTTCTTGGTATGGGAGAAATAGGATGTCTCAATACTTCTCAAAATGGATCATGGTACTTTCTTAGGATTGACAGATCTGGAGAATTGATTTTTGATATACAACAATGGGTAGATGGAAATGTTAATAGTAACCTAGATAGGGGAGAACAGCAATTGGATGTTGATTTTATCGCTTGGGGGCCATTTGATACTTCTTTTATCAATTGTGATGATTTGGCTAGGGGTTGTGATCTTGACGGCGATACAAACTTAGTTGCTGCCGAGTGTGAGAATAATGCAGATGATCCAGACTTTTATACTACGGGACCATTAGGTGTGGATAATACCAATATTGTAGATTGTAGCTATGCGTTTACGCCAGATGAAAATGACGAAAGTAGGTTTATAGAAACCTTTACAATCCCAAATGCGCAAACGGGAGAATATTACTTTATCTTGATCACGAATGATTCTGACTTACCAGGAGTTATTCAGTTACAGCAAACCAATCTGGATGAAGATAATGCAGGTACTACAGACTGTAGTATTCTTGAACCTGGAGTAGGACCGGATATTGCAACTTGTGGTGATTTTCCTGTGTCAATAGAAGGACGCTTTCCAGGTGCAATTCAATATCGTTGGATCACTCCAGCGGGACCGCAAGGATTAACAGATACTCCTGTTTTACAAGCTAACACTCCTGGAGTTTATGAATTGATTGGGTATTCTGACAATGCGGGAACTGTTGAGGTTGGAAGAGATGAATTGGTCATTGTTGATGTATCTTTAATTGAGATTGCAATAAATCCGGTTGTTGCAGAAGAATCTTTTGCAGGAAGTTATACGATTACTACCGAGATTACAACCACACCTGATGATATTCAAGCTCTTGGGTTTACTGATTTTGAATATAGGTTGGATAGAGATTTAGGGAATGGTTTTATAGAATACAGACCATACCAGTCCTCTCCCGTGTTTAATGATGTTCCTCCGGGAGATTATAGAGTAGCCGCTAGATATAGAGATTGTCCAGTAAGTGAAAGAATATCGGCGATCTTTATGATTTTGGGTTATCCCAAGTATTTTACTCCAAATGGAGATGGTTTTCATGATACATGGAGTTTAATTAATATTGAAAATCAGCCTACAGCATTGATTTATATCTTTGATAGATATGGTAAGTTGTTAAAGCAATTAAGGCCTGGAGGAGCTGGATGGGATGGAACCTACAATGGTAAACTAATGCCTTCCTCAGATTATTGGTTTAGGGTTGAATTTAACGAACCTACAGATCCTAATATGAGAAGAAGGGTTTTTGCAGGTAATTTCTCGCTTATTCGATAAAATGAAGACAAGATAAAAAAGGCGGGCACCTGCATAAGGTACCCGCCTTTTTATATTATGCCTTAAGATTAAAAATTCATTCCTAGTGTAAAGGTCAATGTATCTCTATAAGTATTTACTACTGCAAAATTATTGAAGCCAGAGTCTGGAAAAAAACGTTCAATACGCTCTTGTTCTGTATAATCATAAGCTACATCAAATCTGAATTGCTCAAAAGTATAACCGGCCCCAATAGAAAATCCATTTTTATCTCCAAATATCAATTCGTTTTTATAGGGGCTTTCTTCAAAACTATACCCGCCTCTAAAACTCCAATTATCGTTTCTCCATTCACTTCCAATTCTAATAATCGAAACACCTTGTAAATTGTTTTCAATATCGTTGTTTACACTTGAAAAACTGTTTCCAAAGTCAGAACTAAGTTCTATCGAAGAATAATCTTTATAGGTGTAATCTAAACTTATTAATCCTTCCTGACCAAATAAAATTGCCGCACTACCTGTGTAACTGGCTGGAGTACGAAGTTCGTATTCGGGGAAGATATTAACCACATTTGGATCTACAACTGCTCGTCCGTCTGCATTACTAAATGTTTCTAATCGTTGAACGGTTTCTTCTTCGATATAATACCAGGTAGGAGATTCATAAGAAGCTCCCAGACGTAGAAAGTGAGATACCTTTGCGATACCTCCGATTTGAGCAGAGAAACCTGCGCCATTGGTAGATAATCTATTTGTAAACAGTACTCGATTTATAGTGCTACCAGGATTATTGTTTTCTTCAAAAAACTCGGTTA
The DNA here is from genome assembly GCA_947496555.1 of uncultured Aquimarina sp. GTDB lineage: Bacteria > Bacteroidota > Bacteroidia > Flavobacteriales > Flavobacteriaceae > Aquimarina. Next base: position 129,213 of record CANMDH010000010.1, on the reverse strand, counting down.
CCCGATCATAACTTATAAAATGAGAGTTCAGGTTAAATCCTATATAAAAATCTTGATTTATTTGTGCTCCGCCATTCAAGGTGAATTTTCCATTAAGGCCTGTACTTTCATAAAAATACTCCTGTTGAAAAGTTCCGGGAGCAATATTTGAAAAATATGAAGTATTATTTGGATCATCCAAGTCATCGGCTTCTATTACAAAAGCTTCATGACCCAAAAATGCTTGTTGTACACTATATCCTTCTGTTTCACCAAGAAACGCATATAGTTGACTTATTGTTTCGCCCGATCTTCGAGTTATCTGATCCAAAGGTATTCCTTGAGCTTCGGTTAGAAAAAAACTATCAATAGAATTTCGACTTTGTCCAAATGTTAAAAACTCATCTGCATTGTCTGCAGTTTGATCATAAGTTAGGCCCAGGGATAATCTATTAATTCCGGAAGACGCCTCGCTGTAAAGATCATATACGAAAACCGCTCCAAGTTGATTGAAATTAAAATTGGTTGAACTTGTGTTGTTAAATCCATTAAAAAAGCTGTTACCATTATAACTAGCATCATTATCAATTGCAGTTGAGGAAAGCGTTATTGAGCCATAAGAATTTAAAAACACTGCTGATCCGGCGGGATTAATCTGTAATGCAGATAAATCACCTCCAAGTGCTCCAAAGGCTCCGCTCATACCTCTAAATCTAGCCGTTCCGATGATATCTTGCTGAGAATATCGTAATGCATCTGTAATATCTTGGGCATTCAGAAAAGCCATAGAAAATACACCTATGAATAAGAATAGCTTTTTCATTAGTTAAAAAATTTTGAATTACAGAATATCTCAAAAGTAATGAGACATTCGGGAAAGTTTTCTGATAAATATCAGGTTTGTATCGATACGAACCTGATAATTTTTTTATCCTCTTCCTCTGCTTCTACCGCCACCGCTTCTGCTACCGCTACTTCTTGAGGAAGATCTGCTTCCAGAACTAGAATAGCCACTACTACGGGAAGAACTTCCTCTTGAGTAATTAGAAGAACTTCTACTTCTAGATGGAGTACTTCCTCTAGAATAATTTCTTGATCTCGATGGTGAACTGGAATATCCCCTAGAGCCACTTCGATTTACCGAAGATGACCTGGATCGAGAGTTGTAAGAACCATTATTATATGCATTATTAGAACTTCTACTTCGGGTACCATCTGCAGATACTCTTCTACGATTAGTATATCCTTGTCTGCTTCGGGAATATGCTCCATTTCTGGATCTTGTTCGGTAATTCGAGTTGTTGTTATAAGAAGCTCTACTACGATTTCTTGAAGAGTATGCATAAGAGTTTCGACTTCCGTTATAACCTATATATCCTCCACGACCATAACGACCTCCGTAACCTCTGTAAAATCCTGCATAGTAAGGATGACCATAAAAGCCTCTACCAAACCAAGGACTACCCCATCCCCAGCCAAGTCCCCATCCAGGTCCATACCATCCGTTCCATCCCCAGCCGGCATTCCATCCCCAGCCAAGTCCCCATCCGGGTCCATACCATCCGTTCCATCCCCAGCCGGCATTCCATCCCCAGCCAAGTCCCCATCCGGGGCCATACCATCCAGCCCAAGAATTATCAAAGATATTTACATTGACTTCGGTTGGGTTACTTCCCCAGGTGGGCTGTCCAACTTCATAATTAAGGGCGGCTACGGCCGTTGTATCCGCAGCATCATATTCTTCGCTAGCATAAGAATCAACATCAGTGAAAATTTCACCTTGTTCAACTACATTATCTATTTGGGCTGATTTTTCTGAAAAATAACTTGAATAATAATTTGATTTTTCCTGAGTATTATTGGGTTGTGTTTCGATATTTCTTTGGCTTCCTGTCTGACCATAAATACCATCATTATAAGGTACATATTCATATGAACTACAAGACGTCAACACAAGTGCACTAGCCATTAGTAAAACCATGGCTGCACTATTTCTTTGAAAATAATTTTTAGGACGCATATCTTCTTATTTTATTGTTGAACATTACAAATTTAGTTAGTTTTGCGCTAACAAAATTATATTTAACAAAGCCACAACATTTGTGCCAAATAGCAATTTATGAGCAAGAATTTAACAAAGCGTAGTGAAGATTATTCAAAATGGTATAATGAACTTGTCGTTAAGGCAGATCTGGCCGAAAATTCAGCGGTAAGAGGATGTATGGTTATTAAGCCGTATGGATATGCTATTTGGGAGAAAATGCAGGCAGAATTGGACAGAAAATTTAAAGAAACGGGGCATCAAAACGCGTATTTTCCATTGTTTGTACCAAAAAGTCTTTTTGAGGCAGAAGAAAAAAATGCCGAAGGATTTGCAAAGGAATGTGCGGTTGTTACTCATTATAGATTGAAAACCGATCCAGAAGACACTTCAAAGTTGATCGTTGATCCTAATGCTAAACTAGAAGAGGAACTTATTGTTCGCCCTACTTCGGAAGCCATTATTTGGAGTACTTATAAGGGTTGGATTCAATCTTATAGAGATTTGCCTATTTTGGTGAATCAATGGGCCAATGTGGTACGATGGGAGATGAGAACACGACTTTTTCTTCGTACAGCAGAATTTTTGTGGCAAGAAGGTCATACTGCTCATGAAACTAAAGCAGAAGCAATTGCAGAGACTGAACAAATGAATAATATATATGCAGATTTTGTAGAGAACTTTATGGCAATTCCTGTTATAAAAGGAAGAAAAACAGAAAGCGAACGATTTGCAGGGGCAGAGGATACGTATTGTATTGAAGCATTGATGCAAGATGGAAAAGCCTTGCAGGCTGGAACCTCTCATTTTCTTGGGCAAAATTTTGCTAAAGCTTTTGATGTTAAATTTACTTCTAAAGAAGGGAAATTAGATTATGTATGGGCAACTTCCTGGGGAGTCTCCACAAGACTGATGGGAGCTTTAATTATGACACATAGTGATGATCATGGTTTGGTGTTGCCTCCTAATTTGGCTCCAATTCAGGTAGTAATTGTTCCTATCTATAAAGGAGAAGAGCAATTGGATCAGATTTCGGTTGTAGCAAATGAATTGGTTTCTGAGCTTAGAGCAAAAGGAATTTCTGTTAAATTTGATAATCGCGATACACATCGACCTGGAGCAAAATTTGCACAATATGAGTTGCAAGGAGTTCCATTGCGTATAGCAATTGGACCAAAGGATTTGGAGAAAGGCACGGTAGAATTAGCACGTCGTGATACATTAACAAAGCAATTTGTGGCAAAGAATGAAGTTGTAGCAACTATAGAATCATTGTTAGAGGAAATTCAGAAAAGCCTTCATCAAAAAGCAACTCAATATCGAGATGAACATATTACCGAGGTGAATTCTTTTGAAGAATTTAAAGAAGTATTGGAAAATAAAGGTGGTTTTATTTCTGCTCATTGGGATGGAACTATTGAAACAGAACAAAAAATAAAAGAACTTACAAAGGCAACCATACGTTGTATTCCTTTTGATGTAAAAGAGGAAGAGGGAGAGTGTGTCTATAGTGGTAAGTCTTCAAGAAATCGTGTGTTATTTGCTAAAGCATATTAAGTTTTAGAAAAAAATAAAATAACACTTGCGCCATTAAAAAATAGTTGTATTTTTGCATCCGCAATTAGACAAACAACTATGGCCCGTTCGTCTATCGGCTAGGACGCCAGGTTTTCATCCTGGTAAGAGGGGTTCGATTCCCCTACGGGCTACGAATTAAGAAATTAATTGCAGATTTAAAGTGAAAATTATAAATTTGCAATCCTGGAAAAAGGAAAATGGCCCGTTCGTCTATCGGCTAGGACGCCAGGTTTTCATCCTGGTAAGAGGGGTTCGATTCCCCTACGGGCTACAAACGGTATAGTAAGAAATTTTTAATAGAAGAGAGATGGCAAATCATAAGTCAGCATTAAAAAGAATTAGAAGTAATGAGACAAAGCGTCTTAGAAACAGATATCAGCATAAGACTACACGTAATGCTATCAAAAAATTACGTGAAGCTGATAAGAAGGAAGCAGAAAAGTTGTTTCCAACGGTTGTTTCTATGCTTGATAAGTTAGCTAAGAATAACGTTATTCATAAGAATAAAGCAGCTAACTTAAAATCTCAATTAGCTAAGCACGTAGCTGCTCTTTAAGAGGTAGTAAACGTTTATAAAAACTAAAGTAAGCTTTTCCAATTTTTTGGAAGAGCTTTTTTTGTTGCATTGTTTTTGATCATAAAGAAGATCAGATTAGTGCTTGTTCTTCTCTTCAATCCATCTAGACATAAACTCTGTACTTCTTAAAGTGTGAAATTGAAGCATACTGCCAATAAAGTTTTTTGAACGATGTTCTTTCAAATTATTTTGAAGTTGAATAATTTTTTCAATTAAGGAAGAGGAGAACTTACTTTTTTGAAAACGTGTGTTGATGATTTCTATTCCGTTTTGTTGTGATTGTTGCCAAAGACTTTTATTAGCATATAATTTTACGGCTGCTTTGGCAAAGTTTGAGGGATCGTCGGTTACAAAACCATTCCAATCCGAATCTTCATCGAGCATACCTTCAGAGCCAATAGAAGTAGTAACGCTTGGTGTGCCGCATAGCATAGCTTCGGCAAGTTTTCCTTTGATTCCGGCACCAAATCGCAAAGGAGTCAGGCAGACACGAGCTTTTTTCATAACTTCTTGAGCATCTTTTGCCCAACCTTTAACAAGAAATCCATCTTTTTGATTATGTAATTGCGTTGCTTTGGGTGGGGGATATGCTCCGTATATGTGTAATTCTGCTTTTGGTAGTTCTTTTTTAATCAGTGGCCAAATAGTTTCTTTAAGATGTAAAATACTATTCCAATTAGGTTCGTGCCGAAAATTTCCAATCGTTATAAAATGATTTCTTTCTTCAAAACTAGGCCATTTATCTTTGATTTCAGAATCAATAGGATTTAAAAGAAATGGAATGTAGTGCAATAGATTTTCTTGAATGTTGAAAGTATTTTTAAGCAAATCCATTTCAAACTCAGAGATCATTAAGGAAAGATCGCAACGATACATACTGGCAATTTCTCTTTTTGTGTAATCACTTGCAAAAAGATCTTCAATATTGTATTTTTCATTGTTTTTAAACGATTGTTGCCTTGTTTTTCTTAGACTGTGCAGATCTTCGGTATTCAGGATTTTAAGAGTGTTTGGGCATTGTTTTGAAACCCGCCACCCAAATTGTTCTTCGATCATAAATCGATCAAACATGACCATGTTGGGCTGTAATTGCTTAATAAAGTGATCAAAACTTGGATTGTTAAGCTCAATTTTAACTTTTGAGATTCCAAGTTTAGTCAAATCGATCATGTGTTCACTTGCTGCTGCTGGACTTGCAAAAGTTACTTTCCAGTTTTGAGATAAAAACAGCTCTATAAGCTGAAGCATTCTGCTTCCAGCAGCTGAAGAATTAGGTTCCGGCCAAACAAAACCAATAATTAGAATGCGGTTCATTTTGGGTTAGTTTAGAATCAAAAAAGCCTCAGTGTGACTGAGGCTATATATCTATTAAATCTTTTTTTACTATAATTTAGCAAAAAGAGCTTCCATTTTTTCTTTCTCTTCTTTGGCAAGCTCCTGGTCCACCAAAATTCTACCACTATGCTCATCTGTAATGATTTTTTTACGAGAGGCAATTTCCATTTGTACTTGCGGCGGAATTGTAAAGAAAGATCCACCAGAAGCGCCACGCTCGATTGGAACTACAGCAAGACCATTTTTCACATTATCTCTAATTCTTTTATAAGCATTAACTAAGCGATCTTCAATTTCTTTTTGATAATCTTCAGATTTTGCAATTAGTGCCTGCTCTTCTTTTTCAGTTTCAGCTAAAATGGCATCCAACTCTCCTTTTTTATGAGATAGATGTTCGTTACGCTCTCCAAGTTTTTCTTTGGTTTGAGTTATGATTTCATTCTTCTGCACGATCTGAGCTTTATGCTCCTTAATATGCTTTTCTGCCAATTGAATCTCTAACTCCTGAAATTCCATCTCTTTGCTAAGAGAGTTATATTCGCGATTGTTACGAACGTTTTTTTGTTGTTCTCCGTATTTTTTGATTAGTGCTTTGGCTTCTTCTATAAGATTTTTCTTATTCTTGATACCATCATCTATGGTTTCAAGATCGTTGTTTAGCTTATCTAATCTTTTATTTAATCCGGCTACTTCGTCTTCAAGATCTTCAACTTCTAGAGGTAACTCTCCACGAACGTTTCTTATCTCATCAACTCTAGAGTCAATTAATTGCAAATCGTATAATGCTCTTAATTTTTGCTCAACAGTAACTTCTTTCTTTGCCATATTTTAAAGATATTGAATAGGATTGGTGTTTTTATCCGATAAAATGATTGCAAAATTACTGATTTTTTTTCTAAGATAGCTAACAATTAGGTTTTTTGTGTACTGCTCACTTTCATAATGACCTACATCAGCAAGTATAAGCTGTTTTTCGGCTTCATAAAACTGGTGATACTTAAGATCGGCAGTGATAAAAATATCGGCTCCTGCTCGTTGTGCATTTTGGATAGCAAAACTCCCACTACCACCTAGAACGGCAACCTTTTTAATTGGTTTTCCTAATAGTTCTGAATGTCTTACACATCCAGTTTTAAAAACGTTCTTGATATGTTTCAGAAAATCTAATTCGTTTGCAGATTCGGGTAATTCCCCGATCATGCCCATTCCTATATTTTGATTGTTGTTTTCTAAAGTAATTATTTCATATGCCACTTCTTCATATGAATGGTTGTTGAAAAGAGCTTTTAGAATATTTCTTTCTTTGTGTTTTGGATAAGTAACCTGGATTTGCGTTTCTTTTTCGTGATGCATTTTTCCGATTTTGCCTATTGAAGGATTAGCCTTTTCTGAAGCTCTAAAGGTTCCTATCCCTTCAGACGAAAAACTACAATTATCATAATTACCAATGGTTCCTGCTCCGGCTTCAAAAAGCTTTGATCTTAAGGTTTCAGCTTCAGTAACAGGAGCAAAAGTGGTTAGTTTTTTTATGTTTTCGCTTTGCGGTATTAAGATTTTACGATTTACAAGGCCTAGTTGTTCACAGATCATATCATTTACACCGTGAATAGCATTGTCAAGGGCCGTGTGAATGGCAAAAATTGCAATGTCATGCTTAATAGCTTTCATTACAACTCTTTCTACATAATTATTTCCGTTAAACTTTTTTATCCCTTTAAATACGATAGGATGGAAACTGATGATAAGGTTACAATTATTTTCTATAGCTTCGTCGATTATTATTTCTAAAGTATCCAAAGTGACCAAAATCCCTGTTACAGGGGTATTTGGGTCTCCAACTAATAAGCCAACATTGTCAAAATCTTCGGCATAGGTCGTTGGGGCCAAAGTTTCAAGGTGTTGTATTACCTCTTTAATTTGCATTGTTTGTTGTTTTAAGTAAAAAATGAATGTAAAAAAACTTTTTGGGATAATCAAAGTTACGTTTTATACTTTTGTGAGCATGAATTTATTGCGAAAGATACTTTTTCCGGTTGTTCCGATTTATTATTTGGTTACCTGGTTACGAAACAAGATGTATGATCTTGGAATAAAAAAATCGGTCCATTATGACTTTCCATTGATTGCTGTAGGGAATCTAAGTGTTGGTGGTACGGGGAAATCACCAATGATCGAATATTTGATTAGATTGTTAAAGGATAACGGAAGACTGGCAACTCTAAGTAGGGGGTATAAAAGAGAAACTAAAGGTTTTCAGTTAGTTCAACCCTTTTCTACTGTAAAAGAAGTTGGAGATGAGCCACTTCAATTCAAGGCTAAGTTTTCTGATATATATGTTGGTGTCGATGGCGATAGGCGCAATGGAATAGCTAATCTTAGGTCATTGACCCCGCAACCAAATATTATATTACTGGATGATGCTTACCAGCATAGAAAAGTTAAAGCAGGATTTTATGTGTTGCTTACGGCGTATTATGACTTGTATTGCGATGATATTTTATTGCCTACGGGAAATTTAAGGGAACCAAGAAAGGGATCTCATCGGGCAGATATTATAATTGTTACCAAATGCCCGAAAAGTATTTCTGCTGAAGAAAGAAAAACCATCCATAAAAAGCTTAATTTGAAGAAACATCAATCTTTGTTTTTTTCTACGATCGATTATGGCGATGAAGTAAAAGGAACTTCTGAAGCAAGGAACTTGGATTCATTCAGGAATTTACCTTTTTCGCTTATCACGGGAATAGCAAATCCAAAGACATTGGTTGAGTATTACCATTCTTTGAGATTAAAATTTGAGCATTTAAGTTTTCCTGATCATCATAATTTCTCTGATAAAGAACTAGAGCAGCTTAAAAATCATAAGTGTATAATTACTACAGAAAAGGATTATATGCGTTTATCATCCAGTCTTTCTTCTGAAAACTTATGGTATCAGCCTATAGAAATGAAGTTTGTTGAAAATGGAGATTCTTTTGATAGAAGAATACTTGAGTATATAAAAAATGAGGTCCAAAAATAAACCTCATTTTATAATACATTCTGGCTAATTCAACTAAGTTTATAAAACTTAGTTATTTTTCCCCAATAGTTATGCCAAAATTCTTATGTAGTTGTTTGTTTTTTAGCCAAAGCTTTATGCAGTTTTGTAAAAAACTCTTCGGTCTTGTATGGTTTGGGGATAATGTCGTTAAATCCATTATCATAAAATTCATCCAAGTTGTCGTCTAATGTAACTGCTGTAAGTGCTATGATAGGGATTTCTTTATCAAACTCTCTAATTTGTTTGGTTGCTTCAATACCGCTTATGCCTGGCATATGAATATCCATGAGTATAAGATCAAAAGAACTTTCTTTGGCTTTGTTTACGGCAATATCTCCATTATCGGCTACATCGCATTTTATTTTATTTTTTTCTAGAATTTTTCTAGTAATTAATTGATTGATCTTATTATCCTCTACAATCAATATGTGTTTGTCTATTAATATACCATAATCAATCTTTTTTGCTTCTTCAAGATAGTCGGTACTTTTTTCTTCAAAAATTTCAAAAGTAAGATCAAACAAAAACTTTGAGCCATTTCCTAATTTACTTTCTAGCTTTATCTCACTATCCATAAGAGACAAGAGATTTTTTACAATAGAAAGCCCTAACCCAGTTCCGCCAAATTTCCTGTTGATTTGTACAGAACCTTGTGTGAAATTTTCAAAGATGGTCTGTTGTTTCTTTTCAGAAATTCCAACGCCATTGTCTTCTATTTCAAAATTGAGCACGATTTTACTTTCAATTCTGCTTATTGGTTTCACTCGTATCCAAATATCTCCGTTTTGGGTAAACTTAATTGAATTACCTATAAGATTGATTAGAATTTGAGAGACTTTTAAAGGATCTCCTTTTAGTTTTTGGGGGATAGAATCATCAAACTTATAATGTAGTTTGTTATTTCTGTCCTTTGCAGATTTACCCAGGGCAATCAAAACATCATTAATTCTTTTCTTTAAATTAAAAGAAGTGTTCTCTAATTCTACTTTATTAGCCTCTAGTTTATTAAGGTCCAAGATGTTGTTTATAAGAGATAGTAAATATTCTCCAGAAAATTTAAGCGAATTTAAATGTTCTTTCTGATTAGGAGTGGGACTTTCCTCTAACAAAAGATGAGTAAGTCCGGTAACAGCATACAAAGGAGTTCTTAACTCATGGGTAATAGTAGATAAAAACTGAACTTTAGCTTCACTAGCTCGTTCTGCATTTTCTTTTGCCAGAATAAGTTCTGTATTTTTATTCTGCAATAATTCATTAGCTCTTGCTCTTAAATTATTGTTTTTATATAAGGAAAGGGTTAATAAAGACAAGATAGTAATTAGTGCGATACTAAGTATGGTAGTAAGTCGCCCTAACTTTAATGATTTAAGTTGCTGAATATTTTCTTCGGTAAGTTCCTCAATTAAAACATTGTTTTCGTTGAGATTAAGTTTGGCTCCAGCTTCTTGGGCTATTATTTCTTTGTTGACCGTAAACAAGGAATCTTTAATTCTTTGATGTATCCTAAGGTTATCCAAAGCAGAGGGATAATCGTTTGTTTGTTCATAAATCTTGCTATACAGTTCATAACACTCGGATCGTATTTCTGAATATCCCATTTCTTTACCAATTTGCATGGCCAAGTCATTGGTTTTCATTGCTTCATCGGTCTGGTGTAAAGCCAACTGTGCTTTTGCTTTATTGTTGTATAACTTTGCTTTGAAATAGCTTAGATTTAAGGATTCGATTACAGGAAGTCCGCTATTAAAGTGTTTTATGGCTATTTCTGGTTGTTCCTGGGCAAGAGCCAAAAGTCCTAAATTAACCTTTACCGGGCCATCAAGTCCTTTGATTTTACTTTTATCTATAAGTTTTAAAGCATCTTCGAGAACCGTTTTGGCAGTATCATACTTTTTTAACTCTGTTGCAATAGAACCGTATAGAGAATACGAGTGTGCCAGCATATTCTCGTCGTTAGATTCTTTTTGCAGCTCTATTACTTCTAGTATTTGCTCTTCAGCTTGGCTAAAATCCCCTAGCTCCCTATATAGCTTGGCTAGCACCATCTTGGTTTTAGCGTTATAAGCTTTACTTTGATCGTTTGGGGTAAGTTCTTTTGCAGTAATCACATTTGAAAGTGCCTGTTCTAGCTGGGCTCTGTCTATAGCTTTTGAGGCTTCGATCAAATAATGATCAATAGTATCATTGGTTTGGTTGTTTATTTGGTTTTCGGCATTTTGAGCAGAAGCAATAAAACAACAAACGAGTAAAATTTTAAATATAAACTGTCTAATTGGGGTTGGCATTTTTCCTCTAAAAAATCTCAACTAAGATAGTTATTTCTTACAAATGTTAATAATTAAATCAATTATTCTGTTGCTATAACCGATTTCATTATCATACCAACCAATTATTTTTACCATTTTTCCTATTACCGAAGTCATTAAAGAATCGAATACACAAGAATGTGGGTTGCCAAGAATGTCTACAGAAACTATAGGGTCTTCAGTATAATCCAAGATGCCTTTTAGGTGCGTTTTGGATGCATTTTTGAAAGCTTGATTTATCTCATCAATAGAAGTTTCTTTTTTTACATTAAATGTAATATCGGTAAGTGAGCCATCCGGAACGGGGACCCTAATGCCACATCCACCAATAACATTGCTCAATTCTGGGAACACTTTTGTTAAAGCTTTTGCGGCTCCAGTAGTAGTAGGAACTATAGATTGACTCGCGGCTCTGGCTCGTCTCAGATCTCTATGTGGCTGATCATGCAAACTTTGATCGGTAGTGTAACTATGTATGGTCGTAATATATGCCTGCTCAATTCCGCATAGATCGTTAATAATTTTGATCATTGGTGCAGCATTATTTGTAGTACAAGAAGCATTAGATATTATAGTTTCAGAACCATCAAGAATATGATCATTTACTCCTATTACAATCGTTTTTATACTATCTTCTATGGGTGGAGCAGAGAGTATTACTTTTTTTGCACCGGCGTCTATATGTTTTTGAGCGAGCGCTTTGGTTTTAAACTTCCCGGTCGCTTCAATAACTATATCTATGCTGTATTTTTTCCAGTTACAGTCTTCGGGATTCTTTTTGTTAATTAGAGGAACAGCAATATCTTCTACAATAATATGCTTTTCATCAAAAGATACATTAATTGGTAATACGCCATGAATACTATCGTATTTTAGCAAGTGACTCAAAGTCCTGGCGTCTGCTAAGTCATTAATTACAGCGACTTGTATGCTAGGGTGATTTAGTAATAATCTAAAAAGGTTACGACCTATTCTTCCAAAACCATTAATGGCAATTCTTATTGGTGTATTCATCAAATCCTCTTCCTATTGTATGTGTTTATGGATTAGGTTAAATGTTTTTGTGCTTTATATGAAGATCTAACCAAAGCCCCGCTTTCTACATGCCTGAATCCCATTTCCAATCCAATTTCTTCATATTTTTTGAATTGATCAGGAGTAATAAACTCTTTTACTGGAAGGTGTTTTTTACTTGGCTGTAGATATTGACCTATAGTAACAATATCTAAATTTACTTTTCTAAGGTCTTCAAGAGTTTGAATAACTTCTTCCTCTTTTTCACCTAGTCCCAACATAATTCCACTTTTGGTCCTCCTTATACCATTATCTTTAAGGTATTTAAGCACTTGAAGACTTTGTTCATATTTGGCCTGAATACGAACTTCTCGTGTCAACCTTTTTACAGTTTCCATATTATGGGAAACCACTTCGGGACTTACAGTAATTATCCTGTCAATATTTTTAGTTTTTCCTTGAAAATCTGGAATCAAAGTCTCTAATGTGGTTTCTGGATTCATTCTTCGAATGGCCTGAATTGTTTCTGCCCAAATAATAGAGCCTCCATCTGCAAGATCATCTCTATCGACAGAGGTGATTACAGCATGTTTAATTTTCATTATTTTGATGGATCGCGCTACTTTTTCGGGTTCTTCCCAATCTACAGTTTCGGGTCTTCCTGTTTTTACGCCACAAAACCCGCAAGAGCGCGTGCAGATATTTCCCAGAATCATAAAAGTTGCAGTACCTTCACTCCAACATTCTCCCATATTGGGACAACTACCAGAGGTGCATATTGTATGCAGGTTATATTTATCTACTAAACCTCTTAATTCTGTGTATTTTTTACCAGTAGGGAGTTTGACCCTTAGCCACTTAGGTTTTCCTTTGTGAGGTGCAACTGCAGCAACATCATTGTTCATACAAGCAATATTTTCAACAAAAATACAAAGAAAGCTTAGATTATATTGAGTTTAAGCAAAAGTTATGATTTATATAAATATTGTCAATAGTTATTGGCAGCCCTTATTTCTTTGAAGTAGAGTTACCTTGAAAAAGTGTAGATGCAAATGTGTTTTTAAAAGTTTATTTGAATGGAAGAACAAAAAATTGGATTCTAATATTTTTTTAACACTAGGTTAAAATTAAGTTAACGTAAAATTTTTTCAGATTTTGAAAGTTATTTGTCTTACAAAAAAAGAGTAAAAACCATGCAGGAAGAGTTGGTAAGTCCTAAAAAAAGACAGAACAATCGAAAGCGTGTTGAGAAGTGGCTTCTCAAAAATCAACAGTATATTAATATTACTGCCATAGAAAAGGAGATATCTGCTCCAAAAGGACTGGTTCAAAAATTTGTTAAGTACGATAAAAAGATCAATGATAAGTGGATAGAGCCTTTGTTTATGGTTATTAAACGGTTTACTAGCTTTAATCTAAGGCCTTGACTTCTTTGTTTTATAAAATAAGATTATCCCGTTGTATTGGTAATTATTTCAGACAACAACTTTTTGGCCCTTAAAAGCTTTACTTTAACATTATTAATTGGCTCATTGAGATTTTCGGCAATTTCTTTATAGGTAAGTTCTTGAAAATACCGCAAGTTAATTACCTTTTGATAAGGCGGTTTTAATTGTTTAATATATAAAAGTAATTGTGCTAAATTCTGCTCAGTAATTAGCTTGTCCTCGGGAGTAGGGTTATCATCTGCAATTCTATATACAGAATCATCTACTTGAGTAGTGGTTTGAGATTGAATAGAAGCCTTTTTCTTCCTTAATAGATCAATATGAATATTCTTAGAAATTTGAATTAACCAAGTCTTAAAATTATATTCTTCTTTGAATGTGTGTATCTTATCAAAAGCTCTTGAAAAACTTTGTATCGTAATGTCTTCTGCCTCATACTCATCTTGAGTTCTTTTTAATTGAAAGCCATAAACATCATTCCAGAACGTGTCAAGAAGATAGTTGAAAGATGCTTGATTTCCATCTTTTGCCTTGGAGATATGGGCTTCTAATGAAGTAAGACGTTCTTTTTTCAACGATTTTTTTTTGAATAGACTATTTCTAGGGATTTATTTTGAATGTTCTTGTTCGTTACAATTAGCGTACTGATCTGGAGTTTTGCCACATAGCGAACACGATTCTCCCTCTTTATTTAAAAATGGACTTTGACTGGCGCATGTACCGGCAAACTTTCCATCTTTTTTAGCCCATAATTTTATAGCAATTCCCCCAAAAGCCAAAAGTAATAGGCCGATTGTAAGTAATAAAAGTTTCATAATAATGTAATACAATCAAAATTAGTTGCAAAGATACAAAGAATGTATCGCTATGTATATACAAAACAAAAAATTAAGGGCGATATTAATGATTTTTTAATAGAATTTTGTACTAAATGTTGCAGCCACTTTAATATTTACGAAGTGATGTTTTATATGATATTAACTTCCGTTTCAAGATCAATATCAAATCTATTTTTTATTTCAGCCTGAATTTTTTTTGATAAATCAAGTATCTCTTTGCCTGCAGCATTATTATAATTGACTAGAACTAAGGCCTGCTTTTCGTGTACTCCAGCATCTCCCCATCGTTTTCCCTTAAAACCACTTTGTTCGATTAGCCAACCAGCCGGGACTTTAATATTTTGGTTGTCAATTTTATAGGAAGGGATGTTCGGGAACGATTTTTGAAGTTCAGAAAAATGTTTCCCAGATATTACCGGGTTTTTAAAGAAACTACCGCTGTTTCCAATTTCTGCCGGATCCGGTAATTTGCTTTTTCTAATTTGAATTACCGCTTCAGAAACGTCTTTAATAGTGGGAGAGGTTATTCCATTTTCTTTCAATGCATTTTCTATAGCTCCGTAGCTTGTATTAAGGACATGATTTCTTTTGCTTAATTTGAACGTAACCTTGGTGATAATAAACTTGCCCTTTACATCATTTTTAAAGATAGAATTACGGTAACTGAATCGGCAATCGTCATTTAAAAAAATATGTTTTTCTCCTGAAGAAATATCGATGGCTTCACAGCTTACAAAAGTATCCTTGAGCTCGACGCCGTAGGCGCCTATATTTTGAATGGGAGCACTACCTACGTATCCAGGGATTAACGACAAATTTTCTAGTCCGCCATAATTGTGATTTATACAATATAGAACAAAATCATGCCAATTCTCACCAGCGTTTGCTGAAATGATTATAGAATCATCGGATTCTTCAATAATTGTAATCCCTTGTATTGCAATGTGTAGTACTAACGAATCAATATTGTTGGTTAACAGCATATTGCTGCCGCCACTGATAATGAATATGGGTTTTTTATTTTCCCGTAAAAGAATATCTTTTAGCTCAGTTTCTGAAGTGATTTTGACAAACTCAGAAGCTATCACATCTATTCCAAAAGTATTATATTCTTTTAAAGATTTGTTATACTCAATTTTCATTGATCATCATATTTTTCTAGGGCTAACTTTAAAATGTTAACAGCTTTTCGTAGATCCCTTCTGTTTAAGACATAGGCGATTCGTACCTGATTTTCCCCAACATTGGGGCTAGAATAAAAACCAGAAGCGGGTGCTAACATAACAGTTTCATTATCTAAATCAAATTTATCTAATAACCATTTTGCAAAATGGTCGGCATTTTTTATAGGTAATTCTGCAATACAATAAAAAGAACCTTTTGGTAATGCTACTTTTACTCCAGGAATTTCTTTAAGACCAGATACCAGGGTGTCTCTTCTTGATTTATATTTTGCAACGGTTTCTTTATAATATGATTCTGGAGCCTCTAATGCCGCCTCACTGGCAATTTGGGCTAGCGTAGGAGGACTTAACCTCGCCTGCGCAAACTTCATGGCGGTTTGTATAACACTCTTATTTTTACTTACCATACAACCTATACGTGCGCCGCACATGCTATATCGCTTAGAAACAGAATCTACTACTATGGCATGCTCATCTAATCCTTTTTCTTGTAAAATCGAATAATGTTTAGATTCATCATAAACAAATTCACGATATACCTCATCAGAAATCAAAAATAGGTCATACTTGATTGCTAATTCGGCAAGTTGTTTTATTTCTTCTTTGCTATACAGATAACCGGTCGGATTTCCTGGGTTACAGATTAGAATTGCCTTAGTTTTTGGTGTTATGAGTTTTTCAAATTCTTTTATCTCGGGTAAAGCAAATCCTGTTTCAATCTTTGAAATAACAGGGACTACTTTAACGGTTGATTGTGTAGAAAAACTATAATAATTTGCATAAAAGGGCTCGGGTACAATAATTTCGTCACCAGGATCTGTTATACTACCCATAGTAAAAATAAGAGCTTCACTACCTCCTGTGGTTACCAAAATATCATCAGAAGATATCGTGATATCATGCTTTGCATAATACCCGGCCAGTTTCTCTCTAAAACTTTCGAATCCTGCAGAATGACTGTATGCAAGTATATCCAATTTGTTATTCCTAACAGCATTGATGGCTTCTACAGGTGTTTTAATATCTGGTTGCCCTATATTAAGGCGATAAATATGCTTCCCTTCTTTTTCTGCTTTTTCTGCATAGGGAACTAATTTCCGAATTGGGGATTCAGGCATTGCATTACCTTTGCGTGATACTACTGGCATTTTTTATGATTTAAAATATAAATAGCGGTAAATTTCTTAAATATTTTAAGAAATAGATACTCTATTGCAATGATTTTTCAACTATTTTCCTATATTTAAAGTAATGAAGGTTTTATTGCTAGATTTTTGTCAATTTCTTAAAAGTAAGGTACTAGTTTTATTTTTGTTTCTCGGTTTTGCCATTTCTGCTCAATCTGATTTCAAATTACCTATTGGTAAGAAAAGTGATAAGATGCGGTTTGAGGTAGCGAACAATCTAATTATTCTTCCTGTTGTTCTTAACGGTGTAGAACTTTCCTTTATCTTAGACACAGGCGTTGGGTCAACTATTATTTTTAGTGTTGATAATAAAGAGTCTTTGGAACTTAAAAATGCATCAAAAATTTATTTGCGGGGTTTAGGCGATGATGAACCGGTAGAAGCTATGAAGTCACTCGGCAATGAATTAAGAATAGGAGATGCTATAAGTGCTAACCATACTGTTTACTTGGTTTTTGATGAATCAATTAATTTTTCACCAAGAATGGGTTTCCCTATACATGGGATAATTGGATATGATTTTTTTAAGGATTTTATTTTGGACATAAATTATACCAGAAAGACTATAAAGGTATATGACCCTAAACTGTACACCTATAAAAAATGTGATAAATGTTATGAAACACAATTAGATTTTAGCCAGCAGAATAAGCGCCCCTTGGTTACTGCCAGATATAATACAGGAAATAAATTAATGGATATTAGACTCTTATTGGATTCTGGGTCGGGCTCTTCGTTATGGTTATTTGAAAGTAAGAAAAAGGGTATTACTATCCCTGATAAGTCGTTTACTGATTTTCTAGGGAAAGGATTTAATGGAGATATTTATGGGAAACGAACTAAAATAGGAGAACTCTATATTGGCGATTTTCGGTTGAAAGAAGTTACCACAGCATTTCCGGATTCAATATATATACAAGGAATATCCCTGGATAAACGAGAAGGTTCACTAGGAGGGAATGTACTACGCCGATTTAATTTAATAGTTGATTATCCTAATCAAAAAATATCGTTTAAAAAAAATAGCTATTTTAATAAACCTTTCCATTATAATATGAGTGGCTTAACCATTCAGCATGTAGGTTTTGACGCGGTTATATCAGACAAAAAGAGTAAAGTTAGCGTGGTTAATAATGTTACTGAAAAAACCAGAGTTTATCTAGGTTTGAACAGAGTTGTTAACGAAAAAACACTTCAATTAGCAAATAATTTCATTCTTAGACCCAAATACGAAATTTCTGATGTGAGGTCAAGTTCACCTGCTGATATAATAGGGTTAAAAAAGGGAGATATTCTTCTAGAAATTAATGGTAAGAAAGCCTATCATTATAAGTTGTCTCAACTTAATGATTTGTTTTATTTTGAAGAGGGTAAGAGAATCAAGATGAAAGTGAATCGCTTTGGAGTAGAGTTGACATTTACTTTTTATCTTAAAAAAGTAATTTAATATAAAAAGGGTTTTACCAAACTAGGTAAAACCCTTTTTATACATTAAATACATTCTTTTTTTATCAGTTTTTTTCTAAAACGCTTTTGTCCAATACTGTTCCTTTTATTTTTATTGCTTTTGTAGCTTGTTCAGCGTTAGAATAAACAGTTATTGTCTTACGTATAGGGCCAACTCTTTTAGTGTCATATTTTACTTCGATAACACCACTCTCTCCTGGTGCGATTGGCTTTTCTGGTTTTTTAGGAATTGTACATCCACAGCTAGAATACACTTTAGAAATAATTAGAGGAGCATTCCCTGTATTTGTAAATTCGAATTGGCGAACACCATCACTACCTTTGGCAATTTCACCATAATCAATAACTTCACTTTTAAATTCTATTTTTGCTTTGGTATCTTGAGCGTTTAGCGTAACTCCCAAAATTCCAATAAATAGAATCATCATCACTTTTTTCATAATGTATGATTTTTGTTGTTTGTAAAAGTACTCACTTTTTATCCAACTTCAAAATTGCAACCAAAAGCACAAGATAAAAAGTAAAAGGTGTTAAAATAGAAAATTAAAGAATAATAAATAGTATAAACTTATATTTTATGAGTAATAATACAATTTCTTATTCGAGATTTTTTGTTTTTTTATTATTAGTAACCATAATTTATAACATCCTCTCTTCGTACTTCGTACTTTAATAATTACTTTTGCACTTCAAATTCCAAAAATCGGACCAAAGTATGGCGTTAGCTACAAAATATGATGCAAAATCAGTAGAAGAAAAGTGGTATGACTACTGGATGAAGAATAATTATTTTCATTCTGAAGTAGATGAAAGAGAAGCATATACAATCGTGATTCCACCACCAAATGTAACTGGGGTGTTGCATATGGGGCACATGCTTAACAATACTATACAAGATGTATTGATACGTAGAGCAAGGCTTAAAGGGTATAATGCTTGCTGGGTGCCAGGAACTGATCATGCTTCAATTGCTACGGAAGCAAAGGTTGTGGCGAAGCTAAAGGAGCAGGGGATTAGCAAAAATGATCTTACCCGGGAAGAGTTTTTGGAGCATGCTTGGGAATGGACCCACAAACATGGGGGAATTATTCTAGAACAGCTTAAAAAGTTAGGTGCTTCCTGCGACTGGGAGCGAACGGCTTTTACTATGGATGATAATTTGTCTGCATCCGTAATCAAGGTTTTTGTTGATTTGTACAACAAAGGTCTTATTTATAGAGGATATAGGATGGTAAATTGGGACCCCGAAGCAAAAACTACCTTGTCTGATGAAGAAGTGATTTATGAAGAAAAACAAGGAAATTTATATTATTTAAAATATAAAATAGAGGGTGGCAAAGACGCACTAACGATTGCTACAACACGTCCCGAAACTATTATGGGTGATACGGCAATTTGTATTAACCCAAATGATGAACGATTTGCTCATCTTAAAGGAAAAAAAGCAATAGTACCTATTGCGAATCGTGTGATTCCGATAATTGAAGACGAATATGTTGATATGGAGTTTGGGACTGGATGTCTTAAAGTAACTCCTGCTCATGACCCTAATGATAAGGAGTTAGGAGATAGGCATGATTTAGAAGTAATCGATATATTTAATGATGATGCTACTTTAAATTCTTTTGGATTACATTACCAAGGAAAAGATCGTTTTGCCGTGCGTAAGGAGATTGTAAAAGAATTAGGAAGTATTGGAGCTTTAGAAAAAACCGAAACTTATCTTAATAAAGTAGGAACAAGTGAGCGCACCAAAGCCGTGATTGAACCGAAATTGAGTGATCAATGGTTTTTAAAGATGAAAGATCTAGCACAACCAGCTTTGAATGCTGTTCTAAACAAAGATGTTAATCTGGTACCTGAGAAATTCGTCAATACATATCGTTATTGGATGGAAAATGTAAGGGATTGGAATATCTCGCGCCAATTGTGGTGGGGTCACCAAATTCCAGCTTATTTTTATGGTGATGGTAAAGAAGATTTTGTGGTTGCCGAAAATAAGGAAGAGGCACTTGTGTTGGCAAAAGAGAAAACTGGGAATAATTCATTAACAGGAAATGATCTTACCCAGGATGCCGATGCGTTGGACACCTGGTTTTCGTCCTGGTTATGGCCTATGAGTGTATTCAACGGTATTTTGGAGCCAGATAATGAAGAAATCAACTATTATTACCCAACCAATGATTTGGTTACTGCTCCAGAAATTTTGTTTTTTTGGGTGGCACGTATGATTATTGCAGGATATGAGTATAAGGGAGAAAAACCCTTTACTAATGTATATCTTACCGGAATTGTAAGAGATAAGCAAAGACGTAAAATGTCGAAATCCTTAGGTAATTCCCCAGATCCATTAGATTTAATTGATCAATATGGCGCAGATGGTATACGGGTGGGAATGTTACTTAGTTCTCCTGCTGGTAATGACCTTATGTTTGATGAAGATCTATGTAAGCAGGGTAGTGCCTTTGTAAACAAGATATGGAATGCCTTCAGACTTATTAAAGGATGGCAGGTAGATGCCAATATACCACAACCAGAATCTTCTGCTATTGCAATACAATGGTATAGGTCTAGATTTCAACAAGCATTGTTAGAACTAGAAGATAGTTACGGTAAATATCGTATTAGTGATGCATTGATGACTACCTATAAATTGGTTTGGGATGATTTCTGTAGTTGGTTATTAGAGATGATCAAACCATCCTATGGAAGCCCCATTGATGATAAAACATATCAAGAGGTAATATCTATCTTAGAGGACAATTTAAAAATACTTCATCCTTTCGTTCCATTTATTTCTGAGGAAATATGGCAAAATATCACTGATCGAAATCATGAAGAAGCGCTAATAATTTCTTATTGGCCAAAACCACAATCTGTAGACAAAGATTTAATTAAACAATTCGAAATTGCATCTGAAGTGGTTTCTGGGATTCGAACAATTCGAAAACAAAAGAATATTTCGTTTAAAGAAACCATCGAATTGTCTGTGTTAAATAGCGAGAAGTTTAGTGCAGCTTTTGATTCGGTAATACGTAAATTAGGAAACATATCTTTTTTAAATTATGTGGATGCGCAAGTAGAAGGAGCACTTTCTTTCAGAGTAAAATCCAACGAGTATTTTATACCGGTATCTGGTGCAATTAATGTAGAGGAGGAAGTAAAGAAGCTTACCGAAGAATTGACATATGCTGAGGGTTTTTTAAAATCGGTTCAGAAAAAATTACAGAATGAACGTTTTGTAAACAATGCACCCGAACAGGTTATTGCTAATGAACGAAAAAAGCAGGCAGATACTGAGGCCAAAATAGTAACTTTAAAATCTAGTCTTGAAAGCTTAAAGAGTTAAGTTTTGAGAAGAAGTATTAAAAAGAAGCTTTGGAATCCCCAAAGCTTTTTTAATCCACTATATACTTATTTACCAGTTCTATATATTTAATTTTTGCCTCTCTTTGAGAAAGGTCTTTCACCTGAAAAAGAGCATTTAATTTAAAAGCATTTCTAAGCTGGCTATCTCCCGATGGTGTATAGAAGCCATCAGTGTGAGTAGCTTGCTTATAATGCGCATAAAAGTGAAGCATAATATCTGGCGGAAATTGCATTTTTGTATTACATGCACGCTCATACGCTTTTTCAAAAGCAATATTTAATTCTTTATCGGTCATGTCTATGACTGCTTTATGATATTCTAACAGGAAAGTATACTTAAAAGTCGATTAATCCAATCCTGTAAAGAAAAACAGGTATCGTTTTTACAATTTATTATAAAGTAGCGATTACGCTTTCTCCTCCTCTTACTTTTTCGTTTAGGTTTACATTTACTTTAGTGCCAATTGGTAAGAAAACATCAACTCTAGAACCAAATTTTATGAATCCACTATCGGATCCTTGAACTACCTTGTCTCCTTCTTTAGCATAATTTACGATCCTTTTTGCCAATGCTCCTGCAATTTGTCTGTATAGTATTTCAACAATATTATTTTTTACAACAACTGTTGTTCTTTCATTCTCTTCAGATGCTTTTGGGTGCCAAGCCACCAAATATTTTCCTGGATGATATTTGCTAAAAGTAACATCTCCATTAATTGGGTGTCTGGTTACATGTACGTTAATCGGAGACATAAATATAGAAACTTGAAGTCTGTTGTCTTTGAAATGCTCTTTTTCAAAGACTTCTTCGATTACGACCACTTTTCCATCAACTGGTGATACTACAGTATTATCATTTATCTCCGTTTTTCTTTTAGGATTTCTGAAAAACTGCAATATCAAAATTAAAAATGCTAATGTTACTGTAAATATTCCTATTTGCCACTCTTTAATCTGAATGGAAACGTATGAGGCAACATTAACGCCTAAAAATAATACGATGGCTACCGATATAATTTTATATCCTTCTTTATGAAACATATTTCAAAATTTGTAAAAATGCGTATAAAAACGGGCTAGCAAATATAACACTATCTAAACGATCATAGATGCCTCCATGTCCTGGCATAATTGTACCACTGTCTTTAACTCCAGCCTGCCTTTTAAACTTGGATTGAATTAAATCACCCAGTGTACCAAAAATACTCATAATTATGCTTATAATCAACCAAATCGCTATCGATAAGGTATGAGATAGTATAGCAATTAAATATCCTGCAAGGATAGAAAAAAGAAACCCTCCAATAAAGCCTTCGATAGTCTTTTTAGGTGATATTCTTTCTAATAACTTGTGTTTTCCAAAGTTTTTTCCAACCAAATAAGCAAAAGTATCATTGGTCCAGGTGATCAAAAAGGCACCTGCAATGATTAATGGTTGATATTCTCCAGAGTAATTAGGAACCAAAGTCAAGAAAACAATACAAGTAATTAAATAAAAGATACTTGTTCTGTATTTTCTCTGTTCAAACATCGGAATGATACGAATGGTAACTAAATCTTTAACCAAATAAAGCTCTGTAATAATGGTTAATATCAAAAACGGAATTATAACATATATTCGATCCTGAAATACATTTAATAATCCTAAAAGAAATAGGAAAATTAAGTATAATCTTTTATTTCTGAGATGTATTAATTTTTGAAATTCATAGATAGAAATCATTCCAAAAATTAAAAATATACCGAGAAAGGTGTATTTAGATACAAATATAGATACAAGCAGAATTAAGACGTATAAAAACCCCGATAAAGCTCTTGTAAGTAGTTCCTTCATATTATAAATCTTCCAACAGGAGCAAATATAGATTTTTTGAACTACTTCCATAGCTTAAGAAATCCTTTTCTTTTTGAGGTTCAAAGTCTTTTATGGTAGTGATATTTGAAGGAATAGAATTTTTGTTTTTGTTTTTAATACCTTTTAATCCTTCTCCAATGCTTTTAACAAGTTGACTCGTAGCGGCTAAGATTACAAAGTTGTCTGGCAATTCGGTGAGTTTTTTTTCTCTAAGCTGGTTAGATGAAACCAAAATAGCCCCGTTATCGGCTATCAAATATTCGCAAGTGGCAAAAAAGAAGGAAGCAGAAGATTTTTTTACATAATTAATATTGAAGCCAGAGAATCTATGCTCTAAACCAATATCAAAACAGCATACATCTTTACCATACCAATCATTTTCCATAAGAATCTTATCAAAAGAATCCAAAACTTCATCATCTTTGTCGCAATAAAGAAATTTACCTCCATTTCTTTTAAAATTCATCATAAAGCTTTCATCAATCGGAAGATCAATTTCTGGCATATACTTACTGCGATCCTCTATGAGGCGTTCCTTACTCTTTTGGTCTGATTTAGATTTTGAGAAAAAGATTTTTCTAAATAGACTCATTTTTTGGATTATGCTTGGGAAATTACAATTTTACAATACATTCAAAGATAAAAAAAATCTTAACCCAATATTCTGCTTAGGTTAAGATTTTTTAATTTACTTGTAAAAATGTTTGATTTATGAAGGCTCGATAACGATTTCTTCCTTTTTACCAAAAGGCCTTTCACCAAAGATTTTTTCCAAGTTATCTTTAAAAATAACTTCTTTATCAAGTAAAACTTCTGCCAACTCGGTTAGCTTATCTTTATGCTTTTCAAGCAATTTAATAGCGCGTTGATATTGTTCTTCTATAATATTAGAGATTTCTTTATCAATAAGTTCGCTAGTTTGTTCGCTGTATGGTTTTGTAAAACTATATTCACTCTGTCCACTAGAATCATAATATGTAAGATTCCCTACTTTATCATTCAAACCATAAATAGTGACCATAGCTCTAGCTTGTTTAGTAACTTTTTCTAGGTCACTTAGCGCTCCAGTAGAAATTTCATTAAATATAACTTTTTCGGCAGCGCGACCACCAAGAGCAGCGCACATCTCATCAAGCATTTGATTTGGTCGCACTATTAACCGCTCTTCTGGTAAATACCATGCTGCCCCCAGAGATTGTCCCCTAGGTACAATAGTAACTTTTACGAGTGGAGCAGCATGCTCCAGCATCCAACTTACGGTTGCATGACCCGCTTCGTGAAAAGCAATTGCGCGTTTTTCTCCAGGAGTAATGATTTTATTCTTTTTCTCTAGTCCACCCACAATCCTGTCCACTGCATCCAGAAAATCCTGTTTTCCTACCGCCTTATTGCCTTTTCTGGCAGCAATTAATGCCGCTTCATTACATACATTGGCAATGTCTGCTCCAGAGAATCCAGGAGTCTGTTTTGCAAGGAAGTCGGTATCCAGTTCGTTTTCTACTTTCTTAAGAGGTTTTAGGTGTACTTCGAAAATTTCCTTACGTTCTCTTACATCGGGCAGATCAACATAGATTTGTCTATCAAATCTACCGGCACGCATTAATGCTTTATCTAATACATCGGCTCTGTTGGTTGCAGCAATTACAATTACATTTGTATTTGTACCAAAACCATCCATTTCGGTAAGGAGTTGATTTAATGTGTTTTCGCGCTCGTCATTAGATCCCGAGAAATTACTTTTACCTCTAGCTCTACCAATGGCATCAATTTCATCAATAAATATGATAGCAGGAGATTTCTCTTTAGCTTGTTTGAAAAGGTCCCTAACTCTCGAGGCTCCAACACCCACAAACATTTCTACAAAATCAGATCCTGATAATGAAAAGAAAGGTACTTTGGCCTCACCCGCAACAGCTTTGGCTAATAAAGTTTTTCCGGTTCCCGGAGGGCCAACCAATAATGCTCCTTTAGGTATTTTTCCTCCTAATGAAGTATATTTTTCTGGATTTTTAAGGAAATCAACAATTTCCTGAATTTCCTCTTTAGCACCTTCAAGACCCGCTACATTTTCGAAAGAGACTTTTACTTCTGTGTTTTGATCAAAAAGTTTGGCTTTGGATTTGCCAATATTGAAAATTTGTCCACCAGCACCTCCACCAGAGCCGCCACTCATTCGTCTCATAATGAATATCCAAACCCCTATGATTAAGGCAAAAGGTAATAATGTAACAAAAATTTCTCCCCAAACATTACTTTCTGTATCATAATTCACTTGGGTATCTAGTCCTTTTTCAGTTTTTATTTGAGCAATTTTATTTTCAAAATTCTGAAGGTCTCCAAACTCAAATTGATAATCTGGGTCATTTGGGCTGGCGGGCAAAATTGAATTGCTTTTGTTTTTTGTGTGTTTATCCAAAGTCTTAGCTTCACTAGTAAGAAACACTTTGGCTTGGCGACGGTTTATGATTACTACTTTTTCTACTTCTCCATTGCTCAAAAAATCCTGAAACTCAGAAGGAGAAGTGGTAGGTGCTGATCCCAAACCGTTTCCACCCATAAAGTTTAATATTAAAAAACCAGCAATAATGATTGCATAAATCCAGTAGGCACTAAATTTTGGTTTTTTATTAGGTTCTGTTTTTTTATTTTCTTTAGCCATTTACGGTTTTCTTTTAATAATTTGTTTCGATAACTGTAGTTTTTGCATCTCCCCAAAGTCCTTCGATGTCATAAAACTCTCTGATATGCTTTTGGAAAACATGCACCACTACATTTACATAATCGATTAATACCCATTCTGCATTTTCGCTACCTTCAACATGCCATGGTTTGTCTTTAAGTTGTTTGCTAACTGTTTTTTGGATGGAATTAACGATTGCGTTTACTTGCGTATTGGAAGTTCCGTTACAGATTACAAAATAGTTGCATACTGTATTTTCGATATCTCTAAGGTCCAGAATATTAATGTCATTTCCCTTTACTTCTTCAATACCTTTTATTATTTGGGTTATTAATTGATCAGTACCAATTTCTTTTTTCGTCATGCATTTTTTTAATTTGTGTAAAGTTATTACTTTTTATCATTTTAATGTCGGTAATATACCTACATTTATGAAACTTTTACACCTTTTACATGGATATAATCAAAGTTGATGCCATTGACTCTACAAATACTTTTCTGAGGGAACTAAATCGTCAAAAACAATTTGATGGCACTGTTTGTGTTATGGCAAGAGAACAACTTGCTGGTAAAGGACAAATGGGAACGGTGTGGCAAAGTAAACCTGGGAAAAACCTTACATGCAGTGTGTTTATGATAGTTGAGGGAATTGAATTGGTTGAGCAATTCTTTATCTCTATAGCGACATCATTGGCTGTTTGTGATGCTTTAAAAGATCTGATGGTTACAAAATTATCGATAAAGTGGCCAAACGACATTCTGTCAGATCGTCAAAAAATCTGTGGAATTTTGATCGAAAATGTTGTTAAAAATGGCAGTTTGATAGGGGCGATCATAGGAATTGGAATTAATGTAAACCAGTTAGAGTTTGATAATCTCCCTCAGGCAGGATCATTGAAAAAGATTTTGGGCAAAAATCTAGATATTGAAGAGGTCTTGCATGTGTTATTGTCTAAATTAGAAAATCGATTTTCACAGTTGGTGGTTTCAAACTTTTCGGTGCTTAAAAAAGAATATGAAAGTTTGCTTTTTAGAAAAAATAAACCCTCTACATTTTTGAGAGCAGAGGGCGGTTCTTTTGTTGGAATTATCCGGTCTATTACTAATGAAGGTAAACTTCAGGTATTATTAGAAGACGAAATTATTACCTCGTTTGATCTAAAAGAAATCAGGTTGCTATATTAAAATTAAAGTTTCCCAATATTTTCGCTTAAGGTATTGATAAAGTTCTGGATAGGGTTTTTAATCATCATTGCCATCATAGCATTAAATTCACCATTAAATGTAAGTTTGGCGGTGCTTTTACCGCTTTCTGTACTAACAAGATCCGCAGTAAGCGTAAAGGGAAGTTTATCACTTGCAGCACCAAGAACCACTTGACTGTGTGGTGTATTTTCTTTTTGATCTAGTACCAATTCTGGCATTCCTTTTAATTGAAAAAGAAACCTTGAGTCGCTAATTTTCTCAAATTTTTGTTTGCTCTCGGGCATGATATGTTCAAAATTCTCAACTTTTGTCAAAAATTCAAATACTTCTTCGGCTGTTTTATTTACAGTTACCGTAGGGCTTTCTAAATTCATTATGTTCTATTGTTATTATTGGTTCCATTCAGCCGGATTTATCCTCCAGCTTTGTAAAGTTTGCTGTTGTTCTTTGGTAATATAATCAGTATCCAGAGCTTGCTCTAAAAGATTCTCATAATTACTTAGCGTATTCAAAGATAATGCCGCTTCTTCAAAATTATGCGAAGCAATATCAAACCCATAGTTAAAAATTGCCACCATACCTTTCACATCTGCATTAACTTCCTTTAAGGCTTTTACAGCGTTAAGACTGCTTTTTCCGGTACTAATCAAATCCTCAACCACGATCACACTTTTTCCTTCTGGAACAATCCCTTCAATCTGGTTTTTTCTGCCATGTTTTTTTGCTTCAGGGCGAACATAGATGAAAGGAAGATCAAGTTCTTCTGCTACCAGCATTCCAATTCCAATAGCGCCAGTGGCAACCCCGGCAATTACATCGGGCTTACCATATTTTTTTTCAATAAAATTGGCAAGATTCTGTTTTAAGTAATTTCGTATTTCTGGATACGATAGCGTAACTCTATTATCACAGTAAATAGGAGACTTCCAACCGGATGCCCAGGTAAAAGGTTCTTGTGGTTGTAATTTTATTGCGTTAATTTGCAGTAGTAGTTCAGCAGTTTTTTTTGCTGTATCTTTATCAAAAATCATAGTTGCAAATGTATAAAGTTTTTGTGAATAATACACCTATTATTCTGTCTACAAAAAAGGCTATTGAAGGATATAAAAGGATTTCTATAAAAGCGGTAGATTTTCCCATAATTATTAGAGATATTCTTGGTAAAGAAGCTATAGGCGAAGAAGCAAAATATCACTTTTATCATAAAAATGAGGATAAACTTATAGAGCATTTGTATAAAAAACTACCTGTGGTTGTGGCTGGTGGTGGTAAGGCTTATAATACTGATATGGATATCCTTTTTATTAAACGTAATGGAAAATGGGACCTGCCGAAAGGGAAAATAGAAAAAAATGAACATATAGAAACAGCGGCAATACGAGAAGTTGAAGAAGAAACCGGAGTTACAGGCCTGGAAATTACCAAATTTCTTTACAAAACATACCATATATTTAAGAGGAATGGCGAATTTCGACTCAAAGTTACTTATTGGTTCGAGATGAAAACCGAGTTTGATGGAGAACTTGTACCTCAAAAAAATGAAGGAATTACCAAGGTAAAGTGGAAAAACAAGAAAAAAGCAAAAAAAGCACTAACTAATTCGTATGCAAATATCAAGAAGTTGTTTTCGCATGACTATTTGTCCTGATATTTTAATGACAGAAATGAAAAAAATCTATATAGTATTTTGTTTAGTGTTTAGCTTAATTGCACAAAGTCAAGAATCTAACAATTTTTTTGTTAAGAATAATGACGAAAAAATACTTATGCATCGCAACATAAAAAATAACTTCTATGAGAAGAACGATGAAAGATTTTCGGGAGATTATGCATTGACAGGAGAGTTTTTATGGTATCATGATGAAGAAGGTGGTCTAAAACGAATAAGACAAAGTAAGGTAAAGGAGGTTTTATTTGACAAAAAGCATTACACCAATCTCAAAATAGGGAGCTTGGTGGGTTTCAATAGATTGCATGAAATCATTATAGAAAGCAATGACTATATTTTGACCCAGTATTATTTTAATTACTATTATTTTGTTTATTTATTAGACAAGAAAAAGGAAAAGTTCGTTTTTAAAAAGCAAATAGTTAAAAGAAAATTTAAAAAAGACAATAAATTATTTGAAGAGAAAATAATACCTCATTTTAAAGAATGTTCTTATTTCATAGAAAAGGTAAGAGAGAATTTAGCTAATGACTACTGGGGAGAGGAGTATGTTCCCGAGAATCTTTTGTTTGATTCACTATCGAACCTAAAATGTGAATAGTGTGAAGTTTTATTCACATACTCTTCCTAATCAATTCAAACGTTTGCTATCTTAAAACCCGATACACAGGATACCTCATATGTGCCTTTTCATAATTATCCGATTGCTTGTGTATCCAGTCTAATTGAGCATACCAATTATTGGCAAAAACGGGATCTTTTTTCCTTTCTTCGAATCTGATTCTTAATTCTTCATTATTCTCTAATAATCCTTTAGCTTTATCTTCCCAAACGTAAGGTGAAAACCCTTCTTTTTGTTGTAAAATAGTGTCAAAAAAGTTCCAGTTAAAGAAAGAATCCGGAGCTTCTGGTTCTAGAGTTTCTATAAGGTACCTAAATCCTCTCTGATTTGTATGGACTATAATATCACCCTTTTTGAAAGTAATCCTGCCGTTACTTTTTGTTATAGAAGTATTATAGTGTAAATAATGCCCTTCGTAAGGATTTTTTCTTGTCTGATAATCCACAATATGATATGTTTCTACCGTAATGACACTATCTTTTTCTAGCATTTTGAATTCAATTTGATTCAATTTTAACAAGTCAATTACACTCCACCAACCTTGCGGGATTACATATGCTTTTGGAACCTTAATTTTAGTAATTGGGATAAAATAGTTTTTATAGTCGATTTCTTTTGAGTAAGGTTTATCTTGATAATATTTGAGACGTTTTGCTCCTGTAATTTCGCTATTAATAAATTCTCCTTCATATCCTTTAAAAGTAAATTCTGTCACATGGGTTGTGTCTACTTTCCAATTAATCGGGTATGTTTTTTGTTCGGATTGTTCTATGAATGCTTTTTCTCGTAATGATCGTATGGTTTCTCCATCTTTTTCTGTGATTTCGATCATAGATTTTATCAGTTCATACGTTCCTTCAACCCTTTGCTTGTAGGGTTTTAGCATATGGGTTTCAACCATCATTCCTAAGGTATTCCACAGCGTAGTATAGCCAGTTGAATATCTAGGAGAATCCATGAATTGCGTCCAGCCTTTATCAGGAGAGGTTCCCCATACATTTACATAAGGTGTGATATCCCATTTTTTGTTTTTAAGCGAAGTTTCTAACTTTGTATGCATTTGAGTATGAAGATAATTGCCTAATTCTCCTCCTAATTTGTTATGTTGTGTAAATAAATGGGTCAAGGTGTATTGATAATCAGCACCATTGCTCACGTGATTATCTATAAAAACATCGGGTTGTACCAAATGAAATATCTTAGCAAAAGCATTTGCATTTTTGGTATCATTCTTTATAAAATCGCGATTTAAATCATAATTACGAGCATTTCCTCTAAAACCATATTCTTTTGGACCATTTTGGTTGGTTCTTGTACCAGAGTTTCGGTTTAAAGCTCCGCCAATATTATAAACAGGAATAGTAACCAAAACAGTATTTTTTGGTGCCTCAATTTTACCCTGAACGATATCTCTAAATAACATCATAGTTGCATCAATGCCATCACTTTCTCCTGGATGGATGCCATTGTTGATTAACAACACCCGCTTGGTTTTACGAATTGTTTCAAAATCAAATTCTCGATTAGGATTTAGCGTAACAATATGTAAAGGATTTCCGCTATCAGTTACTCCAATTTCTTGCATATTGATTTCGGGATATACTTCGGCAAGATTTTTATAATAAGTAATGACTTCTGAATATGTCGGAGTTTCGGTTCCATTGCTTTTTTCAAAAAGAGTGGTGAAATCAAAGTTTTTTAAAATGTCTTTTTCCGAAGTGTTACAAGAAAAGATAAGTAAGGTAACGATTGCCAGTAAGATTCTTTGCATAATTTGTGATTGTGAAGTCCAAATATACTAAGTTTTACATAGTGAGAATCTTCTATAACGTTATAGTATTGCCTAATAAAGAGATACCTTTTGATTTTACTTGCTGTACTGTAAAATAAACGTATTTTTGCAGCCTCAAAATACCACAGCTATGACAGAGTTTGTAAGAAAAAGAGTGGCCAATGCCAAAAACGATATTTTATCGGGATTAACTGTTGCCCTTGCTTTGGTACCCGAAGCAGTGGCTTTTGCTTTTGTTGCCGGAGTGGATCCTTTGGTAGGTTTATATGCGGCATTTATGATTGGATTGATCACTTCAATCTTTGGAGGAAGACCAGGTATGATTTCTGGAGCAACTGGAGCCCTTGCTGTGGTTATGGTAAGCCTTGTTGCCGAGGGAAATGCCATGGGAGCTCCTGGAGAAGAACTTGGGTTGTATTATCTTTTTGCAACAGTAATTCTTATGGGAATTATACAAATGCTAGCTGGAGTCCTTAAGTTGGGTAAGTTTGTACGTTTGATCCCCCATCCGGTAATGATGGGATTTGTAAATGGTTTAGCAATCGTGATCTTTCTTTCTCAATTAGGAATGTTCAAAGAGTTTGTGAACGGAGAGAAAATATGGATGCAAGGAATAGACTTATGGTTAATGCTTGGATTGGTATTACTTACTATGGCGATTATGTGGGGATTACCAAAATTAAAAGCAACATCAAAATTGCCTGAAGCTTTGATAGGGATTGTTGTAGTATCTGCAATTGTGATACTCGGAAAACTTGATGTGGCAACCGTAGGGAGCTTTATTAAAGATGGGGGAGGAGAAGGTCTAAAAGGTGGATTGCCACAGTTTCAATTTGATATTTTTAACAAAGTACCTCTGAATTGGGAAACCTTTAAATTTATTGGGCCTTATGCATTGATATTAGCTGCCATTGGATTGATAGAATCTTTGATGACTCTAAATCTTATTGACGAATTAACTGAAACCAGAGGGCATTCGAATAGAGAATGTCTTGCTCAGGGAGGAGCAAATATTGTTACAGGGCTATTTGGCGGAATGGGGGGTTGTGCTATGATAGGGCAATCTATTATTAATATCAAAGGAGGAGGGCGCACCAGACTTTCTGGTATTGTAGCCGCAGTAACCTTGCTATTATTTATCTTATTTGCTTCAGGATTGATAGAGCAGGTGCCTATTGCAGCATTAGTTGGAGTAATGTTTATGGTGGTTATTGGTACTTTTGCCTGGTCTAGTTTCAGGATTATCAATAAAATTCCGTTAACAGATGCTATTGTATTGGTCGCGGTCTCTTTACTCACAGTATTCTTCGATTTGGCGGTTGCGGTAATTGCAGGTGTGATTATGTCTGCTCTGGCATTTGCATGGGAGAATGCCAAAAAAATTCGGGCAAGAAAACATATCAAGGAGGACGGGACCAAAGTATATGAGATATGGGGACCTCTTTTCTTCGGAAGTATACAGGCATTCAATAGTAAGTTTGATGTAGCGAATGATCCAGAAAATGTAGAGATCGATTTTATTGAATCTCGTGTGAGTGACCACTCAGCTTTGGAGGCTATATGGGCTTTGGTAGGAAAATATGAAGAAGCGGGTAAGAAAGTGAAAATAAAGCATCTTAGCGAAGAGTGCCAGGCGTTAATGATTAAAGCCTCGCCTAGACTAGCAAGTGTTATAGAACATGATGTAGATGATCCTCGATATCATGTGATGGCCAAGGTTATGGAATAAAAATGTATATTTCGATACTAAATCGAACGAATTTGTAAATGGAGATTCCTTTTGAACCTGTTGTTTTTGGTATTAAATTGAATATCCATTTGATTTTAGAATATGCAGCCTTCTTCATAGGTTTTCGATATTATATATACCTTAAAAAACACGCACAAGACCCAATAACCAATAATAATCGGTTGTCGATTATTATCGGTGCAGTATTTGGAGCCTTTGTTGGCTCTAGAATTGTTGGGTTTTTAGAAAATCCTGTTTTCTCTTCTGGTCCAGAATATTTTCTCGTATTACTAAACGCCAAAACGATTATGGGGGGACTCTTTGGAGGACTTCTGGGAGTAGAATTAGTAAAGAAGATAATTCACGAAAAGAAGTCATCAGGGGATTTGTTTACCTTCCCAATCATATTAGGAATTGTAATTGGTAGAGTGGGGTGTTTTTTGGCAGGAATAAATGAATTTACGTATGGTAAAGAAACAACTTCTTTTTTAGGAATGGATCTCGGAGATGGGCTAAAAAGATTTCCAATTGCGCTATTCGAAGTTGTTTTTCTAATTATTTTATGGGTTTTTCTAAGATATCTTAAGAAGCAGAAAACGCTTAAAAATGGATTGTTATTTCAATATTTTATGATCTCTTATTTCTCGTTTCGTTTTATGATAGAATTTTTAAAGCCAAATACATTTTTGATCTCAGGGTTAAGTAGTATTCAGTATTTATGTATCTTATGCTGGATTTATTATCATAAAACCATTCGAAAGCTATTTTATGCCAACTAGAAATTATACCTACTACGATTTTACATTAAGTTTATGTCCAAGTTGTCTTAAAAGAGTAGATGCAAAGATCGTTTTTGAAGACGATAAAGTATTTATGCTAAAACGTTGTCCCGAACATGGTAGATCCAAAGTTTTAATTGCTGATGATGTCGAATATTATAAAAACATAAGAAATTACAACAAGCCTTCAGAATTTCCACATAAATTCAATACTACCACAGACTATGGTTGTCCTTATGATTGTGGATTATGCCCTGATCATGAACAGCATTCTTGTTTGACTATTATTGAAGTTACAGACCGTTGTAATTTAACCTGTCCGACCTGCTACGCTTCTTCTTCCCCAAACTATGGTCGTCATCGAACACTTGAAGAAATTAAAAAAATGCTGGATGCGATTGTTGAAAATGAAAAAGAACCAGATGTTGTGCAAATTAGTGGAGGAGAACCTACTGTTCATCCTCAGTTTTTTGAAATTCTTGATTATGCTAAGCAATTACCTATTCGACATCTCATGGTAAATACCAATGGGATTCGCATAGCAAAGGATATTAAATTCACAAAACAATTGGCAAGCTATATGCCAGATTTTGAGATTTATTTGCAGTTTGATTCGTTACAAGCCGAAGTATTACAAAAATTAAGAGGTGAAGATTTAACCAAAATACGAAAGCAAGCCATAGCAAATCTTAATCAATTTAATCTTTCTACTACCTTAGTGGTCACTTTGGAAAAAGGACTTAATGATGATGAAATAGGATCGATTATTACATTTGCGACACAGCAAAAATGTGTTCGCGGAGTTACTTTTCAACCTACACAAATAGCAGGACGTCTAGAAGGTTTTGATACGCAAACCAGTAGAATTACGCTCACAGAAGTTCGAAGAAAAATCCTGGAACAATTTCCTGTTTTTGAAGCAGATGATCTCATTCCTGTGCCATGCAATCCTGATGCTTTGGTTATGGGGTATGCTTTAAAAAATGAGGATGGTATTTTACCGCTTACACGTTATATTAACCCTGCAGATTTATTAGATAATGGTAAAAATACTATAGTATATGAACAGGATGAGGAACTACATGGTAAAGTTTTAGAATTATTTAGCACCGGAAACTCGGTAGAAACCGCTTCAGAGAATCTAAAATCAATAATGTGTTGTCTTCCAGAGATTGACGCGCCGGATTTAGGATATGATAATCTCTTTAGAATTATTATTATGCAGTTTATAGATGCGTATAATTTTGATGTGCGTGCAATCAAAAAATCTTGCGTTCATATTGTAAATAAAGATAATAAGATCATCCCCTTTGAGACCATGAATTTATTTTACCGAGATGATAAACAAGAATATTTAGAACAACTAAGAAATGAAATCATATGATACCCAATTTACTTTTATTAGAAGGTGGAGATTATAGCGCAATAGTATATGCTTTACTTTTAATCCTCTTAGGACCACCAATATTACTTGGCATTATTGGACTTGTGTTATTTAATAAAAATCACCGTAAAGCTGGTAAAATCTTCTTCATTATTGCAGGAGTATATCTGGTTATTGGATTAGGAATATGTGGGGTCTTATTGGGTGGGTTTTAAATCAAGATTTCCTTAAAATATACAATGTTTCTTCAAGATGATGAAGTAAATATTTTTCTGCTTATGATATGTTTATACTAAAAAGGATATTTCTAATGAGAAGTATCCTTTTTTATTGATGAGTATTATTTTTGAAAACTTTACTAAAGTAAAACGTTTACTTCTTTAAAGTTCCTCTAGGAACATCAGATCTGCTTACAGATCCATTAGATATTCTAAATTTATTAAACTCTTCTTTGATTGTGGCTAGTTCCTTTTTAATTGTAGAAATGTCTTTCATAGCTATTTATATTTTTTGGGGATTTCTACTCAAAAATAATAAAAATAAACTAATAATACGGTTTTACCGTAAATAACATAATGTTTTCATGTTCTTCTAAGCATATAGGAGGTTTCGTTAAGAATTTCGGTTTTGTCCTTAATAATATGTTGACGAGCGTATATTTTTGATAATTGAAATTCATCGGTTCTCTCTTGTACCTCATACCCATCAATTTTATGGAAATAAGAATCCGGTATTGTTTGGTGCGAGAACGAATCGTTGGTGTCATTATTACTGTCAAAATAATGTAATAAACGTTTATATACCGCTGTATTTTCGACTTCAGGTAAATAAGTAACAAGACCAACAAGATCATTTGGTTTTTGTAGTTCTTTAAAAACGTTAAATAATTTGTTTGTCGTGGTGCGATCCAAAAAGAATACCACTCCTTCGATAAGAATAAAAGTAGGTTCTTTTTTTATGATAGGACGTAAAGAGTTCACCATTTCTTCTACTGAATTTTTATTGAAGTCGATAGCTGCGTATTGAATGTCGCGGTACGGTAACTTACCTTCCTGTGTCCAGTGATCAATTTTTTCTTTTTTATAATCGATGATATCTTTTTTATCAATTTCTATCGTAGAAACATTGTTATCAAACGAGAATTGATACATGCTAAATCCAGACCCGAAGTTGATCAAAGTGCCACCACCGTTTTCTTTAAAAAAAGAATTCATACGTTCATAAAAAAAACGATTTCTGAGACTGTGTAAAATAGCTTCATGTTCTGATACACTTTTTATGATATCCGGAATCAAAGCGTCTGTAGCTGGATTGTTCCATAATTTGGCATACGCGTCTTTACTCACATCTTCATGATATGATCTATAGGTAGATACAATAAAAGCGGTCTCGTGGATTTGCATAAATAAACTATTATTCAATTATTGATCAAAATTATCAAATAAAAATAGTTTTGGTATTTATTTTAGATCTCGTAACTAAAGTTTTAAGTTAACTTTATGAGTTATGTGGGTTTAGAACTGTTCTACAACTTCTTTTAATTTTATATTCATTGTTTCGAAACCTTGTTTGGTTTCAGAAAGTAATTTTTTCCTGAATAAAGGAACCAAAATACCACTAAACTTTTCAGAATGATAAAAAGTGGTGGTTCCATCGGGATTTTCCTTAATGTTGAATATATGTTCTCCATCAAACAATCCTTTAAATAATAAGTGTCCCAGCCATCTAAACTCTTTATCGGTTTCAAAAGCCACGACTTTAGGCTTAAAAGTCATCCCTGGAAGTACTACTTTTATGGTATTGCCAATTTCAGGTTTTCCTGAGATTGCTTTTATAAAAGGATTCCAATTAGGGTAATTGTCAAAATCAAGTAATGCTTTCCAAACTTTTTCGGTTGTAGTATTAATAATAATTTCTGTTTTAATTTCCATTTTGGTAGTTTTAATTATACTACCACAAATTTCTTTGAATAGAAATTATGATCTCTTGATCTAAATCAAGAAGTCGCCCTTTTTCGAATTCGACTTAAGGTTTCGGGAGTCATCCCTAACATTGAAGCCAAGTATTGCTGGGGTACTTTATTAAAAAGTGTGGGGTTCTCCATAAAAAGTTCGTGATATCTTTCTTCGGCAGACATGGATAGATGATTAAAAACCCGATTTTCGAGGGCTACGAAACATTTTGCAATAAACAGTTTTTCAAGCTTATCCCATTTGGCAACCATGTTTCCGATATTGAG
The DNA here is from genome assembly GCA_947496555.1 of uncultured Aquimarina sp. Taxonomy (GTDB): domain Bacteria; phylum Bacteroidota; class Bacteroidia; order Flavobacteriales; family Flavobacteriaceae; genus Aquimarina. Next base: position 91,891 of record CANMDH010000010.1, on the reverse strand, counting down.
GTAATCAGATTTATGGATCGTATATAAGTTACAATCGGTAAGTGCTCGAACGTTAAAACGAGAAGGGGTGTTAAAGATTAAACTCGAAAGATCAGTAATAAAATATCCTTGGGTAGAAATCCATTGAGTTACCTCTTTGTATTCGGTTTCTGCATAAACACGAAGGTATCCAGAACGAACAAAACTTAACTGATTGCAATACTTGCCTTTTTCAAGAAAAAAATCGCCCTTTTTTAAGGTGTTTTCTTTAAATAAACGAGAAATCGAATCCATATCATTGGCGGCAACTCCAAAATAAGACTTTATGTATTGTTGTAATTCGTTCATTTCTTGAATATAACTGAGCTAAGGTACTTGTATTTTGTGATTGTACAAAAGAAAAGACCTTACTGATTTTAGAAACCGGTAAGGTCTAATTTTTAACTTACATAGTTTGATCAACTTACCCCCACAAATATATCTACTTCGGCATTGGTGGGATCTATGGCTCTTTCGTCATAGATTTCAAAATCTGTTTTATAGACTCTGTTTAGACCCGCGTTCCATATTTTTCCCCATACCTCGGGGATAGCATCTTTGGTTACATCTCCCTTTGCAGTAAATTTGGAATAATCTCCATTTTTGATGGTTATACCAATCATTCCGTCTGGTATAGTGTCAAGATTATCCACTTTGCAACCTACGATTGCGGTGTACTTGCCAGCGTCTCCGTTTTCATAATCGGTATAAATTCCAAATAAAGTATCCTCTAATTTATTTGGGATTTTATGAGAAATTCCTTGTGTCATAAAGGTGTTCCAAAGATTTTGAATGTCATTTGTAATGTGTTGGTCTTCGTTTCTAGTACGTACAGAAAGGCCAATTACATGAAAAGAGTTAAATTTTGTAGTTGTCATATTTTTGGTTTTATGATGAATATGTAACCAAAAATAGACGGGAGAGATGACAAAGGTATGTCAGTAGAGATTTGAGCGAACAGGTTTTTAATAATTATTTAAACGAAAGAAATGTATTATGAATGATGTTGATCTGATATTGCTAGAGCGGTTGGAATAAACCGAAAATCAGTTAATCGGATTTTTATGTATTTTAACTACGGTTTACCCGTAAAAATAAGATGCTAAAAAGTCTATTAATTCTTAAATAAAGCGTTGAAGAAAGAATTGACACTATCAATATGGTAGCATTAAAAAAGAAAGCGAGAATATTAAAACCTACTTCTTCTTTTTCCAAAGTAACCACCTTTTATTTTTTCACTATAAGGTTTAACGGCTTTTACATTGTCTTCACCATTAGTCATTGAGTCACTGGTCATGGTTACAAGAATTTGATTTTCAGTCTTTTCTATAGATTGCTTAGCGATCAGGTTTTCTAAGTTTTTATCAAAAGAAGCTTTTTCTTCAACAAGCGTTTCTAATTTTGATATTTTTCCGTTTGAGATTCTATACGAATTGAATTTTTCTTTTTTCTTATCTAATTCCAATTTTAAGTCGGTTAAATTTTTCAAGGCAAATCTTTTTTAAAATGAAATCTAAAGATACAAAAAATAGGAATATTCTGTATAAGAAAATGTTAAAAAAATTAAACAATACTTAATTTTAAATTAAAATGTATACTTTCGTTCGGCATCAAAGTTTGAAAGGGAAACAAAAAATGTAACTGAAAGTAAGTAAATCGTCATTGGAAAAGTAACATTTTAAATTTTATACTATGATTTTACAAAGCCCCTTGAACTTAGAAAAGGTGATTGAGATCACCGGAGCGCAGGCTGCCATGATTCTGGATACTGATGGTAATTTAATTGATTCTACAAACATTAGTTTCGAAGAAAACATTGCAGCGATGACCGAAATGGTATTTTCCATGTGTAAAGACTTATCTGAAGATCTGGGTAATGGAAGCTTAGAACAACTAATGGCTAAAACTTCAGAAGGTTTTTTGATAGCTAACAAGGTAAAATCGAATCACATCGTCGCTGCATTGTGTAAGGACCATTCTAAATTGGGTCTTTTCCTTAAAAAAATGAATTCTTTAGAAACTACTGTTTAATTTTAAATTATTATTATGTCAAATTTTTTAGATCAATTTAAGGACGATATTAAGTCTAATGTACCAGGATATATTGCAGTTTCGGTTACCGAGGTTAGCACTGGAGTGTGCTATGTATCTCATTCTGAAAAGGATGATTTCGATCCCGAAATAGCTTCAGCATATAATCTAGAGGTTGTTAAAGCCAAGAAAAAGGCTATCAAAGCCCTTGGATTGGAGTCAAATATACAGGATATCTTAATTACCTTGTCAGATCAATTACACATTATTGATGTTTCAGAAAATGGAGAGTATTTTATTTATTTGGCCGTAGATACTTCAAATGCCAATCTTGGTATGACTAGGGCGCTATTGAAGAAATACAAGAAAGATGTGGTTGCCAATATGTAAATCATAATTACCCTATAATTGTTATTTGGAGACTCATATTTATTGAGATGTTTCTAAAAAATGAACAAACCAACGTAAAAATTTTAAAAGCCTTATAGATCTAAAACTATAAGGCTTTTCTTTTTTTTTAACTTTTTAAATAAACACTAATCTTTCAAAGCCTTTATTTAAAATGGTTTGATCATTTACATCTAACCAATTGTGTAAAATAGATGCGTATATACTTCTAAAATCAACCGTATATTTTATATCGCCATTACCGTCTAGATCTGATAAATTTGGAAGCTCGTTATATACTCCGGCTTTTTTAAGGGATCCACCAATGGCAATTACATTATTAGCGGCACCATGATCAGTACCTTGACTTCCGTTTTGTTGTACTCTGCGGCCAAACTCAGAAAATGTGAGAATTAACGTGTCTTTAAATCGATCATTTTTCTTAAGATCTTTTACCAATGCACCAACAGATTCTGCATACACCTTGAGCAATCTATCCTGGCTATTTAATTGATTGACATGACTGTCAAAACCACCTAAAGAACTATAAAATACTCTTGTTTTTAGGCCAGAAACGATAAAATCTGCGATAGTCTTAAGATTTTTGGCAAAAGGATTTTTTGGATATTCGGTATTGGTAGTATAAATCTTGGAAGTTTCATAAATATAAGAAGCTGAAGAGTAGGTTTCTAACATCGTTTTGTACAAATACCCCTGATTGTCCTCATCAAGCATTTCTTTTTGAGTATTCGCCACCAAGTTTTTAAAAAATGGTTCTCTTGTGGTTTTGTAGAGTTGATTGGGGTCAGAAACCGCAATTCCGCTCATTGTTGTCCCCTTCATAGCTAATGACAACGAATTATCTACCTCGATAGCTTGGTACGGATGCTGGCAATTGGCATCCAGGTATCTGCCTACCCAACCTGTTGTTAGATACTTGTTGGTATCACTTGCCGTTTGCCAGATATCCGTACTTCTGAAATGTGATCTATTGGGATTAGGGTATCCTACATTATTAATAATAGATACCTCGCCAAGATCATATAATTCTTTGATCATTTTCAGGCTGTCATTAAAAACCAGGTCATCCGTTATTTTTGGTGTTTGTGCTTGTTTTTTTGCAATTGTGGGTCGTGCTCTATGGTAGATGTCGTTCGTAATTGGTATAATACTGTTTAATCCATCATTTCCTCCTGAAAGTTGAATAATAATTACGTTTCTATAGCCAGATAATTGATCTGGTGAGAGAAATTCCATTCCTTTTAAAAAAGAAGGAACCAATGCCATTCCTGATGCAAAAACCGATTGTTTTAAAAATTGTCTTCGTTCCATTTTCGTGAGGGTTTTTAGCAAAGTTGATATTCGGGTAAACTCATCAATTCAATGACAAAATTTTTTGTTTCCCCTGAGTCTATTTTATTAACAAGCGCCTGGGCAGATTTTGACAATTCTGGTTGAATAATGAAATTGATTAGTGCAGATTTCTCCTTTTGTTCCAAGGTGGTTAGAAAAGCCTCCCAATTTGGGGTTGCTTTTACCTTCTTTTGAAGTTTCGATTTTATGGTTCGATACATCATTTGTTGTCTCATCATCATGTTTTCGGGAATATCTTCATTATCATTCCATTCTATCACTCCGCTATTAAGCGTTACCGAAGCTAGCTTTAAACGTAGCATTAGGGTTGAATTATCTATCCAGGTTTTTCCACCTGTCCAACCTGCTACATTGGGAGGAAAGAACAGCATTTGATTCAGTTTACGCTGAAGGTACAGTAGCACTTTGGGATCTTTGTATTCGATTTTAAAGGGGTTGCTAAGTCCAACCATTAATTCGATAGGAGATTTTATTTTTACTCCGATATTTGCCAGACTGTAGAACCAAGTACTCCCTATAATTGCTCTTAACAAAGTTTCAAGATTATAATTAGATTCATAAAAAAGAGTGGTTAGCTCTTCGATGTGAGTTTGATTAACGTTTTCATTCACCAAATAAGAATATATCTTTGTTGTTAAATATCGGGCGGTTTGCTTTTCTTCTAATAGGATTTTGATAATATCTTCTCCGGTAAAGTTTCCAGTTCTTCCTAAAAAAGTTTTCTCCCCATAATCATGGTGATTTTTTCTAAATATAAATTGACCGGTTTTGTTGAAATTCCAGCCAGTAAAAGCCCGAGCGGCTTCTTTGATATCTGTCTCGGTATACCCCTTGTCTCTTCCCAAAGTGAATAATTCCATCACTTCTCTTGCAAAATTTTCGTTGGGATGATCTTTTCGATTTTGTCTATTATTAAGGAAGAGCAGCATTGCCGGAGATTTTGATACCTCCATGAGCATATCTCCAAAGTTTCCCAGTGCGTGTTTTCTAATGATGTTATTAAGGTGGATACACGCTCTTGGTGTTCTAAGCCTTACAGCAAAATGATTATGGAAAAACAATGTAATCTTTTCACGAAGTACCTGTTCGTTACTTACCATTCGATTAAACCAAAGAATATTAAGCTCGTTCATTTTGTTATTACGGAGTTGACGTAATTCCTTTCGTTCTTCTCTGGAAAGATCTTTTGATTTTTTTATTAATGCCTCAAAATTCATTTGCAGTGGCTTGTATTGTTTGCTTTCTAGAAATAGTTGATCGATGATTTGATCTTTTGAAAGCTTTCTAGCCGATTTTAAATGGCCAGAAGAAATACCAAAACCAATTCTCCAGTAAAGATGTTGTATTTGTTTATCTGTTAAAGAGGGACTCATAATCACAGTGTTTGATGGTTAGACTGTGATTTATCAGAATGGTTTAATTTGGAGATTGGAATTGTCACCCTGAGCTTGTCTAAAGGTTTTCTTTTACGAATGTATGCTTCCCCAATTTCAGTATAACAGCCTAATTGTTATTTCATTTCAATCAAATCCCATTTGTTGCCATACAAATCTTCAAAAACAACCACAGTACCATAGATTTCTTCTCTTGGTTCTTCAAGAAAAGAAACTCCTTTGCCTTTCATATTGTTATAATCTTTCCAAAAATCATGGGTATGTAGAAAAAGAAAAACTCGTCCTCCGGTTTGATTGCCAATTGCTTTTTCTTGTTCTGGTTTTGCAGCTTGGGCTAGTAAAATATTGGTTTCTGTAGTGTTCGAAGGCGCAATAAGTACCCAACGTTTGGTATCATCTAACCTGATGTCTTCAACAAGCGTAAAATTCAGTTTTTCAACATAAAATTGAATTGCTTCATCATAATCTTTGACTACTAATGTAATTGCTCCAATCTTACGTCGCATAAATTATTATTTCACTTTTACCGTATCGGGGACTAATCCCGAAACATCGCCACCATTTCTGATCACGTCACGAACTATTGAGGAAGAGATATAACTTTTTCCCGATGAAGTTAATAGAAACACAGTTTCAATCTCAGACATTTTTCGGTTGGTATGGGCTATAGCTTTTTCAAACTCAAAATCGGCCGGATTTCGAAGTCCTCTAAGAATAAAATTGGCATTTTGCTGTTGGCAAAAATTAACCGTAAGTCCTTTATATGTCATTACCCTGATCTTAGACTCATTTTTAAAAGCATCCTTAATAAAATCCGTACGTTCTTCAAGAGAAAACATGTATTTTTTATCGGCATTAATACCTATGGCAATAATGATCTCATCAAAAAGTGTAAGTGCCCTTTCGATAATGTCATAGTGTCCTAAAGTGATGGGGTCAAAGGATCCAGGAAAAACAGCTCTTCTCATGCGTGATTATTGATTGGTGTGATTACAAAGATAAATGAAATTGCGAATTATGTTTTACCTCTTGATTGCTTCTTCAATTGTATTGGTTAATAAGTCTTTAATACTTATACCTGCGGCGATTGCTTGTTGAGGTAAGATACTTGCTTCACTAAATCCGGGGTTAGTGTTCATTTCTATGAAATGAGGTTCGCCATCATGAAAAATGTATTCACTTCGTGAAAAGCCTTTCATTTTTAGTATTTGATAGACTTGCAAGGCGAGATCTTGTACTTTTTTGGTGTCTTCATCAGATAATCGGGCAGGCGTTATTTCTTGTGATTGACCCAAATACTTGGCTTCATAATCAAAAAATTCGTTATCTGATACAATTTCGGTGATAGGAAGTACGGTATCTTTTCCTTTATACGTGATCACACCAACAGAAACTTCGGTACCACTTAAAAAAGATTCAATGATAATCTCGTCATCTTCTTTGTAAGCCAATTCAATTGCTGGAAGAAGCTCATCTTCATTTTTAACTTTGGATATGCCATAGCTACTACCTGCTTTGTTAGCTTTTACAAAGCAAGGTAAACCGACGGTATCTAGAATGGTTTTGGAATCAATGTGATCACCTTTATTTAAAAAATAATTAGTGGCAGTTGGAATTCCATACGGTTTTAATGTGCTTATACAATCTCGTTTGTTAAAGGTAAGTGCTGCGGGGTAGAAATCACAGGCCGTTTGCGGAATACCAATTAACTTAAAATAAGCTTGTAGTATACCATCTTCACCTGGGGTTCCATGAACGATATTGAAAGCAGCGTCAAATGTGATTTTAGAACCATTTAATCTAAGCGAAAAATCATTTTTATCAATTGGGAATTTTTGATCGTTATCATCTAGATAAAACCAACTCTCCTTGGTAATATGTACACGGTATGGGTTATATTGATCCCGATCAATATGTTTGTAAACTACATTTCCACTTTGGATAGAGATTTCAAACTCACTAGAATAACCTCCCATTAAAATGGCAATATTTTTCTTCATTGGGTTGCTTTTGAAAACAAAAATATCATTTATCTTATAAGAAACGACAATTAAGAAATTGAAAAATCATTTCTTTAATGTGAATGTTCGAATTTTTCTTGTGAGAAAGCCGTATTAATACACTTTTTTGAAGTTTTAATAGTTTATAGATAAAACCAATTACAAAATTTAAAAAATGTCAAAAGCTTAAAACTTTCCGTTTTTATATATTTGTCCAAATTATGAGCGTATTTATGAATGCAGTTATCGATTTTTTCAAAGGACTTTTTAAATTTATCTATAGTAAAATATTCTTGATACAAGTGATTATAGCGATTGCAATGCTTGTAATACTTTCTTATGTGGCGTTAGAGTGGTTAGAGAGCTCAACAAACCACCATCAACGTATTGTGGTTCCTAGTTTGAGTAAAAAAAATCTGGACGAAGTCGAGAAAATCCTTGCAGAGAAAGATTTGCGTTTCGAAGTTCAGGATTCTGCTAATTTTAATCCAGAGTATCCGAGATATTCAGTTATCGAACAAAATCCCACCGCTGGTAGCGAAGTAAAAGAAAAACGAAAAATATACGTGACTTTGAATCCTTCAGGATACCGAAAAATAGAAGTTCCTGATGTTGTACTTCAAACCCGTAGACAGGCTGAACCAAAATTAATTGCTTTAGGATTTAAGATAGGTACGGTTACTTACAAACCCAATATGTCTGATCAGGTTCTTGAGTTGAGACATAATGGAAAAAACTTAAAGCCTGGGACTATGCTGATGAAAACTTCTACGGTTGATCTTGTTGTAGGAGATGGTAAAGGGTTAAGGTTGAATCTATCCAATTAATACCTAGATTTTGGAAGAAAACTTAGATACAGAAGATTTTGATGCAACAGGAGATGATCTCTACGAACATTATCGTTTTGTAGCCGGAGCGGGGCAAGTACCTTTACGTGTGGATAAGTTTTTAATGAATTTTGTTGAAAATGCAACCCGTAATAAAATACAGCAAGCCGCCAAAAATGGTAGCGTGTTTGTAAATGATGTTCCTGTAAAATCCAATCATAAGGTAAAACCAAATGATGTTGTTCGAGTCCTATTTTCTCATCCACCCTATGAGAATCTTTTGACACCCGAAAATATTCCTTTAGACATTGTTTATGAAGATGATGTGTTGCTAGTAGTTAATAAACCTGCTGGTATGGTAGTGCATCCTGGCCATGGTAATTATTCTGGAACGCTCATTAATGCACTTATTTATCATTTTGATAACCTACCCAACAATAGTAGTGATCGCCCTGGACTAGTGCATCGTATCGATAAAGATACCAGTGGACTATTGGTAATTGCTAAAACAGAGGAGGCAATGACACACTTGGCGAAACAATTTTTTGATAAAACAAGTGAGCGAGAATATGTAGCAATTGTTTGGGGAAATATAGAGGATGATGAAGGAACAGTAGAAGGAAATATAGGCCGTCACCCAAAAAATAGATTGCAAAACACAGTTTTTGAAGGAGATGAGGCGCACAAGGGTAAACCGGCCGTAACACATTATAAAGTTATCGAGCGTTTAGGATATGTAACGCTGGTATCTTGTAAATTAGAAACAGGAAGAACGCATCAAATTAGAGTGCATATGAAATATATTGGGCATACACTTTTTAATGATGAAAGGTACGGTGGAGAGAAAATATTAAAAGGAACTACCTTTACTAAATACAAGCAGTTTGTAGAAAATTGCTTCAAAATACTTCCCAGACAAGCTTTACATGCCAGAACATTGGGTTTTGAACATCCGGTTACTGCAGAGAAAATGCTTTTTGAAACACCGATACCAGAGGACATGCTGCAATGCCTAGAGCGGTGGAGGAATTATGCTAAAAATCAGTTAACAGATCAATAGAAGGATTCAAAGAAAATTAACTTAATATTTCTGTTATTATAATGTTTTCGAAATATTAAATTAAAGTTATTAAAAACTTTATTTTAAAATAAATAGTAATTCTTGATTAAATAATATTATCTTCGCACTTTAATTTTTTATAATGAGTAAAGGAACAGTAAAATTTTTCAATGATTCCAAAGGATATGGATTCATTACGGAAGAAGGATCAAACAAAGATCACTTTGTACACATTTCTGGACTAATCGACGAGGTTCGTGAAGGAGATGAAGTAGAGTTTGACCTTAAAGAAGGTAAAAAAGGATTAAACGCAGTAAATGTTAAAGTGATTTAATAGATACAAATTAATTTTTTTAAAGTACAAGCCTGTCGATTTAGACGGGCTTTTTTTATACTTTAATTCTGGAGCTTCAAATTGAAAATAGCTTTTATTAATACCCAAATAGACAAGAAATACAGTTGTATGTTTTAATTTTCACTACACTATCGTATTTTTGATAAAAAGTAGTAAACATATGAAAATTGTAGTATCTCCTGCCAAGTCTTTGGATTTTGAAACGGCATTACCAACACAACAATATACAGAACCCGTATTTCTAACCGAAACAGAAAAATTAAATGCTGCGCTAAAGAAAAAAACTCCGAAAAAGCTTTCTGATTTGATGGGGATAAGTGATAAATTAGCACAACTTAACTGGCAGCGTAATCAAGAGTTTGCTTTACCTTTTACTCCAGAAAACGCAAGGCAGGCGGTATATGCATTTAATGGGGATGTGTATGTTGGACTGGATCCTTATACCATTCCAGAAGAAAAGTTAGATGTGCTTCAAAACAAATTGAGAATATTATCTGGCTTGTATGGTGTTTTGAAGCCATTGGATCTTATTCAGCCGTATCGTTTAGAAATGGGAACCAAATTAAAAGTTGGCCGTAAAAATAATCTATATGAGTTTTGGAAAAAACAACTAACTACTGCACTTAATGAAGAGTTGGAAGATGATGAGTTGTTTGTAAATCTTGCAAGTAATGAATATTTCAGTGTGATAGATACTAAGACCCTAAAGGTGCCAGTTATCACTCCGCAATTTAAAGATTGGAAGGGAGATAAACTTAAAATGATAAGTTTCTTTGCTAAAAAAGCTAGAGGTATGATGGTGCGTTATATTATTGACACAGGCGCAGAAACCATTGAAGATCTCAAGGGCTTCAATTATGAAGGATACAGTTTTAGCGAAGAACATACGACCAAACCTAATGAATTAGTTTTTGTAAGGTAACGCTTAAAAATATCCGAATAAATTTATTGATTTAATATGAAAGTTACTTTGGAGATTATCTTTTCTGTAGAAAATGGTTTAATAATATAATCATCACATCCTTTTGAATATCCATATTTCTTATCGGTAAGTTCTCCTTTGGCGCTAATAAATATAATTTTTGTGTTTTCCAGGCTTTTGTTTTTACGGATGAAGCTCGAAAATTCAAATCCATCAATAAAAGGCATCATAATATCCAGAAGAATCAAATCTGGGTGAAATAATTGAGCTACCTTTAAACCTTCTTTTCCATCATATGCTTTTTGAACCTCATAATCCTTAGCCAAAAGAATATTTTCCAGTGCAAGTACTATAGATGGTTCATCATCAACAATCAATATCTTCTTAGGTGATTTCATCATCTGCGTTTAATGGTAAAGTTATAAAAAATCTGGAGTATTGATCAACCTCGCTATCAACTTCTATAATTCCTTTATGCCTTTGAATTATTTTTTTGGCTATAGATAACCCTAGGCCACTTCCTTTAGGTTTGATTTTTTGCTTTTCATTTTGAATCTGAACAAAAATGTTAAAGATCTTTTTTAGGTTTTCTTTGGCGATTCCTACACCATTATCTTCAATACATATAGTAATACTATCTTGTTCTATTTTTGATGATATATGTATGTAGTTTTTATCTTTTTCCGGATCATGAAATTTAATAGCATTCATTAAAATATTAATCAAAACACGTTCTAAATGTACTTTATCAGCATAAACAACTATAGTCTTATCCAGGACAACGGTGTTAATTTTTATATTGGCCTCTTTGGCCATTGGGGCTACTGTTTCTATAGTGTTGGTTATAAGTTCTGCAATTGAGACATGATCGAATTCCCAGGTAAGTTTACCAAGTTCTAGCTTTTCTTGCAGCAAGGTGTCATCAATCAGATTGCTAAGCCGTTCGCTTTCTTGCATAATAGTTTTTAGAAATACTTCTTTTTTTTCGGAGTATAATTCTGGCTCAAAATATAACATTTCTGATAGTAATCGGATAGAAGTTATTGGTGTTCGTAATTCATGAGATATGGTTAGGATAAATTCATCTTTAAGATGATCTATTTCTTTTAGTTTTTCGTTTGCCTTTAATAACGTTTTTTGTGCACGCTCTAATTCATCAGATTTTATTGTCAGTTTTTTGCTGTGTGTAATAGCTTCTTTGGTTTCTTCTAGTATTTCTAATAATTCTTTTCGATCGAGCGGTTCTTCATTAAGTAGTTTTGAAATAGCAATCCTGGCAGAAATATTACCGATATAATCAGATAATACGTTTTCCATGTAGTCTACAAAATGGATGTCTACTATATCATTATTTAAGTATTTTTTTTGATATTTATTGTAATAATGATCAATGGCCGAATTAGCTGTTTCCGAACCTAAAAAGGTAATTACAAGTTCATATAGTTGATAAAAAAACACTTCTTTATATCTATTTCGAAAGCGATTATCGTTAATGTCGATTTTTGCATCTATAAATTTGTTGGCTTGTTGTATTTCAATCCCTTTCGGGATGGTAAATAAAGAGCCCATGATATACATGAAAATATTTGCTGTAATACTCCAGAAAAAACCATGAGTTATTTTATTAAGATTTTCTAAACCTAGTAATGCATATGGTTTTAATATATTTAAACCAAAGGGACCTTCAGATAATATAGAAATGTCACCCATAATTCCACTTCGTATTAAGGTGGGAAACAATAGCGTATAAAACCATATCATGAAACCGATACTAAGACCTGCAATTGTTCCTGTTCTATTAGCTCTTTTCCAAAATATACCACCAAAAAATGAAGGAGCTAGCTGTACAATGCCAACAAATGAAATCAACCCAACTTCTACCATAGGATAATTCTCTCCTATAACAATCATATAAATATATGCAGAAAGTAATACAATAGGAATACTAATACGTCTACAAAATAAGATCGCTTTTTGAACTTTGGATGTTGGAAAAACTTTTAGGTAATTAACAAGTAAAGGAATCAGAATGTTATTGGATAACATTGTTGAAATCGCAAAAGTTTCTACTATAATCATTCCGGTTGCTGCTGCAAACCCGCCAAGAAAAACCAAGGTTGCTAGGAGATTATTTCCTTTCTCCAACGGGAAATGAAGGATAAAACTATCTGCATTAAACGTAGTATCTCCAAAATATAATTTCCCGCCAATGGCAATTGGGATTACAAATAATGTAATAGCAAACAAATAGAGTGGAAATATCCATGAAGCTTTTTCTACATGTTTTTCATTTTTGTTTTCTAATGCTATAAGATGAAACTGTCTGGGCAATAACATAAAAACCAAAAAAGAAAGTATAATAAGCATAAACCAATCCCAATAACCACCATCTAGACTTTTCTGAATATTATTTATAGAAGCCAGCATGTCTTTTTCTGCTGCTTGAGAAAAAATGTCACCAAATCCATCAAAAATATAGTAGGTAACATAAATACCTATCACTAAAAATGCGATAAGCTTAAAAATAGCTTCAAAAGTAATAACAGAAACCATTCCTTCATTTCTTTCTTGAGATCTAGGGTTTCTGGTTCCAAATAGAATTATAAAAACAGACATAATGATCGCTACAATAAAAGCAGTTTCATTATAAATAGAGGCTTGTGTGGGATAATCAATTAGGATATTAAAACTGCCAGATATTGCCCGTAGTTGGATCGAAATATAAGGGATGATAAATAGCAGAATCATTATGGTGACTAGATTACCAAGAAACTTATCTTTACCATAACGAGTAGCAATAAAATCTGAGATACTACTTATTTTTTCTCGCCTACAAATGCGAATTATCTTTTTGAATAAAATAATCCAAAGAGGGCAAAGTAATAGAGGCCCAAGATAGGTTGCCAAGAAACTAATACCTTCTGTAGCAGCTTTACCAACGCTTCCATAAAATGTCCACGCTGTGCAATATGTGGTTAAAGAAAGCGCATATACCAAAGGAGAGTTTATGATACTTTTTGTAATAGATTTTTTATCACCATAGTAGGCAACTCCAAAAAGAATACCAAGGTATGCAACGCATATTACTATAATTGCCCAAAGTGGTATCATTTATTACTATTAATAATATAAAGCATTACAAAAACTAATAAGAACCAAAGCAGATAAAAGTATAAGTAGGTAATAGGGATTATGTCCAAAAATAACACATTGTCAATAATTCCAATAAAAGGAAAATTAAACAAGAAAAAGAAAAATAGAGTTATGACAATAAGCCTGGTTTTTCTAAGTGTTTTCATTTTAGCTAGCTATCAAATTATCCAAATATAGACTTTATCAATCAAATATGATGAATTCTAATATGTAACTACCATCATTTATGTATATTTGAATATATAAATATTCATAATTTATAACTATAATCATTAATTTGATTCATGAAATTTACATGAATTTTATGAAAGAAAACTTTACCAATTTTCAGGTTTTAGATAAAAGCGCAGAAATACTTAAAGTGATTGCACATCCGGTAAGGTTGGCTATTATAGAAGTTTTATACAAAAAAGGCAAATTATCTGTTACAGATATTTATGAATTATTAGATATTGAGCAGTCTGTTGCTTCTTATCATCTCAAAAACCTTCGGATGGTACATGTGGTTATATCTCAAAGAAAAGGAACTAAAATCTACTACTCTATAGAAAGTAAAGAAGTGATTCAAATTTTTAAATATATTACTAAATTAGGTAATGTTTAATCTTTTTTTTTGATTAAAATTCTAAGTTTTAATATACCTCTACTATTTTTTATTCTTTTTTTAACTTTTTCAAATTTATTTTAAATAATTGATTTTAAGTCAATTACCATTATTTTATTGTCAACTAATTAAATATTTAACAATATTTTTATAATTTATTTATTAATATATGTAAATAATTACATATTTGTATATATATTTGAAGCACACAATCATATATTAATTTAAATAATCAATTATGAAAAAAAAGGGATGTATCGTTTTTCTTTTGTTTTTTCTTTTGGTCTTTGTTTCCAAAGTGCAATCTCAAGAAGAACAAAAGAAAAAACCAATTACTTTTAAACCATTAAAATTTAATATTTCTGAAGACGGTTCTCAATGGTTGCGTTTTATTCTTTGGAATCAAGTACAGTTAAATTCGAATGATTTGGATGGTGATGATGATTTTAATGTAAAACCTAATATTAGAAGATCTAGATTATTAATATTAGGACAGGTAACCCCTCAAATATTCACCTATATCCATTTTGGTGTCAATAATACAAACTCTGGGCGATTGGGGCGCATTGATGGGAGTGATGAAACACAAATGTTTTTGCACGATGCAACGATAGAGTATAAGTTTTCTGATAAGTTAGCAATCGGAGGAGGCCTTCATTATTGGAGAGGATTAGCAAGGTTATCTAGTTGGGCAGGTCTTACATCATTAACTTTTGATATTCCTAACCCATTAGTTTTTGATGGTACTATTGGAGCAACTGATCAATTTGCTCGTCATATCGGAGTGTATGCAAAAGGAAAGTTGGCAAAATTTGAATATAGATTGGCGATCAATGATCCTAGTTTAACCGGTTTTAGAGAAGACCCTGTAAATACTACAGTTGATAATGCTGTATATGGAGCATGGGATTATCATGATGGCGGAAGAACTATTATAGAAGGTAATCTTAAATACAATTTTATAGGTTCAGAAAGTAATTTATTACCCTATGCAGTAGGAAGTTATTTGGGAAAGAAAAAGGTACTATCCGCCAGCGCAGGATTTATTTACCATCCCGAAAGCTCTCTTGTTTTGAAAGATAATGCGAATCCAATTTTAGAAGGAGATGATGACGCTATAATTATAGCAAAAACTGATACCGAAGATGCTACTCATTTTTCTCTAGATGTTAATTATGATACTCCTATAGGAAGTAATGGGGGAGCATTAACTGCTTATGCAGCCTATTTAAATTATAATTTTGGAGAGAATGGTGGTAGTGCAGCCGCAGCTACAGGATCTGCATTGTATACTCAGATTGGATACTTAATTCCCAAATCGAAGTTACAACCCTATGTCGTTTATCAAGATAGAGATTGGGAGGATGCTACAGTTTTGGGTTCGCAAAGAGCTGGTAATACTTTTAATCTAGGGGCAAATTATTATGTCTCGGGGCATAATTTGAGACTTACATTAGAATATTTAAAAAACAATTTCGATGTTGGTGAGGATACAAGTCAAATACGGTTTCAGGTAAACATATTTCTATAGAAATAACTACTTTTATCTGGTAAAATTAGATTATAAAATTTAAGATTCGTGAAAAAAGCAATTTCCTTTTTAGAGAAGATAAATGAAAAGACTGGAAATCTGGTAAGTTGGGTAGCCGTATTAATGGTGATCGTAATCAGTCTAGATGTAATCATTCGATATTTATTTCAGTTTACATTTATTTGGATTGTAGAAATAGAAATTTACTTATTCGGTATAATGTTTCTATTAGCTGCAGGTTATACTTTTAAATATGGTAAACATGTAAAAGTAGATGTGTTCTATGCAAAGCTTTCTGAAAAAGGTAGAGCCTGGATAGATTTGATAGGTGGTTTGTTTTTTCTCTTACCCTGGAGTTATATTGTAATTTCTGCATCGTGGCGATATGCGTATTCATCTTTTTTAATGGGGGAGAGTTCTCCTCAACCTGGAGGGTTGCCAGCATTATACATTCTTAAATTTTGTATAACACTAGGTTTTGCTTTCCTTCTTTTACAAGGATTAGCTAGTATTCTTAAGTCAATTCAGATAATTTTTTATACAAAGAAGTAAATGGAGGTTTTAGCAATAGTTTTATTTGTAGTAATTTTTATTCTAATCCTAAAAGGATATCCAGTAGCATTTACTTTAGGTGGACTTTCTGTTTTGTTTGCTTTTGGGATATCAATTTTTGCTCCCGAGTATTTCTCGATGTCTACATTTAATATACTGCCATCTAGGATTATGGGAGTAGTAAATAATTATGTTTTAATGGCTGTTCCTCTATTTATTTTTATGGGAATTATGTTAGAGAAATCAGGTTTAGCACAAAGTTTATTAGAAACTATGGCTATGATGTTTGGTACAGTTCGTGGCGGACTTGCAATATCAGTTGTGATAGTAGGCGCTTTGTTGGCCGCTTCTACTGGTATTGTTGGGGCTACTGTTGTTACCATGGGATTGATTAGCTTGCCAACAATGCTGAAAAGGGGATATAAAACTGAATTGGCAACAGGTGTAATTGCTTCTTCTGGGACATTAGGGCAAATCATTCCCCCATCTATTGTTTTGGTACTATTAGCAGATACCATAAATAGTTCATCAAGAGGTGGAGCTTCTGTCGATGTAGGCTCTTTGTTTTCAGCAGCAATGCTTCCAGGGCTATTATTGGTAACTTTATATATTATTTATATTTTAATACGTTCTTTTATAAATAAAAAAGAAGCTCCAGCTATTCCTGCCGCTGAAATAAAAGAGTTTAGAGGCGATAATTTTATATCAAAGATTATCAAAGTTTTGATTTTACCAATTTTATTAATTGTAATCGTATTGGGCTCAATTTTTACAGGAATAGCTTCACCAACAGAGGCATCTGCTATTGGTGCTTTAGGAGCAACTATACTTACAATCATACAAGGTAAATTTAACCTTAAGATACTAAAAGATGTAGCTAGAGAGACTACTAAACTTACTACAATGGTCTTTTTTATACTATTAGGGGCCACTACATTTACACTAGTGTTTAGGACATTGGGAGGTGATGACTACCTGCAAGAATTAATTTTGTCATCTAATTTATCTCCTGTTATGTTTTTATTACTAGTAATGGTAGTGATTTTTATTGCAGGATTTTTTATCGATTTTATTGAAATCGTTTTTATTATTGTGCCAGTGGTTACCCCTATTTTTAATGCACTAGATATGAACATGCTTTGGGTTGGAATACTGATTGCTTTAAATCTCCAAACATCATTTCTAACTCCACCTTTTGGTTTTGCGTTATTTTATCTCAAAGGAGTGGCACCCCCTCAAGTTAAAACAAGTCAAATTTATAGAGGAATTGTACCTTTCATTATTATTCAACTATGTATAGTAGGATTAGTGGTATTCTTTCCTGAAATCATCTTTCTTTCAAAATAAAACTTTAAAAAACTAAAAAAATGAAAATAATTCATAGTATTACAAAAATGGTAGTAGCCTTAATGGTATTGCTACTAGTAGGTTGTGGGGGCGAAAAGACCTCTGAGGGTGCTTCGGTTACTGGAGCAGCAAAACCTGCCAAAAAGTACAATTGGAAAATGACAACAACCTGGCCTCCCAATTTTCCAGTGCTAGGCGAAGCTGCCAATAAGTATGCAGAATGGGTTGAAGAATTGTCTAATGGACAAATTAAAATCAAGGTCTATGGAGGAGGTGAATTAGTGCCTGCTTTAGAAGCATTTGATGCCGTTTCTAATGGAACCATAGAAATGGGATCTGGAGCATCATATTATTGGGCTGGTAAGACACCTGCTGCACAATTCTTTTGTGCGGTTCCATTTGGGATGAATAGCCAACAGATCACATCATGGTTAGAAGTCGGTGGTGGATATGAGTTATGGAAAAAAACTTATGCTCGATTTAATTTGGTACCTTATTTAGGAGGAAATACTGGTGTGCAAATGGGAGGGTGGTTTAATAGAGAGATTAATTCTATCGAAGATTTTAAAGGACTAAAAATGCGTTTACCCGGTATTGCTGGTAAGGTTTTAGAAAAAGCAGGAGGTGCAGCGGTTCTAGTAGCTGGAGGAGAGATTTATACAAGTTTAGAAAGAGGTGTTATTGATGCTACAGAGTGGATTGGGCCCTATCATGATTACAAAATGGGCTTCCATAAGATAGCAAAATATTACTATACACCAGGATGGCATGAACCAGGTTCTCAAATGGAATTCTTTGTAAATAAAAAAGTTCATGACGAATTACCAGTTCATTTGCAGGAAGTATTGCAAGCCGCTTCTAAACGAGTACAGGTTTGGATGCTTGCAGAGTTTGATCGGCAGAACGGTATTTTCTTGGATAAATTAGTAAATGAAGAAGGTGTACAGGTTAAAGAGTTTTCCAAAGAAACGCTCGATGTATTAAGAACGTACACAGATGAAGCATTACAGGAAATGATAGGAGACGACCCTTTGTCTAAAGAGGTATATGAGAGCTACTCTAATTACCAGAAAAGAATTTCTAAATGGTCTGAAGTAACTGAAAAGGCTTACTATAATAAAATTCAGAAATAGTGAATAAAAAAACCGTTTCAGAATCCTGAAACGGTTTTGCAAATATCTGAATTTGTTTATTTAATGTTGCAGTTATAGTTCAATATTCGTTTCATTGCCATCACTATCAGTCTGAGTGGCGATATTATCACATTCGCCATTACCAAAATCCAATGTTATTGTTTCACTATTCTCATTGGTAACGATGACTCCGCTTACAATATAAGCGCATCCCCTTTCATTGCGAAGTGGAGTAGTGATTTCTACCGAATATATGTCGCCATTGCTAAATTCTGTATTGCTACTTCCAGAATTTAAAGAGTAATACTCGAATTCTCCCGGATTGTCTTGATTACTTTCGAAAAAAGTTTCGTTTGTAAAATTTGTTGTACTGGTCGCGGTAAGTCCATCAGCCCAGGTAAAAGAAAAATCAGAAGTTGTTACAAAATTGGAAGTATAAGAGCCATTTGCAAGGTCATTATTAAAAGTGAATCTGGTTGTGGCATTTCCGGTGATAGTAATATCTCTATAAATAAAGTTTTCAAGACTGTAAGTGATTTCCACTTTATTTTCAGTGTCCAACTCAATTGCAAAACTCATACGAATGCTACCAGAGATTGTTTCCCCATTTACTTCACATCCATCTCCAAAATCAATAACAATTGTACGTGTATTATCAGTTACCTCAGAAGTAATAGCAGCGCAATCTGACATTTTGTTGGTAAAGCTTCGGTCTGTGGGTATAAAACCGGATTCGGTTCCAAATACATTTTCAACTGTTTTATTGATTTCAGTATTTGCAGCTTCTACGTCTTTAAATTGTTTGGCTGTAGTTACTTCAGTTGTTGGGGTCTGTGGGTCGTTATCATCATCATCCTGGCAACTTATCAAAAAGATGCTTGATACCATAAAAATGCTTAAAAAAGCGATAACTCTGTTTTTCATATGTAATAATTTAATTGTGAATAAATATTGTTCAGATTGCTATTTCAAATATAACAACGGTTTTGATATATAGAATCTTATGGGTTACTACGTTAATTTATGTTAAGAAAATGTTAGAATGAATGAATTTAGTATGAAAGAGGTCACAGTATTATCCATATTAGCTTATATATTTTTAATTATACTATTGCAAAGAATATTTCTTATCAATATCTTCGCAGCGAATGTTCGCTAAAAGTGTTCTAAACTCAAAATTTTAAATATGCAAATCAAAAAGGTTTTAGTCGCCAATAGAGGTGAAATCGCAATCAGAATTTTTAGAGCTTGTACAGAGATCGGATTGCAAACAGTAGGAGTTTATACCTATGAAGATCGCTATTCTTTACATAGATATAAAGCAGACGAAGCCTATCAGATTGGTGAAAATAATGAACCCTTAAAACCATATTTGAATATTGATGCGATCATAAAAGTTGCCAAAAAGAATAACGTAGATGCCATTCATCCTGGATACGGATTCCTTTCAGAAAATGCAGAGTTTGCGCAAAAATGTAAAGAAAATGACATTATTTTCATTGGACCAAAAGTATCTGTACTTCGTTCTTTAGGAGATAAGATTACAGCTAAGAAAGTTGCCACAGAGAATAATATTCCGATAATCGAGAGCAATAAAGAAGAGCTGCACGATGTCAAAATTGCACTTAAAGAAGCCAAACGTATTGGTTTTCCTGTGATGCTGAAAGCCGCTTCAGGAGGAGGAGGTCGTGGAATGCGAGTAATTAGAAATGCTGAAGAGTTAGAAAAAGCGTTTCCCGAATCTCGCAGAGAGGCACTTAATGCTTTTGGGGACGATACTGTATTTTTAGAGAAATTTGTAGAAAACCCAAAACATATCGAGATCCAGATTGTAGCAGATCATCATGGTAATATGGTGCATCTTTTTGAACGTGATTGTTCGGTGCAGCGACGTTATCAAAAGGTGATAGAATATGCACCTTCATTTGGAGTTTCAGACCAAATAAAACACGATTTGTATGAGTATGCTCTTACTATTTGTAAAGCTGTAGATTATAATAATATCGGGACGGTAGAATTTTTGGTAGATGATGATGAAAGTATTTATTTTATTGAAGTAAACCCCCGAGTACAGGTTGAACATACGGTAACCGAAATCGTAACAGGTATTGACTTGATCAAGGCACAGATCTTTATTGCAGGGGGGTATAAATTATCAGATAAACAGATTAAAATTGAAAGTCAGGAGAGTCTAAGAACTAATGGATATGCATTGCAATGTAGAATTACTACCGAAGATCCTGAGAATGACTTTAAACCTGATTATGGTACCATAACTACGTACCGAAGTGCTTCTGGGTTTGGAATACGATTGGATGCCGGTAGTGTATATCAGGGTGTGACAATTTCTCCATTTTTTGATTCGATGCTGGTGAAGGTTTCAGCAAATAGTAGAACGCTAGATGGGGCATGTCGTAAGATGCGCAGAGCCTTGTCCGAATTTAGGATACGCGGAGTAAAAACCAATATGCCATTTTTGGATAATATTCTTAAGCATGAAACTTTTAGAAACGGTGAAGTAACGGTAAACTTTATTAGAGATACTAAAGAACTTTTCAAGATTAGGGAATCCCGAAATAGAGCGACAAAACTTGTTAACTTTTTGGGAGATGTTATTGTAAACGGTAATCCAGATGTCAAGAAAATAGATGTTACCAAGACTTTTGTCGAGCCTACCGTGCCAAAATTTGAAGAAAACGGAGCGTTCCCGAAAGGAACAAAAAATCTGTTGACCGAATTAGGGCCAGAAAAGTTTGCACAATGGCTAAAAAATGAGAAAAAAGTACATTTCACAGATACTACCATGAGGGATGCACATCAAAGTCTGCTGGCAACAAGAATGCGTACCTATGATATGCTCAAAGTAGCAGAGGGATTTGCCAAAAACCATCCCGAAGTATTTAGTATGGAAGTTTGGGGAGGAGCCACGTTCGATGTTTGTCTACGGTTCCTTAGAGAAAATCCATGGGAACGGCTTAGAGAATTAAGAAAAGCTATGCCCAACTTATTATTACAAATGCTAATTCGAGGATCAAACGGTGTGGGGTATACTGCTTACCCTGATAACCTGATAGCTAAATTTGTAGAACAATCGTGGGAGAATGGGGTAGATGTATTCAGGATTTTTGACTCTCTTAACTGGATGGAGTCTATAGCTCCATGTATTGAACATGTAAGAACAAGGACAAAAGGTCTTGCCG
Organism: uncultured Aquimarina sp.; assembly: GCA_947496555.1. Taxonomy (GTDB): domain Bacteria; phylum Bacteroidota; class Bacteroidia; order Flavobacteriales; family Flavobacteriaceae; genus Aquimarina. Next base: position 70,003 of record CANMDH010000010.1, on the reverse strand, counting down.
AAGGCGCGTTATGTTACACAGGAGATATTTTAGATCCAAAAAGAACAAAATACACCTTAGACTATTATGTTCAATTAGCAAAAGATATTGAAAATGCTGGAGCGCATATCCTTGGAATTAAGGATATGGCGGGTTTGTTAAAACCATATGCGGCTTACGAGTTAGTTTCGGCATTAAAATCTGAAATCAATATCCCAATTCATTTACATACGCATGATACATCATCGGTGCAATCGGCAACATATCTTAAAGCCATCGAGGCTGGAGTAGATGTCGTTGATGTGGCATTAGGAGGGCTTTCTGGATTGACGGCGCAACCTAATTTTAATGCAATTGTAGAAATGTTGAAGTTTCATGAGCGTGAAAATGCTGTCAATATTCCAAGACTTAATGAATATTCAAATTATTGGGAAGCGGTAAGAGAGTATTATTATGTTTTTGAATCAGGTCTGAAAGCGGGAACAGGGGAAGTCTACCAACATGAGATTCCCGGCGGTCAATATTCTAATTTAAAACCCCAGGCTCAAGGATTGGGATTGGCAGATCGTTTTCATGAGATTACCAGAATGTACGGTGAAGTAAATGAATTATTTGGGGATATCGTAAAGGTAACTCCAAGTTCTAAGGTAGTTGGTGATATGGCTCAATACCTGGTAAGTAATAACCTAACGATCGAAGATGTAAAAGAGCGAGGAGAAACTATTTCCTTTCCGCAATCGGTGGTAAGTTTGTTTAAAGGAGAATTAGGACAAGCCGTAGGTGGTTTTCCGAAAGCGTTGCAAAAATCTGTGCTAAAAGATCAAAAACCCTTTACAAATCGACCTAATGCACATCTGGAGCCCGTAGATTTTGAAACTGAATTTGCAGAGTTTGTCAAAGTATTTAAAAAGGGAATGGGAAGAGAATTAGATATTACCGATTTCTTATCATATAAACTATATCCAAAAGTATTTACGGGAGCATACAATCATCATCTTAAATATGGTAATGTAATGAATATTCCCACCAAAAATTTCTTTTATGGTATGGATTCTGAAGAAGAAATAATAGTACAACTCGACCAAGGGAAAACATTATTAGTACAGTTAATTTCCGTAGGAGACCCTAATGAAGAAGGAAAGGTCACAGTATTCTTTAAGATAAATGGTCAAACCCGTAATGTTAAGGTTAAGGACAGTTCGATTAAAGTAGATAAAATAGTGCATGCCAAGGTGGATAAAGCAGATACAAAGCAGATAGGTGCACCATTACAAGGATCATTATCTTCTGTTTTGGTAAAAGCAGCACAAGAAGTGAAAAAGAATGAACCGTTATTTGTTATTGAAGCCATGAAGATGGAAACAACGATAACAGCTAACGAAGATTCGGTAATCAAAAAGATAGTGTTGAAACCAGGAACTATGGTAGAAGCAGATGATTTGGTGGTTACTTTAAAATAAATACTTATTCTAAGAAAACCGCCTAAGTTATCTTGACGGTTTTCTGTAACAATGAATTAGTTAATGACAAGCAAAATTACATTCGTGATTAAGACTTGATTCACATTCCGTCGGAGCACCTTGTATAGTTTGAAGACAAAGTTGAGATCCTCCAGTTATTTTCTTTAAGTTCAAATTAGAAATTACGCTCTTTTCTAAAGATAATTTTTTTAAATTTCTTTTTTTCATTGTACTATATTTAAAAGGTTAATAAGATTTCAATAAAGATAGATTTTAGAAATGTTAGCTTTTCTTAGGTATTCGTTAAACTTCACCCAAAAATTATGTCATAATCATTAAGAGCTAAGGACTAAACTGCTTTGTAGTTTGCAAAATCTTTCTATTTTTACTAAAAAAGTAGAAATATCCCCGGGAACGTTGAGAATCAGACCTATTGAAATAGCACTTTTTATCCTTTTGGTATTAGGAGGATTATTCGGACTCATGTTTTTGAGTCAGAAAGGAGGGGTGCAAAAAGCGCAAGTGCAAGATGATGGTTTTTCATATCAGGGGGTTTCGGTAAAATATCCCACATACCTCACTTTTTTCGGACTAGAAAAAGAAAAAGACTCATCGCTTACTCGACAGGACATTATTGAAGTTACCGAAATTGTTACTCCATTAGAGATTGAAACTACAGAGAGCAATAATGCTATAGCTGAAGTACAGCCCATTAAACAATTGCCAGATTTTTCAAAAATAGATACGACTCGTTTGGTTAGAATCAAATATCCTCAAGGTAATCCTGATTTTGAAAAAGAGTTAAGAGAAAAATTATCATCTCGATCATGCAGAATTGTACATTATGGGGATTCACAAATTGAAGGAGATAGAATCACAGGGTATCTTCGCAACAGACTTCAACATATGTATGGCGGTAGTGGACCTGGTTTTATTCCAGTACTGCCCGTTTATAGACAAATTAGTGCAATAGTAGAACCAAGCGAAAATTGGGAGCGTTATGCATTTTTTGATCCTACAAAAAAGAAATTTTCTCATAAAAAATATGGTGCATATATGTCAATCTCACGTTTTACAGAGCATCAACCTGTTAAACTTGATAGTGCGGCCTACGATTCATTACCCTTGATAAAAGCTTCGGTTAAAATCGGTAAATCTAAGAAGACTTATGCTAAATTCAGAAGATTTACCAATATCGGTTTACACTATGGTAATTGTAAATATCCAATAAAGATATCTGTGTATAATGATAACAAATTGGTGCAACAGGATAGTTTATTAACAGATGGAAGGTATCATCAATACAAAATAAGAACTCCAAGAACCCCTACGGACCTAAGAATAGAATTCGAAGGCAAAGTAAGTGCCGATTTTTATGGGTTAACACTAGATGGAGGCAGAAGAGTACAAATCGATAATGTGGCAATGCGAGGAGCATCAGGAACTATTTTTACCAGCACAAATGCTACCACATATAGTAGGATGATGCGACAATTAAAACCCAAAGTGGTAATCATGCAATACGGCGGTAATACTATGCCATATCTAAAAGACTCAACAGATGTCGAAAAATATACCAAGCGTGTCACAAGTCAGGTAAATTGGATAAGACGCCGGGCAAAGAATGCCAGTTTCATTTTTATTGGTCCTACAGATATGTGTCTTCCTGTGAACGGTAAAATGGAAACCTATCCCATGCTACCCTATCTTAATACCAGACTTATGGAAACCTGTCTTGAAAACAATGTTGCTTATTGGAGTATGTATGATGCCATGGGAGGAAAAGGATCTATGGAGTTGTGGGTAGAAGAAAAACTAACCGCCAAAGATTACATGCATTTTACATGGAAAGGAACCAAAATAATTTCTGAACTATTTTTTACAGCCCTATACCTTGACCTTAAAGAACCTATTAATAATGATGAAACATAACAAACTACTATTTTTTTTATGGCTTTTCACCTTGCCAATTATGGCCCAGACTTATGTTTTGGATACCATACAGGATAAATATCCTTTTGTAAACTGGAAAGCAAATACGCTTAAGATGGCAGAAGACTCTCCTGCATTTAAAAAACTCTTTTGTAAACTGGATACTATAGCCAAAGGTGGTGAAGAAGATCTTCATATATTTCATATAGGGGGATCGCATATCCAGGCCGATATTTATTCAAACCGTCTTAGATCATATTTGCAAACAATGAGCTCGACAGCTAAGGGACAGCGAGGATTTATATATCCTTTTAGTATTGCACAAACCAATAATCCAGGAAATTATAGGGTTGAATATGATGGCGAGTGGGAAGGGTACAGATGCTCGGTTCGCAAAGATAGTGTGGCTTGGGGATTGGCAGGTGTTACCGCAGTTTTTAAAGACTCAGTGGCAAATGTAAAGATAAAGGCCAATGGTAATAATTATCATAAAAAGATGTATGATTTTAATAGAATGAGGATATTTTATGATAATTGGAGCAGCGACTATGAGATTTCTTTTAAACAAGACTCTTTGGTAACTGAGATAAAAGAAGATGAAAAAGCACATTTTGTAGAGTTTGCATTTAATAAAACTTTAGAGGAGATTGAGTTTTGCATCCATAAAAAAGAAAATAGTGAAGATGCAGAATTCTTAATGATGGGGATAGAATTAATGAATGATAATAAAGGGATTCAATATACTTCTATAGGAGTTAACGGAGGTAGTTTTTCGTATTATGATCGTTGTAAATATTTTGATGATCAATTGTTATTGTACAAACCAGATTTGTTTATCGTTTCTGTAGGGACCAATGATGCATATCATCCGGATTTTGATCCGAAAGAATACAAAGAGTACTATACAGAGCTAATTAAGTTAATTCAAAAAGCGAATCCAGATTGCGCGGTTTTACTTACGGTACCCAATGATTCTTATTATCAAAAGAAAATACCCAATCCAAGAACCCGCATTGCCCAAAAAATTATTTATGAGGTAGCAAAAGAACAACAAATGGCAGTTTGGGATTTTTATGAAATTATGGGAGGATTTAATTCTTCTCAAAGTTGGTATAATAATAAATTAATGCCCAGAGATCGAATTCATTTTACAGTTATGGGATATCGTATCAAAGCAGATCTCTTGTTGCAAGCCTTGGTAAATTCCTGGGAAAACGAATTACAACTAAAACCAAATTCTATTTTGAGCCAAATTATTAATGAATAGACTGTTCGACATATTTTCTTTTTCAGAGGATTTTCCATTAATCTTTACCCAAGCAAATTTCTGGATATTCTTTGCTGTTGTTTATTTCATTTATGCTATAGTCTATAGTAAAAAGAGCTTGCGTAGTGCGTATCTTTTTGCAATCAGTTTGCTTTTTTATTATAAAACCAGCGGCTTTTTTATAGGGATCCTAATCTTCAGTACCATAAACGATTTCTTTTTGGGTAAAGCAATTTATAATAGCAAATCGGTTTTACTTCAAAAAACATTAGTAGCGATAAGTGTAATCATTAACCTGGGAACCCTTTGTTATTTTAAATATGCTTACTTTTTTACCGAATCGTATAACTATCTTTTTCAAACCAATTACGAGGTTTTTAATTACCTGGGTCATTGGGCCAATACATGGAGTAGTACCGACTATTTTTCAGTAGATAAGATCATACTACCCGTTGGTATTTCTTTTTACACCTTTCAGACGATAAGTTATAGTGTCGATATTTATAGAAAACAAATAAAACCACTCAATTCTATTATAGATTTTGGATTCTTTGTTAGTTTCTTTCCACAGTTGGTGGCAGGGCCAATTGTGCGTGCTGCCGATTTTGTGCCTCAGATCAGAAAAGATATCAATATCACCAAAGAACAATTTGGAGCGGCTACCTATATGATCCTTAAAGGATTGATCAAAAAGATGCTATTTGCCGATTATATTGCGGCCAATTTTATGGACCGGGTGTTTGATGTTCCTGAGATGTTCTCGGGATTTACCAATATCATGGCTATGTTTGGGTATTCGCTTCAGATTTATGGAGATTTTTCGGGATACACAGATATTGCTATTGGACTTGCCATGCTTATGGGGTACAAACTACCGGTGAACTTCAATTCACCGTATAAAGCTATTCATTGTGGTGATTTCTGGAAACGATGGCACATTTCCTTATCCAGCTGGCTTAAGGACTATTTGTACATCCCCATAGGAGGTAATCGCAATGGGAGTATTTTCTCATATATCTTTATATTAGTCTTCGCATTTTTGGGAGCCTTTGTTTATGCGGATTTTGGTGTTGCTATTATAACTACCGCCGGGATAGGTTTGTTATTGATCATAACAGTATTTTCTTCTAGAATAGCCTGGCATTTCAATAGAAATGTAAATATCATGATCACCATGTTGGTAGGTGGATTATGGCATGGTGCATCCTGGAAATTTGTAATCTGGGGAGGTCTTAATGGTGTCGGAATTGTAACCTATAAGTATTGGCGTAAAATAAGTCCTTATGAAAATTCAAAAGCTTGGTATACTTTACTTTGGCGGATTGCCTTAACTTTTGTGTTTATTACATTTACCCGTATTTATTTCCGAGGAAATAGTATGGATCATATCGATCGATTTTATCAACAGGTCGCTACCAATATGGATTGGCAAAATGCACTTATTGTGCTTTGGGAGTACCGGGTTGTTTTTATAGTGATGCTTATTGGATATATTACCCATTGGTTGCCTTATAGAACCAAAGATTGGATCGAAGATCTGTTTATAAAAAGCAATATGGTAGTCAAAGCAGCTGTAGTAATGGCAGTCGCTATTATTTGTTATCAAACGTATGCAGCCGATTTTCAGCCTTTTATTTATTTTCAGTTTTAATTAAATTGGTAGCTAATTATGGCGTGTCCCTTCGGGTCGGGCTATCCACTGTATATTTTTATTGTACCCTTCGACAAGCTCAGGGCACAATAAAAAGGATGCCGTTACTATCCCTCACGCAATAGTACTGATAAAAACTTGCTTTTAAATGACATAAATTAATCTCCTCTGCCCCGGAGTTAGTATCTTTTATTGTAAAATGACCTCCTCCGCGCTGGAGCTGGTATTTTTTATTACAAAGAGACCTCCTCCAGGTAGGAGCTACTATTTTTCATCAGAAAGTGATCCACTCCACCTCGAAGGAGCTATTTTCTAAATTTTAAGTAATTACTTCTTTTGGATTTAAGACAATACCTCTAAATTCGTAATTCGTAATTCGTAACTCATAACTCATAACTCATAACTCATAACTCATAACTCATAACTCATAACTTGTTCCTACATACCCATCCATACGAACCATTTTTTCCAGAAGGAGCTACAAAACTTATCGTGGGTACATTACCGCCACCTCGTTTTACTACGGGCGAACTTAACGAAAAGGATGTAGATTTCTGTTACGGAAGTAGTAACGGGCTACTTTGGCCAGTGCTGGATCGGATTTTTAATCTTAATTTGAAATATGAGACTACCCACGAAGCAGCAGAACAGCGTAGAACTTTTTTAACTTCAAGAGGTATTGGTGTTTGTGATATTGTAGGTAGTTGTCAACGCAAAAAAATAGATGCATCAGATCTGGGCATGCAACATATAAAACTTAGGGATATAATAACGTATCTTAAACAATATCCAAAGATTAATACTTTGATATTTACTGGAGGAAATAGCAAAAATGGGCCCGAGTATTTCTTCAGAAGACATCTCAAAGAGTATCATTTAAAATTAGAGGAAGTATCAGGAGATGTTCCAAGAATACATCAATTCGAATTAAATATTAGGAAAATCAAAACAGTATCCTTAACAGCACCCTCAGGTTCAGCCAATAGAGCTATAGGTAGTATGCAATTGTATAAAGATCTTAAAAACAAAAACCCTAAATTCAATACGATCGATTTTAGGGTGATGCAGTATCGTGAGTTTTTCTAGTTTACTCTTCTTCAGCTTTACTTTCTTCTTTTTTCTTGGCTGCAGGCTTAGCTTTGGCTTTTGGTGCTGCTTTAGTTTCTACTTCTGCCTTTGGTTCTGCTTTTGCCTTAGGCGCTGCTTTAGTTTTTGGTGCCGCTTTGGTCTTTGGTGCTGCTTTTACTTTAGGTTTTACAGTAGTAGTCACAGTTGCGTTAGATTTTTTACGTCGTCGTAGTCTGCCATAAGTTCCCATGATGATTTTACCACGGCGTGTTTTTTTATCTCCTTTACCCATACATTAAATTTTGATCCCGCTTTTATTTGGGATAGATTAAACAATTGATTAGGTATGAATTACTAATGTAAGGATTTACAAAGAGAAAAGGAAATATGATTATGTTTATAGCTTTCTTTCGCTTCAGTTATACATAGATTTAGCATTTTACTTCAATTATGGATTCCAGCCTACGCTGGAAAGACAATTCTTGCGGTGTAATAAGAATATTCTACTTGTCATCCCAGCGTAGGATTGGGTCCGGTTTTTATCTTATTCCTCTTACAAAAGCACCAATAGTATCGATTCCGTTATGAGTTAAGTGTTTGATAAAAGCGGAACCTATAATGGCACCTTTAGCGGTTTTGGTTGCCTGGGTAAATGTTTCGTTGTTGCTAATACCAAAGCCTACAATCTGTGGATTTTTAAGCTCTAAAGCTTCTATACGGTCAAAATATTGTTGTTGTTCATCTCCAAATGTATTTTTAGTCCCTGTAGTACTGGCAGAACTAACCATATAGATAAATCCATTAGACACATCATCAATAAATCGAATGCGCTCATCAGAGGTTTGCGGAGTAATTAAAAACACATTGATCAACCCATATTTCTCAAATGTCTCTTGATAATGCTCATGATATTCTGCAACGGGTAGATCGGGAATAATTAATCCGTCGATACCGATTTCCTTGCATTTTGCACAAAAGGCTTCGACTCCGTACTGCATCATTGGATTAAAATAGCCCATGATAATTAATGGAATTTCTACCGATTGCCTGATGTCTTTTAATTGCTCAAAAAGAAGCTTGGTAGTCATTCCGTTTTTAAGGGCAGCGGTCGAACTTTCTTGTATAGTGGGGCCATCAGCCAGGGGATCACTAAAAGGTAACCCAATTTCGATCATATCGACACCACTTTTTTCTAAATCCTGAATCACTTTTTTAGTATCATGTAGTGATGGATACCCTGCGGTGAAATATATAGATAGCAATTTTTTGTCTTCTGCTAATTTTTGGTTTATTCTGTTTTTCATCTGTATTTATCATTTCCGCGAAGGCGGAAATCTTTTTATTTATTGTTTTTTTTGTTTGTCATCCCAGCGTAGGCTGGGATCCATTTTAGTCATACCAATCAGAAGCTAAATCATTCCAATTCGGATTATCTTTTTCAATTAAATTAATTTTCCATTGTCTTTTCCAGCTTTTTAACCTCTTTTCTCTGATTATAGCATCATTAACATATTGATGGATCTCAAAGTACACTAATTTATCTAGCCCATATTTTTTTGTAAAACCATCGATTATTTTGTTTTTATGTTCAAAAATTCTCCTTTCCAAATTTCCTGTCATACCAATATAAAGTGTGCCATTCCTTTTATTTGTAAGAATATATACAGCATATTGATGTTTTGGCTTTAACATTTAGTTCTATAATAGATTCCAGCCTACGCTGGAATGACAGCTACTACGGTTTTAATACTTTCTCGTTTATTCTGTTGATTTCTTTATTAGTACAGAGTAGTTAGTAGTCAGTAATTAGTATCAAAAAAATATCTCAATACTAAGTACTTTGTACTTACTACTAATTTTATAATTTAAAATAATCAATATAAGTATTCAAATCTTTGTCTCCACGTCCGGAAAGGCTGATCACAATTACGTCATCTGGTTTGAATTTTTTATCATTAAAAATTGCCAATGCATGTGATGTTTCTATAGCAGGAATAATACCTTCTAATTGCGATAATTCTAATCCGGCAGTCATCGCATCATCATCGGTAACCGAAAAGAATTCTCCACGGCCAGACTTATAAAGATGCGAATGTAAGGGACCAACACCAGGATAATCCAATCCGGCTGAAATGGAATATGGCTCTGTTATTTGTCCATCTGGCGTTTGCATCAGTAAGGTTTTACATCCATGGATGATGCCTTCTTTACCCAACTGCGAGGTAGCCGCACTCTCACCGCTATGAACTCCTTTTCCCGCTGCTTCAACGGCAATTATGCCTACATCGGGTTCATCCAGGAAATGATAATAGGTCCCTGCAGCATTACTACCTCCTCCAATACAAGCCACCACATAATCTGGGTTTTCTCTTCCTTCTTTTTCTTTAAGCTGCCATTTGATCTCTTCAGAGATGATTGATTGAAACCTGGTAACCATATCAGGATAGGGGTGAGGTCCTATAGCCGATCCAATAATATAGTGTGTATCGACTGGATTGTTTATCCAATCTCGAATCGCTTCGTTGGTAGCATCTTTAAGAGTTTTACTGCCAGATTTGGCCGGTCGTACTTCGGCTCCTAGCATTTTCATACGGGCGACATTAGGAGCTTGACGTTTAATATCAATTTCACCCATATAAACCACACATTGTATTCCCATCAAAGCACAAACCGTAGCGGTAGCAACACCATGTTGACCAGCTCCGGTTTCAGCGATGATTCTATTTTTACCCAGGCGCTTGGCAACCAGAATTTGCCCAATAGTATTGTTTACTTTATGAGCACCTGTATGGTTGAGGTCTTCACGTTTTAAGTATACTTTGGTATTATGCTTTTCTGAAAGTCGTTTAGCAAAATACAGTGGAGATGGACGCCCTACATAATCCCTAAGTAATTGATTAAATTCTTCCTTAAAAGAAGGTTCATTCATTATTTTAAGATACGTAGTACGCAACTCTTCTACATTGGGATACAACATTTCGGGGATGTAGGCTCCTCCAAAATCACCGTAATATCCTTTCTCATTTACCTGATAACTCATAATTTAATTTTTTTATTCACTTTATTTTGTGTCATCCCAGTGTAGACTGGGATCCATTCGTTTTTGTTTCTTATATTTTTTAAACTTCTTAACGATACTTTGGATTCCGGCCTACGCCGGAATGACAAGTTTTATAAATTCTTCTAATTCTTCAATACTTTTTAATCCTGGTTTGATCTCGAATTTACTGTTTACATCGATACCATGAATAGGCAGTTTTGTATTTAAGATTGATTTTATTTTATCAATTTCTTCTAGTCCGATTCCGCCACTCAAAATGAATGGAGTAGAGGAAGGGTAGTTTTCCAGAACTTTCCAATCAAAAGTATATCCGTTTCCTCCTTTTTCTTTGCCTTTGGTGTCAAACAAGAAATAGTCTACTACACCTTCGTAAGGTTTTAATAGAGCAAAGTCGAATTCATCTTTGATTGAGAATACTTTCCACACTTCGACAGGCTCAGTGTTCCACTCGACAGGCTCAGTGTTCCACTCGACAGGCTCAGTGTGAACTAATTGTAACTTTATATTCTGGCAATATTCTGCAGATTCGTTTCCATGTAGCTGAACAGCTTTGAAGTCGTATTTTTTAACCTTTTCAATAATAAAATCTATGGAAGCATCCACAAAAACACCAGTTTTCTTAATTTCTGAAGATAATTTTGGAATTTCTCCTTCAAAATTCCTGGGTGATTTATCATAGAAAATAAAGCCAAGATAATCTGGTCGTAGACTAGCTATAGCTTCCATGTTTTCTTGATATTTCATTCCGCAGACCTTCAGTTTCATTGCAGTCTATTTATTTTTTAATTCATTCATTGTTCAATACTTTGGATTCCGGCCTACGCCGGAATGACAAATTAAAGATTTAGGTTTTTTATAAATTCTACAGCGCTTGCTCCCGGATTGTCAGTTTTCATAAAATTTTCGCCAATAAGGAAACCTTTATATCCATATTGTTTTAAATCCTTGATTGCTTCAATACTACTTATCCCACTTTCTGATACTTTTACGAAGTCATCTGGTATTTGAGAGCTTAAGGATTTACTTATATCCGTACTTACTTCAAAAGTCTTAAGATTTCGATTATTTACACCTAACATATCCAAAGATGGCATCATCGATTTTTCTAATTCTTCTTGATTATGTACTTCTAATAGAACATCAAGCGATAAGCTCTTAGCAAATTCGGATAAGGATTTGATTTGATTTCTATCCAAAACCGCTGCAATTAGAAGGATAACATCGGCACCATGGGCTTTTGCCTCTAATAACTGGTATTCGTCAATAATAAATTCTTTACGAAGTAAAGGCAGTTGCACCGATGACCTGGCTAATAAGAGATCATCCAGTGATCCACCAAAATATTTCCCATCGGTTAACACAGACATCCCACTTACTCCTGCTGTTTGATATCCCTGCGCCACATCCTGCACACTTACTTTTTGGTTGATCACTGCTTTGGAAGGAGATCTACGTTTGTGTTCGGCAATAATTCCTGTATTGCTATTTCGTAAAGCATTGGCCAAAGAGTTGGTTTTACGATCAAACAGTACAGAAGATTCTAATTGTTTGACCGGAATCAATCTTTTCTTAAGTTCGACTTCTTTATACTTATCGGCTACTATTTTGTCGAGTATATTCATTAATAATTCTTTTATAATATGGCTACGGTGTCTTGATAAAAAGATTCGGATACCTCTAATTTTTGTAACCAATTCTTAAAATATTGATCTAATTCGACACTTCTGGGGTGTGTTTGTTTATGGTATGCTTCAAAATCTTTACGGTTTTGTATTTTATCTGCTATGAGCATATCGTTTACATCTTTTAATGGAGATAATCGAATCTCACTACTGCTATCTATCTTTTTATTAGAAAGATACTCATTGGCAACAGATCGATATTCAATTGTTGCGATTAATACTTTCGAATCTACTTTTGTAAAATCAAAATTATAATTTTCGAAAAGCGATTCATCACTTTGTACGATAGGATGCAGGCAATATGCTCTTTTGGCAATATTACTAGCTTCAATTTTATCAAGAATCAGCAAACCTTCATCAATATGATTAATTAGTTTCACTCCACTTCGGTTATTGGTTTGGGTACCATAATATTTTTTTATTATTTGATATTCTTCCATAGCGTTAATACAAATTACAGAGCGCTAAGTTCTTGTACTTTCTTTAGCGCTATTAATCCTTTGCCAGAGACTAAAGACTCCTTTGCTTTTTCAAACCCTTCTTTTGGTTGAAGCCCTTCAACAGTTGCAATTGCCATCCCCGCATTGGCGCATACCACATTGTTTTGTGCTTCGGTTCCTTTTCCACTAAGTATATCCATAAAAATATTTGCAGATGCCGAAATAGAGTCTCCACCTGCTATTTCTTCCTGTTTTAGAGCTTGAACTCCAAAATCTTCAGGAGTTAACATCCCTTCGGTATTATTAGAAATCGTTTTGGTATTGCCGGTTAGTGAAATTTCGTCATAGCCATCTAATGCATGAATAATAGTGAAATTTTTATCGGTATTTTGGTATAAGTATCCATACATCCTTGCCAATTCAAGGTTAAAAACCCCAACGATCTGGTTTTTTGGAAAAGCAGGGTTTACCATGGGTCCCAACATGTTAAAGAAGGTTTTTACACCCAATTCACGTCGAATCGGAGCCACATTTTTCATTGCAGGATGAAATAGGGGAGCATGTAATACACAAATTCCCGCTTCATCTATACTTCGTTTCAAAAAATCTTTATCATTACTAAATTTGATCCCAAGATGTTCCATCACATTGGAGCTACCGCATTTTGAAGAGACTCCGTAGTTACCATGTTTGGTAACCTTGATACCGGCACCGGCTGAAACGAAAGACGAAAGTGTAGAAATATTGAAGGTGTCTTTTCCGTCTCCACCTGTACCACAAAGATCAATGGGGTTATATTCGCTAAGATCTACAGCTACACAAAGCTCTAGTAATGCATCTCTAAAACCTTCTAACTCTTCGATAGTGATGCTTCGCATCATATATACGGTAAGGAAAGAAGCTATCTGACTTTGGTTATATTCTCCTTTGGATATATTGACCAAAACATTTTTGGCTTCTTCTTTAGAGATGGTTTCGTGATTAATTAATCGGTTGAGTAAGTTTTTCATAGGCCCCTCACCCCAACCCTCTCACCAAAGTGGAGAGGGGGTTTAAACGGGTTATTATTTAAATTAATATTTATCATTTTATGTTTTGGTGTTAATTATTAACCCAATTTTCTAACATTTTTTTTCCGTTTGGCGTCAAAACCGATTCTGGGTGAAATTGTACTCCGCGAACATCTAACTCTTTATGTCGCAGGGACATTATTTGACCGTTTTCATCATAAGAGGTTACTTCTAGACATTCTGGCAAATCTTTCTCGGCTACTACCCAAGAGTGATATCTTCCTACATCAAAATTTTTGTCTAATCCTTCAAAAAGGGGCTCATCTTCTGCAGATAGTGTTATATTGGTAGCCACACCGTGATATACCTCGTCTAGGTTGATCAGGCTACCGCCAAAAACCTCTCCGATGGCTTGTTGGCCCAGGCAAACTCCAAAAATACTTTTGGAATCGGCATAGGATTCTATGATTTCCTTTAAAAGTCCGGCCTCATCTGGTATTCCTGGACCTGGTGAAAGCAGGATTTTTTGGAAAGGTTCAATCTCTTCTAATCGTAGTTGATCATTACGTTTTACGGTGACCTCACACCCCAAATCTTCGAGATAGTGTACCAGGTTATATACGAATGAGTCATAGTTGTCTATTACTAATATTTTTTTACCCATAATTTTTTTAGTTTCAAAGTCTCAGAGTTCCAAAGTTTCTGAGTTTGTTATTTTACTTTGATGCTTTGCTACTTTGTTACTTTTTCTGTGTTAGGGATAGAAGCAAGCTACCGTGTAGCGCGGATAGCCCGACCCCGAGTACTCGGGGTAACACCCCAAACACTATATTTCTTCTGCTAGCTTTAGTGCTTTTGTTAATGCTCCTAGTTTATTATATACTTCTTGTAATTCGTTTTCTTCATTTGATTCGTTTACCAATCCAGCCCCGGCCTGCCAATGTAGCTGGTGATTCTTACTTAAAAAGGTGCGGATCATAATGGCATGGTTAAAATTTCCTGAGAAATCCATAAAACCAATGGCACCACCATAAAAATCACGATTTACGGTCTCGTATTTTTCTATAAGTTGCATGGCCATATGTTTTGGTGCACCACTTAATGTGCCAGCAGGGAAAGTATCTGCTACCATTTGCATAGTGGTTGTGTCTGCATGCTTTTTACCGGTTACTTTACTTACCAGGTGGATCACATGAGAGTAAAACTGAATTTCACGATAGGTTTCTACGGTTACATTGCTTCCGTTACGACTTAAATCATTTCGGGCCAGATCTACCAGCATTACATGTTCTGCATTTTCCTTTTCATCTACAGATAGCTTTTTAGCTAATTCTGCATCGTGCTCGTCGTTACCCGTACGTTTGAAGGTTCCTGCAATAGGATGGATTTCGGCAATATCATCTTTTACTACTAATTGTGCTTCGGGAGAGCTTCCAAAAATTTTGAAGTCTCCATAATCGAAATAAAATAAGTAAGGAGATGGATTAATGCTACGTAGTGCTCGATATACATTAAATTCATCTCCTTTGAATTTTTGCGAAAAACGCTTGGATAGTACCAGTTGAAAAACATCTCCACGCTGGCAGTGCTTTTTTGCCAAAGTTACATGTTCTTTGTATTGTTCGTCATCAAGATTGGAGGTGGTATCACCAACTGTGGCAAAGTTATAGGAGGCAAAATTTTTAACCTTAAGTAGAGATGCTATTTCATCAATATTGTTTTCTGACTGATAGCAATGTGCAAAAATATGGGCCTCATTGGTAAAATTACTAATTGCAATTATGTTTTGATAGACCGTATAGTGTATATCAGGAACGCCAAGTTGATCTTCTTTTTTAGAGATATCTATATCTTCAAAATAACGAACGGCATCATAGCCTATATAACCAAACAAGCCATTGTTTATAAATTTGAAATTACTATTCGCGGTTATGAATTGTTGTGCAAATTCTTCAATAATTTTTGGCACATTGGTGTTACTAGTGATTTTTGTTTCGATAATACTTTTGTCGGGAAAAGATTGAAGAATCGTTTCGTTTTCAATTTTTATGGTTGCAATAGGGTTACAGCATATGTAAGAGAAGCTATTTTCACTACCCCGATAATCATTGTTCTCTAATAATAAACTATTAGGAAAACGATCCCTAATTTTAAGATATACACTTACGGGAGTAATTGTATCTGCCAGTATTCGTTTGTGATGTGTGGTTAACTTATAACTCATTTTAAACAATATAATTTTAATTTTACCCCTAATGAAAAAAGGCAACAAAAAAAGGCTTGTCGTGATTTGACAAGCCTTTGATATGTTTACTTAACACAATAATAGGATCTATCTCACGACGTTTTCGTTTTGAGAAGACCACCACCAGTTATTTGTTAAGATTGTTTTCATTTTTATTATTTGAGTCAAATATATAAATTAATTATAATTCAAAACAATAAAAAATT
Organism: uncultured Aquimarina sp.; assembly: GCA_947496555.1. Classification (GTDB taxonomy): domain Bacteria; phylum Bacteroidota; class Bacteroidia; order Flavobacteriales; family Flavobacteriaceae; genus Aquimarina. Next base: position 54,002 of record CANMDH010000010.1, on the reverse strand, counting down.
ACATTTTTAATTCGACAGCAAGTTCAAACTCATCATTGATTGTTTTGTCACCCAAATTATCAAAGAAGCTTCCTGATCCATACTTGATATCGTACTTTGTTCTGTCGACCATAAGCTTTGTAGTTGCAGAATCTCCACTTACAGCTAGTTCAAAAGATATAGGGTTTGTTTTCCCTTTAATAGTTAGATCTCCCGCGATTTTATAACCGTTATCTGTTTTCTTGGCTTTTGTAACTACTAATTTTGCTGTCTTGTGATTTTCGATACCGAAGAAATCATCAGAGCTAAGGTGTCCTTCTAGCTTTTGTTTATATTCTCCTTCTAGGTCTGTTACTTTTAAAGAAGTCATATCTACTACAAACTCTCCGCCAGTTAGGTTTTCGCCTTCAAAAACAAGGAAACCTTGTGATAGGCTTAAAGTTCCACTATGTTCACCTGTTACTTTTTTACCTACCCAGTTTATTTTACTTTCTGAAGCTTTGATTTCTTTTTTTTGTGCAAATGTTGATGCCGAAGTAATAATTGCAATAACTAAGATTAATGATTTAAGTCTAGTTTTCATGGTTTTTAAAAATTTAAAATATTTATGTTAGTGATTTATTTTATGTTCTTAATTTGTTAAGTAGTTCGTTTAGTGCTATCAAATCCTGTTCCGAAAGATTTGCAGTGACTCTTTCTTCAAAAGCATTCATTAAAGGACTAATCTTTTCTATAAAAGCTTTTCCTTCCTCGGTAATTGTAATTTCTACTTTTCTTCGATTAGATTCACAAGTAGTTCGTTTTACATATCCTTTGGCAATAAGTTTGTCTACTAGTCGGGTAGTGTTACTCATTTTACTAACCATTCGTTCTTGTATGGTACAAAGATTGGCTGGTTGTCCTTTTTGCCCGTTTAAAATTCGTAATACATTAAATTGCTGAATAGAAATATCATGAGGTTTTAATTCCAAGTTGATTTTATCCATTATCCAATTCTCTGTATATAATAAGTTTACGATTGCCTTTCGAGAGAGAGGAAGTTGAACTTCAGTTTTTATGATATCTTCTATATTCAATTGTTTCTACAATATTTGTACGTACAAATGTATAGGCATTTATGTTTCAAAAAACATAAATTGATATTAATTCTTTGTTAAAATTGAACTTCTGTTTTTGTTAAATAGTATTATTGCGAAATAAAATAGTTTTACTATTAGATTAAACATTTATAAAAAATTCTGAAAATATTTAGATAAAATTCAGAAACCCTGTTAATTTTCTTTTGCTTAATTAATGGTTTTGATAAATTAGTAGTATGTCGAGGTTGATTTTGTATATTGTGTTAGCTGTATTTTTTACTTGCTGTAAAGGAGAACAAAAAGTGGCTCTTGATGCCACTGATGTTTTTAAAAGTAAAGGTGTAGAAATACCCATGTACGATTTTGAAAGCCTGGAGCCATTATTAAGGATTAACGATGGGAAAACCAGGGTAGTAAATTTTTGGGCCACTTGGTGTAAACCATGTGTTGCAGAATTACCATATTTTGAATTGATCAATAGTCGATATCCGAAAGATGAAGTAGAAGTGATATTAATAAGTCTTGATTTACCCAAACACGTAGAAACCAGATTAATTCCGTTTTTAAAAAAAAGGAAAATAAAAAGTAAAGTAATTTTATTGGATGATCCTGATTCAAATAATTGGATTCCAAAAGTAAGTGAGAATTGGTCGGGTTCTATACCGGCGACAATAATATATAAGGGAAATACCAGTAAATTCTATGAGAGGTCGTTTACATATAATGATCTTGAAAACGAATTAAAAAAAATGCTTTAAAAGTAAATTGCTATAAACAAAAAAACGTTACCGATGAAAACTTTGAAAATACTTGTTGGAGTGGCTTTAGTGATTGCCATTAGTGCTTTTGCAATAGATAAAGTTTCAAGCCCTAAAATCGATGGTGGGTATACTATTGGAGATACAGCTACTGATTTTAAATTAAAAAATATAGATGACTCCTTTATTTCTTTGGCAGATTATAAGGATGCCAAAGGATTTATCGTAATTTTTACCTGTAATCATTGCCCGTATTCTGTTGCTTACGAAGACAGAATTATTGATCTAGATAAGAAGTTCAAGTCAAAGGGATATCCTGTTATTGCGATAAACCCTAATAATCCAAAAGCATATCCCGACGATAGTTTTGATAATATGAAAGTGAGAGCAAAGGATAAAGGATTCACATTTCCTTATTTGTTTGACGACGGACAAAAAATATATCCCCAATATGGTGCCACTAAAACACCACATGTTTATGTGTTGGAAAAATCTCCTGAAGGTAATGTCGTAAAGTATATAGGTGCTATAGATAACAATTATAAGGACGCCTCTTCGGCAAATGAAAAATATGTTGAAGATGCGGTTAACGCATTATTAAATGGAGAAAAAGTGCCTGTAGAGACTACCAGAGCAATTGGTTGTAGCATTAAAGCTTAGAAAAACAAAAATCTTTCTTTATATATTTCATAATAAATGAATGTATTCCTATATTCATTTCGTTAAGGACCCTTATATTTGTATGGAATATGAAATAATCCAGTCCAAATTTTAGTATAATATATTTTTTAAATGGCAGAAGATATCACACAAGAAGAATGGCAAGACCTAATTGCTAATGACAGTAAGGCGGTCATATTAGATGTTAGAACAGAGGAAGAAGTAGAAGATGGTTTTATCCCAGATATGCTGAATATAGATATTCGCAAGGGACAAGGTTTTCTTGATGAAGTTGAAAAACTAGATAAGTCCAAAAACTATTATGTCTATTGTCGTTCGGGTGCCCGTAGCGCACAAGCCTGTACGTTGATGAATCAAATGGGATTTGAAACTACATATAATCTAATTGGTGGTTTCATGAATTGGGATGGTGAGACTGCAGAATAACCTTTTGAAATATGAAATTTAAACCATTTTTATTAATTGCCGTTTTTTCTTTGGCATTGTTCGGTTGTAAACAGATTGAAGAAAATTATGAGGTAGAAGTGATTACCGTTGAAGAAATGGATTCGTTATTAGAGATGGGGAAAGTTCAATTAATTGATGTTAGAACTCCTGATGAATATGCAGAGGGTTATATAGAAGGAGCCATTAATATTGATTTTAGGGATGAGAATTTTGAAGAACGGATTGCCAAAGTTGATAAATCAAAACCTGTAGCTGTATACTGTGGTAGAGGAGGAAGAAGTGGAAAATGTTCTGCATATATGAAAAAGGCAGGTTTCAAAAAGATTTATGATCTTGATGGAGGAATTACCGAGTGGAAGTTTAAAGGAAAAAAAGTCATTAGGTAGAAAACGAATAATAAATAATAGTACATCAAAGCTATTTCTTCGGAAGTAGCTTTTTTATTACTTCAAACTTTTGAACATCACAATTACAAAAATAGAAGGCTTCTTTTTTTATTAAATGTAAACGTTTACATTTGTGTGTCATTCAATAAAATAACCCTTATTTAGAAGTTAATGCTTTCAAAACCTTGGTCGTATTTTTTTATCATTTTGATGGTGATTTGTATTGTTCTAGGATATATAACACCCTCAATAGCTTTACTTATAGGAATTATTAATGGGCTCTTACATACATTAGATGTTCAATTAATTGAACGTAGTGCAAGTCTTCAAAAATATCTACTACAAATAGCTGTGGTTGGTCTTGGTTTTGGGATTCATATTCAGGATGCTTTTATTATTGGGACTCAAGGCTTTTTTATTAGTTTGCTTACAATTCTTGGTACTTTTTTGATAACATTCATTATTAGTCGGTTAGTAGGTTCAGAAAAAAAGCTTACGACTTTAATCGCTTCGGGCACCGCAATTTGTGGAGGTAGCGCCATAGCGGCCGTTAGCCCTGGAATAAAAGCAAGTTCGCAACAAACATCAATAGCTTTAGCCATAGTTTTTGTGTTGAATGCTATCGCTTTGTTTATTTTTCCACCTATAGGACGATTTTTTGATTTGAGCCAAACACAATTTGGGCTTTGGTGTGCTATTGCAATTCATGATACGAGCTCGGTAGTTGGTGCAAGTCAGATTTTTGGAATGGAATCATTAACAATTGCAACGACAACAAAATTGGTGCGAGCGCTATGGATTATTCCATTAGTTATACTGATTTCTTTCAGTTCTAAATCTTCAAGAAGGATTAATTTTCCGTGGTTTATACTTGGGTTTTTGCTTGCTATGTTACTTGCCTCTTACGTTCCTGCATTGGAAGTAGTCAATGATTCAATTGTTTGGTTGGCAAAAAAGCTACTTATTTTCACATTATTCTTAATAGGTCTTCAAGTTAATGTTTCGCAATTAAAAAAACTGGGCTATAAAACGGCAATTATGGGTACGGTGACTTGGCTAATCTTGGCGCTACTTTCATTGATATACATTCTCAATTATGTATAAAATACAGGTTAATCATTAAGTCTGAAAAGAAGAGTAGTGTCATTATTTCTGGTGACAAGTAATAGCTCTCCTCTGGCTGTCTTAATTTTTTTTATACTCCTTGTATCTCCTGAAGTTTTAAAGCCTAAAATTGATGATGGCAGGATTTGAAATTCACCATCCTTAAAGGACATAATACTACCTTTTGAAGCATCAAATCGGATGGTTTCGATTTCAACCGGATATAGATTTCCAACAGCAAAGATTTCTTCCTTTTTATCATTATCTGTATCAAAAAACTCAAAATCAGTTATTGGTGCTACTTGAAGTTGGTTGGGAAGTTTTTGGATATTAAAAGTGCCTTTTCCTTTATTTTCAATAAAAACACTGTACAACATATCGGCTTTGTAGTGCAGCGCATTGTCAAGAGCGGCTCTTCCGTATATTTCCTCGACTGATGCTTGCGCAAAAGATTCATACGTTTCAAATTTCTTTGTAAGTAGTGGTATTTGTTGCGAAGAGCATTCTTTTCCTCGTATAGGAACCAAATTACCATTGTAAGTGTTACTTAAAACAACATCATAGGTTCCAGAATCATCAAAATCGTCACAGTAGATATGAAAACTATGCGAATCATCGGCTTTGTATTTTGTGTTGAGACCTATGTTTCCTAAAAAGTAGTCTTCATCTCCATCATCATCAATATCTTTTTTAGTAATAGAAAACCAAATCCCTACAGTATTTTCAAATTCTGGAACTCTTTTTTTAGAAAACCTCCCTTGAATATTTTCAAACAAAGAGATAGTCATCCATTCACCAACAATTAACAAATCAGGATCCCCGTCATTGTCATAATCAGTAAAAATGGCATCAGTGATCATTCCTAGATCGATTAACTTTGGGCCATTCTTTAAAGTAATATCTCGAAAAATACCATTTACATTTTCTAATAAACTTGATTTGGACGGATATGGATATTTTCCCGGGATATGTCGTCCACCAACGAACAAATCCAGATCACCATCATTGTCGATATCCCCGGTAGTTACCTGTTGTCCACTCGTGTGGTTTTTTGGAAGAACATTTTTGGTTTTAGTAAAAATTCCTTTACCGTTATTTTTATATAATCTATCCTGATACTTACTGTGATTATGACTAAATACACTGCCGCCGCTTACAACATATAAATCTTGATCAGTATCATTATCAAAATCAAAAAACAAAATTTGCAAGTCTTCATGATCTTTGTCTTTTTCCCAGGTAGTTTGATTTGATTTTAAAAATGTGCCATCTTTTTGTTGAAAGAATAATACTCCTGCTTGTCCGGAAGCTCCACCGATAAAAAAATCATCCAATCCATCAGAATTTACATCGGCTGTATCTATAAAAGGTCCATTTTGTGATAGTTTATAGGGTAGTAGTAACTGCCTTTCATAGTCATTATATGCATTTTCTTGATGAGTATACATAATACCCAAAGAGTCAGTTGCGATTTGCTTGAGCGAGGTTTTTTGTGATTTCTTGTTGAATTCAGCAACTTTCGCTGCATTATAATCCAAAGTTATTATAGAATTAGAAGCAATATTTTCTTGTTTTTCAAACTTTCCATCAGGCCATAGAATCGTTAAAGAGTCCACAGATGATGTTTTACCTATCCCAAAGGTTAAAATTGGAGAAGTAGAGGATTGAAATCCTCGGTTTTGATATTGAACCAAGGTTTGTGTATCATTATTTGTAGTAATTTGAACTTTGGTACCTATAGCATTTGGATTGTTTTTGGGGCCTTTGAGATGTATTTGTAGGTAATTATTTGAGGTGTTGTTCTTATAAATAAAAGCTTTGTCGTTTATATTATTTACTACAAGATCTAAGTCACCATCATTATCGAGATCAGCATATGCAGCACCATTAGAAAAGCTAGGAGAAGATAATCCCCAATCTGTAGTGATTTTATCAAATGTAAGATCACCATTATTTTTGAAAATGTAGTTATTCAATTTTGTTGCTGGCATCATATCAATAACGCTTTGTAATGTCATTGGATCTTTGCGAGCAATCTTTTGTTGCAATTCGTTTCTGAAATCTACATTACTAAGATCATTAAGGATACCATTTGTAACAAAAAGGTCTTTGAACCCATCATTATCAAAATCTGCAAGTAGCGGAGCCCAGCTCCAATCGGTTTTCGAGATACCCGCAAGCTGACCAATTTCTGAAAAATTATTACCTCCTGTATTAAGCTGAAGCATGTTAAACATATATTGATAGTGATATCCGGCATCTACTAATCGCTCAAATTGCTCAGTACTCATTGTTGGCATATTGCTTTTGCTACGTATATGATCTTCAGAAGACATATCTAGAACCACCAAATCAAGTAACGTATCATTATTAACATCAGCAAAGTCAGATCCCATACTATTTAGCGTAATATGATCCATGGATTGTTGAATTTGATCAGAAAAACTGCCATCTTGGTTGTTGATATACAAATAATCGGGTTGTGAAAAATCGTTACAGACATATATATCGGGCCATGCATCGTTGTTAAAATCCCCAATTACGGCACTTAAACCCCATGCTTTATTTTGAATTCCTGCATCTTTGGAAACATTTGTAAAAGTCTTACCATCATTTCTGTATAGCTGATCCGAAGCCTCTTGGATGATGTTTTTCTCAATACTAAGACTAATCGATAAATTTCCAAAATCCGGACGATGATTTACTAGATACATATCTAAATCTCCATCCTTATCATAATCAAAGAAGTATGATTGTGTAGAAAAACCAGTATCAGCAAGATTCCATTTCAGAGCTTGTTCGTCAAAAGTTCCGTTATGAAGATTGATATATAATTTATTTTGTCGAGCAGTAGGATTGCGCAATTCTCCGGATTTGCAGACATAAATATCAAGATATCCATCATTATTTATATCAATCATCGATATGCCGGTTGTCCATCCTTTGGTATCACCTACGTTGGCTTTGTTGGTAATGTCTTCAAATTCGAAATCTCCTTTGTTAAGATATAGTTTATTAGATTGTTGATTAGATGAAAAGTAAATATCCTGAAATCCATCATTATTGATGTCCCCTATTGCAACACCACCACCATTATAGATATAGGAATAATTAAGGAAATTAAAACTGTTGGTTTCTGCGATGTTGTTCTCAAATGCGATATTTGTTTTTTCTGAAGGTAATAGCGTAAATAGTGTAGCGACTTCGTTTTTCTCCTCCTTGGAATTTTTGCATCCTAAAAGAAGAACAAAAGGTATGAGGTGCAGAAAACGCATAACGAATAATTATAGCTAAAGATATTCTTTTTGGGATAGTTTAGAAAAATGATCCACCAGGTTTTTATAAAAATAGTTCCCTTATTCTATTAAAAGGTTTGCCTACAGTACCTTTTATTTCTAAATAAGGGAACATTCTCAACTTGTATTATAAAAGTGGGTATCTAATCAATACCCTTGATTTTGCTGTAATATGCTACTTGCTGCTAAAGCATTTCTAGGAATAGGAAATACCCTGAAAATAGCATCGGTAACTGGCTTTTCGGTGTAAGCATCATTAAATTTTCCAAAACGAATAAGGTCTGTACGTCTATGCATTTCCCAGTAAAATTCAAAACCTCTTTCATTAAGCAATGCATCAAGATCCACACCCATAGCTGGTGAGGCTCCTCGAGCATTTCTTACAATGTTCACGTCGTCTGTCGCCCCACCGGTATCTCCATCTTTTCTCAATTTTGCTTCGGCTCTCATTAAATACGCATCTGCAAGCCTTAATATTGGGACATTAATATTAGTATCCCATCTTCCTGGTCCCGGCGTATCATACTGGTATTTATAAACACGGGCACCCGCACGTTGATCTGTTTCTAAGGTTACTTCTTTTGAGTAATTAACGACTTCATTATCTCTTAAAAAGTTTCTAAGTTCTTCAATAATAATATCACCATTTGCATCTTTTCTGAAAGTGCCTCCTTCAGCAGGGTTGCCGTCTGCATCTACAGGTACAGCTCCGTACTGTATGCCAACCTGTATACCTCGGTTAAGTTTATAATCTGAAGGAGCTACAGTGCCTGGTTGCTGGGGAAGATTTTCCTCAAAGTAGCGTGGATCTGTGGTATCCCAGCTATCAACAAACTCTGGTAAGGTGGCAAATCCATTCCATCCTCTGAAACTACCCCCATCTGCTGCAAAAACGCCTTGACTTACTGTTTTTGCAATCAAAGCTCTATTTCCTGATACGCCTGCTTGCAAATCTGCTGCAAAAATGATTTCATTTGAGGCGGCATTCATATCATTGTCTCCATCAAATAATCTAAAGTAATCGGTTGCAAGCGAATATTCACCCTCGTTGATAATAGCAGTAGTTACATCAATGACTTGATCCATATCAGCATCTGTAAAGTTAAATACAGCTTCATATCTATCTCGGTATACGGCTTTATTAAGATTTAATTTTGCTAATAGCATTTGCGCGGCAGCTTTACTAAATCGAGTCCCCGATTGTGAGGCAGCTTTGTTATTTAATAATGGAATAGCTTCATTCAAAAGTCTCTCAATCTCATTAATAGCATCTTCTCCTGATAATACTACGTTTTCGCCATTGGTCAAATCTACATAGGGTATCTGACTATAGAGGTCAAACATATAATATGAGTAGAAGGCGAGAAGGCCTTGGGTTTCGGCAAAAGATCGTTTTACTAATTCATTTTCTGTATTGGATGATAGGATATCCAACAATTCGAGACTACTGGCTATTCCTCTTTGTAAATTATCGAATACATCCGTTAGCGTAACTTCTTCGGGAGTCCAGGTATGTGTATGTAAGGCAATATACCGGCCTCCGTCAAACCAATCGCTCCCTCCGCCTTGACTTAATCGGGTAGGAACAATAACTTCATCTGTACAAGCTTCTTGCAGGTTAAAAACAAGTCTGTCTGTAAAATTAGGAATTAACGGACTGTATAATCCCGAAGTTAGCGTAGCTAAAAAATCTTCATTAGGGTCTTCTAATAGGGCTTCGATATCATTTCTGTTCAATTCACCTAAATTCTCTTCTTCTAAGTCTGAGCACGCAAAAACAAAGGATGCGAGTGCAAAAAATACGATATACCTTTTCATGTGCTTATTTTTTTATTCTTTAAATTTATTAAAATGAGGCGTTTAGGCCTATTAAAAAAGTACGGGCTCTTGGATACGCGGCAAAATCTACCCCGTAAGATAAAATTCCGTTAGTAGCGGTTGGGGTGTTTACCTCTGGATCATACCCTTCATATTTTGTAATTACAAATATATTTTGTCCCGTTATATACAGTCTCAGTTTTTCAAGAAAATTGACTTTAGAAGTATTAACAGTATATCCCAGCGTAGCATTATTCAATCGTAAGAAACCTCCATCTTCTAAGAAATAGTCTGATGCACCGGTAGGAATTTGATTGGTTTCCTCTGCTAATTCTCTTGTTATATTATTACCAGCATTATTTAAAAAGTGAGCTGTATTATTGTAGATCTTGTTTCCAGCCACCCCAGAAAAATTCAAGGAGAAATCAAGAGACTTATAATTTGCTGTAGTACTAAATCCATAAGTAAAATCGGGGATACCAGATCCCTGTATTGTTTTTTCTTCGGATACTGTTCCATCCGGATTTGCGGTAGGTAATAAAAAGGACCCGAGTTCTTCACCATCTCTAATCACTTGCACAAAGGAACCGTTTAAACTAGGCCCGCTAATAGCTCCAGTTACAAACTCTTCACCTTCGCGTAGACTAATATCATTAGAAATAAATGTCCCGTTAACATCAAATGACCAATTAAAATCTTCTTGCTCTATTATTTTATATCCCAGAGCAAGTTCGACACCAGAATTTTTAATATCACCAGGTAGATTGATCCATTCTCCCGATACGGCGGGTGGTTCTGATGCGACAAAAAGAATTAGTTTTTTATTTGTTTTGTTGAAGTAATCTAGATTTCCGTATAGGCGATTATCAAACATACTAAAATCTACCCCTACATTAAATTGATTGCTTACTTCCCATTCAAGATCGGGATTTCCTTCGGCTACTTTGGTTAATCCAACTTCAGTTTCAGAGATCTGAACAAACTCAAAAGCATCTTCTGTAGGATTTCCCGGGACATTCTGATTTCCTGTTTGTCCCCAGCCCACGCGAGTTTTTAAATAATTTATTTTTGATGAATTCTCTGGGTTTATAAGATTGTAAGAGGCTGCAAATGCGGGAAAATACCCCCATTTATTTCCATCTGCAAACTTTGAGGTTCCATCGGCGCGAATTGAAGCGGTTACATCCAAACGATTACCAAATGCATAATTTACTCTTGCAAAAACAGATTCTAAGGTTGTTGTATTGTTATCTCCCTGAGGAAGTCCGCTTAGGAAAGGAGCATTAGTTGGGTCATCTAGAGCACTTACATTTGGTAGAATAAAACCAATATATGTAGATCGGTTTTGTTCTATACTAAACTCCTGATATGCATATCCAACTAAGAAATTAAAGTTATGATCATCTTTATCGAAGTTATAGGTAGCAAAATTCTCGAATAAAACATTCGATGCCTGCACGTCGGCTACAGAGTATGTGCCATCAACGGCAACACCTTCTAGATTATTAGGGATGAGTTCTTGCTCTCTTTTACTATTAGATAGATCTACACCAAAGTTTATCTGATATTTTAAGTTAGATAAAATTTTATAAGAAGCAGATAAATTACCCAATACACGATTGGTAATGGTCTCATCATTCCATGAATTTAATAATCCAACTGGGTTTGTCGGGCCACTTGAGAAATTACCACTTTGATCAAAAACTGGACGTGTAGGCAGTGCACCAAGTGTATTGGTAATTAATTCACCAGAGGTGTCTGCCGCGTCGGCTCTTGGAATACTATAATTTTGTGTTTGACTGGCTATAAGATTGAAATCTAATTTCATTCTATTCTCATTTAAAGCATATACCGATGAGTTTACTCTACCTGTATATCTTTTAAGTTTATTACGATCGATAATTCCTTCCTGATCTAATAATCCAAGAGAAACTCGCAAAGAGGATCTATCATTTCCTGTACCATAAGAAATATTATGGTTTTGTGATATAGCGGTTCTATAAATCTCATCTTGCCAATCAGTATCTACCCCAGAAGTGTCATTAAAATTACTAGCAGTAAGAACATCAAGTTCATTGGCAATAGCTGAAAAACCAACATACGTATTGTAATCAATTTTGGATTTTCCGGATTTTCCTTTTTTAGTGGTGATCAATACCACTCCGTTTGCACCTCTGGATCCATAAATAGCTGTTGCAGAGGCATCTTTTAGAACATCAACAGTTGCAATATCACTGGGGTTGAGAAAACTTAATGGGTTTGAAGATCCGGCAGTTGTTGGTATTGCAGATCCAGAAAGGTTCCCACTACCAGGAGAGGTAGCTTCATTACTAATGGGTACACCATCGATCACGTATAACGGACTGTCACCACTCCGCAAGGATCCGGCACCTCTAATAGTTAGTGTAGTTGCTGCACCAGGCTCTCCACTGGATGAGGTAACTCTTACCCCGGGAATTTTTGCCTGTAATAAATATTCAGGAGCATCTACAATTCCTTGGTTAAATTCTTCGGCCTTAATTGATGAAATCGCACCTGTGACATCAACTCTTTTTTGTTCTGCATATCCTACAATGATAATTTGCTCAAGACCGACCGCAGATTCTTCCAAATAAATTGTAAAATCGGTTTGCGAACCTACAGTAACAGATTGGGTTTCAAAACCCACATAAGAGAATTCTAGAATCGAATTTGCATCAGTCACTACCAATGAAAATTTTCCATCAAAATCGGTCACCGCTCCGTTAGAAGTTCCTTTTTCAATAATGGTGACTCCTACCAAAGGGCTATTCAGTTTTTTGTCCAAAACTGTACCCGTTATTTGAATTCCTTGAAAAGGAGAGGCGTAGGAACTAATTGTAAGCAGGAGCAAGCTAATTGTTACGAGTAATACTTTATTACAACGTGGGGGCTTTGTGTGAATATCTGTGTTTCCCATGTTTGTAGTTTACATAACTATTTCAAAAATGATAACGTTTACATTTTACAATAATAACAAAAATTTATCATAAATATTAGCATATTGTTTGTTTTTTAAGATTTTAATAAAGAGTTTTCTTTTAGTGGAACACATACTTGGTTTCAGAAAACATGGAACATAGAAAAATGGAATTATATGTCATATTGTAATGTTTTATGGGTATAAAATGTTATTTTGGGAGCAGGAACAAAAATTGTATAAATGGCAAGTATAAAGGATATCTCAAAATTGACAGGATTATCGCTTGCTACCGTTTCAAGGGTATTTAATAATAGTCCGTTGGTGTCTGAAAAAACCAGGCAGAAAGTTTTAAAAGCCGCCGAGAAACTGGATTATCAACCCAATATGATGGCAGCTGCATTGCGTAGCGGGAAAAGTAAAATTATTGGAGTAATCGTTCCGGAAATTAATAATCATTTTTTTAGCGGGGTAATTAATAGTATCGAAAAGAAACTAAGTGATGCCGATTATAACATCATTATCTCTCAGTCTCATGAATCTGAAGAATTAGAGAAAAAAGCACTACAGTCTTTTATGAAATTAAATGTTGATGGCGTTTTGCTGTCTATATCCAAAGAAACTACAGATTTTTTATTAGTGCAGAAGTTAATGAATCAAAAGATTCCGGTTGTGTTCTTTGACCGTACACCCAAGCTTGAGGTATCGAGTTCGGTGGTTCTTGATGATTATAAGGGAGCATTTATGGCGACTTCGCATTTGATTGATAAAGGATGTAAGCAAATAATTCATATTGCCGGAGATCCCAAAGTATCGATTTTTAATAAACGTAAGGAAGGATATATCGATGCTTTAAAACAGAAGAATCATGATGTTTCTGAAGACTTCATTCTAACATTGACTCATGACCAGCTTAGGGATATGTCTGTTATAAAACAACTATTTCAAAATAATCCTAAGATAGACGGTATTTTTGCCCATGGAGATGAAATTAGCCTTTATGTAATTAATATTCTTACTACCTTGGGAATTCAGGTGCCAAAACAGGTAAAGGTAATTGGCTTTGGAAATGTTGATTTTACCGAACATACCTACCCAAGAATTAGTACAATAGACCAAAAGAGTCATGAAATGGGACTTCTAGCTGCAGAAATGCTACTAAAGAGTCTTAATGATGAAGAAATCATCCATTCTCAACAGATATTATCACCAGAATTAATTATAAGAGAATCCACATAGTTCGATAGAGTTGAATAATTGTAGTTCATATTAAATTTAAATGTAAACGTTTACATTATTATAAATTTTAATATATTTGAGAGTCTGAAATTATTTAAGCAAGTATTAAAAGAGGTAATCTTCTAAAAAATACAACTTGTATGAATACAAATGAAATACAAATTAGATCTCCTCATTTGGATGGGGCAGAAGTATCTTGGTTTGCTCCACTTTGCGATGGAGATGATCGTTATCTGGGAGAGCGCAGTATGGAGTACAAAAGTAATTGGGAGAATACTTCTAAGATATTACTTACTGCCGATAAATTAGGTTTCAGAAACATTTTATGTCCTTCGTCATATCAGGTGGGTCAGGATACGTTATCCTTTGTTTCGGCCGTTGCCCCAATGACCGAACAGATCAATTTATTGGCTGCGGTACGTTGTGGAGAAGTTCATCCACCTATGTTGGCCAGAGCATTAGCGACTATTGATCATATACTGAAAGGTCGCCTGGTAATCAATATAATTTCTTCTAATCTCCCCGGGGAAGATCTTTCTTCTGAAGACCGTTATCAACGTTCTCGAGAAGTTATTGAAATATTAAAACAAGCCTGGACTCAGGAGATGATACGTTTTGAGGGAAAATTCTATAATCTAGAACTTCCTTCAAATCCAGTAAAACCATATCAACAAGGTGGGCCACTCTTATATTTTGGAGGATATTCTCCTCCTGCGGTTGATTTATGTGCAGAACATTGTGATGTATATCTGATGTGGCCAGAGACAGAGGGAAACTTGCAAAAACTGATGCTCAATATGAGTAATAAGGCTGCAGAATATGGGCGAAAAGTAGATTTTGGATTGCGTGTGCATGTAGTAGTAAGAGAAACTGAAGAAGAAGCGAGAGCCTATGCCGATAGTATCATATCCAAATTAGATATCGAACAAGGAAAAGAACTTAGAGAACGGGCACTTGATGCAAAGTCTTATGGAGTGAACCGACAAGCACAAATGCGTGAAATTGCAACAGATGAAGGGTATATCGAAGATAATCTTTGGACCGGGATTGGAAAAGGACGTTCGGGTTGTGGCGCTGCTCTTGTAGGTACTCCTGATCAGATTGTTGCTAAAATTCATAGATATATGGATATGGGGATACGATCCTTTATATTTTCGGGATATCCCCATCTTGAAGAATGCGAAAGATTTGCAAAGTTAGTATTGCCAAAACTTAAGATAATTTCAATGCCAATAGAACAAAAAAAGGTTCTTGATCATGAGCCTAAAACGCCTTTAGCGTCGGGTATTCGGGTATGAGGCGATTAGATTGTTTATTTTATTAAGGATTTACTTATTTTTATGATATTAAAATTACTACTACGTGATTGATTTACTCATTGTTTCGGCTTATTTTATACTTGTTTTTGTGGTTGCTATAACGGGCCGACATGGTAAACAGGTAACTACCGAGGAGTACTTCTTAAGCTCACGAAGCTTAAAATGGCCGTCGATAGCCTTTTCGACGATAGCCACCAATATTCAGGGATATCAGTTTTTAGGAATGATGGGATCTGCCTATTTGTATGGTATGGCTCAGGCGAGCCTGGAGATCAATGCTATCGAAGGAATCCTATTAGCAGCCTTTATTTTTGTTCCTATTTATCTTAAAGAGCAAATAATTACCATTACCCAGTTTATAAAATCACGTTTAGGAAATACAGTAGCTTTATTTTATTCCTTATCCAATATTTTATTGTTTTCTACCATAACCCTGGGAGCAGCATTGTTTTGGGGAGCCTATGCTGCAGATATTGTATTTGCAGATTATTTATCATTTATCCATGAAGACCGATTGATTCGGGTAGCAATATTAATTGTATGTCTGGGATTATTTTCTGCTATTTATACATATTTTGGAGGCTTGAGTGCTGTAGTACGTACCGATGTGATACAATTTATTATCCTATTATCGGGTGGAGTAGTAGTATTGTTTATTGCAATTCATCATCTGGGTGGATGGTCGCAATTGTATGAAAAAACAGGAGATTTGATGCACCTACATTTACCTGCGGATCATGAAAAACTACCATGGATCCATATTTTTGGATTGTTTTTGCTGAATATTAATTATTGGTGTGCCAACCAATCTGTTGTACAGCGGTCTTTGGCGGCCAAAAGCTTAAAACATGCTCAAATAGGTTTGATGGTTGGCGGACTTATGAAATATGTGATGGCTGCGATTATAGTATTACCAGGTATTGCATTAGTGGGTATCTTGGGAGAAAACGGACTTTCAGATCCGGATATGGCGTTTCCTTATTTGGTAAGTACGTATCTACCGGTAGGACTTAAAGGATTAATTTTATGTGCGTTATTTGCTTCGTTGATGAGTACCGTAGATTCAACTTTTAATTCGTTGGCCACTTTATGGTCTATTGATATTTATAGAGTGTATGTCAATAAAAATGCAACCGATAGGCAAGTAGTAAAAACAGGCAAGAACGCTATTTTACTTTCCTTTATCTCTGGAGTTACTATTGGCATTGTTTTATTATATCTCAAATTTCAGGACTCGGGTGCTGCCTTTACTCATACATTAAACGAATTGCGATACTATATTAACTGTGGCATTGTAGTATTGGTATGCGCAGCTGTTTTCTTAATAGCGCCAAAACATAGGGTAGCTCTTATCGCTTTTTTTGGTACGGTTGTACTTCAGTTAGCGTTTAAAGGTATATTTCCCGAAATGAACTACTTTGTCCGTGCCATGTGGGTAATTATTATTGGATTCGCTATCATTTTTGCATTCTCCAAAACGCAATTTAAAGGCTGGAAAGATTTGTTAGTGTCAGACTCCAGGCGAATTACTCAATTAGGTATCGGAATGGCACTTTCTTTGGTGTTGTTACATGTTGTATTTCATTGATCTTTACTAGCTACTTAGGGCATTATTCTAATCATCGATAGCTCCGTAAATGATCGCTATCATCTTTCCATAAACCTCTTGATGGTACACTGGTATGGCTTGCGACATTCCAACAAAGATCAATTCTTCTTTTGGATCAACAATAAATTTGGTGCTAAGAGAACCTCCCCATTCATAGGTTCCAGGGCTTCTGGAATCTATACTCGTAGCAGTGGTTAACGCAAAACCTAAACAGTGAGACAAACCAATTTTGTTATTCCGGCCTTTCCCTTGCTTATTTAATGTAACGAATTGATCCGAAGTCATGAGTTCAACAGTTTTACGCCCTAATATTTGATGATTTCTAACCTGATCATTATCAGTATAATTATTACTTGTATATATCAGCGATTGAAGAAATTTTGCATAATCTATAGTCGTAGAGGTCAACCCACCACCACCACGATAGTATTTTGGAATCTGGTATTGCGGATCTTTAATCAAAGCAGCCAAAGGATCATCCTGTTTATACATGATTAATTTTTTATTGGCATAGTCATGAATTGGCACTAGTCGATCAAGCTTTTCTTTAGGATAAAAATGTGTATCTACCATGCCTAACGGTTTGAAGATATTCTGTTCAAAATAATCTTCAAGACTTAATCCGGATATTACTTCGATTACTCTTCCCAATACATCCATACTATAACCATAGAGATACCGTTCTCCCGGATGAAAGGCCAAAGGCATCTTAGCCAAATTGTTAACCAGTCGCTCGGTATCCCAAGAAGGTGGATCGGTGCTTAGACTACTGATATTTGCATAGTACTTAGAATAGATGGCCGATAAATTTGAAATTTTTGATTTGCTATTCCCTATTCCCGAAGTATGTGTCAAAAGATGTCGTATAGTTATCTTATTGCTTGTCGGAATGACGGTATATGTAGAGTCCTTTTCATTGAATTCCTCTACAACCGTGGGATTTTCAAAAGCAGGAATATAGTGAGAAACAGGATCATCCAGACCAAGTTTTCCTCTTTCGTATAGTTGCATAATAGCGACTGTAGTTATAGCTTTTGTCATTGAGGCGATCCGAAAAATATCATTCTTCTGATATGGTTCCGTACTTTCTAGCGAACGGTTACCAAGGTTTTTGTAATACACAATCTTTCCTTTTCGGGCAACCAAAAATACCCCTCCGGGAAATTTCATATCCATAATATATTTATTGACCAAAGAATCAATATTTGATAATTTTTGGGATGACATACCGCCCTCTTCAGGATTGGTAACAGGTAAGATTCCTTTTTCTTTGGCCGAATTAGAGCAACCCACAAATGTGAAGATTATGAAAAAACTGAGAAAAAAATATTTCGCCATGATGTTTTTACAGATTTATAAGTTTTGGTATAAATTCAGCTAGAGTAGTGCCTTGAAGATAGGGATCTTCATATTTAGTAACATAGTCTTTTAGACCTTTGACAAGCTCCTTTATGACCTTTTTGTTTTCGGGCACATCTATGTAGTTAATAGTTTCCTGGGGATTAAGTTCTAAATCAAGTAACCAGGGAGGATCATTTTCTGAAAGAACAAGTTTGTATCTACTAGTTACTGCCGCTATCCATTTGGTTTTAGCACTACCGGAACTCCTCATTACCGTAAAGTTTCTAAATTGCGACTGACTTTTTGGTTCTTTTAAAAGCTCCGAAAAATCAGCACCTTCCATTTTATGCTCATTATTATACCCTATAAGACTTAATATCGAAGGTGCAAAATCCACCGAATTGAATGCGTTTTCTACTTTCTTATTCTTTTGTTTAAGCGATTTTGAATAAACAATAAAAGGTACTTTGGCTGATGCCTCCAATGGAACTCCTTTATTCCTTCTTTGATGTTCACCTCTTAGATCTCCATGATCCGAAGTAAATACGATGATAGTGTTATCCAAAAGGTTATTGATTCTAAGATGTTCTATTAACCTACCTATATTGTCATCAAGGCACTTTACCATACCAAAATATTGGGATTGATCAATTTCTTTCTCCGTTTTACTAGCCCAAGAGGGAAGATCTTTGTCTTCTTTATAATATGTAGCAGGTGGTGTAAACTTCATGTGAGAATACATGGTGTTATATGGAGATCTTACTGTATCGGGACCATGAGGATCGGGATAACTGAGCATGTAACAAAAAGGCTTTTCTTTGTTTTTCTCAATAAAATCCAAAGTTTTATCTGTCAGATAATCCGTCATATAACTTTTATCATTAGCATCATTCAAATCATAGGCAAAACCACCCAATGAATCTACCGCATCTATCAAAGGCCCATCTGGGGTATCAATAACTTTCTTCCAGTGTCCGCGATTGAACATAAATCGATTTTCAGAAAAGCCAAAGTCTCGTTCTGGCTCCCATTGGGGTTTGCCAGTACCATCAAGGTGCCATTTCCCTGCATATCCGGTTGCATACCCTTTCTTTCTTAAAACTTCGGCAAATGTTACAATAGTGTCATGCATAGGGCTGTCGTTTTGTTCTACCCCTGTATGATGCGGGTATAAGCCTGAAACAAATGAACTTCTGGAGGGTGAACATAAAGGAGCCACAGCATAAAACTTAGAGAATAACACTCCGTTTTGTGCCAGGAAATCAATATTTGGTGTTTCTACAGCTAACCCTTCCCCCCAAATATAGGCCTCTTCTTGTGCCAATGTTTCCCGGTAACAACCTAAGGTCCTAAAGTTGTGTTCATCTGTCATAATTACCAACAAATTAGGTGTAACTACTTGTTCTTGTTTTTTATTGTCGTCTTTACAGCCCAAAAAAATTAAAAGACTTATTACAAAAAACGTATTTGACAGTGGTGCTTTCATTTTTTATTTATTTAGATTTCCTGATAAGAATACTTCCTTTTGTGAAGCTCCATCTTTTATTAGGTAAGGTGTTCTTACGTCCAAGAGATCATTGTTATCTATGATGATTTTCTTTGTTTTCTCTCCTTCAATAGATAGTAATGTACCTACTGTTTTGGTGTTGTGATAATCAGAAAATCGAATATTTCTTGATTGAATGATTCTGAAAAGGGGTTGATCATTACTGGGTAAATCACCTTGAATATTTCGTAAAAAAAAATCATGCACATCATCTAATAGAATAGCTGGTCGAGCATCAGGATTTTGTACATTCAGTTGAAAATTCTCAAACTGTATTCCTTTTGCATGCCGCACATAAAACCCATGAGCCGGTAAACTGGCTCCGTACATTCTATTTTCCGGATACCCTTTATTATTTTCGGGAATGATCTCGTTGGTATGTGCTAGAGTACCAGTTCCTTTACTATTGAAAATGACATCCTTGATAGTTACATTTTCTACATAGCTCCCAGGGATACCCGTTATTGAACTTGTAATACGGCTTTCGTTTGTTGCATTGATATTACTGATAAGTACATTTTTTAAACTTCCGATACCATCACGATCACCCAATCTTATGAATATTGGAGTCTGTACACCTTGCATAGAAATATTGGAGATAGTTATGCCATCCATAAACCCACCATCGACCACTTCCAAGGCTATTCCTGATATTACTGTAGGTTGTTTGGAAATTCCTTCATATTGCTCATACCAAGGTGTTCTCACATTATCTTCTGCTGCCGAGGTGATTACACAATTGGATATAGAAATGTTGCGAAAACCTACTGCGCTCCAAGTGCCAAACTTAATGGCATTACAATTAGAGGCTAATCTGCAGTTACTAATGGCAACATTTTCTACCACAAAATCATCGGTCCAGCTTTTAAAAACAATAGCATCATCATCTGTATCAATAATACAATTGCTTATCACAACATTTTTTGCATCAATATCTATCCCGTCGTTATTGGTATTGCTATGAGAGTAAATATCGATGTTGTCTATAGTGATCCACTCAGACTTTTTCAAACTTATATTCCACATGGGTGCATTTCTAAGTTTGATCCCAGTGATTCTGATAAACTTGGAATTAGTTACAAATATTTGAAAAGGGCGACTAACTTTTACCTTTCTACCTCTATTGTTGAAGTTTTGGTGCCATCCTTGTCCGTCAATTTTTCCGTACCCGCTAATGGTTACATTTTGCACGTCTTTTATGAGTACCAACGCCGAATCGCGATAGGCTTTGTTATCTGTACTACCCTTCAAAACAGCGTTTTGCATCAAATGTAAATCGATATTGTCTCTAAGTTGAATGGTACTTGTCAGGTAGGCCCCGGGACTTACCGTTACCCTGCCACCTCCAGATTCAGCACAAGCGTCTATAGCACTCTGCAGTGCTTTGGTATCATTGGTTTTTCCATCACCAACCGCTCCAAAATCAGAGACATTTACATTTTTTGCTTCTGTATTTAGAAAGCTGAATATCAAAAGTATCAAAGTCAAAAATCTCATCTCAGCATTATCATGTGGATTATTTTTTTATAATCTTTCGGAATGTTACATCTTCATTGGATTGTATCTTGAATACATAAATTCCATTACTTAGTCCTGAAACATTTACTTTATCACCGGATTTAAATTCGGTTTGCATAACTTCTTTACCGCTTAGACCATAAATAGTAAGTTTTCCTTTATTATCTCCGAGGATTGTTACCATGTCTGAAGTTGGATTGGGAAATACCTGAAATTCCTTTGAGAAAGCGCTATTTTGTTTGTCCTGTAGAACCAGGGGAGCATTGTTACTTTCCTCATTATTCATATTGAAAGTTATCTTATCGATATTAAACAAGCCTTGTTCTATGTAAAACCGCATAATTTGTTTGCCTACGGGAAGATTTACATTATTGACCGAAACCGTAGTCCATCGTTGAAAGCCCCACGTTCTTGGTACAATGACAGTACCGGTTTGATCAATCCCTTCAAATTCTATATGAAATTTTCCTCGTCTTAACCAAGTTGCTACTCTTAAATCAATATTATAGCTACCTGCCTCTGAAACATCAATGGTATATTCCAACCACTCGTCATTTCTGGTCCAACCTACATTATATGCCCCTTCTTCATTTCTTATTAATTGAATGTCTACACCTTCTGAAGGGCGATATTGTCGGTTAATGTTAATAGGATTTGAATCGTGGTAAGCCAGTCCTTCGCCTCCTTCATCAAAGTCTTCTGCTTCAATAACACCTGGCACCGACCAAGCGATGCCTCTATAAGGGGACTGACCGCTTGGACATAATCTGGTTACGGCTGCAGATTCTGGAGAAAACTCAGATAAACCACCTGAATTAAATGCTATTAAACGATAAGTGTATGTGGTTTCGCATGTGAGATCGGTATCTGAATAATAGGTAATATCAGATTCGACCCTGGCGACTTCAATAAATGTTGTATCCGTTTCACTCTTCCGCTCGATGATAAATCCATCCTCATTCGATGAATTATCTGCCCAGGTAATATCAACCCGAGTATCAGAATATGTAGTGGTAATCACGCTATCGGGAGCAGAAGGAGGTTCTGGTAACATAGTTACAACCAACTGCGGATAGACGGTAAAAAATTCATTTTCTATAGAATAATAGATGATAGAGGTGGAGTTATCTGCCTGTAAAAGGAATGACGCCAGATCATCTCCAGTAGCCTCATTCTTGATCTGCTCGGTAACATCATATTCGATCCATTGGTCCACATTTGGAGCAACCAGAGTTTCTATGGTAGTATCAGTTGCAGGTTTTGTATCCCAGGTGATCGTATTTTCATTCCAACTATCGTCATTTACCATGTAAAGGGTATGGTTAGGATCTCCGGATCTATCATCATCCTCAAATACACGTAAACGGAGTTTAGCCTGTATAACCTCTCGATTGATATCAGATAGGTTAAATTTCAATAAAGATTCAAACCTGAAGTGAATACCTCCACGTTTTACGACCAGTTCTTTTAGATTCCCATAGTTTTCTGTACTATGTCTTCCTCCTCTAACATAGGCGTCTTCTATAGGTTGAAGAAATATTTTATCTGGATCCACTACTGAAACAGAAACACCTTTTGATCTTTTTTGTAATCCATTTTGATTTGTAGCTACAGCAGTAAGAAGATAATTTCCAGCTGCCACATCTTGCCAGGTATACGTATATGGCGGACTGGAAATTTCTCCTAATTTATTATTATCCTCAAAAAACTCAACTTTACTAATGCCAGACAACGTATCTGTAGCCATAACATTGATAACAATGTCTGATCCTACAGAGTAATCGGTACTATCCTGTGGAGAAGTAATTTCGACATCTATAGGCAGCTTTTTAAGTTCGATAAACGGAGCATTGTATACACTACTCTCTTTGGAAGAAATTTTAGTATCCAACCCAGGGCTTTGGGGAATCATCATAAATGAAAGCACTCCATCTCCTTCTAACTCAGAACTTACCAATGAGGTAATGTCAATTTTTGACCATTGGCCATCTTCCTCGGGTTCGAAATTTGCTATTTTAATTATTGGTTCCGGTTTATTATTCCAGGTAAGGGAATTTTCACTCCACCCATCATTTTCTACATAATGTAGATCAATATTTCTGACTCCTTTTCTATTAATCCTCAAACGTAGGTATGCTGAATCAATAGATTGCTCGCGAGCTTCGGTTAAATCAAACCTCAAATACCCTTCATATTGATCTCTCAATTTATTAGGATTCGCTCTTATTTCTACAACTGGTTCCGTACCATAATTAATATCGGCATTTCGTTCCCCTCTTACATAGGCGTCATCACTTGCACGTACAAAATCCCCTTCAGGTTCGACCACTACGTTTACTTCACCTACATTAAATCCACCATGTTCATCTCTTGCAGTTACAATGAGTTGTGTTTCACCTATCGGAAGACCTGGCAGGGTAACTGTATAGGGTGGTGTATTTTTCACCTCCAAAAGACTTCTGCCAGAAAAAAACCGTACTTCTTCTATGCTACTATCAGCATCCGAGACCTGAGCGATAATTTCTATAGGGGTACCTTCCTGGATAACCTGGTTATCCTGAATGTTTGATATGAGTACTTGCGGATGCTGATTCAGTCCCTCTCCATCATACATCATAAACATGTAACATTCTCCAATAGGGAGGTCGTTTATTGTGAATGAAGATTCTCCAGATATTGTAATAGATTGATAAGGATCGGGTACACCTCCATGACCTCCATGTTCCTGTATCCAGGAATTATAACGAAATACCTCTAATCGTGTAGCCGTTGAGGGAATATTATTGACAGTAAACGAAGTACCTGGATTATCAGTCCAGGTTTCAGCATTTTGCCATACCACTAATTTTTTTCCATTGCCTTCAAGAACAAATTCACCACTTGCATTGGGATCCAGAGATACAAACTGCATACCCTCTGTTAATCGTGATATCATTTGATATATCCGGCCTTTTTCATTTCCTTGCCATACCCAGTCCACATCTGCCATGCTGAATTGGTCATGTTCTGGAGTAATAATCGTATATAAATAGGGTGCTATATGCCTTGTGACAGGTTGCCCCTGGTTACCGATCACACCAAGATTAGACCAGGTATGCATTAAGAAATATTTGGATTTCCAAACTTCGTCATCTGCCTTTGGCATATATTCTGTTACGTGATAATAGATATCTGCTGTGATACCCCAGTATGCTTTTACAGAGTCAAAGACAGCTTGGGAATTAAATTCATAATCCATTCGCCATGGCCTGTCTCCTCTGGTGTCATTATACAAATGAAAGGTTAATCCATCCAGACTACCATCATTGAGAAGCGGTGTGATAGCACCAATCAACGGATTTCTGTCTGGTAACAAATAGGTCGGCATTCCTCCAGGGGTCACTACAAATTCAGGATTAACAGAATGAACTCCATCTCCCAGTCCATCCATACATGCTTTAAAAACCTGTGGATCCCAACTCTTATTATTATGCCAGGGTTCATTAAAAGCCATGAATGTAGTGGATCCTTTTCCTGCATAGCCTTGTGACGCTAACCAACTACTATTTTTTCCAAAACGAGTGGCAAAAGACCTTCCTATCTCATACCACTTATTATAGTCACCTGGATCTCCATCTGCTTCAAGATAGTGTATGAAGTAAAGAATAAGGTCCTGTCCCTGGCTATGCGACTCTAATACAATATCATCGATTGATTCCGGAGTAGGTTGATTGGTTTCTTTATTCCAGTACCTTTTAGGATACACACTAATTCTTGGATTAGTAACCCCACTAACATTCGAACTACTAAAGCTATTGATAAAAGTATCATCTGAGCGGTTCGTATTACCAGCTACACCACCCATAATTGAGGGAAGATCCTGGCTCTGAGCAGATTCTTGAAAACATAACATGATTGCTATGCTAACAAGAAAGATTTTTAATGCTTTCATGATTAATAATTTTAATTTTAGAGTATATTTTATTGTGTGATTTATGTTATTAATTCATATAAATGTCGTTTGTACCCTGGATCCTAATTTTCCAAGTTGCATCCAGTACTAACAAACCCTTATTCTCTCCTAAGCCCATATTTTTAAGTTAATCGGTTAAACCTGGTCTTGTTCCTTCTTGCTGAATTTTTGCGATTTTCGCTTTCATCTTTTGAACTCTTTCTGGATATTCTTTTGAGAGATTTATTTGTTCTCCGATGTCCTCACTCAAATTATACAGCTGCTCTTCTAAGCTCAATCCTGATTCAATGTTCTTTACATCTTCTACCCAAGTACTATAACCTTCTTCTGCGGGATGTATATATTTCCAATTACCCTCTCTTAATGCGATAGTATATGCTTCTTCGAGCATGGTGGTACGACCTGTTTTATTTTTACCAAGCCATGCATCCAAATGGTTAAAACTATCAGGGGCATCATTAGCACCTACATTTTGCCCCACGAGTTGTGCCAGACTCATATATAAATCTACCTGGGTGAGCAGTGCCTTGCTTTCCTGAGGTTTGACCTGCTTAGGCCAGTACACAATGGTAGGAACCCTGGTTCCGGATTCATAAGCGCTGTACTTACCACCGCGAAATGGTCCTGATGGATTATGCTTGCCTATTTTTTCTACCGATTGGTCTACATAACCATCATCTAGAACAGGACCGTTATCACTGGTAAAAATCACCAGGGTATTCTCATCAAGTCCATGCTCCTTCAAGGTATTCATAATCTGTCCGGTACACCAATCCATTTGCACAATAGCATCACCTCTTGGTCCCATTTCACTAGCACCTACAAACCTTGGGTGAGGTATTCTGGGTACATGAATGTCATGAAAAGAGAAGAATAGAAAGAATGGATCTTTCTTATTTTCAGAAATAAAATTTTTTGCTTTGTCGGTCAATATATCTGCAAAATCTTCATCTTTCCATCTTGCAGTATTTCCTCCACTCATATAACCAATACGGCTTATTCCATTGACAATAGTTTCACTATGCTGTCGATCGGCTCCTTGTTTGAGACCTTCAGGATTAGACATTCCGGTAGGGTCATTACCTATAGGTTTCCCATAACTAACCGTGATCGGATCTTCTTTATCAAGTCCAACTACATGATGATTTTCCACAAAAACGCAAGGAACCCTATCACCAGTAGCCGGAATAATGAATGAATAATCAAATCCAACTTCAAGAGGACCCGGTTTTATGGCACCATTCCAATCCACGTCGCCTCTTCCTAATCCAAGATGCCATTTGCCAACCACCGCGGTTTTGTATCCTGCTTTCTGAAGCATTGATGGTAAAGTACCTTTTTGTGGATCGATAAGTAATGGAGCATCACCGGGCAATACTGCTGCATTGTTTCTAAAAGCATAACTACCGGTAAGCAACGAATATCTTGATGGAGAACAGGTAGCTGCAGAGCAGTGGGCATCTGTTAACTTGAGTCCGTTGTTGGCAAGATGGTCAATAGCAGGTGTTCTCACACCTGTGGCCCCATAACTACCAAGGTCTGCATATCCTAGATCATCTGCATAAATCAAGACTATATTAGGTTTTTTCTTCTTAGTAACACCCTCTTTAGGTTTATTGCTGTCCTTGCATGAAACAGTTATTAAAAGAATTAGTGCAAGTAGTTTTATGAAATCTCTCATATTAATTTTGTGTTAATGAAGGAGGAAACAATGTCGGGTCTGTTCCCCAGTCTGTTGGAGAAGCGCCCATAACAAATTCCAGTACCGCTCCTTCTATTATTTCTTGGTGCCGAAACCATGCCCTATTGAGTGGTTTACCATTCAAAAAGGCTTTTTGTACATATATATTCTTATCGTTCAGGTTTTTGGACTGAATTGTCAACGTCTTGTTATCCTGCATTCTTAAAATGCTCTTTTCAAAGACAGGTGTAGTGATCAGATAAACATCCTGGCCTGCAACCGGGAAGAATCCCATAGAATGAAAGATCCACCAGGCAGACATAGCTCCAGAATCATCATTTCCTGGAATACCATTAGGCTGGTCGGACCATGCAGTATTGCTGATTTCTTTTATTCTTTCTGCGGTTTTGTCATATCTACCAGCCCATAAATAAAGACATGGGGTGAGAAAATCCGGTTCATTGGTTACATTGAAATACTTTTTGTCAAAAAAATGATCAAGCCTACGGATGAATTCATCTTTACCACCACTTTTTTGTATTAATTTGTTGACATCATGAGGTACATAAAAGGAATAATCCCAAGCTGAACCCTCATACATTTGTACATCCCAGTACCCCCACTGCATTGGGTCATGGTCTTTTTTCCATTCACCATTTTGGTATCTGGGCCAGATAAAGCCTGTAAAACCATCTAACTTTGTTTCATACCATAGATTTTGCCAATTCGATGAGCGTTGTACATATTTCTGAATGTCTTCTTCTTTTTTCATTGCTTTTGCAAGTTCGGCGATGGCATAATCATTTGCACAGTACTCTACAGTACGAGAAGCTGATCTGTAATGTTCTGCAGGCACATATCCTATAGCCTTATAATCGTCTATACCGCCTCTACCTTTTTGCTCATGGTCATCCCCAGGATCTACTTCGGCATTTTTGATCATTGCTTCATAGGCTAATTCATAATCTATTCCTTTTATCCCTTTTAAATAAGCTTCTGTGATGAGCATGTCGCAATTACTTCCACCCTGAGTGCGTCCGGTATAATTTCCTGATCGTGCATCTGGCATATACCCTTCATGTTTGTAAGTGTCCACTAATGAACGGATCATATCCCTTTGGCGATCCCTCTGGATTAGGTTGAATAGTGGGTTGGTAGTGCGATACGTATCCCAAATGGCATAAAAATCGTCATAATACGGTTCTTTAGAATACCAAAGTGGGTTCTCTCCTGTGCGGTCTGTAGGCATCAGCATGGTGTGGTAGAGTCCCGTGTAGAAAATCCTTTTTTGAGTTAATGTTCCTCCCTTGATACTAATACTCGAAAGCATATCATTCCAAGTCTTGCGACTTTCATTACGAACTTTTTCAAACTCCCAGTGTGGAATTTCCTTTTCAATATTCTGTCTGGCTTTTTCAATACTTATGAAAGAAATCCCTACTTTGACCTGTACGCTTTTGTCCTTTAGATCTTGAAAAGAAAAAGTCGCTCCTGCCTTTTTCGCATTATCTGGATTTACACGATCTATTTCTCGCTCCCAGGTAGTATGTTCTTTGAAAGGCGAGTTAAAAACGGCATAAAAATACACGGTGTACGTGCCTCCAAGATTCCATCCATTTCTAACCCGGCTAAAGCCAGACACGCTGGAAGGGGATTCTATATTAATCTCACTTCCCACCAGATATTGTGCCTCTCCATATCTATATCGATCACTTCCATACGTTCTTCCTGTATAGAGATGATGACCGGCATCAATTAGTACTTGTCCGTCTTTATCATCAAAAGTATAACGATGAAACCCTACACTATGGCTTGCGGTAAGCTCTGCCTTGACCTTTGCGTCTTGAAGATAAACACTGTAGTACCCTGCATTGCATTGCTCATCTTGAGCTATGGAGGTACTCCCCACTGACGCATCGTTACCTGATCTTGGCACTAAAAGAATATTTCCATACTTGGCTCCACCTCCTGTGCCACTGGTGTGGGTGTGACTAAACCCTTCAATACGGCCTTGGTGAATGTAGCCTGAATTAGAGTGACCCTCATAATCTGGCCCCAGTTTTACCATTCCAAATGGTTTGCAGGCACCTACAAATACATTTCCTTCTCCTTGCGAACCTATAAATGGGTTGACATATTGAGTATTGTTCGTTTCCTTATTTTGCTGAGCGAAAAAGATAAACGGAACTAATAAAAAAACAAGTTTTGATATTAATCTTCTGGCTATCATATTATGGTTCTATGTTTCATTTTGTTAATCTGTTTGTAGTTTAGTTCTGGCCAATTCTTGAGGTGGTCCCTTCGTATCATCATAGGGCTGGATCGAAAACTTCAGATGGTAACTTTCGCTATCAAGACAATATTGGGGTAAGGTAACCGGCCCACAACTACTATTACCCAGACCACGCTGTTGGGTGTCCAGGCTTAAAACCACCTCTTTTCTAGAATTGAGTTTATAAGTGTGATCTACATTAGCTAAATCTAAAGCAGCGTAATGCAGGGCTGAAAATGAGAACGTGGAATCTGCAACAAACATCACCCCATTTTTAGTATTATCACTCAGCAAAAGCCATCGACAATCTTCCCTGTTCCCGGTTTCTTGGGGCTTAGGGTAGGGCACATACATATCTGTAGCTGTCGAAGTATAGACACCTATTGGAGCACTTGATTTTCTATCTACATAATTCTCATGTGGACCCCTTCCATACCATCGCACCTGCTCAAGCTTGTTATTAAGAGACATTATTACTCCTATTTTGGGTAATGAAGGCAATTCACCATAAGGAACTATTTGAATATTAAAATTGATGGTTCCATCGGGGTACACGGTATAGACATTTTTAGTATCGAATCCTGCGGTATCGTTTGCCTGATATCGTAAATCACTGATGACTTTGACCAAATTGTCTAACTTCTCAACTTTGAATTCTTTTAATTTTCGTTTTAAGCTATGTAATCCTGCTTTTTTCCAACGATCAAATCGATTCCAATCCGCTACCAGGTTATCGTCATTATCAGTTGGAGCCCTATATGTATTGAGTAGTGGACCCTGATTGTTGTGAAAAACCTTAGTATCATCATATACAAGTTGCTGAATAATACCTTGAGATCGATCAAAATCGACTTGAAAACTTCCCGAAGTAACTGATACTATTTGGTCCGTTTCTTTAACGTCTAATGATCCTTTATTAGTAGGTATTTCATTAGCGGGCTTTACATATAATGGAAGCTTGAATTGTTCTTGTGCCACTATATGGCCTTTTTTTGCCCAAGAAGTATCATATGATTGTTTCATATAAATATTCAACCAGTATTCCGCTCCAGGTTTGGGTTTAAAATCCTTAAAGGGAATCTCTGTAGGTGTTGTTTTAAGAGGAGGGAGGTTAATATCTAAATTCCCCTCCTGTATTAATGCCCCATCTTCCTGAATGGACCAATAAAATTCATAATCTTTTAAATTAGTATAAGAGTAATTATTAATAACCTCAATCTGTTTTTCCTTCAGATCTTTTGATATAAAATCTACCATTTGGTATACTTTTTTTACTTCATACAGTTCGGGTTGAATACTCCTATCGGCGAAAACCAGACCATTCATACAAAAATTAGCATCGTTTGGCTTGTCACCAAAATCGCCACCATATGCAAAGAATTCTTTTCCATTATCGGCTGTTTTCCTTAGGCCTTGATCCACAAAATCCCAAATGAATCCACCTTGCAATAATGGATATTTTTTTACCGCATCCCAGTATTCTTTTAGGTTTCCGGTACTATTACCCATAGAGTGGGCATACTCACACATGATCAACGGACGGTAGTGATTACCTTCAGCATACTTTACAATATCATCAATAGAAGGATACATGGGTGTAACAATATCACTAATCGGATGCAGTTCATCACGTTTTACAAGGAACTGTACCGGCCGTGTAGGATCCGCTACCCTGGTATAGGCGGCCATATATTCATAGTTTGGACCAAAACCAGCTTCGTTACCCATCGACCATCCGATAATAGAGGTATAATTTTTATCACGTTCTACCATGCTTTCCATACGGTCAACCACCGCATTTCGCCACTCAGGAAGTACACTGGCAAAACTAAAGTTATGTCCGCAGGACTCTACATTTGCTTCATCAATCACATAAAGGCCATATTCATCACATAAGGCATACCAATCTGTGTCATTGGGATAGTGACTAGCTCTTACGGCATTGATATTGAACTTTTTCATGATCTTGATATCTTCTATCATGCCATCATATGAAATAGTTCTTCCAAAATCAGGATCAAACTCATGTCGGTTAACCCCATTAATCAATAAAGGGGCTCCATTTAAGCAAAGTTGTCCTTTGATGATCTCTATTTCCCTAAATCCAAACTTTGTTCTTTCTACTTCCAAAACTTTATTCAGACTATTTTTTAGTACTAATGCTACAGTATATAAATAAGGAGATTCTGCCGACCATTTTTTTACGTCCTTTACTTTGGTCTCTAACTCAAAAATATTTTCTGAACCCTCGGCTAATTCTTTTAAATGACCCATGTTTGAAAGTCTGACAGAAGCCAACGGTTGGTTTACCACAGGTTTCAGTTCATGATCATAGAGATATGCCTCTAGCTTGTATCCAAAATCAGTTTTGTTTCCTTTATAATTTTTCAATCGTGCTGTTATCTGAAGGGAAGCATCTTTATAGTCCTTATCCAAATCACTGCGTACAAAAAAATCGCGTATATGAAAATCAGGTGTAGAAAAAAGAAAAACGTCACGATAAATCCCGCTTAACCTCCAGAAATCCTGATCTTCAAGATAACTGCCATCTGACCAGCGGTATACTTCGGCAGCAAGAATGTTTTTGCCTTTCTTCAGATACTCAGTAATATTAAATTCAGAAGGTGTCATACTGCCTTCGCTATATCCTACTTTCTTTCCATTAATCCACAAATAGAAAGCAGATTGTACGCCTTCAAAATGTAAAAAAACCTGACGCTCATTCCAATTATCAGGAATAGTAAAAGTGGTACGATAGGACCCCACTGGATTATAAGTTACAGGTACTTCTGTGGGTTCTAACACTGGATCAAAAAGATGCCTGAAAGGAAAACCATTGTTATAGTAAATCGGTTGCCCGAATCCATGCATTTGCCAATTTGATGGTACCGGTATTTCTTTCCATTGGCGGTCATCATAATCTGTCTGATAAAAATTTTCAGGGCGTTTTGCCGGGTTTTCAGACCATTTGAATTTCCAATTTCCATTCAGAGATTGAAAAAAAGGAGATTCTTTATCCTTTAAACGTAGCGCTTGTTCAACAGAGGAAAAGGGCATCAGCGTTGCGTGTGCAGGCTCTGTATTTATGTTTATAACTTCAGGGTTGCGCCATTCCTCTCTCTGAGCAAACAAACTTAATCCACCAGTTAGCATGAACACAAACAATAGGAGAGACCACTTTTTATGAACCGTTAAATAGTCTATTTCGTTTATATACAATACTTGTATTATAATTTGGTGAGTATTCATTATTCAAAACTTAAAATTGGAACATTTAGAGGATGCGCTTCCCTGCTAAAAAAACTTACATAGGTACGTCCAGGTTTTTCTAACCTGAAAGATGCCCTTTTATCTTTCTGAATTTGATTTTTTATAAATGAAGTAACATCAAATGCGATCCACTCTCCTGAAGCCGGTACTGATTCAGTTCCCAAAAGGTCTCCTTTGGCGGGGGCGTTATCCCAGGTAAGATCAGTTTCCTTCCAGGAATCATCTTCAATCGCAAATAACAAACACTTGTTGGTCATGAAATCACTGTTTTCATTAATTTTGATCATCAAACGACAGGTCTCGAAGCTTTCCGGAGCACTATTCAGATCAAACAAAAGATACGGATGTCTTATAGCCTTTTGTCCTCCTGTCTTAGCTTCCAGAACCTTCATGTTATTAAAGTTTTTTTGACTATACCGTTTATGATGCCCGCGTATATAAGTGTCATGTAATGCTGGAATAAGCTTATCATTCTTATGGGGGATTTCAATTGTTTCCTGGGCCGTATTTAACAACCCATTTTCATCTATTGCTGTAATACGTAACTCATTGAGTCCCGGAGCTGGATTTTCCCAGGTGTAATGAAGTTTACCACCAGCAGGTATTTCTGTAATTAGATGAGCACCATTATAAATGCGAGATAATTTAATATTGCTTTCAGAGGATTGTACATTTCCATTTATTTGGACGTACCCCTGGTTGTCTATAGTATTCTTTATACTCACTCGCGGTGGAATTCGTTTCTTTTCATTACCCCATAACATAAAAAGATATGTATGTCCTTTTTGAAGATTTTCAACGATAAAAGTCCGTTCTTCATTTATTGTATGTTGCTGCACTGGTTGCGGGATACCACTGAATCCGGGACCACTCTTCCAGGACAGCGCGTCAAACACATCCAAACGTTGAGTTTCCGTAGAAATATCATTTAGAATAAAAGAGTTTCCGCATATAGAGGACCATCCGTCCCAGTTTTGCCATACGACCAATTGATTGCCATCACCATTAAGTGTAAAAACCTCTCGATCTCGATCGATGGCTGTAAAAGACATTCCATTAGTGAGATAGGTGTTCAATTGAATAATATTGGCGGCTATTCGACCTTCATAAGGTGCTTTACTTTTTGCAAGTCCCCAGTTTAGGTTGTTCAGATATGTCGATAGTGGCTCCCAGGCAAGGACATAGTCGGTAATGGGTTGTCCTTTGTTACCTGTTACGGTGATATTATCCCAAAAAGCAGCCATTTGGCCAAGCGCTTTTTCTTGCTCAGAAGCTTCCCCATAAAACTCTGCTTCATTCGCATTTTTATCAATACCAATATTATTGTCCTTTTGGCCGTTTACAACATAAGATCCTGCATAACAGTACTCAAGTACTGCAAAATGTATATCTTTTTTGATACCAAACGCTTTTTTGGTGTGATCGAAAATATTTTGAGCTGATCTTTTTTTACGGAAATCATTTTTTCTGACATAAGGGTGAAGATAAAAAGCATGTAAAGTACCATCGTTGTAGAGTGGTGCAATAGCCTCAACTAGTTTTAGAGCATCAGTATTAGGAGGATCTTTAAGTACGTTATCCCAAATAGGAAAAGTATAACCTCCTGGACTTACCCGCAGTGCAGGATCAACTGCATGAACACCATCTGCCAAACCTTTTAGAGCCATCTTATATTCTTCTGGAGACATGGTGCCCGGGTGACGTATGATATGCCATTCTGGTTCATTGAAAACCATAAAATCGGTAATTCCCCAGTCTTTTATTCCTTTGGAGAGAAGAAATTCACTATTAGGACGAAACCGTTCTGCAAATGCATTGCCTATAGCATACCATTTATCATAACCTCCAACTGGATTAGCTGCATCAGGGTAATGGTTAAAAAGCAACAGAGGTTTAACCCCATGCTTATACCAACCTATAAACCGATCAAACTTTTTAGTAACCGGTTTTCCGTCCTGCCAGTATTCATGATGATTCAGATTGCCTCTTGCTGCTCCATACCCAAGTACATTGGCAGCTTCGTAAATATTGATATTTGAAGGGTTTTCATAAACCGCATTATTTGTAGAACCTCCTCCAATCATTTTTGCAACACCAGTGCGAAATGGTACGATATTTTTAACTGGCTCATTTTCCTGCGTTGGGTTACACCCTATAAGTATAATTGCGCTTATAGCAGACCATTGAACTAGTAGATGACGAAATCTACAAAGCAATATGACGATTTTTGGACGACTAGTTTTTTCTAATATCATGACTGAACCCCTTATTATTTTTTACTGTGAGTGTTTTTTTACTCAAATCATCGATTACTATATCTGCTTCTGGTCCTCCTTCATAAGTATTGTGACTAATGTTAATGTCTTTGCAATGTTCTATTTGAATAACCGGTAATTCTGGTGATAAGGGTTCAAAAGTATCTGTCCTGATGATGGTATTATTCTCAAAAGTGAGTCCATCTACAGAAAAGGCATATAAAATTCCTCTGTCAAATGTTTTTATTGTATTATTCACGATTCGGATATTGCGATTGTAGTAGCCGGGAGGGTCTAGTTGAGGTTCTTTTGCCTGAGGATAGATTACAATTACTGGATATCCAGCCCCCACCTTGCATAGATCTATAAATTGGTTATCGCTAATCAAAACATCAGTTACGCTACCTGATTCATAAAACCAAATCATATCTCCCCAGTTTCTTATACCTTGCATTGAAGAATAAAACTTATTATTAGTCACCACAGATTTACCTGGGGTTTTGACCAAAATACTCCTTGCCCAGTTCTTACCAACAGAGCAGCCTGTCATTTCCAAATCTGCAGACCAGGTGATATTATCGAGGCCCATACCGCTAGAAATATTTTTCATAGGTTCTTGTGTTTCGATTTCGAAATAAGCACCGTTGACGATATGTATGTTTTTAACCACCAATTTTTCGCCTGTGGGTATTAATGTATTCTGGTTAATGACCTGAATGGTATCACCAGGTTCTGCAAATTCATAGCCTAACTGCTGTCTATGCTTTATTTTGCATGCCAACGTATATTTATCTATCATCCGATCGGCTACCGCATAATTACCATGTATGTTTAATCCATCATCCAAGTGATTTTCAAAAACGCAGTCTTTTAGAACTATTTTTCCCTTGCAATTGGCAAAATGCGTAGCATCGGCGGTTGAAGAAACAACTCTTGATGTACCAGGGGTAGGGATTACCTGAACTTTGTTCAAAGTTATATCGCCACTATGTTCACCAATGATTCCCATACCAGCTGTAGAAAATACCTTTACCTCATCTAAGGTTATATTGAAAGAGTTACGCAAGTAGATACCCGGAGCAGAACGATTAACTCTGTATAACTTGTTTCGCCATTTGGCAATGAAACTCCATCCTACCTCGGGGAGCTGTTCTATTTGGTTTTTAACCCGGATTGTTTTTTCTCCCAAATCTTCTATTTGATAATTTTTATCACTTTTACTATCCCAATGTTTTGGACGAATATTTACAAGGTTATGAACCGGGCCAATTTCCGGATCCAGCCAAAAATTTTGGGAAATCATGTACTCTCTTCCGTGACTATTGAAAAGTATATCATTCTTTACTATCCGATACTCGACATAATCTTCAAACTTAAGGTCGAATGTCTTGTTAACAGTATCCTTGGATATCACCTTGCCTTGGGCATAAAAAGGTTTATCCCAATCAAACTCAAGGTTTTTGATTACAATGTTTGTTGATTTTTCGACTACGCTGCTCATCATCATATCATGCAAAATGATTCGTGAACCCTGGCCATCTATCTCAAGGTTATGTTGATCAATTATTGGTAAAGCAATTCCCTTACAACCGTTTTCATTATTACTAATTGCATAGTATTTTTGAAAAGCCCTTTGAGCGTGGCAATTGTAAGTGCCTTTGGGAATAATCAATTTATCAGCCTTTTCAACACGACAAGCTTCTAATGCTTTAAAAAAGGCGAGACTTGCATCTTTATATTTGGTTAGATAAATAGAAAAATCAATCGTTTTCTGTCCCATGACATTAAAAAATGATAAGAACAGAAATACTGATAGAAATAATTTAGACATACTCGTTATATTAGATCTGTGTGGTAACATGGGGTATATTAGATTATCCTAATAACCCTCTTACAGAGTTTCGGTTTAACTTAATTCTGAAAAAGAAACCCATCCACCCTAAAGGCCATATCAATTCACAAGGATGGATGGGCGTTCACTACTTATTGATATCCTGGATTTTGACCAAGATTAGGATTTATATCCCGTTCTGCTTGTGGAACCGGGAAGTATTCATCTTTGTTTGGTGTCCATACTTGTGTGACCACTGGAGAAGATCGAAACTGTACTTGACCGCCTTTGAGTTCAATTCCCATCACGTCAAATCCATTTCGTTGTTCAATCAATCCCCATCGTTTAAAATCCCAATACAACCATCCTTCCATAGGAAGTTCTCTGATTCGCTCATCATATAGCGCATCAAGAAATTCGCTGGCACTACTAAAAGTGCCGGGTGAGTAAAGTGGTAACTGGTCGGAAGCCCTTGCTCTTACTGCATTGACGGCATCCAGGACAGTTTGGTCATTAAAAGCTCCAGAATTCTGCATTACTCGGGCTTCAGCATAATGTAAAAGGGCATCAGCATAGCGAAATACTATAAAATTAAGTGGAGAGGTTCCTGATCCGGGCCTACTAGCATCACCAGTGACTACATACTTTCTGGCATGAAGACCAGTTCTGGAATGAGTATAATTGTTAATAAAGGGATATAGCACTTCATTTCCACCTGCACCCACAAAATATGCTCCGGGTCTAATGATATTTGCATCCATTCTAGGATCCCTTCCTTCAAAGTAATCATAGATTTCTGTAGGGATTCGAGGATCGTCTTGTGTATATACTGGATTTGGATCTATAATCTCGTACTTATCGATCAACCAAAGACCTGGATTCATCCAGGAAAGACCACTATTTGAAGAAGATCTGTTCGAATAAAATCGCTCAAATGTGTTACCGGGTTCGATATCATTGTCTGCAATTCCTTGAATATCAAAGATAACTTCACTGTTGTTTTCGTTTTCAAGGGTAAAAATATCAGCATAATTGGATTGCAGTGAATAAATACCTAAATCAATCACCGCTTGGGAAGAAGACACTGCTGTATCCCAATCTTCTTCAAACAAAGCGAGTTTTAATTGCAACATATACGCGGCCCCTTTACCGGCTCTACCTGGATCATTAGGTGTATCTGGTAATTTTTCAATTGCAACGGCAAGATCGATTTTGATTTGCTCTATAATTTCCTGCTGAGAGGTTCTTTCAATATCGACCGCCTCAAGGCCGGGAACATTCAGAAAATAAGGAGCATCTTTCCATATCATTGTAAGAGCATATGAATACATAGCTCTTAAGTATCTGGCTTCTCCTATAAGATTGTCCTTTCTCTCTTGATTTTCAAAAGGAATATCATCTATGTTGAGCATAAAATCGTTCGTACGGACCAAACCTCTATAATATGCAGACCAAGCTCTCTCTATATGGATGTCATTAGCGGGTCCGGTACTAGTTGAGAAGCTCCTAACCCTTCCGTTTCTAATGGTTCCTATTTGGATGAGCTGATCAAAAGCTCCCCAGAATTCCCAAGAAAAGGGTACTTGATTACTTCTGGGCCTAAGCGCATCATAACAGGCTATCAGACCTGCTTCGGCATCTGTAGAGGTTATCCAAAATGTAGTTTCTGCAATATCGTCATTGGGTTGTTCATCAAGGATATCCTCACATGATGTAACTCCCCATATAAAAAATATTAAAAATGTATATCTAATCGTTTTCATATTCTTATAATTTTTTGTTCAATCTTGATCGGATTAAAATGAAACATTTACCCCAAAAACAAAGGTTCTTACGTTTGGAATACGAACATCAAATTGTTGCGGTCCGCGCTCTGGATCCCAACCCCATTTGTCCATAAATTTGGAGAATGTAAATAGGTTTTCACCACTGGTATAGAGTCTAAGACTACTCATCGCGAATTTCTCAAGAAAATCTGATGGAAAATTATATCCTAGTGTTATATTTCTTATCCTTACATATGAATTATCTTCAACAAAAAAGGACGATGGCAGCTCGTTTTGACTATAAGCACTATTGGAGACAAGCCTTGGAAGTTCTGAACTTGGATTATCAGGAGTCCAGCGATTCGTCCATAATTCATGAATTTGTCCTCGATCTTCTTTTTCAAGTGGCCAAAAGGCTCCCGAAAGACCTGTCCAGGTATCTACGTCAATTACTCCTTGTACCAGAACAGATAAGTCAAAATTCTTATATCCCATTGACAAGTTTGCCCCAATCAAATACTTTGGTATTTGATTACCTATTATAGTTCGATCGGCCTCTGTGATCTGACCATCAGGTTCTCCAGTAAGTTCGCCATCATCATTTCTTCCATTAATATCTGCAAATATGAGGTCTCCCGGAGAAGGAGTTTGATCATAAGTGGGGCCACTGGCAATTTGGCCTTCATCCTGAAAGATTCCTATTGCCTGATACCCATAAAAAGCATTAATAGGTTGACCTTCCTGCAGGACTGTTAACACCCCACTACTATTGGAAATAAAGGGTACATCGCTTAGGTATTTGGTCAATTCATTATCTTGAATGGTAAGATTACCTCCTAATTGATAAGAAAAATCACCAATTTGGTCGCGATATGACACATCAAATTCAATCCCCTTATTAATGACAACAGCAAGATTCTCGAATGGAGGTGTTTTATCACCCAGATAATCGGGAATCTCCTGTCTTACAAGTATTCCATCAGTCTCTCGGTTAAAATAGTCAACCGAAAGATTAACCTTTCCTCTAGCAAATGCTAGGTCGGCACCTAAATTCCATGTGGTAGTTGTTTCCCATTCAATGTCTGGATTTGCTATCTCGGTTTGTGCAACACCAAGTACTACTTGCTCACCAAAACTATAGGTTTCATTGACAGAGTATGTTGCTTGATAAGGGTAGGCGTTAATTTGTTGATTACCCAGTTGACCCCAGGAAGCTCTTAATTTAAACTCGCTCAAGAAATTGGAATTTGCAAGGAAGTTCTCTTCAGAGATGCGCCAACCTGCCGAGAAGGAAGGGAATGATCCCCATCTTTTTCCTTCTCTAAAACGTGAAGAACCATCAAAACGAACATTTGCTTCCAAAAGATACTTTTCTTTATAATTATAACTAAACCTTCCGAAATAGGAAAGTAGCCCCCATCGAATAAGGCTTTGCCCTACGGCAGGGGCTTCTAATCCTGCACTCAGGACCGGGGTATTATTACTGGCAAATTCACGTATGCTAGCAGTAGTTTGTTTTGCTTCAGAACGATCTTCCTGATAACCTCCTAGTAATGAAAAATTGTGTTTCTCATTAATGGATTTAGTATAGGTAAGAGTATAGTAACTTGTTAATAGACGATTCGTACTGGTACCCGAAAATGCTCTTTCGCCTCTATCTGTTGGTGTTCCTGATTCGGTATTAAAATTCCATAAGGTACCTGTTGGGATAAGACCTATAAACTGATCTCTTTGATTGCTTAGATAATTGATTGCCAAACGAGCATCAAACCTAAGATCATCAAAAATATTCCATTTTGCATACAATTGTCCTTGAACGTTATGACGCGTTAATTGATCTTGGGTCACAGAACCGAGTGCCACCCAATTAGTGATCGTACCTGCTCCGTCTACTTGTGCATCTCCCCATCGTCCATCTGGTGCCTGAATCGCCGGAATAATAGGCATGTTCTGCATTCCCATATGTCGAAAGCCAACTTGTTGACCAAACCCATTTGTGGCGCCTTCTACTATGGGAGTAATATCAGACACAGATACGAACACATTTGTTCCTACAGTAAAGTTTTTAGATATCCTGTTCTCATTATTGATACGAAGATTATATCTTTCCATTGAATTATTTAAACCGATACCATCTTGATTCAGATAATTAAGAGAAGTTCTTATACGATTTGTTTCGCTTCCACCATCAATAATTAGTGTATAGGAATTCATAAAAGCAGGATCGCCAACAAGTACATCAAACCAGTCAGTTGATGGGTAACGTATAGGATCTGTTCCCAAACCATTACGATAATCTTCAATATCCTCTTCACTAAATAAAACTGGAAGACTTCCATTGGATCTTGCTTCATTTTTCAACTCCATCCATAAGATCGGATCATTAATTAAATCAGGTCTGTTTCCAACTTGTTGAAACCCGGAAAAAGTTTGAAAGTCTACTTTTAAACCCACACCTGCCCTTTTGGTAGTTATCAGTATTACTCCATTTGCAGCTCTTGAACCATAAATTGCAGCGGCAGAGGCGTCTTTTAATATGGAGATATTCTCAATATCAGTCGGATTTATATCATCAAATGAAGACGGGGTACCATCTACCAAAATTAATGGATTAGAGTTGTTCAGGGTACCTACACCTCTCAAACGTATTATAGGACCACTTCCTCCTGCTATACCTCCCGAAGTTTGCGTAGTAGAAAGACCGGGAGCTAAACCAGTTATGAGATTTGTAGTATTAGTCACCGGGCGTTCTTCTAATAAGTCACTTGATATGGTACTTACAGCTCCAATGAGGTTAGATCTACTTTGCTGAGCATAACCCAAAACGACCACTTCATCCAGGTTAGAAACATCTGGTTCTAAACGAATATTTAATGTGGTCTGATTTCCAACCGCAATTTCGGTGGTATTAAAACCAACATACGATATAACGAGAACTGCACTAGATCCGTTTACGGTTATATTAAATTCTCCGTCAAAATCTGAAGCTAC
Organism: uncultured Aquimarina sp.; assembly: GCA_947496555.1. Taxonomy (GTDB): domain Bacteria; phylum Bacteroidota; class Bacteroidia; order Flavobacteriales; family Flavobacteriaceae; genus Aquimarina. The sequence continues at coordinate 12,926 of CANMDH010000010.1, read as the reverse complement.
CCCGTTATTAGTCCCTTTTTCTACAATATCGGCCCCTGGCAGAGGTGCGCCATTTTGATCGGTTATGGTACCCGATATAGTTTGTTGTGCTACCCCTTGTACATTCTTTTGAGATGTATTTTTTACTGGAGGTGAGGTCATTCTTTCGGATCCTTTTTTGAGTATAATCTGCTTGTTGAAGAACTCAAAAGAGACCTTGGTTCCTGAAAATAACTTTTCAAGAACTTTGGAAATTAGTTGCCTTCGCTCTTTTATAGTTACTTTTCTTTTGATATCCACCTTTTTGGTGTCTACGAAAAACTTGAATTCGGTAAGTGATTCTATTTCTGTTAGTACTTGTTCTACACTAACTTGCGTCATATCCAATGTAATTCTCTTTTTCTGAGAATACGTATTAGCATTGATTTGAAATAAGAAAGCTATTAGGAATATAGTAGTTAGCTTCATTTTTAAGTCGAACGTTACTGTAATAGAAACACCCCAAAAATTATTTGGTTTTTTCATATATTTGTACTGTTAGAGTGGTTAATTAATTTTAATCACGATTATCGGGGAATGTTGCGAGCATTTCCCGGTTTTTTTGTGATTTTTTCCCTTTTTGTATTGTTTATTCTCTCATAGGCTATTTGATTTTTAAAATATGATTATTTGATTGTTTTGTATTTTATATTTGATATCAAAATTTCGATCAAAAACTTCTAATACTTCTTCGATGCTCTCAATATCAAAAACTGCATTGAATGTATTTTCTTCTAATTGTTTGTTACTGTTAATAATGGTTACATTATAATGCCTTTCGAGTTTTTTACGCATAGTTTTAAAGGTCACGTCTCTAAATATAAGTCTGCCTCTAATCCAGGCTGTGTGAATATCGGTATTCACTCTTTGTACGTCGAATGTCATAGTAGACTTATCCCAGGAACCTTTTTGTTCGGGAACTAATGCTATGGGATCCGTAGAATCATTTGGGCCTGTATCCTTATACAATTGGACACTCCCCGAAACTAAAACCGTATTAATACTTTCATCTTCTAGGTAGGAAGAAACATTAAATTCGGTTCCCAAAACTTTAATATCAACTTCTTGAGTATTTACAATAAAAGGATGGGTTCTATCCTCGGTTACTTTAAAATATGCTTCTCCGGTAAGGAATACCTCTCGTTTGTGTCCTTTTATAAAGTTTACGGGATACCTAAGAGAAGACCCCGAATTTAAATGAACAATAGTTCCATCAGACAATTGAATCTGAAACTTTTTCCCATAAGGAATATGTAATTCATTATATACCAACTTTTCTGAAACAGCATCAGCAGTATACGTTATCTTATTCCCTGTGCTAGTTGCTATTGTTTGCTCTTTGTTTTTCCATATCTGAGTATTCCCGTCCTGATTTACTATATCCACTTTACCATTACTTAATTGGAGTGTAATGACTTTATTCTGAATCTCCAATTCCCGTATTGGTTGATCTTCATGAAAAAGAAATTGATATCCCAATCCCAAAAGCACCACAAAAATGGCAGCGTATTTCATAATTGAGAATTTTTTCATTCTTATTAAAGGAACCCTTTTACGGGATTGTGTTTTCGAAAGAAAATCCTGGTAAGCTATCTTTGAATCTACTTTCTGATACTTCAAAGACAGTAAGTAATTAATCTCTATAGATTCTTCAAGCTGTTTTCTTACCCACTTTTCTGAAAGTACGTCCAGCAAAAGGTCTAATTCTTCCTCTGAAAGTTGCCCTTTGAGATACTTCTGAATTATATTTTCTAAATCCTCGGTTGTCATCTATCACTCATTAGTTATACTATTATGATTCATAATTTTATACAAACCCTACATTAATTTAAACTTTTTTTTAATCTTTGTTTATTCCCAATTCTTTTCGATATTCTCAAAAAAACAGTTAAAATGCTGAAAAAGAGTCAATTATCTGTAGAAAATTTGCAAAATGGCAAAGAGGAGGCTTATGCTGTTCTGTATGACCTCTATTATGAAAATTTGGTTCGATACTGTTTTAATTTAACAAATGACTTGGCTCTTGCAGAGGATATTGTCCAAAATTTACTAGTAAAAATATGGATCAATAGATCAAATCTAAACATTAACACGTCTCTTAAAGGCTATTTATATAAAGGAGTGTATAATGAATTTGTAAAAGAGTACAATAAAAGGAAGCGCAGGGACAAAGCACTTCTTGAAATTAAACATGAAGTTTTAGATCATATGTTAGATATGGATCAAGAACAATTGGGTAAAAAAATGAAATTAGTAGAAGAAGCTATAGAAAAACTCCCGAAAAAGTGTAAAAAAGTATTTTTGCTTAGTAAAAAACAGGGATACAAATATAAAGAAATAGCGGCCCAACTCAATATTTCTGAGAAAGCTGTTGAAAAACATATTAGTCGCGCTATTAAACGTCTCAAAAAGACATTGAGTAACACCTCACATATTTTCATGATGCTCTTTCTGAAACAATCTACCTCTAAATAAACCTATTCGAAAACCCAAATTTCCATTTTAGATTTTTCGACAACAAAATTTATCACTTTTTTTCTAGGCTATTGGGAATAGGCTGAAGACTATTGCTTAATTGTTGTATGAAAAATTAAAAAAACACAAAAAAAATGTAGGGAATCTGCCGATAAAAGTATCATGTTATTAAAACATCTCCCGCAACCTATGATTTTAAGAAACAGGATTATTGTTATTACCGGAGCAAGTGATGGAATTGGCAAACAAATTGCTCTGAGGCTTGCTAAAGAAAGTTGCAAACTGGGGCTGATTGCAAGAAATCAAAAAAGATTAAATGAAGTAGCCAAAAATGCGAAGTCACTAGGTGCAATTGAAGTTAAATCCTATTCCTGTGATATTCGTGACACGGATACCCTTGAGATTACCGTAAAATCTTTGATTTCTGATTTTGGGACGATTGACATTCTTATCAATAATGCCGGTGTTTGGCAAAAACTTAAACCAATTGACGACATTTTAAAACAAACAGTAGATGATGTTATAGCCACAAATCTATCCGCTTTGATACATACGACTCGTTTACTACTTCCAACACTTCGTAGTAGCAATGAAGCTGCGATAATCAATGTTGCCTCAAAATCTGGTGTAGTAGCACAAGATGGGCAATCAGTTTATACAGCAAGCAAATATGGTGTTCGCGGATTTACTGAAGTACTCAAAACTGATCTGAGGGAAACGAACATAAGGGTAGCGGGTATCTATCAAAGTGGAACAAAGACCAAAATGTTTGAAAAAATGGGTGAGGATTTCTCTGTAGAAAAATTTACCGACCCATCTGATCTGGCCGAAGTCATTGCATTCATGCTTAGCCGACCTGATAAAATATGGCTGCATGACGTGCGTATAGAAATGTAAAACCCGAAAACCTTATGAAAGACTCAAAGCTTTTCTCGAAACCTTATTTATTTGTCTCATTATTATCTATATTAATGATGGTTTCTTGTGCAGACACTCGTAATACATCGACAATAAAATCTCAACCTAATATTGTATGGATTATGCTAGAAGATTGGGGTACTCAACTTTCTTGTTATAATGAGCCTGGAATTGAAACACCGCATATCGATAATTTCGCTCAGCAAGGGATTATGTATACTAAATGCTTCAGTACTTCACCAGTATGTTCTCCGTCAAGATCTGCTATGATGACAGGTTATTACCAGAATTATATTGGTGCAGAGCAACATAGGACTGCAGCAAAGTTTGGATTCAAGAAAAAGCCTCTGCCTTATGGTATTAAACCAATAACCCAACTGTTATCTGAAAAAGGATACTTTACTTGTCTGATGCTTGATAAAAAGACAGATCTTAATTTTTTATATGAAGGAGATTTATTTCAAGGTACAGATTGGAATCAACGTGACAAGAACCAACCCTTTTTTGCTCAAATCACGTTTCAGAAAACTCATCGACCCTGGAAACGTGATTCGATAGATCCTATCGACATAACAGAGGTAAGGTTGCCTCCGTATTATCCACAAACTGATTTGGCCAAACGTGATTGGGCCAACGGATTAGAAGCTATGCAAGTTACCGATCGCGAAGTCAAGACAGTTTTAGATCGATTAAAAGAAGAAGGACTTTATGAAAACACAATAGTTTTTATAATGGGAGATAATGGCAGATGTATGCCCAGAGGAAAGCAATTCCTATATGATGGAGGTATTCAGGTACCTCTGATTGTACGTTGGCCAGAGAAAATAGAGAACAACCAGGTATCTGATGCTTTGGTTTCAACACTCGACATTACAAGGACTATTTTGGAAGCAGCAAGTGTAAAAACTACAACACAACTACATGGGAAAAATCTTTTTGGCGATGATTTGGCTAATCGAGAATATATTTTTGCTTCTCGCGATAAAATGGATAGTACGTATGATGCTATGCGAACTATTAGGTCAAAAAAATACAAACTCATCCACAATCTTCTTCCTGAGCGCCCATATTGCCAATATAATAAGTACAAGGAGGCTTACTACCCTGTCCTGGCAGAACTTAATATAATGAATCTAAAAGGAGAATTGAATCCCGAACTGCGCCAGTTTATGTCCGATTCCAAACCTGAATTCGAATTGTACGATTTGATGACCGATCCATGGGAACTGAATAACCTTGCGGGAAACGCTACCTATGATTCTATTCAAAAAGCATTATTAACTGAACTAAATAAATGGAGAGCCGAAGTAAAAGATAAAGGTGTTAGTGAGGAGTTTAGAAAAGGAGGTTGGTCTTCAAATTATCCAACACGATCCCTAGAAGAATGGGAAAAACATCTGGAAGGTTTTAAACCATGGATTTTTCGTGAACCAAAAAGTGATATGAAACATCCTTACGCGCTTTGGTGATACTTGGATATTTTTAACGCGAGAGTAGAAGGTGCATCGACGAAATACTCTGAACCCACTTCAATCCTGCCAAACGGCAGGATTGAAGTGGGTTCAGAGAGCTTATCTATTATATTTTTAATTTAATGTAGATCAATACTTTAATAATTAATTCATAAATAACGATGTCATATTCACAAGATTTATCTTATAATATTGATGATTCTTTACAAATGCTTTATAAATAGTACAAATGTGAGAATACATAGTATCGTGATTTTAATCATACTATGTTTTTCTTGCAATTCTTCCATTAATGAGGATACTATTGAAAAACCTAATATCATTATCTTATATGCAGATGATTTGGGGTACGGTGATGTTGGGATTTATGGTGCAGAAGGAGTCAAGACACCTAATATAGATTATTTAGCCAGAAATGGGGTCAAATTTACTGATGCCCATAGTGCTGCAGCTACCTGTACTCCTTCTCGATATTCTTTACTTACCGGCAAATATGCCTTTAGAAAGAAGGCAAAAGTTCTGCCAGGGGATGCATCACTTTTAATAGATTCGGATACTCCTACATTACCTTCAATGCTACAAGAAGAAGGATACAAAACTGCCGTTGTAGGAAAATGGCATTTGGGTTTAGGGGATGGTAAAGTTGATTGGAATAAGGAAATAAAACCAGGACCACTAGAAATAGGATTCGACTATAGTTATTTGCTTCCATCTACTGGTGATAGAGTGCCAAGTGTATACGTAGAAAATTATAGCGTAGTCAGTCTAGATAAGAATGATTCATTAAAAATTTCTTTTACAGATAACCCAAATGATACCAACCCTTATCAAAGGCCAACAGGTATTACACATCCTGAATTATTAAAGCAAAAGGCAGATCAACAACATAGTGGTGCTATAATTAATGGTATAAGTCGTATAGGTTTTATGGGAGGAGGAAAACGTGCAGAAATTGTAGATGAAGAAATGAGCGATGTCTTATTGGCCAAGGCAACTCGATTTATAGATAAAAATAAGAGCAATCCTTTTTTTCTCTATTTTTCATTTCATGACATTCATGTACCCAGGGCACCCCATACTAGGTTTGTTGGTAAGAGCACCATGGGACTCAGAGGTGATGCTATAGTACAAATGGACTGGGTCGTTGGAGAAATCATAAATACATTGAAACGGTTAAAAATTGAAAAAAATACACTAGTGATTTTTACTAGCGATAATGGACCAGTTCTTAATGATGGTTATGAAGATATGGCTGAAGAGAAGTTAGGAAACCACCAGCCTTCAGGTATTTTTCGTGGTGGAAAATATAGTGCTTTTGAAGGAGGAACTAGAGTGCCTACAGTATCGTATTGGCCGGGTACAATAAAACCTAAAGAAAGTGAAGCGCTTTGGAGTCAGGTTGATATGTATACATCTATTGCTTCTCTTTTAAACATTGATCACAATAAAAACTCATTATTAGATAGTGAAGATATGATCGATGTGATCCTGGGCGAATCAGAAGTGGGCAGACAAATAATGTTAGAAGAATCGTATACGTATGGATTAAGATATGGAAAATGGAAATATATAATGCCTTCTGAAAAAGAGTATAAGTGGGTAGATACCATAAAAAAAATAGAATCAGGTATTGATACGATTCCCAAATTATATAATCTTGAAACTGACCCGGAAGAAACCAATAATCTTGCCGATACGCATACAGAGAAAGTCATTGAAATTCAAGAAGTTTTAAATAACATAATAAATGAAGAGTAGTTACAAATATGATTTATTATTTTTCTTAGGGTTCATCATGAGCTTACCATCAATTTTTGCACAAAAAAGTGTTTCAGATGTTAATAAAAAGAAGGATCATCAAGTAAATCTACCGAAGACAATAGAATCAGTATCTACTTTGCCTCCAAGAGACAAGCTATGGATTTTTGTTATGGCAGGGCAATCCAATATGGCTGGACGAGCCTTTATTACTCCTAAGGACACAATCCCAAATCCAAGAATTTTGACAGTAACTCAAGATAATAAATGGGCATTAGCAAAAGAACCATTGCATCGTTATAAGCCAAAATTAATGGGTTTGGATTGTGGACGATCATTTGCTGAAGAAATATTAAAAAATGTGAATGATTCGGTACATATTGCATTATTACCATGTGCGGTTGGGGGAACCTCTATAAAAGAATGGTTGGGAGATTCTTTGCGTAAGAATGTGTATTTATATACTAATCTAAGAGAAAAAGTAAATTTTGCAAATAAATACGGAACTATAAAAGGAATATTATGGCATCAGGGAGAAAGCGATGCCAAAGATGAGAATACAGTAAGTTATCAAGATGATTTTTTAAAACTAATACAATCATTTCGAGAGGATATAGGAAATAAATCACTACCTATTATTATAGGTGAATTGGGTAAAAATATAAACGATACGGATAATCAGGCTAATAGAAAATTAATTAATCAGATTCTCAAAAAAGTTTCTGAACAAGATAAGGATATGGGGTTAGTTTTAATGCGAGACCTTACAACTTTTGACGGCTATCATTTTGATCGCAGTTCTGTTCAAATGATGGGAAAAAGATATGCGATAGAATACATGAAGATACATAATGATTTCTAATATTTTAAAATGTATAAAAAACGTTATGTCTCTATTGAAAATTAACATACTTATAAATTTCACTATATTTAATAACCTATTAATTGTTATTTCTTATGATAAAGAAGGCATCCTTACCTTTCGATAAAGATCGAGACAATTATCTTCAAAAGGAAAAGCCATCTTCATTCGAGAATATGGCAGATATCGAGATTTGGAAACAATTCAAGTCTGGAAATGAATCAGCCTTCATACATATTTATAAAACTAATTTTAAAAGTCTTTATAATTATGGTTTGCAGTTTTCTAAGGATGTAAATTTGGTCGAAGATAGTATTCAGGATTTATTTATAGATATAAGAAGAACTCGGAAAAGATTATCCGACACTACTTCCATTAAATTATACCTCTACAAGGCGACAAGAAGAAAAATATTACAGTATATAAAATCTTCAAGAAAACGTTTTTGGAATGGATCTCTAGAAGAGGGGAACAATTTTCATTTTACTTTTTCATACGAATATCATCTCATTGCAAAGCAACTTACTGAAGAAAAGATCGAACGTTTAAATCGAGCCCTCAAAACACTTCCGAAAAGACAAAGAGAAGTAATCTATTATTTTTTTTATGAACAAATGGGATATCAGGAAATCAAAGAAATAATGGATTTCGCCAATATTAAAAGCGTTAGAAATAAAGCTTACATCGCTTTAAAAGCACTTAGAAAAAGTTGTGAGTAACTACTATATAGTAATATTCTAAACTTTATTAAAATTATCCTGTTAAACAGGTGTCATTTATCCAAAAAATTACTTCTATCTATACCCGACGTAGCATTTGAATTAAGGGATTCCACCTTACAAATGAAGCAGTAAAACTTAAAGCCTAAAAATTATGAAGAAGGTACGCGAAACATTTCACTATATAGTAGTCATCTTTTGCTTTTTGCTTTTATTTTCTTGTAAAGAATCAGGTGATAAAGATATCAAAGCTAAACAAATAGCATACCATGGTAAATTTTATCAGCTATCGATTCATGAAATAAAACCAAAAGGATGGCTTAAACAATATCTGATCAATCAAAAAAACGGATTAACCGGTCATCTTGAAGAAGCTGGTTACCCTTTTGATAGTGCAGGTTGGGCACAAAAGGTAGTCGATAGTTCTAGTTGGTGGCCTTATGAGCAAACCGGATATTGGATCGATGGGATGTTAACCACAGGATATTTATTAGACGATGATTTTTTAATCAATAAAGCAAAATCCAAAATTTATCCAGTACTTGAAAAAACAGGAACAGATCATTTTATTGGCCCCTCGTATTTAAAGAAAAACAAAAACAAACACAGATGGGTACATGCGGTATATTTTAGGGCATTGATGAGAGAATATGAGGTGACAAAAGATCCAATAATTCTTCAGAAAATGAAAAGCTTTTACTTGAATCAGAATGAAGAAAATTTTCATGAAATTAGAGATCAATTGAATATTGAAAATATGCTTTGGTTGTATCAAAAAACTGAAGACACTACGCTGTATACCCTGGCAACAAACATTTATAATAAAATGAATTATGAGGGGTTTATGGATCGCCCAGTAACAGCTTCTAGCTTTTTAGAATCCAAACCCGTTTATGAGCATGGTGTTACCTACAATGAAATAGCCAAACTTGGATCAATTTTATATACATATAGTGGTGATACCAAATATCTGAAGCCTTCAATAGCTGCTTACGATAATATAGATACGTATTATCTTATGGTAGATGGTGTGAACGTATCTTCAGAGCATTTGCGAACCCCGCCTCATTCACTTCAAACCCATGAAACATGTGATATTGCGGATTATTCATGGAGCCTGGGATATCTACTTATGGCCACAGCAGAGGTCTCGTATGCCGATAAAATAGAAAAAGCAATGTTTAACGCCGCACCAGGTGCTGTTACTTCAGACTTTAAAGCATTGCAATATTTATCGGGTCCTAATCAGGTTATTCTTGACTCAACTTCTAATCATAATAAGTTTTTTAGAGGGAATACAGCGATGATGTTTGGTCCTAATCAGTTCACAGAATGTTGTCCCGGAAACGTGAATCGTATTATGCCTAATTATGTGTCCAGGTTATGGATGAAAGAGAATGAAAAAGGTATTGTAGCCACCATGTATGGTCCATCAGAATGGAACGGTAAAATTAATGGTACTCAGGTGAATATAAAGGAGAATACTCGGTACCCTTTTTCTGAGGATATTGAATTTGAGTTTTTTCCTGAGAAATCAGTTGATTTTTCGTTTACATTTAGAATTCCAAGATGGTGTACAGCACCAAAAGTTATTATAAATGGTGAAGTTTCTAAACAGACGTATCAACCAGGAAACTATTATTCTGTACAAAGAAATTTTGTTAAAGGAGATAAAATTACCCTTTTATTACCACAAAGAGCGCAATTGAGTAAATGGCCAAATAATGGGGTCGCGGTAGAAAGAGGTCCATTGGTTTATGCTTTAAAAATAGATGAAAATTGGCAAGCTCTAGAACCTGATAAGAATAATGCAAAATCTACCAAAGATTTTCCGGCCTACCATGTAACCGCCGAGAGTGATTGGAATTATGCATTAGCATTTGAAGACACAGATATAGAAGATCAAATTGAAATCATACAAGAAAAATGGAATCTTAACCCCTGGAGCGCAAATACGGCTCCAATTTCTATTAAAGTTCCGGCAAAAAAGATTCGTGATTGGAAGATGATAGAAAAGGATACGGTTTTTTATGCAATGAACGTGCCTATACAAAATAACGGCAAGACAGTATGGAAGGAGAGAAGTGATTTTAAAAAGAACGGAAATTTTTCCTTTACTCCACCGCTACCAGATCTCAAATCTACTCAAGATGTTGATGATGAATCTGAGGTGATAACATTAATTCCTTATGGCAGTGCCAAACTTCGCATAACGATATTTCCTATGTTGCCAAAAAGAGATAAAAGATAGATCCTATGAGCAATATGAATGGTCTTACCTAAGAAATATTTTTAAAAATAAAATAAATTAATAAAAAAGATGAGAAAATACAGTGTTATTTAGGTAAAAACTGTCTTATCTATAATAGTAACCTACAATAGGAATGAATATTAAAAAGAATATAGAAGATTTTTTAACCGACGAAGAGTTCGTGAGATGGGTCAAAAGCCCAGATCCTGAATTGGATGTTTTTTGGCTGAAATGGTTACAGTTATATCCAGAGAAAAGAGAAATGCTCATAAAAGCTCGCGAGATTATCTTGTCTATGAATTTCAAAACGCACCACATTAATGAAGAAGTTCAAGAGAAATCTTTGAATTTTATTCTTTCAAAAACTTCTTCAGTATCTTCTATGGATAAAATTGAAGAATTCTCAAAATCTTTCATCTTTTTACGAGTAGCTGCGATTTTAGTAATGCTTTTGACCACTACATATTTCGTAAACAATTATATGTCTTCTTTCGAAAAAAAATCGAAACAAAAAGTCGTTTCTAATATAGTTAAAGAAAATCCTAATGGTCGGAAATCAAAAATTCAACTTCCAGACGGCACTACCGTATGGCTTAATGCAGGTAGTACACTCACATATCCATCAAAATTCACAGTTAAGGAGCGAGTAGTTAATTTAGACGGTCAGGCATTTTTTGATGTTGTAAAGGATACACTAAGACCATTTAGAGTCAATTCGTCTGGTCTTATTACTACAGCTTTAGGAACTTCATTTGATATAGATGCCTACAGTATTCAAAACGACGAGATTAAAGTATCATTAGTGAGTGGGAAAATAAGTATTGAAAATAAATCATTAAAAACCAAGAACACCACCTTACCAGGAGAACAACTTGTGTATTCAATAAAGAAGCAAAAAAGCAAAATTACATCTTTTGATTTGAAAGAAGTTGTGGCATGGAAAGATCAAATTCTGTACTTTAAGAATGCTTCATTACCTGAGGTTGTAACCAGGTTAGAAAGATGGTATGGGGTTGAAATACACTTAACAAATAAACCTGTCAAGAAATGGAATCTTACCGGCGAATTTAAAAAACAAAAATTAGAACGAGTTCTTGAAAGATTGTCATTTACAGAAAACTTCGAGTATAAAATAAATAGAAAAACAATAGAATTTAAATTTTAAAAAGTATGAATCAAAGAACCAATACTTCATAAAAAGATAAAGAACAGTCTATTGGTAGTAGACTGTTCTTATGAGGAGCCGGAGATTATTAAAATTGATTGAACAAATAATACTCACGGCTTGTTTAATGAATGCATCAATAAACATTACAAAATTATGAAAAAAAAACTACAGCAATCGAATTTTTCGATTTCTAAACATATGCTACGAACTCTAACTATTACCTTGTTTTTTGTCAACTTATTGATTGCTAACCATGGAAAGGCACAAAAGTATAAAAGTGTCAAAGAAGTTTATGTTTCATTGGGTAGTAATAAAGTGAGTGTAAAAAAAATATTGAAGTCTATAGAAGAAAAAACAGACTTCGTATTTTTATATGATAAGAATGATATTGATAATCAAGTTGTTATTAGCTTGCCAAAGACTTCACTTTCTATTGAAGAAATTTTACAAACTGTATCCGAAAATACAATGTTGCGATTCAGGCAGGTCAATAATAATATTGATGTAAGGCGGGACAAAGTCCCCAAAAAACGAACAGCTCCGTTGCAAAGCATTATTACAGGAACTGTAACTGACGAGAATGGCATGCCGCTTCCAGGGGCTAATATCATTGTAAAAGGAACATCCAATGGAGCAGTATCTGATTTTGATGGGAATTATACATTAAATATAGCTAATAATGCAACCATTCTGGTATTCTCTTACATAGGCTATTTAACCGAAGAAATTGAAATCAATGGCAGAAAAACCATTGATTATACTTTTAAGCCAGATACGTCCACGCTTGATGAAATAGTAGTGGTTGGGTATGGTACTCAAAGAAGAATTGATGTTACAGGTTCTGTATCCACATTAGAAGAATATCGGCTTGAAAGTGTACCAAATACTAACTTCTCTCAGGCGCTGCAGGGATCAGTTTCAGGAGTATATATAACCAATAACTCATCAAATGCTGAAAATAGTGATGTGAGTATCAGAATTAGAGGGCAAAATTCTATAACGGCTGATAATGAACCTTTAATTGTTTTGGATGGAGTTCCTTTTAGTGGTAATATTTCACAGATAAATCCAAACGATATAAAATCCTTAGAAGTACTTAAAGATGTTTCATCCTCAGCAATTTATGGTACCAGAGGTGCCAACGGTGTGATTTTAATTACCACCAAAAAAGGGATATGTAAATTAAACTCTGTCTGTTGTTTCAATTCCTCTGGGGCTAGCCCCAGAGGAATTGGTGTTTAAAATCAGAGGTATCCTCTCCCCAAATTTAATATAAAGTTGTTGG